>NZ_JADDIX010000070.1:60377-146030 GCF_015070855.1 Pseudomonas lopnurensis
ACACCCGGTGGATGTAAAAAGCGACATCCACCCTACGCGGTTGCGTTGCGGCAGGCGGCTGCTCCGTAGGGTGGATCACGCTCCACCGATCCACCGGGCGGCATCGCGGTGGATGTAAAAAGCGACATCCACCCTACACGGTTGCGTTGCCGCAAGCGGCTGCTCCGACGTAGGGTGGATCACGCTTCACCGATCCACCAAGCGACACCCGGTGGATGTAAAAAGCGACATCCACCCTACGCGGTTGCGTTGTGGCAAGCGGCTGCTCCGGCGTAGGGTGGGTCACGCTCCACCGATCCACCGGGCGGCATCGCGGTGGATGTAAAAAGCGACATCCACCCTACTGTCACGCGCTGTCACGCGCGATGCAGCGCCACGGTGGAGATCACCGCCCTCCACCCACCTTGCCTACGGCTGGGTCAGCTGTTTGTACAGCTGCGGCAGGCGGAACGGCAGTTGTTGCGGTTCCTTGATCAGGGTGTAGCCGTTGGCGCCGAACATGTACGGCAGGTAGTCGCCGGCCTCGCGGTCGATGGTGATGCAGAACGGCAGCAGGCCCTGCTTGCGCGCTTCCATGACGGCCTGGCGGGTGTCTTCGACGCCGTAACGGCCTTCGTACAGATCCAGATCGTTCGGCTTGCCATCGGTCACCAGCAGCAACAGCTTGCGCCGCTGCTCGCAGTTGCCGAGCAGTTCGGTGGCCTGGCGGATGGCGGCCCCCATGCGGGTGTAATAGCCGGGCTTGAGCGCCTGGATGCGCCCGCGGGTTTCGTCGCCATAGGGCTGGCGGAAGCTCTTCAGCTCCTGCATGCGCACCTGCTGGCGACGCAGCGAGGAGAAACCGTACAGCGCAAACGGGTCGCCGACCGCCGACAGCGCCTCGCCGAATAGCAGCAGGCTGTCGATGATGACGTCGATCACCCGGTGCTGGTTGTCCAGGTGCGCGTCGGTGGACATGGACAGGTCGGCCAGCAGCAGGCAGGCCAGGTCGCGGCGATTCTGCCGCTGCTCCATGAACAGACCGCGCTCGGCGCACTGACCATTCTGCCGCTCGACGTGAAAGTCGAGCCAGGCCTGCATGTCCAGTTCGGAACCCTGGGGTTGCTGACGCAGCCACTGGCGGTCGTTGCGCAGGTGCTCGAACTGCCGACGCAGACGCCGCGCCAGTGGTGCCAGGTGCGGCGGCAGCGGCCTGGCCTCGGCGCCGCGGGGCAGCATCAGCTGCAGGTTGACGAAATCCTGCCGCAGGCACTGCTTGCGGTAGTCCCATTCGGGCAGCTTGATGCCCTCGCCCAGCGGCATGTCGTCGAAGTCGGCGGCCGGCAGGTCCAGATCCAGCTTGAGGCCGCCGCCCTGGCGCATGCGCTGACGCGAAAGGGCCAGCTCGTCGAGGTCCTCGGCGACGCGCGCCGCATCCAGGTCCTCGGTGTCGTCGCCGCAGCGATCCAGTTCGATATGCTCGGACCAGCTGAACAGGTTCTCCAGGCGGAACAGCAGCAGGCCGCCCTTGCTGGCGCTCTCCTCCACGCGCCGGGCACGCTTGCGCTGGCGCGATTCGCCGCCGGGCGGCGCTTCCAGGTTGCCCTCGCCTTCCTCGGCCCGATCGGCAGCCTGGGGCTCACCAAGATTGTCCGCCGGGTACAGCCACAGCGGCAATGGCCAAGGCGCGCGTTCGCTGCGCGGGAACTGGCTGACGCTGCCTGGTTCACGCAGCGCTTGGCACAGCGCGCTTTCCAGCGCGGCCTCGGCCTTGGGCAACTGGCTCGGGTCCGGGCGCAACTGCAGATGGGCCTCGACCAGGCGCCGGTAACGCGCACGCATGGCCGGGAACTGCTCGAGGATGGCCCGGGTCCAGCGCTGGTTGTCCCGCGCCCAGTGGCGCATCTGGCCCGCCTGCGCGGCGAGCAACGCCAGCCAGCGATACAGATCCTGGTTCAGCGAGACTTCCGGGTAGACCGCCAGGCTCTGCGGCAGCCGCAGGTTGCTGGCGTCGCACCAGGCCACCGGCAGTTGCTTGCAGGTCCCGGCGACCTGTTGCAGCAGGTTGCGCCGCAGCAGCAGATCTCGCGCGCTGGCGGCTTCGACGCCGACCCCGCTGGCCCCGCCCATGGCGCGGAACAGCAGCGACAGCGGCCGCTGCATGCTCTGAAGCTCCACCCGTGCCTCGGGAAAGTCCGGGCTGGCGCGACGGGTGATGAAGCGGTGCCAGACACTGCCGACCCACTCTTCCACTTCGATGGTAAAGGCCATGCGGGTTACTCCGTGCTGGCAGTTGAAACGCAAAACGGCCCGCTATTACCAGCCGGGCCGTCGATGCTCATTGCGACTCGTCTCAGGCCGTGGCGGCTGTCGCTGCTGCGACCGGCACCCGACCGCGCTGGCGGAAGCTGCACAGGTAGCAGACCAGGCCGATCAGGAAGAACACCCCGGCGACCAGGCGCAGCCAGAAGAAGATGGCCAACTGGTCGGCGGTCGCCATGAAGGACATGGCGGCGCCATCGGCCGGGATGCGCTGCAGCCAGACCTGCACCACACCGGCGGCGGTGAGGAACAGCGTGATGGCCACCATCGACAGGGTCATCAGCCAGAAGCCCCAGACTTCGATGCGCTGGGCACGTGCATCGGGTGCTTCACCCAGGCCACGCAGACGCGGCATGGCGTAGCTGATCATGGTCATCACGATCATCGCGTAGGCACCGTAGAAAGCCAGGTGACCATGCGCGGCCGTGATCTGCGAGCCGTGGGTGTAGTAGTTCACCGGAGCCAGGGTGTGCAGGAAGCCCCATACACCAGCGCCGAGGAAGGCGGTCACGGTGGTGCCGATGGCCCACAGCGAGGCGGCCTTGTTCGGATGCTCGCGACGACGACGGTTCACCATGTTCAGGGCGAACAGCACCATGGCGAAGAACGGCAGCGGTTCCAGCGCGGAGAAGATCGAGCCCAGCCACAGCCATACGGTCGGCGCGCCGATCCAGAAGAAATGGTGACCGGTACCGATGATGCCGGTGATCAGGGCCATGGCGATGATCACGTAGAGCCACTTCTCGATCACTTCACGGTCCACGCCGGTGATCTTGATCAGGACGAAGGCCAGCATCGAACCCATGATCAGTTCCCACACGCCTTCCACCCACAGGTGCACGACGAACCACCAGTAGTACTTGTCGCGCGCCAGGTTCTCCGGGTTGTAGAAGGAGAACAGGAAGAACACCGCGAGGCCGATCAGGCCGGTCATCATTACCGTGCTGACCACGGTCTTGCGACCCTTGAGCAGGGTCATGCCGATGTTGTAGAGGAAGCCCAGGGCCACCACCACGATACCGATCTTGGTGATCGTCGGCTGCTCGAGGAACTCGCGTCCCATGGTCGGCAGCAGCTCGTTCTTGGTCATTTCCGCCAGACCCGCGTAAGGCACGAACAGGTAGCCGAGAATGGTCAGCACACCGGCGGCGGCGAACACCCAGAACAGGATGATGGCCAGTTTCGGGCTGTGCAGCTCGCGATCCGCTTCCTCGGGAATGAGGTAGTAGGCGGCCCCCATGAAGCCGAACAGCAGCCAGACGATCAGCAGGTTGGTGTGGACCATCCGGGCCACGTTGAACGGCAGCAGCGGGAACAGGAAGTCGCCCACCACGTATTGCAGCCCCATGATCAGACCGAAAAGGATCTGACCGACGAATAGGATCAGTGCAAACACGAAGTAGGGTTTGGCAACCGCCTGCGATTGGAATTTGAGATGCGGATTGATGATGCTCATCTCGTGGCCCCTCCAGTGAAATCGGAAACAAAGACGTCCATCAATCAACCCTCCTTGTTCGGCGGCCAGTTGTTGGTATCGATCTTCGAAGTCCACTTGAGGAACTCCGCCATATCGTCAACCTGCTGCTCGGAAAGATGGAACTGGGGCATCGCGCGACGACCGGGGGCGCCGAGTGGCTGAGCCTTCATCCAGGCCTGCAGGAAGGGCTTGAAAGCCTCCTCGCCGCCACGACGGACGAACACGTTACCCAGCTCCGGCGCGAAGTAGGCGCCCTCGCCGAGCAGGCTGTGACAGCCGATGCAATTGTTGTTTTCCCAGACTGCCTTGCCGCGCACGACCGCTTCGGTCATTTCCGATGCATTCGAACGCTCGGGGAAAGTCTGCTCTGTGTGATAGGTCAGGCCGAGAAACACCAGGAAGAAGAAGACGCTTCCTCCGAAGTAGATATTCCTGGCCATACCCTTGGTGAAGGTCTCGGACATGGTCGCCTCCTCATGGCTTGGCGTAGCCAGTTTAAGAAGGAGGCTATCGAAACCTGCTTGATGGCAATCAAGAAAAAACCGAACGTGGCAGTCGGTCTTTCCGGGCGCTTCGAGGGCTGCCGGGGGTCCTTGCAGAACATGCCAAGCACGCCGCACAGCGCGCCGGCTCACGCCGGCAGCTTGCAGCGAAAGCCGGATGACTCATACGCGCCGAAGCCCGGCGCCATGCGAAGGCATCGCCTGGGAGGTCGCCCGTCGGGCTTCGCTGCGCTCAACCCAAGGTACGTCGTGCGATTGCCGGTAGGTTGGGTTGGGGCGCGAAGCGCCGAAGCCCAACATCGCCCGCGCAGTCGCCGGAACGGACGTCTCAGGCGCTGCGCTGCAGCGCGCCGATGCGCAGGCCGGTCTTCTTCAGGATGCGGCTGGAAACCAGCATTTCGTCGCCATGGCAGGCCTTGCCGAGCAAGGCGCGGATCTGGTTGCGGTAGGCCTCGATGGCTGCCGCGTCGCGTCCGTGGACCATGGCGAACAGGTTGTACGACCAGCCCTCGCGGCGGGGGCGACGATAGCAATGGCTGACGAAGGGCTGGGCGCCGATCAGCGCGCCGAGGCGCTCGATCTCGGCATCGTCGACGTCCCACACGGTCATGCCGTTGTGCCGGTAGCCCAGACGGTAGTGGTTGGGCACGGCGGCGATGCGGCGGATCGCGCCGGCGGCCTGCAACCGCTGCAGCAGCGCCAGGGTCTCATCCACCTCGAGGCCGAGCTCACCGGCGAGCCAGGCCCAGGGGTCCTCGACCAGCGGCAGGCCGGCTTCGGTGAGCGCCACCAGGCGCTGCGCCAGCGCCTGGTCAGACGGGGAAATGCAATCCGACATGGTAGGTTTCCTCCTTCGGCAGGTTGAGCACCGCCAACCCGGTTCGCGCCTCGATGCGCGCCACGGTTTCGGCGATGCCCTGCGGGGTCGCGCAACCGAGCACGAACCACATGTTCCAGGGGTGTTCACGGCGATAGTTGTGCGCCACTTCCGGCATCGCCGCGAGCTGCGCGGCGACCTCGTCGAAGCGCGCCTCGGGCACCGCCAGCGCCGCGAGGGTGAAGGCGCCGCCCAGGCGCTCGATATCGAACATCGGCCCGAAGCGGGTCAGCACGCCATCGTCCAGCAAGGCCTGCACCCGCGCGCGCAGCGTCTCGGACATGCTGCCCAGTTCCTCGGCCAGCGCCTCCCAGGGCTGGCGCACCAGCGGCAGGCCATGCTGCAGGCGGTTGATCAGCGCGCGGTCGAACTCATCCATGGGCGGCCTCCGCTGGCGGCGCATAACGCCCGCCGCACTGTTTGAAGGCGCGCGTGCTGAACAGCACCTGATGCGGCAGCGCGCTCAGGCCGTGCGCGGCCAGCAGCGCCTCGATCAGCCCGAGCACCTGCTCGCGCTCGCGGCCATGGACCATGCAGAACAGGTTGTAGCGCCACTGTGGCAGCCGTCGCGGGCGCTGGTAGCAGAGGTTGACGCCCGCGGCCTGGCCGAGCAGGCGGCCGACCGCGTCGACCTGTTCGTCGGGCACGTCCAGCACCAGCATAGCGTTGGCGCGAAAGCCCAGGGCGCGGTGCTTGAGCACCAGGCCGACGCGGCGGAACAGGCCATCGGCCTGCCACTGCCGGACCTGTTCCAGCACCAGCGCTTCACGACTGCCGATCTGCTCGGCGAGCCGCCGATACGGGCGCGGCACCAGCGGCAGGCCGGCTTCGAGCAGGCGGCGCAGCTGCAGCGCCTGTCGATTGTCGAGGCAGGCGTTCATCGGGCGTCTCCCAGCGGAAAACCCAGGTCGATGCGAAACGCGTTCTGCATCGGCAGGTCGAGCGGTTTCAGACCGGTTTCGGCCTCGATCACGGCGAGCAAGCGGTCGATATGCGCACGATCCGGGCCGGTGAGCACGAACCAGAGGTTGTAGCGATGCTCGCGCAGGTAATTGTGATTGACCTCGGGAAAGGCGCTGATCCATTCGGCGACCCGCTCCAGGCGCGCCTGCGGAACGGCCAGGGCAACCAGCGTGCTGGCGCCGGCGCGGCTGTGTTCGAACACCGGGCCGATACGCGACAGGCCGTCGCCCTGCTGCAGCCGTTCGAGGCAGGCGAGCACCTCGCTTTCCGCGCAGCCGAGCGTCTCGGCCATCGCGCGGTAGGGCTCGGCGCACAGCGGCATGCCGTGCTGGTAGCAGTCGATCAGGCGGCGACTGAGGGCGTCGATGTGCATGTCACAACCCCGTCTGGTGGGCGCGGCTGCTGAAAAAGATGCCGCTCGGACTCTGCGCCGGCAGACGCTTGATCAACTTCAGCGTGTAGGGGTCCCAGACCTGCACCTCGTTGGCGTCGCGTACCGACAGCCAGAGCTGGTCGCCGCGGGCGGTGAATTCCATGTGCAGCACCGCCGGGCCGGGCTCCAGGGTGGCGATGACCTCGTGCGTCTCGCTGTCGATCACCTGCACCTTGCCGTTGTCCGGGTGGGCGAAGTTGACCCAGATCTGCCGCGCATCGGGGCGCGCCATGACGAAGATCGGCTGGCCGGCGACGTCGATGGCGTCGGTCTGCTGCCACTTCTCGGAATCCATCACCAGCACGCGGTGCTGGCCGACCGCCGGCACGAAGGTCTGGTTGCCGGCCACGGTCCAGCCTTCCAGGTGCGGCATCTTGTACACCGGCAGCTTCTGCTGGCCGCGGCCGTAGCCGTCGAGGATGCGCTCGACGCCACGCTCGGGGTGCCAGAGGTCGATCTTGGCCATACCGTCCTCGCCGAACAGGCCGGCGATGTAGTAGCGGCCGTCGGGCGTGAGCAGCGCGTCGTAGGGCTGCTTGCCGACATTCTCGAAGCGCGTGACGGTGGGTGTATCGCCCTGACTGAAGTCCAGCAGCCAGGTCTCGTTGGTGTCGAACAGGCTGTAGATGAAGCGCCGGCCCGGTGCGTCGAGCACCCCGACGACACGCGAATTGCGACTGCCGTCGGCCAGCGGCGTGGCCGGGATGTCGGCGACCAGCTCCAGCGTGTCGGCGTTGAACACCTTCACCCCGCCCGGCTCGTAGTTGCCGACCGCGATCAGCGAGCCATCCTGGCTGATCGCGCCGCCGATGCTGTTGCCGCCCTGGATCACGCGCCGGTCGATACGCTGGCGCAGCAGGTCGACCCTGGTCAGCCCGCCGTCGCGGCCGAATACGTAGGCGTAGCGCTGATCACGGGAGAACACCACCGAGGCGTGGGACAGATCGCCCAACCCCTCGATGCGCGCCAACCGGATCTGGCCGCTGCTCTCGACGATCTGCAGGCTGCCGGTGGCGCGTTCCACCACCACGCCGAGATCGCCCGTGCCGCGCAGCGGGTGTTGCGCGCAGGCGGCGAGCAGACCGGCCGCGGCCAGCAGCAGGAAAGGACGGATCATGGCGTGGGATATCCTTCGAGGAGACGATCGACCAGCCAGGCGATGTCCGGCTCGTCGAGCAGGGCATTCCAGCCGGGCATGGCGGTGCCGGGGCGGCCATGGGCGACGGTGGCGATCAGGCTGTCACGGGGTTTGCCGGCAAGCGCCTCGCGGGTCAGCGCGGGGCCGAGGCCGCCGGTCATGCGCAGGCCATGGCAGGAGCCGCAGTCCTGCAGGAGCAGATGGTCGAGCTGGGCCTGGCGCGCGGCGCTGGGCGCATCGGCCTGGGCCGCGGGAATCAGGAGGAGGGACGCCAGTGCGAGCCCCAGACGCGATACGGCATGGCGGGACAGAATCATGACGTCCTCCGGGTGTTACTTCTGGCTAAGAACCCACTCGGCGAGGATCTTGGCTTCTTCTTCGGTGACAGCATTTGGCGGCATCGGGATCGGACCCCAGACACCCTGGCTGCCATTCTTGATGTGCCCGGCCAGCAGGTCGGCAGCGCCGTCCTGGCCCGCGTACTTGGCGGCGACTTCCTTGAAGGCCGGACCGACCAGCTTGGCATCGATGCTATGGCACGCGGCGCAAGGCTTGCTCTTGAACAGCGCTTCGCCGTCCTGCGCCAGGGCCGGCTGCAGGGTCAGCGCGCCACCCAGGGCGAGCAAGGGAATCAGGATTTTCTTCATGCGTTACTTCCTCAAGGCTAATTGGGAGCGGATCTTGAGGCCCGCTCCCGGTGGGACTCAGTACACGTCATACTGAGTGTTGTGGACGTTAAATTTACCGGTTGGGGTAATCAACCTTTTGTCCTTGATCACTGTTTTCAGCTTCAGGGTCTTGTCATCGACCACCACGATGGCCGACTCCTCCTCCTGACCGCTCCACACCGAGAACCACACCTCGTCGCCGGCTTCGTTGTACTCAGGCTGCACGACGCGCTTGGCGCCCTCCTTCAGACCGGCCCACTCGGCGATCGGCAGGACCTGATAACCGGCGTCCAGGTTGCCGATGTCGAATACCGCAGCCGACTGGCTGACCTTGGCATCGGGATGGAAGGTGGTGTCCAGGTACAGGTGCCTGGACTTCGGATGGGTCTTGATGAACAGCGAACCACCGCCCTGCCCCTTGAGCGTGTCGACGTGCTTCCAGGCATACTGCGGATGGTTCTTCGGATCGGTGCCGATCAACGAGATGCTCTCGTCGCCGAGGTGGCTGGTCGCCCAGACCGGGCCATATTTCGGGTGAACGAAGTTGGCGCCACGTCCCGGGTGCGGGATCTTGCCGACTTCAACCAGCGCGCTCAGCTTGCGCTCCCTGGAATCGACCACCGCCACTTTGTTGGAGTTGTTGGCCGCCGTCATGAAGTAGCGGTGCGAACTGTCCCAGCCGCCGTCGTGCAGGAACGGCGCGGCATTGATGCTGGTGATGGTGAGGTTGTCGATGTCCTTGTAGTTGACCAGCATGATCTTGCCGGTTTCCTTGACGTTGACGATGAACTCCGGATGCTCGTGCGAGGCGATGATCGCCGCGACGCGCGGTTCCGGGTGGTACTCCTGTTTGTCCACGGTCATGCCGCGAGTGGAGACGATCTGCTTCGGCTCCAGCGTCTCGCCATCCATGATGGTGAATTGCGGCGGCCAGTAGGAACCGGCGATGGCGTACTTGTCCTCGTAGCCCTTGAATTTGGACGTCTCCACCGAACGGGCCTCGATGCCCACCTTGATTTCGGCGACCTTCGCCGGCTCCTTGGACCACAGGTCGATCATGTCGATCCTGGCGTCACGGCCGATCACCAGCAGGTAGCGACCCGAGGCGGACATGCGCGAGATGTGCACCGCATAGCCGGTCTCGATGGTCTTGACGATCTTCTTGCTGTCGCCGTCGATCAACGCAATCTTGCCGTCGTCACGCAGGGTGACGGAGAACAGGTTCGGCAGATTCAGATCGTTCATCTGCTTCTTCGGCCGGTCTTGCGGCTTGACCAGCACCTTCCAGGAGTTCTTCATCTCGGCCATGCCCCACTCCGGCGGGGTCGGCGGCGTGTGCTGGATGTACTTGGCCATCAGGGTGATCTGGTCCTTGGTCAGCGCATTGGAGGTGCCCCAGTTCGGCATGCCGGCGGGCGAGCCGTAGGTGATCAGCGCTTCCAGGTAAGCCTGGCCGCGCTCCTTGGTGATGTCCGGCGTCAGCGGCTTGCCGGTCGCACCCTTGCGCAGCACGCCGTGGCACCCGGCGCAGCGTTGGAAATAGATTTCCTTGGCCACTTCGAATTCGGCCGAGGTCAGGTCAGGCGCGCCGGGAGAATGCACGACCTGGGCGCTGGCCGGGTCGACGGCCGACGCCTGCCCCTTGTAGGCCGCCTCGGCATTCTCGGGGTTGGCCGCGGCCTGGGTGACGCCCAGGCCCAGCAGCGAAAAGGCAGCGATGAAGCCTGCCAGATGGTGCTTGCTCATACGGTTATCTCCTCTGGATCGCGTCTTGCGATTCCTGCTATGTGGCAGCGGTGTGGCAGTTCCCCGGGGCTCGCGTGGTGCGCTTGCATCCTAGGAGAGGCCCATTGCCGACGCGCTTGACGACAATCAAGAGATAGATCGGCACCCCTTGAACGTGACGCCTTGTCGCGGCTTCGCGCGTCGATCCGGTCGCGATCTCGAGCAGTCTTGATCGCAATCAAGCTTTGCCGGCGGATGGCTTGAGGGGAGCCGGCGAGGTCGGTAGCTTGGCGGCAGATGCTTAACCAACTGCCGCAGTGAGGTATTACCGTGAATGCGCCAGAGATCCCGACCGCAGACAGGCCGGACGCCCCCTTCTATCAACCGCTGGGCAACGAGCAGGCGCTGTTCGAGCAGGCCTGGCGGCACGGCATGCCGGTGCTGATCAAGGGCCCGACCGGCTGCGGCAAGACCCGCTTCGTGCAGCACATGGCGCATCGGCTGAACCTGCCGCTGTACACCGTGGCCTGCCACGACGACCTCTCCGCCGCCGACCTGGTCGGTCGGCACCTGATCGGCGCCCAGGGCACCTGGTGGCAGGACGGCCCGCTGACCCGTGCGGTGCGCGAGGGTGGCATCTGCTACCTGGACGAAGTGGTGGAGGCGCGGCAGGACACCGCCGTGGTGCTGCACCCGCTGGCCGATGATCGTCGCGAACTGTTCATCGAGCGCACCGGCGAGGCGCTCCAGGCGCCACCGGGCTTCATGCTGGTGGTGTCCTACAACCCCGGCTACCAGAACCTGCTCAAGGGCATGAAGCCGAGCACCCGCCAGCGCTTCGTGGCGATGCGTTTCGACTATCCGCCGGCCGCCGAGGAAGAGCGCATCGTCGCCAACGAGGCGCAGGTGGATGCCGCGCTCGCGGCGCAGGTGGTCAGGCTCGGCCAGGCGCTGCGCCGGCTGGAGCAGCATGATCTGGAAGAAGTCGCCTCGACCCGCCTGCTGATCTTCACCGCGCGGATGATTCGCTCCGGGATGACGCCGCGCCAGGCCTGCCTGGCCTGCCTGGCCGAACCGCTGTCGGATGATCCGCAGACCGTCGCCGCGCTGATGGATGTGGTCGATGTCCACTTCGGCTGAAACGCTCGCCCGCGCGCCCCGGCGGCTGCCGGGCGACCTGGCGATGTGGTTCTTCATCCTCGCCGAGCTGACCGTGTTCGCCATCCTGATCCTGGCCTTCGCCGTCACGCAGATGTTCAACCCGCAGTTGTTCGACCAAAGCCGCGCGGCGCTGGACAGCTCGACGGGCCTGGCACTGACCCTGGGCCTGCTGACCTCCGGCCTGTTCGCCGCCCTGTCGGTCGAACAGGTACGCCAGGCCCGCCAGGGACGCGCGGCCCTGCTGCTGCTCGCCGCGCTGGCCTCGTCCTGCGTCTACGTGGCGCTCAAGCTCGACGAGTACCGGCATCTGGCCGGGCTCGGCCTGGGCATGGAGCACAACACCTTCTTCACCCTCTACTGGATTCTGACCGGCTTTCATTTCCTGCATGTCTTGCTGGGCATGCTGATCCTCGCCTGGCTGGCCGAGCGCTGCCGCCGCGGCGCCTACCGGCCGGACGACCACGGCGGACTGGAATCCGGCGTGCTCTACTGGCACATGGTCGATCTGGTCTGGGTGCTGCTGTTCCCGCTGGTCTACGTGCTGAGGTAACTCATGTCCGCTTCCAAGGTGCTGGTCGCCTGCTGGCTCGGCCTGGTCGCACTATCGGTTTGCACCGTCCTGCTGGGTAACGCCGGTGCCACGCAGGCGCTGGCGACAGGCGTTCTGCTCGCAGCGTTCGGCAAGGCCTGGCTGATCACTGACGGCTTCATGGAGCTGCGCCACGCACCTCGCGCATGGCGTCTGCTGCTGCTCGGCTGGCCCCTGGTCATGGCCATCGGCATGCTGCTGACCCTGCTCTGAACCCGTATATCACTCGCATTCGGTCGGGTGGCGCTGCCCTGCGGCGCATGCTTCGGCTGTGCCTGCGTTAACTGTCGGGGATGGCAAAGGCACGTAGGGTGGATGTCGCTTTTTACATCCACCGTGGCGCCGCAAGGTGGATCGGTGAAGCGTGATCCACCCTACGAAGGCCAATACCGGACTATGTGATGACGACCGCGTGGGCCACCGCTTACCAATGGCGGTCAGCAGGGCCGGGGGGAATGGCGCGTTTTACATCCACCATCGCGCCGCTAGGTGGATCGGTGAAGCGTGATCCACCCTACGAAGGCCAATACCGGACTACGTGATGACGACCGCGTGAGCCACCGTCTATCAATGGCGGTCAGCAGGGCCGGGAGGAATGGCGCGTTTTACATCCACCATCGCGCCGCAAGGTGGACCGGTGAAGCGTGATCCACCCCACGCGGACTGCAGGCCAGCATGGGCCGAAGCGGATCGCCACCCTGCTCACCTCCCGCGCCCGTTTGTTGTTTCCGATCAAGGATGCCCGGCCCACCGTCGGGGATTCTGCCGTCATCGAATCACGCGCCCGTGCAGCGCTTTGGCGCGCCATGAGGAGAGACGTCCATGTTGAGAATCAGCCATTACCTGCGCGCCCTGGCTCGGCCGACCACTCCGGTGCTCGGTGTCCGCAGCGTCAGCGACAAGCGCCCGCCCGTGGTGATCTGGAACCTGCTGCGGCGCTGCAACCTGACTTGCAGGCACTGCTACGCCACCTCCGCCGACAGCGAGTTCCGCGACGAACTGGATACTGCCGAGGCGCTGAAGGTGATCGACGACCTGCACGCAGCCGGCGTGCGCGTGCTGATCCTCTCCGGCGGCGAACCGCTGCTGCGAGCCGACATCTTCCAGCTCGCCGACTACGCCCGCGACAAGGGCTTCTTCGTTGCGCTGTCCACCAACGGCACGCTGATCGACGAGGGCAACATCGAGCGTATCGCCGCGGCGCAGTTCGACTACGTCGGCATCAGCATCGATGGCCTGGAGGCGGTGCATGACGACTGGCGCCAGCTCAAGGGCAGTTTCGCCGCCTCCATGCATGCCATCGACCTGTGCCGCCAGCGCGACATCCGCGTCGGCCTGCGCACCACCCTGACGCAGAACAACTACCCGCAGTTGCCGGCGCTGCTGGCGCTGATGCGCGAACACGACGTGCAGAAGTTCTACCTCTCGCACCTCAACTACAGCGGCCGCGGCAAGCGCAGCCGCAAGGCCGACACCCATCACCAGATGACCCGCGACGCCATGCGCCAGCTCTTCGAGCAGGCCTGGGACGACGTCCAGCACGGCCGCGAAACCGATTTCGTCAGCGGCAACAACGACGCCGACGCCGTACTGCTGCTGCAGTGGGTCGAGGAACACCTGCCGGAACATCGCGAGCGCCTGGAAGGCATGCTGCGCGCCTGGGGCGGCAACGCCTCGGGCAGCGGCATCGCCAACATCGACAACATCGGCGACGTGCACCCGGACACCTACTGGTGGCAGCACACCGTCGGCAACGTGCGCCGCCAGCGCTTCAGCGACATCTGGCTGAACGAGCCGGCGCCGCTGCTGCAGGAGCTGCGCCAGCATCCGCGCGCGGTCGGCGGACGCTGTGTCGACTGCCGCTGGCTGGCGATCTGCAACGGCAACACCCGCACCCGCGCCTGGGCGCAGGGTGATCTCTGGGCCGAAGACCCGGGCTGCTACCTCTCCGACGAAGAGATCGGCCTGCCAGCCGCCGAGCGCATTCCCAGCATCGCCATTTGATCGAAGCGGCCGCCAAGCGCCGCCCGCACACCGTAGTCCGATGAGCATTCAGGAGCACCGCATGGACCAGCCACTCACATTTCCCGCCGCGCTGAGCGCCGCGTTCGCCCCGGGCGAAGTCGCTCTGGTCGGCGCCGGGCCGGGCGACCCCGGCCTGCTCACCCTGCGTGCATGGAGCCTGCTGCAGCAAGCCGATGCGGTGGTCTACGACCGCCTGGTCAGCGACGGCCTGATGGCGTTGCTGCCGGCCGACTGCAGCCGCCATTACGTCGGCAAGACCAGCGGCTACCACAGCCTGCCGCAGCCGGAGATCAACCAGCTGCTGGCCGACCTGGCCCTGCAGAACAAGCGCGTGGTGCGGCTCAAGGGCGGCGACCCGTTCATCTTCGGCCGCGGCGCCGAAGAACTCGAATTCCTCCTGCAGCGCGGCATCGACTGCCAAGTAGTGCCGGGCATCACCGCCGCGGCCGGCTGCAGCGCCTATGCCGGCATCCCGCTGACCCACCGTGATCTGGCCCATTCCTGCCAGTTCATCACCGGCCATCTGCAGAGCAACGGCGAGCTGCACCTGCCTTGGGACGCATTGGCCCAGGGCGGACAGACGCTGGTGTTCTACATGGGCCTGGCCAGCCTCGGCGAGATCTCGCGCAACCTGATCGCCGCCGGCCTGCCAGTGGACACACCCGCCGCGCTGATCGGCAACGGCACGCGGGAGAACCAGCAGGTGGTGCGCTGCACGCTGCGCCAGCTGCCGGGCATGGCCGATGAGCAGCAACTCACGCCGCCGACCCTGACCGTGATCGGCCGAGTGGTCGGCCTGTTCGCCGAGCGCCAGGTCCAGCATCCGGCGCGGCTGCACGGTGATCCAGCCGCGCAAACGGAGGCCTTATGCAACTGATACCCGCCCTATTGCTGGCCACCGCGCTGCCGGCGGCCACCTTCGTCGCCCTCGACCTGGCCATTCCGAGGGCTGCCGCGGCGAACCCGCCAGCCGGTAGCCAGGCGCTGTACGAACAGCACTGCCAGAGCTGCCACGGCGTCAATCGCCTCGGCGGCGCCGGTCCGGCGCTGCTACCGGAAAGCCTCAGCCGCATCAAGCCGGCCGAAGCCCACGCGGTGATCCGCGACGGCCGCCCGGCGAGCCAGATGGCGGCCTATTCCAAGGTGCTGGACGAAGCCCAGATCGCCAGTCTGGTCGACTACCTGTATCAGCCTTCCGCGGTAGCGCCGACCTGGAGCGATGCCGACATCCGCGCCAGCCACCGCATCCTCAAGGACGTCGCCACCCTGCCGACGACCCCGCAGCACGGCGCCGACCCGCTCAACCTGTTCGTCGTGGTCGAGGCCGGCAATCACCATGTCCGGGTGCTGGACGGCGATCGTTTCGAGGAGCTGGCGAACTTCCAGTCGCACTTCGCCCTGCATGGCGGGCCGAAGTTCTCGCCGGATGGCCGCTTCGTCTATTTCGCCTCCCGCGACGGCTGGATCAGCGTCTACGACCTGCACAACCTGAGCATGATCGCCGAGGTCCGCGCCGGGCTGAACACGCGCAACCTGGCGGTGAGCAACGACGGCCGCTGGGTGCTGGTGGGCAACTACCTGCCGGGCAACCTGGTGCTGCTCGATGCCCGCAACCTGTCGCTGGTCAAGCACATCCCCGCGGTCGGCCAGGACGGCACGCCGTCACGGGTCAGCGCCGTGTACACCGCGCCACCGCGCGACAGCTTCGTGGTCGCGCTGAAAGATGTGAAAGAGGCCTGGGAGCTCTCCTATGCCGGCGAGCCAAACTTCGAACCCCGCCGGATCGAGGCCGCCGACTTCCTCGACGACTTTTCCTTCACCCCCGACTACCGCCACCTGCTGGCCACCTCGCGCAAGGCCCACGGTGGCCAGGTGATCGATCTGGATACCGGCAAGGCGGTCACCGACATTCCGCTGCCAGGCATGCCGCACCTGGGCTCGGGCATCTACTGGAAGCGCGACGGCAAGTGGGTATTCGCCACGCCCAACGTAAGCAAGGGACTGATCTCGGTGCTGGACCTGGAAACCTGGAAGCTGATCAAGGAGATTCCCACCGAAGGCCCGGGCTTCTTCATGCGCAGCCAGGCCAACTCGCCCTACGCCTGGACCGACGTGTTCTTCGGCCCGAACAACGACGCCGTGCACCTGATCGACAAGCAGACCCTGGAAGTCGCCCATACGCTACGCCCGATGCCGGGCAAGAACGCCGCACACGTCGAGTTCACCCATGATGGCCGCTATGCCCTGCTCAGCGTCTGGGACGCCGACGGCGCGCTGATCGTCTACGACGCCAACAGCCTGGAAGAGGTCAAGCGCATCCCGATGAACAAGCCCTCCGGCAAGTACAACGTCGGCAACAAGATCGAGTTCGCCGAAGGCACCTCGCATTGAGCGCTGTGCGAGTCGCCTAGTAACGTTCTGCTTCGGCCATGTAGGCATGTAGGGTGGGCTTCAGCCCACCGTTACGGGTTGGTGGGCTGAAGCCCACCCTACAGGGAGTCCCGGTCTTTTGTTGTATTTACCGACCTCGATGCCTCATCCAAACTGGCCTTGATATGAATTTATTTAATATGAGGCCGCCATGGATATCGATCTCGCCCGCACTTTTCTCGAGATCATCCGCAGCGGCAGTTTCATCGCCACCGCCGAACGCCTGCACATCACCCAGACGGCGGTGACCGCACGGGTACACAACCTCGAAGGCCAGCTGGGTTGCCGGTTGTTCGTGCGCAACCGCGCCGGCGCGCGACTGACCGATGATGGCCAGCGCTTCGTCGCCTATGCCACCCAGTTGGTGCAAACCTGGGAAGCCGCGCGGCGCGACCTGCCGCTGTCGCAGGGTGGCGGCAAGCTGCTGACCCTCGGTTCCGAGGTGAGCCTGTGCAACCCGTTGATGCTGGCCTGGGCCCAGCGCCTGCGCCAGGGACTGCCGAGCCACGCGGTGCGGCTGGAAGTCGGCAGTGGCGAAGAGCTGCAGAAGAAGCTCGATCTGGGCGTGCTGGACGCCGCGCTGGTGCACTTGCCGGAGTACTGGCCGGGCCTGCAGGTCGAGCAGTTGCTGGAGGAAAAGCTGATCCAGGTGGTGCAGACCCAGAATCCCGACCCGTACCTGTATGTGGACTGGGGACCGGCATTCCGCAAGCAGCACAACCAGGCGCTGCCCGAATGCACCCGTGCCGCGCTGTCGTTCAGCCTCGGCCCGCTGGCGCTGCAATACCTGGTGCAGTGTGGCGGGCGCGGCTACTTCCGCACCCGGGTGGTCCAGCGCTATCTGGAAGAAGGCATTCTCAAGCGGGTGGAGCAGGCGCCGGAATTTTCCTACCCGATCTACCTGGTCCATGCACGCGCCAGCGAATCCCCGGCGCTGCTCAGGGCCATCGAGTTGCTGCGCGAGGTGGCCCTCGACGATTACGACTGGTCACGCGGGTATTACGAGATCTGAACCGGCCGCCGCTCAATCCGGCAGCTGTTTGAGCCAGTTGCGATACAGCGCGGCGATCAGGTCGGTCTGGGTGATCATCCCGACCAGCCGCTGCCGCTCGTCCACCACCGGCAGGCAGTGCAAACCGCGATCGGACAGCAGGTAGACCAGCTCGACCATGTGCGTGTCCATGCCCACCGAAACCACCGGCGAGCTCATGATTGCGCGCAACTTGGTGCCGCGCAGGAACTTCAGCTGGCCGAAGCTGAGCCGCCCCGGACGTGGATGGAAGTGCTTGAGCAGATCGACCAGGGTGACGATCCCCACCAGGCGGTGGTCGTCGCCCTCCACCACCGGCAGCGAGCGCAGGCGGTGGTGCTGCAGCGTCTGCCAGGCCTGCTCGATGAAGACGTCCGGCGTGTGCCAGTGGATATCCCGCGACATCACGTGCGCCGCGGTGATTTCACCCATGCTGCGCCGCAGCGCATGCTTCTCGGTCTGCTTGATCAGCCGCGCGAGGTCGTCGCGGGAAACGTCGACGTACTCGCCGAACTCGGCCAGCGCCCGCTCGACATCGTCCTGCATGAAGCTCATCCGCTCACCGGGGCGCGGATCGCGGGTGCGGTGCTCGTTGTCCCGCGACAGGCGCGCCCTGGGATAGGCGTTGCCGGTGAGGTTGTTGAACAGCAGGGCAAAGGTCACCAGCAGCAACGAATTGAACGTGACCGGCCAGAGCAACCCGTAGCGCAGGTCGTGCAACTCCGTGCTACCGACGGCCGCAACGAGTGCCAGGGCGATGCTCGGCGGGTGCAGGCAGCGCAGGCAAAACAGGCACAGGAGCGCGAAACAGGCGGCGAGCGTGGCGGCCAGCACCGGGGGCAGTCCGCTTAGCCCCAAGCGGATGCCGATCAGCACGGCGAAGAAGTTGCCGCCGATCACCGACCAGGGCTGGGCGAACGGGCTGGAAGGCGCAACGAACACCAGCACCGCCGACGCCCCCACCGGGGCGATCACCTGCAGCGCCAGGCTGCTGCCCAGCAGCCAGCGATCGCTGATGAACGCCAGGGGCACGACCAGGGCGACGCCGACGGCCGCGCGCAGCCATTGCCGCGGTGCGACGTTCAGCGGAGCGGGCACGAAGGATTTGAACCAGTCGATCAGGGTGTCTTGCATGAAGGCTCTGTCAATCGAAGGGCCGGCCGCCATCAGAGCGCGACCAGGTAAAAAAAGTCCACCCCTGGACCGTCAGGAGCTACAGGGGGGGCGACGGAAAATCAGGCGGTCACCGGCCGCGGCTCCCGGCGTGCCTGGCACACGATCAGCCAGCGCCATCAGCAGCATGCCGGAGGCGAACAGGCCACCGCCGAGCATGCGCGCCAGGCAGCCCGTATGGCTGGCATCGAGCGCCTCGTCGAAGGAATCGCCAGCGTGCCGTCCTCGTTGATCGCCCGCCACACCAGACCCTGGGTGAGGCCAATGATCCACATCGAAGCGATATAGAGCACGGTGGCAATGGTGGCCAGGCCGATACGGTGCATCTGCCAGCGTCCCAAGTGTTGTGGATCAGGTGCTACAGCGAGCCAGATGAAGATCATCGCCATCCAATCGCTGGCGATGGTGCCGAAGAATTGGAATGAGCTCTAACGAATAGTATTGCTTGGTTAGTGCAATTATTTTGCACCGGAGGGCCAGTCATCCGATACCGAGGGGTGCCGGCCCGCGCGGCCCGGGCGTGGCGCCATGGTCGACTCAGGCGCCATTGCCGCGTTCGATGTGATCGACCACTTCGGTGACGATGCGCATCACCTCCAGGTTGGCCTCCTCCATTCGTCCGAGATGGTCGAGCGCCACCTCCAGCGCATCCGCATCGAACGCGTCCAGCGCCGCCTGCCCCTGTTCATGTACGGCGGTATGCGGCCGCTCGATCTGGCGGAAGTGCTCCAGCCCCTGGATTGCGCCGTAATCCTGAGCGTAGTACCAGCGGCCGAAGCGGCATTCGCGCTCGCCGGGCAGTTGCGCAACGGTCTGTCTTTCGCTGCCCAGCAGGTGGTTGTAGACGACGAATTTCAGCGACAACTCGTCCAGGTTCGCCAGTTCCACGCCAGCGCGCAGAGACGACGCCGCGCTGCTGTCACGCATGGCACCCGCCAGCTGGTACAGGCTGCGCATGGCCTCCACCGCCTTCTCGGTCGTCCGGTTGAAGCCCTGCGCCTGGCTGCCCTGCAGGCGGATGTAGTCGTGTACGTTGGCGATCTCGGCCTGCACCTCCTCGATCTTGCGCACGATGTCGCCGGTGGCCAGCGCAGTCTTTTCCGCCAGGTTGCGAATCTCGCCGGCGACCACGGCAAAGCCGCGCCCTGCCTCGCCGGCACGCGCCGCTTCGATAGCGGCATTGAGCGCCAGCAGGTTGGTCTGGCTGGCGATGCCGCTGATGAGATCGACGATGCCGTTGATCTCATGCGACCGTTCGGCCAGGGTGTCGACCTTGTGCGAGGCGTGCTCCAGACCGCTTTCCATGTCCGCGGCCTTGCCCTGCAGTTCGCCAAAATGCTTCTGGTTGCTCAAGGCCGCGCCGGCCACCTGCTCGGCGCGCGAACGGTTTTCGTCCAGTTGCCCGCTGAGGTGCTCGAAGGAATCGCCCAGATGGGCTACCGAGTGGCTGAAGCGGATCAGGTTGGCCGACACCCCACGGTAATAAGCCAGCAGACGCTGGCTGTTCCGGTCGGCCTGTTCGGCAGCCGTCAGCGACAGCTGCAGAGCCTCGATGCGTGCTGCCTGCGCCGCACAGCTGGCGCGCAACTCGTCTCGTTCCTGTCGCAGGCGCGCCGCGCTTTTGCTTTCGAACCACATCTGCCACCTCCGTCAGCCGATGGTATAGCCGTTGTCCACCACCCAGTCCTGGCCGAACACACCGCGGGCGCCCTGCGAAAGCTGGAACAGAATGACATTGGCCACCGCCGCGGACTCGAGGAAATGCCCCGGCAGCAGGCGCTTGGTAACGCCGTCGGCGACGCTCTCGAGCTGATCGTCGCTCAGCCCCAGCGTGCCCCAGATGGCGGTGGCCGTCGGGCCGGGCGAGACCATGTTGATGCGCACGTCCAGCGGCGCGAACTCCACCGCCAGGGTGCGCGCCTGAGCCGCCAGCGCCGCCTTGCTGGCGATGTAGGCGGCCAGCCCGGGAAAGCTCGAGCGAATCAGAAAGGTACCGACGAACACGACCGAAGCGGGCTTGGCCAATTCGTTGCGCATGACCGCGAAGGTATTCAGTGCACCGGCGCCATTGACCGCCCACTGCCGGTCGAACGCCGCCATGTCCAGGCCATCGGCCAGTTCGGCGATGCCGGCATTGGGCACCAGGTAGTGCACCGGGCCGAGCTGCGCGGCGCGGCGCGCCAGCTGCGCCAGGTCCTCGGCCGAAGTGACATCGCCACGCAGCCACTGCAGCTGCTCCGGGTGGGTGCCCAGCAACGGTTCGAGCCCACCGAGGCTGCGCGACATCGCCAGCACCCGCGCGCCCCGTTGCAGCAACGCCGCGCACAGCGCCAGACCGATCCCCGAGCTGGCGCCGGTAACCACTGCCAGACGATCCTGGAACTCGCTTTTCATCATCATCTCCGATGCTCGGCGCACGCCGAGTCGCTGGCTGCCTCGGGGCGAGGCAGCGGTGTTGAAGGTTGGGTAGTAGTTGTCGCCGAGCGCGCCGGGCGCCCGCCTCGCTTGCGCGCTCCGGCTAGCCCGGATGGCCGTCCACGCGCGGCGCGACCAGCATCGGCGCGTAGCGCCAGGCATAGAGGGCGAAGGCCAGCGCCCAGCAGGCCGCCGCCAGCCAGAGGCCGCCGACCGGCCAGATCGCCGAGACGAACACCCGTGCCACCGTGCCGAGGTTGAACAGGATGAAAGCCGCAACCATGCCCGCCGGCAGTTGCAGCGGGCGGCCGGTATGGCCGAGGGATACGCGGGCGACCATCGCCAGGATCAGGCCGCTCATCGAGCCGACGCTCAGCGCATGCAGCGCGGGGCTGGATTGCGCCAGCAAGCCGAAATGCCACAGCGCCAGGCCGAACGCGGCGGCCGCCAGCCAGAGCATCGCCAGGTGCAGCGACCAAAGCAGGCCGACCTTCCAGATGCCGTGGTCGTACCAGCGCGCCAGGCGCAGCAGATGGCCGATGCCGATGGCGACGAACAGCAGGCCCAGCAGCGGATGTGGCTGCAGGGCAGTGCCGAAGGCATGCAGCAGGGCGACAACCCCGCTGCCCACCAGCAAGGCGATATCCAGCCAGACCCACGGCTTGACCGCCTCGACCTTGCCCAGCCCGCGCTGGGTGAAGAACGGAATCACCCGGCCGCCGATCAGCGCCATCAGTGCCGCGACCAGCCACAGGCCGGCCAGTGCGCCCTGCCGTTGCAGACCATCGTCGCCCTTGAGCAGCCCCGCCAGCGTCAGCACATCGGCGCCGAACATGAGCGACAGCACCACCACGATGGGGTAGTTGCGCTTCTGCCGCACGGCCCAGAGCATCCGCGCCATCATCCAGGCCAGCGCCAGCAGGAACAGCAGATCCAGCGGCGCCAGCCAGGCGGCCGGCAAGCCGAACAACCAGCCCAGACGAGCAGCCAGCCAGACCACCGCCAGCCCCATCAAGCGACGCCCCGACGGTGCCGTCTGGCCGGTCCAGGTCTGCACGGCGGTGAGCAGAAAGCCGGCAACGATGGCCATGGCGAAGCCGAACAGCATTTCGTGGCGATGCCAGGCGAGCCAGCCGCCGGTCGGCTGCAAGCCCGGCCACAGCCCGGTCCAGGCCGCTACCCAGAGCGGAATCGCCAGCAGCGCATAGATGCTGCCGGCGAGAAAGAAGGGGCGAAAGGCGAGCCGCCAGACAGGCGGGATACTCAGGGCTTTTCGCCGATCGATAACTTGCACGGAAGGCCTCCAGAACGCTCTTTATCCTGCCGCATGCTCAGCATGCCGGCGCAGCCGCGCCTCCGACTGGGGACGCTGGCTACTTTTTACAGGTTAGGCGGCTTGCACAGACTTGATTGCAATCAGCTTTTTCCGAGACGGTGGATGAAGTGACAATCGGTTGGAGAGCCCCGTTGCGCGCAGCCACGGTGGCGTGTGGCGCGACGCTTTTCGTGCTTGCGCAAGCTCGGCGTTGGAGGATGTTCCCGGAATCGCGGGCAGGCCTTGCGAAGTGCATATACCGCTCTTGTGGAGCCCCGAGACTCAGGATTGCCCTGGCCCTGTCTCTTCAGGAACGGAGCCAGGAAGCGTCGTGCCCATCTCGATGAACCGTGAATGCAGGCGGGGAAGATCATCCTGGATCGTTCTCCAGACGATTTCCAGATCCACCTTGTCATAGCCATGCGAGAGACGATTGCGCATGGTGTACATGACCTGCCAGGGAAGGTCGTCGTGCTGGGCGGCAAACGCAGCATCGGCACGCAGAATGTTATTCGATGCCTCGCCGATGACCTCGATGTTGCGGATCACCGCGTCTTGCACCAGCTCGTTATCCAGGAATCCGGCCTCATCCATGTCCGCTGTATAGCGGTCGATACGCTCCATTGCGTTCAGGATGTGCGCAAGGTAATCCGGTACGCGCAGCGCTTTGCTCATACCGGCACGGCCTCGGCGAGCACTCGATTGCGCAATGCATCAGGCAACGCCTTGGGCGTCAGCACGTCAACCGACACGCCAAGCAGGCGTTGCAGCTCCACCTGAATGGTGGCCACGTCCATCAGCGTCGTTTCCGCTGTCGGATCGACGAGGATGTCCAGGTCGCTGCTGTCCGTGTCCTGGCCATGCAGGACGGAGCCGAATACCCGAGCGTTACGGGCGCGATGGGACTCGACCACCCGCCGGATGGCCGCCCGGTTCAAGTCCAGTGCCTCAGAGGGTCTCATGCGCCTCCTCCCGTGCCAGTGCCTCGGCCATCTTCAGCGAGACCAGATCGGCTTTTGCCGGCATTTTATACCTGTACAGCACATGGATATCCACAGTAGCCAACTCCAGGCATGGCCCCACTCCCGCCCTATTTCAGCTCCTTCTCGCCCTCGCTCACCGACTTGCGGAAGCCGCTGATCGCGCTGCCCAGATCGGAGCCCAGACCGCGCAGGCGCTTGGTGCCGAACAGCATGACGACGATCAGGAGAATGATCAGAAGTTGCCAGACGCTGATACCCATCATTGTGCTTACCTCGGATGTGTCGGAGATGATCGCGGCTCAGTGACCCGCGTGTGCGTTGTGTTGCGCGCCGGATGCCTGCCCGTGCATGCCGCCGTGCTGCATGCTCGCCGCTTCCTGCAGCAGAGCCTGATCGATTTCCTCGAAGCGCAGGACGCGACCGCCGTGCTCGTCGGCCATGCGCCGGGCGGCCTGCTCTTCGGCGAAGCTCGCCAGCGACGCGCCCATGGCGGCCTTGAGCGAGGTGCCGACGACATAGTAGGCACTGGTTGCATCGATCAGGTGATTGTCATCGGGCTTTTCCCAAACGCTGCGGCCCATGTCGTGCACATACAGCTTGGCGTCGCGCATACGGTTTTCCGGCTGCAGCCACCAGCCGAGCAGCTCGGCGGTGGAGCAGAACTTCCTGACCCCGTCCTTTTCCACCGCCTGGCCCTTGGGCCCGGCGAAATCGCTGATGATCATGCCACAGACGTGGCATTCGTCCGCGTCGTGAAAGGCCACCGGATCGAGCGCTTGCCGGACCTCCTCCTTCTCGCCGCAGCCGGCCAGGCCGACGGCGAGCAACAGGGCCAGTAGCGTTCCGGCGCCGATGCGATGCAGTGCGTTCATAGAGGGATTTCCTTTTCGAATCATGAAAGTCAGGCCAGGCGCCGGCGGAAGATGCCGTAGGCGAGCAGCAGCGAAACGCCGATCCAGGCCAGCAGGCACAGCCAGAGCACCGCGGCCGGCACCGGCAGGTCGGCGCCCAGCGACAGCACACCCATGGCACTGCCGCTGCCTTCGAAGCCGGACAGGTTGATCAGGCGGTAAATGTCGGTGGGGTTGAGCAGCAGCAGCCAGGGCAGCAGTTCCGGGTTGAACTTGCCTTCGCTGAGCACCAGCAGCGCGAGCAGGACCAGATCGAACACCAGCACGAAGAGAAACCACACGCCGAGCGCCAGCCCCGCGGCGCTGGACTTCTCGTTGACCTTGCCGCTGAGCACATAGGCGAAGGCGAGGAACACCCAGCCGAGCAGCGTCGAGGAAACCATGAAGCGGCCGAAGGCCCAGAACAGTAGGCCGAACTCGACGCCATCGACCAGCAGCGCAATGGCCAGCGCCGCACAGCCGAAGCCGATCAGCACCGCCAGGGCGAGGATCAGCCCGTGGCCGACGAACTTGCCGAGCAGGATCTGCCCGCGCCCCAGCGGATAGGTCAGCAGCAGCATCAGCGTGCCACCCTCGTCCTCGCCAACAATGGCGTCATAGGCCAGCAACAGCGCGATCAGCGGCATCAGGAAGGTAGCCAGGCTGGCCAGGCTGGCGATGGTCGCCGGGATCGAGGTGAAGCCCAATTGCCCGGACGCGGCGGCGCCGAGCCAGGCGATGCCCACCGCGAGCACGGCGAAGAGCAGGCTGATGGCGAGCAGCCAGCGGTTGCGCAGGCCGTCGCTGAGTTCCTTGCGGGCGATGTTCCAGACCTGGTTCATGGGCGACCCTCCTGGGCGCGCACGTCACCGGCGCGCTCCATGTAATAGCGGTAGAGGTCTTCCAGCGACGGCTGGTGGATCTCGATGTCCTCCGGCTCGCTCTCGCCCAGCAGCTGGCGCAGCAACAGCAGCTTGTGGCCGTTGACCGCGACCACCTCCAGGCTCGATTCGCTGAGGCCACGGGCGCTGTGCCCGGCATCGGTCCAGCGTTGCAGCCAGCTGTCACGCTCGCTGATGCCGCTGGCACGGATGCGCACCGGCAGCCCGGCTTCGGCACGCAGCTGCGCCAGGCTGCCGGCCGCCTGCAGGCGGCCCTTGGCGAGGATCGCTGCGCGGTTGATGTGCGCCTCGACACCCGGCAGTACGTGGGAGCAGAGGATGACGCTGGTGCCGCGCTGACGCAGGCGGTCGATCAGCAGGTAGAGATCGCCAGTGGCGATCGGATCGAGGCCCACGGTCGGCTCGTCGAGCAGCAGCAGGCGGGGTTCGCCGAGCAGCGCCTGGGCCAGGCCGAGGCGTTGGCGCATGCCCTTGGAATAGGTCTTCACCCGCCTATCGGCGGCATGCGCCAGGCCGACCTGCTCGAGCAGGTCGTCCACCTGGCTCAGCGCCGCGCCCTTCAGGTGGGCGAAATGACGCAGGGTTTCATGGCCGCTCAGTTGCGGATAGAAGGTCACGTTCTCCGGCAGATAGCCGAGTTGGCGGCGCACCTGCGGATCGTTCGGCGCGCGGCCGAGGACTTTCACCTGGCCCTCGCTCGGCGCGAGCAGGCCGAGGATCAGCTTCATGCTGGTGGTCTTGCCCGCGCCGTTATGGCCGAACAGCCCCAGCACCTCGCCTTCAGCGAGGTTCAGGTTCAGATCGTGCAGCACGGTCATGCTGCCGTAGCGCTGGCTTACGCCCTGGATCTCGACGGCGTTCATGACGTTGGCTCCTGCTTTACGGTAAGGCGTTCTTCGGTGGGCAGCTTCATCAGCGGATGGCTGTCCTGCACCCCCGGCGCCTTGACCACCGGGAAGGCGCGTTGCACCCAGCGCAGCACCTCGATGCTCGGGCTGTTCATCAGCAGGCGCACCTGCGGGTAGAGCCAGAGCAGGCGGTCGACGTTGTCGTTGGGTTCGTAGGCGACATCGCCCAGGCCGTCGTCATTGCGATCCCACCCCAGGTAATCGCTCCAGTAGTTGCCGCGGCCGTCCACCGACCACTCCTGGGTACGGGTGGCGACATACTTGACCTGCTGGCGGTTGCCGACGAAGGCGTTGCCGGCGATGCGGTTGTCCTCCGAGCCGGCGGTCAGGTGGATGCCCAGCGAGCTGTTCTCGAAGCGGTTGTTCTCGATGGTGTTGAACAGCGAGTTGTAGATGAACAGCGCCTTGCCCTCGCCGCCGCTGATCATGCTGTCGCCGCCGGTGTCGCCACGCTGCACGGCGCTGACGAAGTTGTCCCTGAGCGTCGAGTAGGTGATGTAGTTCATCAGGATGCCGTAGTTCTGATCCTGCTCGGAGCGGTTGCCGATCACGGTCAGCTTGCGGCTCTGCATCAGGGCGTAACCGGTGCGGGTGCGGCGGGTGATGTTGCCGATCACGCTGTTGTCGTTGGCGAACATGTAGTGCACGCCATAGCGCAGGTCCTCGAGGACGTTGCCTTCGAGGTGGTTGCCGTTCGAGGTGTCGATGTAGATGCCGTCGCGGGTATCGCGGACGTAGTTGCCGATGATCCGCGCCCCGCTCACGGCATACAGGTGGATGCCGTTGCCACGGTCCTGGGAGCGCACCGAGGGGTCGCCCACGATGTGGTTGCCGCGCAGCTCGACATCGCGGGAGCCATCGACCCAGATACCGAAGCCGGGGCCTTCGAGGTGGTTGTCGCGGATCACCGCGCCATGGGCCCCGGAGCCGATGAACACGGCCGAGTTCATTTCGGTCAGGTCGCGCCCCCAGTCGAGCAGGGTGCAGCCTTCGACGGTCACGCCAGGCGCGCCGATGGCCAGCGCGTTGCCGACGCCCTGCGCACGAATGATCGCCCCGGGCTCGCAGCGCAGTTGCAGCGGCTGGTCGATACTGAACTGTCCGGAGTACTCACCGGCGGGAAGCCGCCAGCGGGCATCACCCTCTGCCACGAGCGGCAGCGCGGTGATCGGTTGCGGCGCCGCCTGGGCCGCGCCGCCGAGAAACAGGAGCACCAGAAGTGCCAAGGGGTGGAGCGATTCGAGCGCCTGAGGTCTGGGCACTGCGTTTACCTTCTTTCTATCCGCTGGCTTGCGTATGCACATCTTTCGCAGCCCCTGTAGCAATTTGTAAGGAGCCGGCTTGCCGGCGATCAGCCAGGCAAAAAAGCATCGCCGACAAGGACTCGGCGTCCCCCAGGCTCCTGCAGGTTCGGTTGGCAGACCGCAGCGCTTGCCGGTCTCCATCCTCTGGAGAGAACCGCAGCCATAGGCTGCGGCTCCCTTGCCCAGGCAGGATTCAGGCCGGCTCGACCATCATGCGGCCGACCATCTCCATGTGCAGCGCGTGGCAGAACCAGCTGCAGTAGTACCAGTGCAGTCCCGGCTTGTCGGCGACGAAGGTCACCGAGGAGGTCTGCTGCGGGCTGATCTCCATGCTCACACCGTGGTTGACCATGACGAAGCCGTGGGACACGTCCTCGATCTGGTCGATGTTGGTGATGACCACGGTGACCTCATCGCCCTGCTTGACGGTGAACTCCTGCACGCCGTAGCTGGGCGCCATCGAGGTCATGTAGACGCGTACCTTGTTGCCGTCGCGGATGACCTTGTTGTCGGTCTCCAGGTTGATGCCGTCCTTCTTCGCCATGGCCACGGTGCCGGCGAAGAACGGGTCGTTGCGATCCCAGATCTTCTTGGTCTTGATCTGGTCGCGACGGGCCATGATGCAGTCGTGCGGCTCGGCGTAGGTCGGGCCGTCGTGGACCAGCTTCATCTCCTCGCCGGAGATGTCGATCAGTTGGTCGTTTTCCGGGTGCAGCGGGCCGGTCGGCAGGAAGCGGTCCTTGCCGAACTTGCACAGCGCCACCAGCCACTTGCCATCGGCTTCGCTGGTTTCGCAGAGCGAAGCGTGCAGGTGCCCTGGCTGGTAATGCACATCGAGCTTCTGCTTGATGTAGTTGACCTTCTCGCCGTTGTAGGCGCGCACCGCGTCGGCCATGTTCCACTTGACCACCTGGCTGTCGATGAACACGGTGGTGTAGGCATTGCCGCGACCGTCGAAGGTGGTGTGCAGCGGGCCGAGGCCCAGTTCCACTTCGGCGGCGATGGTGTCGCGCGGGTCCTTGAGCTTGCCGGCGAACAGGTCCGGCAGCTTGGCGATCTCGATCATCGATACGGTCGGCGAGAGCTTGCCATTGGCGATGAAGTACTTGCCGTCGGACGAGGTGTTGCAGCCATGCGGGTTCTTCGGCACCGGGATGTAGCGGGTGAACGGGCTGTCCTTCTCGGCCTTCTTGCGGCCATCGAGCACCGGCACCTTGGAGTCGCCGAGGGTGATGAACTTGCCGGCCTTGACCGCCTTCTCCGCTGCCTCGATGTCGAACACCACGACCCAGTCGCGCTCGTTGCGCATCATGCCGCCGAGGTCGTAGGCCTTTTCCGAGTTGTAGCAGGTGGCAGCGGTGAAGCGGCCGGTGTAGTCGGCATCGGTATTGTCCAGGTTGCCGTCGACGATGATCTGGAAGGCCATCTCCATCTTTTCGGCATCGATGACGTTGTACATGGTGTAGCTGTTTTCATCCTGCAGGTCGAAGACCTTGCCGTCGTTCGGGTGCGGAATGACGAATTCGGCGTTGGCGAACACGTACTGGGTGTGCGGCACCTTCTGCAGGCGCAGGCCGTGGATGGCCTGGCAGTTCGGTACGGTGATCATCTTGTCGCACTTCATGATATCCAGACGGATACGCGCGACGCGGGTGTTGGCCTTGTCGTTGATGAACAGGTACTTGCCGTCGTACTTGCCGTCGGTCATGGAGATGTGCGGGTGGTGGCAGTCGCCGTTGAGGAACTTGGCGCTGTCGCCCATGATCGCGCGGCTTTCGTTGGTCAGGCCCCAGCCGGTGGCGGAGTCGACGTTGAACACCGGGATGCGCATCAGCTCGCGCATCGACGGGATGCCCATCACGCGCACTTCGCCCTGGTGGCCGCCGCTCCAGAAGCCGTAGTAGTCGTCCAGGTCGCCCGGCGCGACGTGGATGTTCTGCCGCGCGTCCTTGACCGCCGCGGCCCAGGATTCGCGGCTCATCACCGCGCCACCGAAGGCAGTGGCGGCAACGGCCGCGCCGGTCATCGCGCTGGCGCCGAGGAAGCCGCGACGGCTCATGCCGCCCTTTTCCAGCACCTCGGGATGGTTCTTGCTCTTGTCACTCATGGGGTTTCGCTCCTTTGGGACATCTGCTTCAAATACATCGGTCGAGCACCTCGCCAGCGGCGACGGCTCAGGGTTCCACTACCTGCACCACGGGGATCAGCGACGGGTCGGCCGGCGCCTTCTTGCCGCGCTTGGCGCGCTTGTTCTTCAGGATCAGCGGCGGGCACTTGTTTTCGTTGTGATAGGTCATCTGGCAGTCCAGGCAGTAGTGGCACTCGTTGTGATTGATGTGCCCGTCCGGGTGGATGGCCTGGATCTCGCATTCCTTGGCGCACAGCTGGCAGGGGCTGCCGCATTCCGGGCGGCGCTTGAGCCAGTCGAACAGGCGGACCTTGCTGCTGATCGACAGCGCCGCACCCAGCGGGCAGACGTAGCGGCAGTACACCTTGCGGGTGAAGAGGTTGATCACCAGCAGGAACAGCGCGTAGGCGACGAACCACCACTGGCGGTCGAACTTGAGGGTGATGGCGGTCTTGAACGGCTCCACCTCGGCGGCCTTCTCGGCCAGCATCATCGACTCCAGGGAGATGCCGAACAGCACCAGCAGGACGATGTACTTGATCGCCCAGAGCCGCTCGTGCACGGCGAAGGGCAGCTCGTATTGCGGAATCTTCAGCTTGCGGGCGGCCTCGTTGATCAGCTCCTGCAACGCACCGAAGGGGCACAGCCAGCCGCAGAACACGCCGCGGCCCCAGAGCAGGATGCTGGCGGCGGTGAAGGTCCAGATGATGAAGATCAGCGGATCGGAGAGGAACAGCTCCCAGCGGAAGTCCTGGAACAGCGCATGCACGAAGGTCAGCACGTTGACCACCGACAACTGCCCCAGCGCGTACCAGCCGATGAACACCACGGTGAAGACCAGGTAGCCGCGACGCAGCCAGTGCAGGAATTGCGGCTTCTGGGTGAAGGTGTCCTGCAGGAACAGGATGACCGTCAGCAGGCCCAGCGCCGCGAGGATCACGCCGATCTGGAACGACTTCTGGTACCAGATGCTGACCCACAGCGGGCGGTTGGCTTCCTCGATGGCGGCCAGTTCCTCGGCAGTCGGCTGGGGGCGCTCGATGTACTGCTCGGGCATCTGATACGGCAGTTCGAAGCTGGTGAACATGCCGCTGACCGGACCGGTCTGGCGCCGCACCAGCAGCTCCAGCGTCCAGGGCGAGCCGGGGTCGAACGCGGCCTGTTCGCGGACGACGAACACCGCCATCTCGCTGAAATCCGGAATGCCGTCGGCGTACACATCGTCCAGGCGCTGGAAGTCCATGTCGCGGAAGCTGATGACGTTGCCGAACTGGCGCAGCTGGACCCGATCGAAGATGCCGCCGCGCACGTAGCCCGAGCCCTTGAACGAGTATTCGCCGCTGGCCATCACCGCGACGGCGTGCTCGCCGGGCTTGAGCGCGTCCATCAGCGTGCGGTAGTGCGCATCGCCGAGCAGCGCGCGGCCGATGCTCGGCGGATTGAGATGGGTGGCGTAGAGGTCGATGAAGGTGTCCTGCACCTCATCGGCCGCGGCCTCGTCGATGCCTTCGGCCTCGGTGCCCTTGAACGCCTGGTCGATGTCGCCCTTGGTCAGGTGCAGGCGGCGGATCGCGCCGTTGCCGGTCAGGTCGCTCCAGGTCGCAGGCTGGTAGTAATCCTCGCGGACGGTCGCCGGCTTCTGCGCAATGCCGGCGTTGTCTTCCACCAGCCCCAGCGATACCGCGACGTCGTGGGCGGCGCGCATGACGATCTCGTTGACCACCATCACCGTGACGGTGGCACCGGTGACTGCATCGATGGTGACCGCATTCTCGTCCCGGGAACGGCCGACCACGACGCGCTGATCGACCCTGATGCCCTGGTACTTGGCATTGAACGCGTGCAGCTCTGCTTCGGGAATGCCGATCAGCAGGATCGGCTCATGGTGTTCGAGCACGTAGGCATCGACGATCACACCCTGCGGATCGAGCAGCACCTGCATGTTGATCGGCTTGCCGGAATAGGCGGGGATATCCACCACGTTGATGGACTGGAAGGCGTAGCCGAGTATCTCGTCACCCTTGCTGATGGTGCGGACCTGGTAGTCGCCCTCGGCCACCGAGAGGCTGGCACCGGGAAAGAACTTGTCGAGGCGCTGCTGTTCGGCCTGGTATTCCCTGGCCTGCAGCGGCAACGCGCAGAACGCCAGGGCCAGAACGATAAGAAGGCCCTTGGCCCAGGCGCGTAGAACACCGGACAGCGACCAGAACTCGCGGGGAGCCATCAAACCACCTGCTTGCACTATTGATGTGGCTCGCATGGTAGGAGAGCGCCCAGTCGATCCCCCTTGATTGCAATCAAGGACGCCTCCGGCGGCCGCTTTCGTTGGCTTATGTCAAAGAAACGCCCTGCCCCCCGAACGAAGTGGGCGGGGCGGGGCGGTGATGGATGATGAGCGTGGGGCGCTGCCTGCGCGCTCCGGGCAGAGGCGCAGGCAGCGGAGACGGCGCGTTCAGTGACGGCCGGGCGGGGTGAGATAGGCCGCCGTCGCACCGCGGCTGGCTTCACTGGCCTTGATTTCCATCTTCGCGATGCTGCGCAGATGCACCTGATCCGGGCCGTCGGCAAAGCGCAGGGCGCGGCCACCGGTCCACATGTCGGCCAGCGGCGTGTCCGGCGTCAGGCCCATCGCGCCATAGACCTGGATCGCGCGGTCGACCACGCTGGTGTGCATGCGCGGCACCAGCGCCTTGATCATCGAGATTTCCTTGCGCGCCGCCTTGGCGCCGACCTCGTCGATCATCCAGGCGGTCTTGAGCACCAGCAGCCGCGCCTGCTCGATCTCGATGCGCGACTCGGCGATCCAGTCGGCGACATTGGAATACTGCTGCAGGTACTTGCCGAATGCCTTGCGCTCCTGGGCGCGCTCGACCATCAGCTCCAGCGCCAGCTCGGCCATGCCGATCGAGCGCATGCAGTGGTGGATGCGCCCCGGCCCCAGGCGCGCCTGCGCCATCATGAAGCCGTCGCCCTCCTCGCCCAGCAGGTTGCTTGCCGGCACCCGCACATTGCGCAGCAAGAGTTCGCTGTGGCCTTCCGGGGCGATGTGGTTCATCACCGGGATGTTGCGCAGCAGCTCGACACCAGGCGTGTCGAACGGCACCAGGATCATGCTCTGCTGCTGGTGGGTCTCGGCGTCAGGGTCGGTCTTGCCCATGACGATCAACAGCTTGCAGTTGGGATGCGAGGCGTTGGTGATGAACCACTTGCGGCCGTTGATCACGTAATCGTCGCCGTCGCGGCGGATCAGCGTCTGGATGTTGGTGGCGTCCGAGGACGGCACGTCCGGCTCGGTCATGGCGAAGGCCGAGCGGATCTCGCCTTCGAGCAACGGCTGGAGCCAGCGCTGGCGCTGCTCCGGCGTGGCGAACATATGCAGCAGCTCCATGTTGCCGGTGTCCGGTGCGTTGCAGTTGAACACCTCGGAGGCCCAGTGCACGCGGCCCATGATTTCCGCCAGCGGCGCGTACTCCAGATTGCTCAGGCCCATGCCCGGTTCGTCTTTACCGAGCGAGGGCAGGAACAGATTCCACAACCCTTCCGAACGCGCCAGCGCCTTGAGATCGTCCATGAAGGAAACGGGGTACTGGCCGGCGGCGACCTCGGCATGCCAGGCGCCGATGCGCGGCACGATGTGCTGCTCCATGAAGGCGCGCAGCTGCTGGCGCAGCGCCTCCACGCGCGGGCTGTAGGCGAAATCCATGGCTAACCTCTGCTGATCGGGAAAGGATGCAGCCACCTTAGCCCCCGCGGCCGCTAAAGCAACGAGGCTGCAATGGCTGAATCAGGCCCGATAAGCACGGAGCGAAGCGCCAGCCGAATTGACCCTGGTCATCACCGCGGCTGACGAAACTGCTATGCGGCGCAGCCTCACCAATGCAGGTAGAACATGCCTTTGGCGAGCAGCACGATGCCGATCATCTGCAGCAGGATCGCCCAGTGGATGGCCCGGTAGCGGGCGGGCGTCATGCGCCCCTTGCGCAGCAGGATAGCGACCAGGCCGAAGCTGAAGAACACGCCGATCGCCAGCAGGATCTTCAGCGTCAGCAAGGTGGCGAAGCTGCTGGCCAGCGGATCGGCCAGCGCCTCGCGGTGATACCAGCCCAGGCCGATGCCGGCACCGTAGACGAATAGCACCACCCAGTGCAGCACCACCCGCGAACGCGCACCCACGGCCCGATCCACCCGCGTCATGGCCTGCTCGCCGAGCTGCTGGCGGATACGGCCGAGGATCGTCACCTCGAAGAACAGCGTGCCGATGAAGAAGATCGCCGCCAGCAGGTGCAGCACATGCAACAGTGAATAACTCATCAGGACCTCCGCAGTGGCACTCCAGGGCGATCATCCCTCAACCGGCGGACGCACGACCAGCGGCGCCTCCGCTACTTCGCAGCAGTGGTGATCCGTGCACCGTCGCGCTCGATATGTTGCCCCTGCAGGAAGCGCCCGTCGGAGGTGCGGATGCGCGAAATGTTGCCGTCGTCCTTCTTCACCACGTAGAGGGTCTGCTCCAGCCTGGCGGCACTCTGCGCGCCCTGCCCCAGCAGATAACCGAGGCCGCCGCCGACCAGTGCGCCTATCGGCCCGCCTGCCGCCGCGCCGAGCATGAAACCGCTGAGCCCACCGAAGCCGCCGCCCACCGCCCGGTCTTCATGCACTTCGAGAATCTCGTCCGCGCTGGCCAGGTTGCTAACCAGGATTGCCGCTGCAGCGATCAGAACCGTCGACTTTTTCATGTCTTGCTCCTTGAGGGATAGTGAGTCGCAACCTTCCTCTTCACGAAGCGTGCCCATTATTTAGTCTATATAAATCAAATAAATAGAATAAAAATGGTTCTATATACCCTATATATGATGGTTTTTATGACAACAAAAGAAGTCATTAATACCCGACAAAAGCGATCGGCTTCTCCTACGCTGCATGAGCCTGCCACTGCGCGGAAGCGAACCACGATTCAGTGCAAGCGTGCCTACCAGACCGCAGCGGCCAGCGATGGCAGACGGGTGCTGGTGGACCGGCTCTGGCCACGCAACTGCCGCAAGGAGAGCCTGCCGCTGGACGCCTGGCTACCGGCGCTGGCGCCATCGACCGAGCTGCGCCGCGGCTTCAAGGGCGGCGCGCTGGACTTCGCCGCGTTTCGCCAGCGCTATCGCGCGGAGCTGGCGGCCCATCCGGAACACTGGTGGCCGCTGCTGGAGCTGGCCGAGCACGGTACGCTGACGCTGGTCTATGCCGCCCGCGACGAACAGCACAACAACGCGCGAGTGCTCGCCGAATGGCTGGAGGAGGAGCTGGACCGGCTGGATCGTCCCAGCTCGCCGGCCTGCTATGCCGGTCGGCGGTCGTAGGGTGCGCGACGCGCACCACTTGCGCCGGGTCCTTGCCGGCGATGCTTTTGCGGGGCTTGGCTCGCTCTACGACAGATCGCCCAGGCATTTCCTGCCCGGGGCGATCGCACGATCACATGGGGATGCCATGGTTGCGGCTGCCCCCTCTCCCCCTGCGGGAAGGGCCGGGGAGAGGGGGGACGTCGAGCCGCTGTCGAGGGCTGCGGATCGCCGGCAAGCCGGCTCCTGTGGTGTTCGAATCGCTGAGGCCGCCTCAGCGCCGGCGGTTGGCCGTCGTCGCCGCGCGGATCACGTCGGCACCGATATCCGCCTCGTAGGCGTTCCAGATCGGCAGCATCTTGTCGCGCCACAGCTGGCGTTCTTCCGTCGTCAGGGTGATCAACTGGCTGCTGCCACTGGCGAGAATGCGTTCGCGATCGCGCTGGTTGACCGCGGCGGCCTCGCGGTTCACCGCCTGGGTCACCTCGAGAATGATGCCTTCCAGTTCGGAACGCAGGGCGAAAGGCATGCTCAGCCAGAATTCATTGTTGGTGATCAGCATGTAGTCCAGCACGCCGTGATTGCTCTCGGTGATATAGGGCTGCACGCTGTGCATGTTCTGGCTGAGGATGTTCGACCAGGGGTTCTCGGCGCCCTGCACCACGCCGGTCTTGAGCGACTCATAGACCTTGGCGAACGGCAGCACCACCGACGTGGCGTCGACTGCGGCGAACTGCGCCTCGAGCACCGGCGATGGCTGGATGCGGAACGCCAGGCCACTGGCATCGCTCGGCGTGCGCAGCGCCGTGGTGGCGGAAAGCTGCTTCAGTCCGTTGTTCCAGTAGGCCAGCCCATAGACGCCGTAGTCGGCCATCGAGCGCAGCAGTTGGCGCGCGGTATCGCGCTTCTGGAAGCGCTGCAGCGCCTCGGCGTCGTCGAACAGGAAGGGCAGGTCGAACACCTGCAGTTTTTTCGTATAGGGCGCGAACTTGGACATCGACGGCGCCAGCAACTGCACCTTGTTGTCGAACAGCGCCTGCATTTCCTCGGCATCGCCGACCAGCGTCGAATTCGGATACACCTCGACCCTGACCTTGCCGGCCAGGCGCTCCTCCACCAGCTTCTTCAGCAACAGGGCGCCCTTGCCCTTGGGCGTGTCGTCCGCCACCACGTGGGCGAACTTGATGACCACCGGCTCGCCGTCGGCGGCCATGGCCGGAGCGGCCAGAACATACAACGCAGCGACCGCTGCGGCAACGCAAGACCTGAACATATAGCCCCCAAAAATGCAATGCACCGGGCCGGGCACCTGGTGAGCGCCGCCCGATTCGTTCAGTGGAATCAATGGATGAAGCCGTGCGCTGCTGGCAACTGGCCCATCGACTGGAGGGGCAGCTCGTTCGCGGCGGCGATCACCAGCGGCTGCCTTTATTGGAATGCGACCTGCATGCGACGAATGCGCACGCACGCGGAGTGTTCGGGAGACACGGCGCCGGTACAAGCGGGGGAAGCGCATGCCAGTCCGCACTTGCAAACTGGTTCACGTTTGCACGGGACAGCTGAGCGGCAAGGCCAAGCCTGTATAGGCTTAATCCGTACAGATTCAGGCCGCAGCGCAAGCCCTGTCCTGGCTCGCGCCCCATTAGTCGGATATGACCTGTGCAGGCGCAACAGGGCCTTCTAGACTGGCTAGTGGCCATCACAGGCAAAGACGCACATCGTCGCTTGGGTCAATTAATTCGTCCCCGGGAATTGCAAAGGCGGCCCTCGATGAAGCTTCGAAAGCTCAGCAACCTCATTTCCCTGCTGATGATGAGCCTGCTGGGCATGGCCTGTATCAGTGTGATACTGGCGTTCGCCCTGGCCCAGGAACGCCGCGACGGGTTGCTGGAAACCCAGCAGGCCGGTGAACTGCTGAACCGTTTCCTGCGCGCCAACGAGGCACTGACCGACATCACCGAAGGCTACGCCTACACGCGCCAGAAGCAGTACCTGGAAACCCACCAGCAGACCATCGAGCGCTTCGGCGGACGCGAGCCGATACTCGCGCAGCTGCTCCGGTACAACCTGGCCGGGGACGAGCGGACGCTGCTGGAACAGGCCCGGGAAAGGTCCGCGCGGCTGACCGCGATGGAGGACGCCGTCTTCGCCTTTGCCAGGGGAGGCGACATCAACATGGCGCTGGATGCGATCTACGGCACGCGCTACCGCGAGCACAAGATCGCCCTCAACAGCCTGATCGGCGACATCTCGCTGAGCATGCAGAACCGCATGCAGGACATCCGCAGGACGCTCGACGGCAAGGTGCAGCGCGCCATGGCAACCGCCCTGCTGGCAATGGGGCTGAACCTGCTGCTGGTGCTTTTCACGCTCTTCTATCTGTACAAACGCAAGGTTCTCGATCCGCTGGAAAGCCTGACCCGCAAGACCCACCGCCTGGCCCAGGGCGAGCACAGCCTCGACTTCAGCCACGCCGAGGACAACGAGATGGGCGACCTGTCGCGGGCCCTGCAGGACTACCAGGCCACCATGGCGGAGCTGGAGAACCAGCGGCGCAAGCTGCAGAGCACCGAGACCTGGTATCGCCATATCATCGAGGCCTCCCCGGACCCCATGGTGGTCGTGGATGACGGCGGCATCATCCTCATGGCCAATCCGAGGATGCACGAAACGTTCGGCTACCCGCCCGGCGAACTGCTCGGCCTCGGCGCCGACCTACTGGTGCCGCAGCGCTTCCGCAGCCGCCACGCAATGCTGCGCGAGGCGTTTCTGCACAGCGGCGGCACCATCGCCGTGGGCAGCCGTGCCGGCAGCTATATCGGCCTAACCAGGTCGGGGCACGAACTGCCGCTGGAGATGAGCATGACGCGCATGCCCTATCTCGACGGCCGCGGCATCTGCCTGTGCGCGGTGCTACGCGACATCAGCCAGCGCATGGCCTACGAACGGACCATCGCCGACCAGCTCAACTTCAAGCGCGTGCTGCTCAACACCCTGCCCTACCCGGTGTTCTTCAAGGACGCGCAGGGCCGCTACCTGGGTTGCAACCAGGCCTTTCTGGAAGCCTTCGCGATGCGCGAGGAAGATCTGCTCGGCAAGACCGTGCATGACCTGGTCAAGCTGCCGGTGGACAAGCGCCTCTTCTTCCAGGCCCAGAACCAGGCCTTGCTGCAGCAGGGCGGCACGCTCACCGTGGAAACGGAAATCCCGCTGGCCGACGGCCAGTTGCACCCGATCATCTATACCCTGGCCAGCTTCACCGGCAGCGAGCAGGGCATCAGCGGGCTGGTCGGCACCCTGATCGATATCGGCGCGCAGAAGGAATCGGAGCGCGTCATCGCCGAGGCCCGCCGGCTGGCCGAAGAGGCGGCGCGGATGAAGTCGGACTTCCTGGCGAACATGAGCCACGAGATCCGCACACCGATGAACGTGATCATCGGCATGTCGCACCTGGCCCTGCAGTCCGACCTCGCCCCCGGCCAGCGCAACTACATCGAGAAGGTCCACGGCGCCGCGCAAGGGCTGCTGGGCATCATCAACGATATCCTCGACTTCTCGAAGATCGAAGCCGGCAAGCTCGCCTTCGAACAGGCGCACTTCCAGCTCGACGACGTCATGCACAACCTCGCCGATCTCTCGGTGATCGACGCCCAGGACAAGGACCTGGAATTGCTCTTCGACATCGCCACCGACGTTCCCACCGCGCTGGTCGGCGACCAGCTGCGGCTCGGCCAGGTGCTGCTGAACCTGCTCAGCAACGCCATCAAGTTCACCGAACGGGGCGAGGTCAAGGTCAGCATCCGCGTCGAGGACGCCGGCGAGCAGGACGTCGGCCTGCGCTTCGAAGTCAGCGATACCGGCATCGGCATCGGCGAGGCCGATCGCCTGCGGCTGTTCCAGGCCTTCACCCAGGCCGACTCGTCCACCTCGCGGCGCCATGGCGGCACCGGCCTGGGGCTGACCATCAGCAAGCGCCTGGTGGAAATGATGAATGGCGAGATCGGCGTCGAGTCGGGCCCCGGCGCCGGTAGCACCTTCTGGTTCAGCGCGCGCTTCGGTCTGCAGCACGGGCAGCGCGAATTGCCGATGTGCGACGAGGACGTACAGGGCATGCGCATCCTGGTGGTGGACGACAATGCCAGCGCGCGGCAGATCTTCACCGCCATGCTCGGCGCGCTGGGCTTCGACGTGGCCACCCTCAGCCGCGGCGAAGAGGCCGTCGACGAGCTGCTGCGCGCCCAGCAGCAGGGCCGGCCCTACCGCCTGGTGATCATGGACTGGCTGATGCCCGGCATGGGCGGCGTCGAAGCGGTGCGCCATATCCGCGCCAGCGAGGTGGCCGAAACGCCGCTGTTCGTCATGGCCACCGCCTACAGCCGCGACGAGCTGATGGCGAGCCTCGGCGACCTGCCGATCGAGGCGATCCTGATCAAGCCGGTGACGCCCTCGATCCTGCTCAAAACCCTCCTCAACGCCTTCGGCAAGCAGGTCGCACGCCAGCCCCAGCGCAACCTGCCGGCCAGCGAATACCGCCAGGCCCGCGAAGAACTGCGCGGCACACGCCTGCTGCTGGTCGAGGACAACCCGCTCAACCAGGAAATGGCGGTGGACATCCTCGCCCAGGCCGGCATCCACGTGGAGGTTGCCGAGCATGGCGCGCAGGCATTGGAGATGCTGCTGTGCAGCGACTACGACGGTGTACTGATGGACTGCCAGATGCCGGTGATGGACGGTTTCGAGGCCACCCGGCGAATCCGCCAGCAGCTCGGCCTGCTGGACCTGCCGGTGCTGGCGATGACCGCCAACGCCATGGCCGGTGACAAGGAGAGCTGTCTGGCCGCCGGCATGAACGCCCATATCGCCAAGCCGATCGACGTGCAGCGCCTGTTCATCACCCTGCGCCAGTGGATCGCCCCGCGGCAGGCTCGGCCACCGGAAGATGCGGTCGCCGCCGAGCCATCGGCGGACGCTTCGGCGCTGCCGGCGATTCCCGGCCTGCCGCAGCAGGCCCAGGCTCTCGAACGCCTGGCCGGCGACGCGCCACTGCTGCGGCGCCTGATTCGCCGCTTCGGCGAAACCCAGGCCGACAGCGTCGAACGCATCCGCCAGGCGCTGGCCAGCGAGGACCGCGCCAGCGCCGCGCGGATCGCCCATACACTCAAGGGACTGGCCGCAACCATCGGCGCCACGGCCCTCGCCGAGCAGGCCGCCGCGCTGGAGCATCAGCTGCGGCACGAACGACACGACCCCGCGCCTTCGGCGCTCGCCGCCCTCGGGCAAACGCTGGGGCAGTTGCTGGAGCAGATTCATCGCGCCCTGCCGCCCGCCACGGACGAGGCGCCGTCGGGGCAGGCCGTGCACGATCCTGAGCGGCTGCTCGGCCAGCTGGAGCAACTGGCCAGGCTGCTGCGCGAGGACGATGCCGCGGCGATCCGCGTGGTGCCGGACATCGTCGAACAACTCGGGCTCATGCAACGCATGGTGGCGGCCGATGAACTGAACGAACTGGTCACGCGCTATGCCTTCGAGGAAGCACTGGCGCTGGTGGAAGAACTCGCCGGCGAAATGACTGGAAATCGCGATCCGCGCGTCGCGGCGGGCCAACCACACAGACAGGGATAGACCGTGAACGGAACCGAACAGCCAAGCACCATTCTCGTGGTCGACGACCAGCCGGAAAACATCGACCTGCTCACCACGGTACTCGCGCCCTTCTACCGCACCCGGGTCGCCCTCGACGGCGAGAAGGCGTTGCGCATCGCCTTCGCCGAGAACCCGCCGGACCTGATCCTGCTCGATGTGATGCTGCCGGGACTGGACGGCTTCCAGATCTGCGAACGGCTCAAGCGCAACCCGGACACCCGCGACATCCCGGTCATCTTCATTACCGGGATGAGCGAGATCGAGGACGAACGCAAGGGGCTGCAACTGGGCGCGGTGGACTACATCACCAAACCCATCAGCCCGCACCTGGTGCTGGCCCGGGTGCAGACCCACCTGGCGCTCTACGACCAGACCCGCGAACTGGCCCGGCTGGTCAACCTGCGCACCGCCGAGCTGAACAACAGCCGCCTGCAGATCATCCGCCGCCTCGGCCGCGCCGCGGAATTCCGCGACAACGAGACCGGCAACCACATCATCCGCATGAGCCACTTCTCGCGCCTGCTCAGCCAGGCGGCGGGCTTCGGCGAGAACTTCACCGAGATCCTGTTCAACGCCGCGCCGATGCACGACGTCGGCAAGATCGGCGTGCCGGACCATATCCTGCTCAAGCAGGGCAAGCTGGACGACCGGGAATGGGCGATCATGCGCCAGCATGCGCCAGCATGCGCAGATCGGCGCGGACATCATCGGCGACCACAGCGACGAGCTGCTGCAGGCGGCCCGCAGCATCGCCCTCTGCCACCACGAGAAGTGGGACGGCAGCGGCTATCCGCGCGGCCTGCGCGGCGAGGAGATTCCACTGATGGCACGCGTCATCGCGATCGCCGACGTGTTCGACGCGCTCACCTCGGAACGCCCCTACAAGAAGGCCTGGGCGGTGGAGGACGCGCTGGACTACATCGAGCAGCAGGCCGGCAAGCACTTCGATCCGGCGCTGATCGAGCCGTTCAGACGGGCCTTGGCGGACATCCTGCGCATTCGCGAGAAGTATTCCGACCGCCATGGCGCCATGCTGGATACCGACCTGGCGTAGGGTCTGTCGACGTTTCATCATGAACCACATCGCCGCGAGAAGGACCAGGGTTCGCGAGCATGGCTCGGTCCTACAGCGCTCGCCACGTTCCCCTGGCGCATAGGCCGCTGCCCGGCCATCGGCCGGCGTGAACTTCGATGCCGGCGTGCCCTTCATAAAGGCATCGCCTCGCAAGAACCGCCGCGCCGATGACCACTGAAGAAAACGTCCCCACGCCCAACTCCGACGACGCGCGCGCCGACCTGGACTGCCTGATCGTCGGCGGCGGCCCCGGCGGGCTGACCGCGGCGCTGTACCTGGCGCGCTTTCGCCGCAGCTGCCTGGTGGTGGATGCCGGCAACAGCCGCGCCGCGCTGATTCCGCGTTCGCGCAACTACCCGGGCTTTCCGCCGGGCATCACCGGTACCGACCTGCTCGAGCGCCTGCGGCAACAGGCCAGCGAGTATGGCGCGCGAATCGAACAGGGCACCGTCGAACGCATCGAACGGCACCCGCTGGGTTTTCTCGTCAGTTGGGGCGGCCAGCGGCGCATCGCCCGCCGGGTCATCCTGGCCACCGGCATCGAGGATACGCTGCCGCAGATGGACGATGCGCAGCAGGCCATCGCTGCCGGCCATCTGCGCCTGTGTGCGATCTGCGATGGCTACGAGGTCAGCGGCGACAACGTCGCGGTATACGGCGAGGTGGAGTGCGCCATCGGCCATGCCGCCTTCCTGCGCACCTTCAGCGATCGGATAACGGTGGTCGGCTACGGTGAGCACGACGCCTGCGAACAGGCCGTGGCGCTGGCCCGGCACCACGGCATCGAACTGATCCGCGACCGGGTCGCCTCGCTGCGCGCATGCGCCGATGGCATCGAGCTGGTCACCGCCAGCGGCGACATCCGCCGGTTCGACATCATCTACCCCTGCCTCGGCGCACGCTTTCGCTCCGAGGTGGCGCGGGCGCTGGGTGTCGACTGCGACGCGGACGGCGCGCTCGAGGTCGACGCGCATCAGCAGACCCGCGTACCCGGCCTCTACGCGCTGGGCGACGTGGTCGTCGGGCTCAAGCAGATCAGTGTCGCCATCGGCCAGGCCGCGCAGGCGGCGACCGCCGTGCACAATGGCCTCGAGGCCAATCCCTGGCCGGGTTCCCGATAACCTGCCGCCCCGACCGTCAGCGGCGGGCTTCACGGTCTAGGCTAGGGGTATCCCGGTCGATGCGGTTTGGCCGGAGGCCGCCGCATCGGCAACGCAGGCTTCGACAGCCTGCGCCGCCATCACGCCAACCGGAGCCACCCATGTCTCTCAGTGTGTTCGACCTGTTCAAGATCGGCATCGGCCCGTCCAGCTCGCATACGGTCGGGCCGATGCGCGCGGCGCTGCGTTTTGCCGAGGGCCTGCGCCGCGATCGGCTGCTGGAGGTCACCGCCAGCGTCAGGGTCGAGCTGTACGGTTCGCTCGGCGCCACCGGCAAAGGCCATGGCAGCGACAAGGCGGTGCTGCTCGGGCTGGAGGGCGAGCAGCCGGAAACGGTGGATACCGCGGCGATTCCCGCGCGCATGGCGGCGATCCGCGAAAGCGCCGAGCTGCGCCTGCTGGGCGAGAGGAGCATCCGTTTCGAGGTCGCCAAGCAATTGGTGTTCATCCGCAAGGCGCTGCCCTTCCATCCCAACGGCATGATCTTCCGCGCCTTCGATGCCGCCGGCCTGCAAGTGCGCAGCCGGGAGTACTACTCGGTGGGCGGCGGCTTCGTGGTCGACGAGCAGGCCGCCGGCCACGACCGCATCGTCGAGGACGCCACCCCACTGCCCTACCCGTTTCACAGCGCGGCCGAACTGCTCGGCCACTGCGCGGCGCACGGTCTGAGCATCAGCCAGCTGATGCTGGCCAACGAGGCCGCCTGGCGCCCGCAAGCGCAGACCCGCGCCGGGCTACTGGATATCTGGCAGGTGATGCAGGCGTGCGTGGCCGCCGGCTGTCGCACCGAAGGCGTGATGCCCGGCGGGCTCAAGGTCAGGCGCCGGGCCGCGGACCTGTACCGCCAGCTCAGCGAACAGCCCGAGGCCAACCTGCGCGACACGCTCAACGTACTGGACTGGGTCAACCTCTACGCCCTGGCGGTGAACGAGGAAAACGCCAGCGGCGGGCGCGTGGTCACCGCGCCGACCAACGGTGCCGCGGGCATCGTTCCGGCGCTGCTGCACTATTACGTGCGCTTCGTGCCGGGCGCCAACGAGGACGGCGTGGTGCGTTTCCTGCTCACCGCCGCGGCCATCGGCATCCTCTACAAGGAGAACGCCTCGATCTCCGGCGCCGAAGTCGGCTGCCAGGGCGAGGTCGGCGTGGCCTGCTCGATGGCCGCCGGCGCGCTGTGCGAGGTACTCGGCGGCACCGCGCAACAGGTGGAGAACGCCGCCGAGATCGGCATGGAGCACAACCTCGGGCTGACCTGCGACCCGGTCGGCGGACTGGTGCAGGTGCCCTGCATCGAGCGCAACGCCATGGGCGCGGTGAAGGCGATCAATGCCGCGCGCATGGCGCTGCGCGGCGACGGCCGGCATTTCATCTCGCTGGACAAGGTGATCCGCACCATGCGCCAGACCGGCGCCGACATGAAGAGCAAATACAAGGAAACCGCCCGCGGCGGGCTGGCGGTGAATATCGTCGAATGCTGAAGGGGGTTCATCCCACGAGCCCGGCCGGGCCGGTTTTTCGTAGGTTGGATTGAGCCGCGCAGCGGCGAAGCCCAACACCGCACCGAGGCCCGAGCGGACCTCCAGCGCGCGCCACTTATCCCTTCTGGCCGATACCGTACTCGCGCAGCTTGTTGGCGATGGTGGTGTGCGACACGCCGAGGCGCTTGCCCAGCTGGCGGCTGCTCGGGAACTGCTTGTACAGGCCCTCCAGCACGGCCTTCTCGAAGCGCCCGACGATGCTCGCCAGATCGCCCTCGAGGGAAAAGTCGCCCAGCGGCTGCGCCGCGCCGTAGCCCGGCAGGCGGATGTGCTCGGGCTTGATGCTGCCGCCTTCGCACAATGAAACCGCCTGGAACAGGGTGTTCTCCAGCTGGCGCACGTTGCCCGGCCAGTGGTAGCCGGCCAGCCGTTCCAGCGCCGGCGGCGAGAGCGCGGGCAAGGCGCAGCCGATCTGCCGGCTGGCCTGGTCGATGAAGTGCAAGGCCAGCGGCTGCAGCCCGTCCAGGCAGTCGCGCAGTGGCGGGATGTGCAGCGACAGCACATTGAGGCGGTGATAGAGATCCTGGCGAAACTGGCCGCTGGCGCAAAGTTCGGACAGATCCACCTGGGTCGCGCAGATCACCCGCACGTCGAGGTAGACCTCCTCGTCGCTGCCGACCCGGCGGAAACCGCCGTCCTGCAGGAAGCGCAGCAGCTTGGTCTGCAGCCGCGGGCTCATCTCGCCGACGCCATCGAGGAACAGCGTGCCGCCGGCGGTCAGCTCCAGCAGGCCGAGCTTGCCCTCCGGCCGCGCGCCCTCGAAGGCACCGGGGCCATAGCCGAACAGCTCGGTTTCGGCCATGGACTCCGGCAGCCCGGCGCAATTGAGCGCCATGAACGGCGACTGCCCGCGCGGGCTGGACAGGTGGCAGGCGCGCGCCAGCAACTCCTTGCCGGTGCCGGTCTCGCCCTCGATCAGCAGCGGCGCATCCAGCGGCGCCATGCGCCGCGCCTCGCGCACCACCGCGGCCATGACCTTGGAGCTCTGGAAGATGCTATCGAAACCGCGCAGTTCCTGTTTGCGCACCTGGTAGATGCGTTCGCCGACCCGGTCGGCGCGATGCAGGGTGAGCACGGCGCCGGCCAGCGCCTCGCTGTCGTCGTGTTCGGATTGCAGCGGCGCGATGTCGGCGAGGAACACGTCGCCCTTGATGGTCACCCGCAGGCCGTTGATCCGCGCCTTGTTGGCGCGCACCAGCTCGGGCAGGTCGAAATCCTCGGCGTAGCGCGACAGGCTCATCCCCGGCACCTCGTCGACGCGCACGCCGAGCAGCTGCGCCGCGGCGCGGTTGGCGGCGACGATGGCGCCGCTCATGTCGATCGACAGCACCGGGAACTCCAGCGCACCGAGCAGCGCGTTGAGTTCCAGCGAATGCCGCTCGCTGGGCATCAGGCCGACCTTGCGCAGCTCGAACACGCCCGGCAGCGCCTCGATCTTCGGCCGCAGCGCCTGCAATTGCAGGTTCATCAGGTTGGGGCAGTGCAGGTACACGGCGTTGCCCTGCTCGCCGCCGACTTCGCCACGGGCAACGTTGATGCCGTAGTCGACGAGCAGCTCGAGCATGTCGCGCAGGATGCCGACGCGGTTCTGGCAGAGAATCTTGATACGCATGAAGGCTGCCCGGGTTTGTTGTTATGGGGCGGGCGCTGCGATCCGGTCGCGCCGCCATTGGCTGTCAAGATTATTTGACGCTGCGCGAAGACCGCAAGGTCGGTGCGCCCGCCGGTCGCAGCGGGGGCACACTTACGTAGGAGCCGGCTTGCTGGCGATGCTGTTGAAACGTCGATCGCCAGCAAGCTGTCTACAGGCAATCCACGAAAAGCTCAGCCACCGCGAACGCTGACCTCCGGATTGGCCAGTTCGCAGCGCTCGCCGGCGAAGAAGGCCCGCACATTGGCGAAGGCATCGCCGAAATACAGCTCGTAGCCCTGCCGCTCCACGTAGCCCAGGTGCGGCGTGCAAAGCACCCGGGGGTGACGCAGCAGCGGATGATCGGGGTCGTCCAGCGGTTCGTCCTCGAACACGTCGAGCGCGGCGAATCCCGGCCGACCGCGCTCCAGCGCCTCGAGCAGCGCGCCCGGGGCGATCAGCTGTGCGCGGCTGGTATTGACCAGCAGCGCCGTGGGTTTCATCAGCGCCAGGTCGGCGGCGGTGACGCTGTGCAGCGTGCTGTCCACCAGCCGCAGGTGCAGGCTGAGCACGTCGGCTTCGGCGAAGAAGGCCTCGCGGCTGGCCGCCGCGCGGTGGCCGTCGCGCACCGCGGCTTCGCGGGAAGCCTCGCTGCCCCAGACCAGCACCGGCATGTCGAAGGCCTGGGCGTAGCGGGCCAGGCGCTGGCCGATCTTGCCGTAGCCCCAGATGCCCAGCGTCTGGCCGTACAGCCGCTCGCCCAGGTTGACCTGCCAGTGCCCGGCATAGAAGCCCTGCAACGCCGGGAACAGCTGGCGCCGCGCCATGAGCATCAGCGCCCAGGTCAGCTCGGCCGGCGCGATGGGCGAGCCGCGCCCTTCCATCACCGCCACGCCATGACGGCTGCAGGCGGCCAGGTCCAGATGCGCGGCGACCTTGCCGGTCTGGCTGATCAGCTTGAGCCGTGGCAGCCGCGCCAGCAGCGCCGCGTCGATCACCGTGCGTTCGCGGGTCAGCACCAGCGCATCGGCGTCGGCGAAGCGCGCGGCCAGCTCGTCGCGATCGGCGGGCGTGTCGTGGTAGAGCGTCACCCGGTGCCCGTCGAGGCGGGCGAAGCAGTCCAGCGAGCGGACGACGTTCTGGTAGTCGTCGGGAATCACGATATGCATGCATGGCTCTCCTGATGAGCGGCGGTCTTCATTCGCTGCCCCGCTTGATCCGGTCGGGCTGGCGTTTCTCGATGGCGTACTTCAGCAACGCGGCGCTGCGGAAGATGCCATGGGCGAACTTGCCATAGGGCATGGTCAGGAAGAAAGCCATCACCACGCCCAGGTGTACCGCCAGCAGGATAGCCCTCGCCGCCGCACTGCCAAGCTTGGGCCGCTGGGTTTTACATACGCCGTGCAACTCGTCGTAAAGAATTGCTTACGAGTCACGCCTCGCAGTTACCCGCCAGGGCGCCACCCTGACTAATCGTCAGCATTTATTTACGAAATCCGCATTTCCAGTATTTCCCGAGACGACCTCGGAATGCCCCTTGGGCATGCAACCGCGCTTGAATGGACGCTCAGAACAACAAGATGCACGCTCAGGCCTGGGAGGTCGGATGAAAACCACCCATTACGTTGCCCGCGAACCGGACGCGCAGGGGCACATCCATTACCCGGACGCCGAACATGCCGTCTGGCAGACGCTGATCGAGCGGCAGCTGAAGCTGCTCGACGGCCGTGCCTGCCCGGAATACCTGGACGGCCTCGCCCAGCTCGCCCTGCCGCGCGAACGCATCCCGCAACTCGGCGAGATCAACCGCGTGCTGCAGGCCAGCACCGGCTGGCAGGTGGCGCGGGTGCCAGCGTTGATCCCGTTCCAGACCTTCTTCGAGCTGCTGGCGAGCAAACGCTTCCCGGTGGCCACCTTCATACGCACGCCGCAGGAGCTGGATTACCTGGAGGAACCGGACATCTTCCACGAGATCTTCGGCCATTGCCCGCTGCTGACCAACCCCTGGTTCGCCGAGTTCACCCATACCTATGGCCAGCTCGGCCTGCGCGCCTGCAAGCAGGAGCGCGTCTACCTTGCGCGGCTGTACTGGATGACCATCGAGTTCGGCCTGGTCGAGACCCCGGCAGGGCGACGCATCTATGGCGGCGGCATCCTCTCCTCGCCGAAGGAGACGCTTTACAGCCTGTCCGCCGCGCCCGAACGGCAGCCCTTCGATGCCTTGGAAGCCATGCGCACGCCCTATCGCATCGACATTCTGCAGCCGCTGTATTTCGTCCTGCCGGACCTGCATGCGCTGTTCGACCTGGCCCGCCAGGACATCATGGCCCTAGTCCACGAGGCCATGCGCCTCGGCCTGCACGCACCGAAGTTTCCGCCCAGGGCGGCGTAGGGTGGACAACGCCGCAGGCTTGTCCACGCGTCGCTCGAGGCCGTCGCTCAGCCTGTGCAGGCCAAACGTGCAGACCGAAGCCGACGCGTGGAAAACGCTTCGCGGTTTTCCACCCTACGCGGGCAAACAACAAACCCGTGGGAGCGGCCTTGGCCGCGAAGCCTCTTGGCTTGTAGGGTGGACAACGCCGCAGGCTTATCCACGCGGAACGCCGCCGCTGCCAACCCCTCGATTTCACCTACGCTCATACTCTCAATCATTCCAACAAAAGGAGCGACCATGACCGCCCTCACCCAAGCCCACTGCGAAGCCTGCCGTGCCGACGCGCCGAAGGTCTCCGACGAGGAGCTGGCCGAGCTGATCCGCGAAATCCCGGACTGGAACGTCGAAACCCGCGACGGCCACCTGGAGCTGGAGAAGGTTTTCCTGTTCAAGAACTTCAAGCACGCCCTGGCCTTCACCAACGCGGTCGGCGAGATCGCCGAAGCCGAGGGCCACCACCCCGGCCTGCTCACCGAATGGGGCAAGGTCACCGTCACCTGGTGGAGCCACTCGATCAAGGGCCTGCACCGCAACGACTTCATCATGGCCGCGCGCACCGACCAGGTCGCGAGCACCGCGCAGGGGCGCAAATGATGCACTTCGGTCAGATTTCCCGCGTACCCGGCGACCCGATCCTCGGGCTCATGGAGCTGTATCGCAGCGATCCGAACCCGGCCAAGATCGATCTCGGCGTCGGCGTCTACAAGGACTCCCAAGGCCTGACGCCGATCCCGCGGGCGGTGAAGCTGGCCGAGCAGCGGCTGGTGGACAGCGAGCAGACCAAGAGCTACATCGGTGGCCACGGTGACCCGCAGTTCGGCGCCCAGTTGCTGCGCCTGGTGCTCGGCGGCCGCTCCATCGCCCTCAGCGAGCACCGCGCCGGTTGCACCCAGACCCCCGGTGGCACCGGGGCGCTGCGCCTGGCCGGCGAGTTCATCGCCAAATGCCTGCCCGGGCGGGGCATCTGGCTGAGCGACCCGACCTGGCCGATCCACGAAACCCTCTTCGCCGCCGCCCGCCTGCCGGTCAACCACTACCCCTATGTCGGCGCCGACAACCGCCTCGATGTCGACGGCATGCTCGCCGCCCTGCAACAGATTCCGCGCGGCGACATCGTGCTGCTGCACGCCTGCTGCCACAACCCCACCGGCTTCGACCTCGGCCAGGACGACTGGCTGCGGGTACTGGAAGTGGTACGCGCGCGCGAACTGCTGCCCCTGTTCGACTTCGCCTACCAGGGCTTCGGCGACGGCCTGGAGGAGGACGCCTGGGCGGTGCACCTGTTCGCCGAAACGCTGCCGGAAATGCTGGTCACCAGCTCCTGCTCGAAGAACTTCGGGCTGTATCGCGAACGCACCGGCGCGCTGCTCGCCATCGCCGCCAATGCCGAGCGCCTGCTGGATGTGCGCAGCCAGCTCGCCTCGCTGGCGCGCAACCTCTGGTCGACGCCACCGGCCCATGGCGCCGCGGTGGTGGCGGCGATCCTGGCGGACGACCCGCTGCGGCAGATCTGGCAGGACGAGGTCGAACGCATGCGCCAGCGCATCGCCAGCCTGCGTCGCGGCCTGGTGGAGGCCCTGACGCCTTACGGCCTGGATCAGCGTTTCGGCCACATCGCCCGGCAACGCGGCATGTTCTCCTACACCGGGCTGAGCGCCGAACAGGTGCGCCGCCTGCGCGCCGAGGATGCGGTGTACCTGGTCGAGAGCGGCCGCGCCAACGTCGCCGGGCTGGATGCCGAGCGGCTGGACCATCTGGCGAGCGCCATCGCGCGAGCGGTGCAGGGCTGAGCGCCGGGCGAACTCAGCGCAGCAGCGGCAGCATGCCCTTGAGGGTATCGTCGCGGCGCACGTAGTGGTGCCACAGCGCGGCGCCGGCGTGGCCGAGGATCATGGCGAACAGCAGGTACTGGGCGAGGATGTGCACGTCCTTGGCCAGCCCGCGCAGGTCGGCCGACAGCGGCAGCGGGCCGACCTCCACCAGCCAGAACAGGCTGAACGGCCGGCTGCCGAACAGCAGTCCGGAAAGCGGCATCGCCAGCAGCAACAGGTAGAGCAGGCCATGCCCGGCCTTGACCAGGAACCGCTCCAGCGGCGCCTTGGCCTCCAGCGGCTGGGCGCGGCGGCGCATGCACAGGCGCAGCACGGTGAGCAGCAGCACCAGCACGCCCAGCGACTTGTGCAGGGTGAACACATTGCCCTTGCCGCCGAGCAAGGCCTCGAAGAACGCCTCGCTGCCATAGGGCAACGCGACGATCAGCAGGATCAGAGCGGCGGTGAGCCAGTGAAAGGCGATCTGCAACGCAGAGAAACGAGAGTGAGTCATCTGTACATCCGGTTTTCAGCGAATCATGGATGGCGAGGATTTTCCCCCAACGCGCGGACAGAACTGAAATCCCTTTACCCAAAGCTGACCGAAACCTCGCCTGCGCGGCCCGTGGCATCGCCGGCCCGCGATGACCGCACCCGACTATCCTTGTAGCGATCAGAACACGTGGAACCTGCCCGATGCCTGCCATGCCGCCCGACAGCCTCACCGCCACTCGCCTGCGGGCGCTGCACGAACAGGGCTTCGCCCTGCTGCCCAGGGTGATCGACGCGGCGCGGATCGCCGAGCTGCGCACGGCCATCGACCGGCTCGAACCGGTTCACTGGGACTACCAGGGACTGGTGGACGATCACTACAAGTGCGTCTTCAACCGCTCGCCGTTCTGGCTGCCGTACCTGGACCTGCCCGGCGTGATCGAACTGGCCGAAGCGGCCCTCGGCGCGGACTGCCACGTCATCGGCCAGACCGCCTGGCGCAGCCACCCGGGCTTCGTCGGCGGCGAACTGCATGCGGACTACCTGGCCATGGAACTGCCGGAAAGCCTGCTGGCAGACCCGGCATTCGAGCTGCCGATGCAGGTCTGCACCGCGCACCTGTACCTCGACCGCATCGACGCGGATCTCTGCCCGACCCGGGTGACACCCGGCAGCCACCGCGCCGGGCGCAAGCCGCGCCCGGGCGAAACCCACTGGCAAGGCCGCGAGACCGAGCCGGTGCTGTGCGACGCCGGCGACGTGCTGTTCTTTCGCAGCGAACTCTGGCACGCCGGCAGCCGCAACCGCACGCGCGACCGCAGCCGCTACCTGCTCCAGGTGCATTACGGCCGGCGGATGGTGGCGCAGAAGTTCTCACCCTATCTGCACTTCACCTTCGACCCCGAGGTGCTGGCCGCCGCCACGCCGCGCCAACGGCGTCTGCTCGGCGAGCACGAGCCGACGGAGTACGACTGATCCCGGTACGCGCACACTCCCGCAGCAAGCATTGGCATTGGGCTGTCAGAGCGGAGCATAGTCCTCGTCGGGAACCGGGCTAAACGGGTGCACAACCACGGCGCACCGCACCCATTGCGCGCACTCGTTCCGCCGACCGGGCACAATCCCCGCGGCATTGCTGACCTGACCATCCGGTCAACCAATGGCATGACACCTGCTACGGCCGGCCATCACTTCTCGACACGGAGCAACGGCAATGACCCAGCACAGCGACAGCGACTTCCCCTTGAGCGAAGTGCCGGCAGGCGCGCGCAAGGGCCTGTGGTCCACCTCCATCCTGCTGTTCGGCTTCACCTTCTTCACCGCCACCATGTTCGCCGGCGGCAAGATCGGCCTGGCCTTCGACTTCAAGACCATGCTCTGGGCGGCAGTGATCGGCAACCTGCTGCTCGGCGCCTATGCCGCGGCGCTCGGCCTGATCGCCTGTCGCAGCGGCCTGAATTCGGTGCTGATGGGCCGCTTCTGCTTCGGTGAAAGCGGCAGCCGGCTCTCGGACCTGCTGCTCGGCTTCACCCAGGTCGGCTGGTACGCCTGGGGCACCGCCACCATCGCCATCGTCCTGGTGCGCCTGCTGGAACTGCCGCAAGGCTGGACGATGCCGCTGATGGTGCTGTTCGGCTTCGGTTTCTGCCTGACCGCCTTCGTCGGCTACAAGGGCCTGGACCTGCTCTCGCGGGTGGCGGTGCCGGCAATGCTGTTGTTGCTGGTCACTTCACTATGGATCGCCACGCGCGACATCGGCGGCCTGGATGCACTGCTGGCAGTAACGCCAGGCGAAAGCATGGACCTCGGCATGGCCATCACGCTGATCTTCGGCACCTTCGTCAGCGGCGCGACCCAGGCCACCAACTGGACGCGCTTCGCCAGGAGCGGCAAGGTCGCGGTGTGGGCCAGCCTGATCGGCTTCTTCGTCGGCAACGGCCTGATGATCGTCGCCGGCGCCTACGGGGCGATCGTCTACCAGCAGCCGGACATCGTCGAGGTGCTGGTGCTGCAGGGGCTGTCGATGGCCGCGGTGGTGATGCTCTTTCTCAACCTCTGGACCACCCAGGACAACACCATCTACAACTTCGCCGCCGCCGGCTGCAATCTGCTGCGCACCGAACGGCGCCGGCTGGTCACCTTGAGTGGCGCTTTCGTCGGCACGCTGCTGGCGCTGGGCGGCATGTACGAACTGCTGATCCCGTTCCTGATCCTGCTCGGCTCGATCATCCCGCCGATCGGCGGCGTGATCATGGCCGACTACTTCTACCGCCACCGCGGCCAATACCCGAAACTGGCCGAGGCGCGCCTGCCGAAGTACAACAGCCTGGGCCTGGCGGCCTACTTCCTGGGCGCCGCCTGCGCCTATTTCTCGCCCTGGATCGCGCCCATCGTCGGCATACTGGTGGGCGCCACGGCCTATATTGTCCTGCACGAGGGCCGGCGCCTGGCCCTGTCGCGCACGGTACTGACGCACCCGAGCTCACGCTGAACAAGGAGTCGCCATGAACATCCTCAACGCCCGCCTACGAGGCCGCAGCGGTCTCCATCGCATCGAGCTGGATGGCGCGCGGATCGCCGCCATCACCGCGCAGCAGGCGCCGGCCGAAGCCTGCGACGGCGATATCGACGCCGCCAGCAACCTGGTGGTGCCACCCTTCATCGAACCGCATATCCACCTCGACGCCACCCTCACCGCCGGCGAGCCGGCCTGGAACATGAGCGGCACGCTGTTCGAGGGCATCGAGCGCTGGGGCGAGCGCAAGGCGCTGGTGACCCACGAGGACACCAAGGCGCGGGCGAAGAAGACCATCGACATGCTGGTCGAGCACGGCATCCAGCACGTGCGCACCCACGTCGACGTCACCGACCCGACGCTCTCGGCGCTCAAATCGATGCTCGAAGTGCGCGAGGAAACCCGTCACCTGATCGACCTGCAGATCGTCGCCTTCCCCCAGGAGGGCATCGAGTCGTTCAAGGACGGCCGCGCGCTGATGGCCGAGGCCATCGCCATGGGCGCCGACGTGGTCGGCGGCATTCCGCACTTCGAGAACACCCGCGACCAGGGCGTCAGCTCGATCAGGTTCCTCATGGACCTGGCCGAGCGCACGGGCTGCCTGGTGGACGTGCACTGCGACGAGACCGACGATCCGCAGTCGCGCTTTCTCGAAGTGCTCGCCGAAGAGGCGCGGGTGCGCGACATGGGCCAGCGGGTCACCGCCAGCCACACCACGGCGATGGGCTCCTACGACAACGCCTACTGTTCCAAGCTGTTCCGCCTGCTGAAGATAAGCGGGATCAATTTCGTCTCCTGCCCGACCGAGAGCATCCACCTGCAGGGCCGCTTCGACACCTACCCCAAGCGCCGCGGGCTGACCCGCGTCGCCGAAATCGACCGCGCCGGGATGAACGTCTGCTTCGGCCAGGATTCCATCGTCGATCCCTGGTATCCGCTGGGCAACGGCAACATCCTGCGCATCCTCGAAGCCGGGCTGCACATCTGCCACATGCTCGGCTACGAGGATCTGCAACGCTGCCTCGACCTGATCACCGACAACAGCGCCCGCACGCTGAACCTGGGCGAGCGCTACGGGCTGGAAGCGGGTCGGCCGGCGAACCTGCTGATTCTCTCGGCGCCGGACGATTACGAGATGCTGCGCACCCAGGGCCATGCGCTGCTGTCGATCCGCAATGGCAAGGTACTGATGCGCCGGACACCGGCGCAGATCGAGCGCTACTGAGCGGCCACCTTGCGCAGCCGGACGAGGTTGGCCAACTCCTCGCTCGGGCTCAGTTGCAGGCTCGACAGATAGGCGGCCAGCGCCTCGATCTCGGTCACCGAGAGCTTGCTGGCCACGGCGATCATCACCGAACCGGCGCGACTGGGGTCGTTCTCGCGAAACCGCATCAGCGCCTTGCGCAGGTATTCGTCGGGCTGCCCGGCCAGCCGCGGCATGGTTTCCATGCCCTCGGCGTGGGTGCCATGGCAACCGGTGCAGGTGCTCTGGAAGATGTTCTCGCCGGTCTTGCGCAACTGCTCGTCCGGCGCGCCCTCGGTCGGATTGACCTTCTGCTGGCTGAAATACACCGCGACGTTCACCCGGTCCTCCAGGGTGAGGTTCTCCGCCAGCCTGGACATGACGAAGTCGCTGCGCTCGCCGCTGGCGAACTTCTCGAAGGAGTGGAACAGGTACAGCGGATTCTGCCCGGCCAGATTGGGAATGTGCTTGCGCTTGCTGTTGCCGGTCTCGCCATGGCAGTAGGTGCAGAACACCGCGCGTTCCTGGCCGGCCAGGCTGGCCTGCTGGCGCCGCTGTTCATCGGCCATCAGGTAGTTGAAGCGCTGCATCGCCTCCTCGCTGGCGTGGGTGAGTGGGACGAAACAGCAGAACAGAGCGAGGACAAGAGCGCGCATGGGGTCATCCGGTACCGAGGTGGGCCAGTGGGATCGTTTTGGGGTGACCGACTATAGGTGTGGGGAGAGCTCGAATCCCGGCCCAAATCAACAAAAGGCGTCCCGAGCGGGGCGGCCTGGCACCTTTTGCGAAAACCATCACAGATCGGCGTCAGGTTCTCGCTCGCGGTACGACGATCCCGCCGTTGCGGCGGTTATTACGGCCAAGCACCCACTGCGCGCTTGCGCCGCATTGACGATCGAAAAAAAAGATGAAGCGAATCGGAAAATCAGCACACAGGCGCGGCGCATTCGACTAAAGTAGCACCCCTTCATCCACCGAGGAGCCGTGACCCCCATGCTAGATGGACATGCAGAGCTGACCATGACCGTACTGATGACGCCGGACAAGGCCAATTTTTCCGGCAACGTACATGGCGGCACGCTGCTCAAGTACCTCGACGAAGTCGCCTACGCCTGCGCCAGCCGCTACGCCGGGCAGTACGTGGTAACCCTCTCGGTGGACCAGGTGGTGTTTCGCCAGCCGGTGCACGTCGGCGAACTGGTCACCTTCCTCGCCTCGGTCAACTACACCGGCACCACGTCGATGGAGATCGGCATCAAGGTCGTCACCGAAGACATCCGGACGAAGACCGTACGTCACACCAACAGCTGTTTCTTCACCATGGTCGCCCTCGGCGAGGACGGCAAGCCGGTGCCGGTACCGCCGTTGAACCCGAAGACGCCCGAGCAGCAGCGCCGCTTCGCCCAGGCCTACCAGCGCCGCGAAATCCGTCGCGAACTGGAACAGCGCTACCGCGACCTGCGTACCGGCAACGAGCCCCTCGCCGCGGTGAACTGACCGCGTGATCGCACTATGCGCTCAAAAAAGCCGAAAACAGCGCGGGAAGCTGGAGGCTGAACGACAAGTGGCTCGAGAGTGAACGCAGATCTGGCGTTTCTTTCGTCCAGCTTTCCAGCCTTCAGTGCTTTGTTATCGAATGGCCGTTACGGAATAGCGCCATAGCGCGATTGCCCTACGCCGCCTGCGCACCAGCCCCCAAGCGGGACAAAACCTTATACAATGCGCGGCTTTCCGCAATTCCGTCCCGAGGACCTCCCGTGAGCACGCTGCCACCCTGCCCCCAATGCAACTCCGAATACACCTATGAAGATGGCCAGATGCTGGTCTGCCCGGAGTGCGCCCACGAGTGGTCCGCCACCGAGGAGGCTGCGGCCGGCGAACACGACAAGGTGATCAAGGACTCGGTCGGCAACACCCTGCAGGATGGCGATACCGTTACCGTGATCAAGGACCTGAAAGTCAAGGGCTCGTCCCTGGTGGTCAAGGTCGGCACCAAGGTGAAGAACATCCGCCTGTGCGACGGCGACCACGACATCGACTGCAAGATCGACGGCATCGGCGCCATGAAGCTGAAGTCCGAATTCGTCAAGAAGGTCTGAGCTACTGCACCGGCAGGAAGTTGAGGAACAACAGGCCGTGGGCGTAGTTGACGCCGATGCGCCGATAGCGTTCGTCGAGTAGGTCGGTGAGCAGGTCCAGGCGCGCGACCATCTTGGCGAGTTCGGTGGCGAAACTCAGGTTGCGGCCCTGCTCGGAGATCTCATTGGCCAGCAGCAGCTTGTGCCCGTCGCTGCCACGCCGACTAGCGAGCATCCAGACGGCCTTCTCCAGGTTGCGCGCGGCGTTGTGGATGAAGCGCACGTCCAGGTTGTCGGTGATGTAGAACGCCTGGCGCCCGCCGTGGGCGGTGATCAGCATGCTGCGCAGGGCTTAGATGAAGGCGCCGACGAGGTCACCACGAAAATCGGCGCCCAGCGCATAGTCTAGCGCGGCGATGTCCTGGCGGCCACCCAGCGCCGGTGGCGGACGCCGCAAGTCGATCGCAGTCATCACCGCCTGGCGCGCGGCATCGGCGTCGGCCAGTCCGGTCTTACGCCACTGCTTGGGATTGCGCAGGTAGAGCTTGCCGGCCAGTCGATCGAAGCTCTCCAGGTTGCTGCGCATGGCCAGGGTCGCCAGGCGATCCACCTGGGTCTGGAACAGTTTGCCCACCTGCGGCTGAGTGCGCGGTTTGCCCGGCAGGGCATCGCAGCCGCCCAACAGCAATGTCAGCAGCACAACCAGCAGGCCGCTGCGGCGTATCGGGCGTGCATCGGCAATGAGCGAAGCGGGCATCGACATCGTCCCTGTAGACCACGGGCCACCCGTCGCGAGCGACGGGCCTGGCTCGGGCGCATCGGGCGCCCAGGATGGCTTTAGAGCCTGAGGCATCGCACCTAGGCAAGCCGGAAAACCGCCATGGAGGCCCCAGGCGCACTGGAACCTGCGTGATAGACCACTTCTACACAATACCACCAGGTCGGGTATGCTCCCCGTCCATTCCCTGAGGCAGCGCGCCGCAGTCAGATGAGAGGATCACCATGCCCCGCCACCCAACGCGCGCCGTCCTTGCGCCTGGGCCTGCTCGCCGCACTCTTCACGGTCAGTGTCTGGACCACCTTGGACCGTCAGTACCCGTGTCGCCATGGGCAGCCAATACCTGGATCCGGCGCTGCTGGCCTTCATCCGCTTCGGCACCGCCTCCCTGGTGCTCGCGCCTTGGTGGTGGCGACGGCGGCGCATCCCCCGCGAGGTTTCGCCCTGGGTGTTGCTCGGCCTGCTGTGCGCCGGGCTGCCCATGGGACGGCAGGCTTCTCGTCACACAGCGTCGACGGATCGCACCAAGCGCCGCGCTGCGACCGACCGGGGTCGCGAAAGCACGAACACATTCTGATCTGACTGTTCGTGAAATATGCTTCTTTATTTCCCGAAGATAGGGATAGGATTGAAAAATCCTTTTACAGAATCAGAGAAATGCAAAAAACAGTCCAGACGAGATGGACCGAAGAATTCTGCGGGTTCTCAGCAAGGACGGACGGGCCAGCCTGCAGGAGGTCGGCAAGCAGGTCGGACTGTCCTCCAGCCCCTGCTGGCAACGGATCAAGCGCATGGAGGAAGCCGGGGTGATCCGGGGCTACGAAGCCCGTATCGACCTCGCCGAACTCGGCTACCGCGACAACCTGATCGTGATGCTCACCCTCGATCACCACAGCGACGAAACCCTGGAGAAGTTCGAGCGGGCGCTGGCGGAAACTCCCGAGGTGATCGAGGCCTACCTGGTGTCCGGCGAATACGACTACTTCATCCGCATCGCGGTGAAGGACACCCGCGACTACGAACGATTGCTGCGCGAAAAGCTCTACCACATCCCTGGCCTGCGGCATTCGGTATCGAGCTTCGTGCTCCGCCAGTTGAAGGCCAGCAGCGTACCGCTCTGAGCTCCACTGAAAACAAAAACATCCGATGCCCCGAGGGACATCGGATGAACGACGCGGCAAGCGAACTATCGCGTCAGACGTGCCAGCGAGAAGGCAGCATCCAGCCATTCTGGAACGGCTGGTAGCGCAACGCAGTCGTGTGCGCCACGCTCGACACGCCTTGCAGCAGTGGCAGGCTGTAGCCCTGCTCTACCGCCCAGCGCTCGAACGCCTGGTAGCCGGCGATGCGATTGGCGTAGTCGCGCTCTACCAGCAGTGGACGCAAACGCTCCATCACATCCTCGCTACGCCACACGGAGAACACCGTGTCGGCATTGAGGTAGCTGCCCGAGTACAGCTCCGGGTCCGCCGTCGAGTTGTTCCACAGCCAAAGAGCAGGACCTTCGAGAGTGCCAGCGGCCACCGACTGGAAGTACTTGCCCATGTCGATGGTCTCCAGCTCCGCCTGGATGCCGACCTTGCTCCACATCTGGACGATGGCGCGGGCCATCTGGTTGTCGACCGGATGCACGCCATTGGTGGCGAAGAACTTGAAGCGCACCGGATTGCTCAGGCTGTAGCCAGACCTGGCCAGATAGTCGCGAGCCTTCTGTGCATCGAAGGCCATGCTGAAGTGCTCGTCATGCGCGGGCGTACCAGGCGGCGAAGGCATCGACAGGGGCTGCGGGTCGCCGTCGAGCAGGGCCCGCGAGAGCACCTCCTTGTCGATGGCATGGTGCATCGCCAGGCGCACGTTGATGTCGTCCAACGGCGCCTTGTCGAGCATGTGGATGAGATAGGTATCCACGGTCACCGTCAGCGCACTGGTGAGGTTCGGCATGTCGCCCAGGCGCAGCGCATCACGAATCGGCAGTGCATAGCTGAAGGCAACCTGCCCGGACTGAAGCGCTGACACCCGCGAAGTCGGGTTGGGAATGATCTGGATGCTCACCTCGCGCAGGGTCGGAATGCCCCCCCAGTAGCGATCGAAGGCCTCCAACACCACCCGATTGTTGCGCTGATACTCCACCAGCTTGTACGGCCCCGAGCCGATCGGCTTGGCCAGGAATGCCTCCATACCCACCTGTTCGATGTATCGCTTGGGCAGGATGAAGGAGCCGGCAAAGCCGAGGTACTGGGGGGCAGTCACGAAGGGCTTGCTGAAGTGGATGACCGCCCGTGTGGGAGACGGCGTTTCGATACGCTCGATGCCGCTCCAGATGAAGCCCAGTTGCAGCGACTGATCGGCTTTCAGGCGTTCCTCGAAGGTGTACTTGAAGTCCTCGGAAGTCAGCTTATCGCCGTTGTGGAAATACACGTCGTCGCGAAAATCCAGCGCCAGTTCCAGCCCGCTGTCGTCAGTCCATTGGTAGGCGCTGACCACGCCACCGGCCAACTGGTTACGCTCGTCATACTGCAAGGGCTGGTCGAACACGCATTTGTAGAGCGAGGTGGCCTGCGGGATGATCCGCGCCGTGGGATCCCAGCTGACTACATCGAAGGGAAACGCCAGCGAAACTCTCTCGGTGTCCGCCGCCAGCACGCGAGCGATGCTCCCCGGGCCCATCAGCAGCGCCAGGGCGCTCAGCGGCGCGGCTCTCAACAAGGTTCTGCGTTGCATCGTTTTATCCTCGTAAATCGCTGCCGAGCGAAAATCAGAACGTGTAAACCATGCCAAGACGGAAAGTGTCCTGACGGTTGTCGCTGGAGTTATCCAGGTACCAGCCGGCACCCTGGTTGGCGCGAATGCCATCGGATGCCTTCATCCAGGAATAGGAGGCGTACAGCCAGGTCTTGTCGGAGAGATCGCGCTTGAGGCCGAAAGTGACCTGATCCCAGTCGTTACCCTCGAAATCGGACCATTGATAGGCGGCGATGGCCGTGGTCTTCTCAGCGATCGGGTAGTAGCCACCCAGTTCGTATACGTGCTGGGTGGCGGTCTCCCCGTCACGCTTAAACTTGGTCTGCGAGGTATTGCCGACCAGCGTGAAGTCACCCAGTTGGTAATGCCCACCGACGATAGCGGTCTCCTGATCGACGATAAGCGGCGTGCCATCGAAATTGAGCGTCTCACCAAACAGTTCGGTCTTGCCAATCTGTAAGTCGGGATAGATGTCGTTTTTGTCGATGCGCACGTAAGCCGCCGCCAGGCTCCAGGGGCCGGCGAAGTAGCTGGCGCCCAGGCTGAGCGTTTCCTTGTTGCCCGAGGACTGACCGGGGTAGGCCGCATCGTCGGTTGCATACATGATGCCAAACTTGAAACCGTCGAAAGTCGCGCTCTGGAACTTGATCGAGCGATCCACCCGCCAGCCGGAAATACGGTCGAAGTCGCCGTGATGTCCCGCGTAGGTCGTGGCATAACCGCCGATATTGAGCTGGTTGAGGTAGTCGTAGACGAAGTCGTACTGGCGCCCGAAGGTCAACCGCCCCCACTTGTTCTCGACTCCTGCATAGGCCTGGCGCCCCCAAGTGGTGCCGTATTGCGAGGTGGTACCATCGCTCAGGTTGAAACCGTGCTCGATGGTGAAGATCGCCTTGAGGCCCCAGTCCAGATCCTGGGAGCCGGTCAGGCCCAGGCGATTGCCCCAGTTCACCCCGTCGCGCTCACCGAACTTGCTGCTGCCGCCTTCGTCGCTCACATAGGTAGCACCGAAGTCGAGCACGCCGTACAACTTGACCTTCTCGGTGATCTCGTCGATCAGGTCAGCAGTGGCCGTGCTGCGCTTGGCCGGCGCTTGCTGAGCCTGGGTCACCTGCTCTTCGTCAAGCCCCGCAGGCGCCACGGCGGTTGCCGGTGGTTGTTGGGCCTGCTGCTTGGCGAGCGTCTCGCGGACGATTTTCTCGACCATCGCGCGCACCTGCGCTTTGGCCTCCGGGCTCAGCGAAGCCGCTTCATCGGCGGCCACCAGGCCGCTGTAGGCGAACATCCCGAGCGAACACACAAACGCTAACGTCGAATACCTGCCGATTTGCATGGCACTGTTCCATTGTCGGATTGATTGGATGGATAAATTGGCAGTGGTCAAGGCATAACGCGTGGGACGGCGGCTTCGACAATATGGAAGTTGCCCTTCGAATCGTCCGCCCCCGCGTCCCTGTGGGTCGTGCGGTTTTGCACCACACTCTTCCCGAAGCCCGGGGTCACTGCCCGGGGTTCCCGGCGGCGCAGCCACAGGCGCATCAGGTGACGTCTGCGCTGCGGCTCCGGGTAGTCGATAAACTCGGTACGCGAGTGCAGCGCCGCATGGTTGGAGAGCCACTGGATATCACCGGGACGGAAATCCATCTCGATGGCCATGCCCGGCTCGTAGGTGATCGCCTCGAACAGCTCCAGCAGTTCTCGCTGCGCCTCGGTCAGGCGCGGCACTTCCGGAAAGTCCTGGGCGGTGAGGATGTACAGCGAGCCGGCGTACATGCTGAAGGTGCCGTCCACCAGGCTGATGATCGGCGAGCAGTAGGTATTGGCCGGCGCATCCGGGTCCTGGCGGCGCCAGTCCCAGTGGAAGGGTTCGAACAGCAGCGGTGCGAGGTCGGGGCGACGGGCCAGGATCTCGTTGTAGATCTGCGCACCGGAGACCAGGCAGGACGCGCCACCGGCCTTGGATGGACGCAGGCACATCAGCGATACCACATCCGAGCTGTCGGAGTGGAACGGCAGCTTGTCGCGAATCGACTTGGAAAGCGCCGTGGGGTCGTCCAGGGTCTTGTCCGAGGTCGCGTAGATGTGGTCGATCAGGTCACCCAGCTCGTTCTGCCGCATCGGCTCGCCCATCAGCAGGCCGAGCAGGTAATAGATGGCGGCGCTCAGCGCGTCGGAATACAGCTGGGTGCGCAAGCCACGTACCAAGACGAAACCGTGGCCGACGTCGAGGCGCTCCTTCCATTGCGCCACGGCCTCCTGAAGGCTTTCCAGCGGATAGTCGCCGGGCTCGACGCGGCGCAGGTCCGGATTGTCGGCGATCAGCTGGGCACCGGCGGCCTCGAGTTCGGCGAGCTGCACGTCGTCGAGCAGATAGATCCAGTCGCCACCGCGTCCCAGCTCGTCGCCGCGCCAGGCGGCCGAGGTGGTGATCGGTTGCAGAGTCAGAGGTTTCGCCATCGCCGGATGCTCCCAGGGTAGTTCGTTGCGGATGGCAAAACTCTCGCAAGATGCCGGCGGGCGATCTTGTCCGGACGCGCATGAAGGCTTGACGCTCGAGCGGCAGACGTCCTAATTCCCGTGCGCAGGTGTCCAAGAACTGCCCCGCCGGCTGCGGCCACACTGGCACCAAATCGCTCGGGAGCCTTTCGTGAACGCACCCCCTGAACCCTTCACGTCCGCGGTACGACTGCGTGTGGTCCGCCACGAGCCGGCAGCGCAAGGCGTCACCCTGATCGAGCTGGAACCGGACGACGGCCAGCCGCTGCGCCCGTTCCGCGCCGGCGCCCACTTGGCGCTGGAACTGAACGCCGGGGTACGCCAGTACTCGCTGTGCAACGGCCCCGCCGAGACCGTGCGCTATCGCCTGGCGGTACGCCTGGAAGCCGACGGCCGTGGCGGTTCGCGGGAAGTCTGCGAGGACTTGCAGGCAGGCTCGACGCTGAACGCCAGCGGTCCGTTCAACCATTTCCCGCTGGAGGAAGACGATCCCTGCCCGCTGCTCATCGCCGGCGGCATCGGCATCACCCCGCTGCTGGCGATGGCCCGTGAGCGCGAGGCCCAGGGGCGCGCGTTCGAACTGCACTACAGCGGGCGCAGCCAGGCCGGCATGGCCTTCCATGAGGAACTGAGCGGGCGTGGCGATGGCCAAGTGTTCTGCTACGCCGATGGCGTGCGCATGGATCTGGAGCAGGTCATCCCCTCTCCCTCCGCGCGCCACCTGTATGTCTGCGGTCCGGCCCGGCTGATCGATGCGGTGCTAGCCGTCGCCCGCGGCAAGGGCTGGTCCGATGCGCAGGTGCATTTCGAGCGTTTCGGCGCCGAGGCCCCGGCGGCACTGGACGGCGACGGCGCCTTCGAGGTGCAGATCAAGTCCAGCGGCGAGGTCATCGCCGTCGGTGCCGAGGAGAGCGTTGCCGACGCCCTGCAGCGGCACGGTCTGTACATCAACCTGTCCTGCGGCTCCGGGGTTTGCGGCAGCTGCCGCCTCGGCGTGCTGGACGGCGACGTCGACCACCGCGACTACTTTTTCTCCCCCCAGGAACAGGCCGCGAACGACCAGTTCACGCCCTGCTGCTCACGGGCGCGCAGCGCCCGCCTGGTTCTCGATCTCTGACCCGACCGCTGTGAGGAATCACCCGCATGTCCACGAAGCAATCCCTGAACGCCGGCCGCAGCCATCCCATGCCCAGCGCCCTGCACACCCTTCGGGCCACCCCGGAGAACGTCCACTGGGGCTATTTTTCCGCTGACCTGGCGCCAGCGCTGAAGGTGCGCAGCGGCGATATCGTGCAGGCCGAAGCCATCACCCATCACGCCGGCGACGCGCCGGAGCTGATGATGGACGAGACCGTCTGGCGACTGTTCCGGGAAATCCCGGAGAACGACCGCAACCCCGGTGTGCACATCATGACCGGGCCGATCTGGGTGGAAGGCGCGCAGCCCGGCGACATGCTCGAAGTGCGCTACCTGCAGATGACCCCGCGCAACCGCTACGGCGCCAACCTCGCGGCCAACTGGGGCTACCTGTACAAGGAGTTCGACGAGACAGAACGCGTCACCATCTACGAGCTGGACACCAACGCCCACAACGCCAAGGCGCTGTACGCCTACGACGTGAAGGAGAAGTACCTGATCCCCGGCCGCGTCACCCATTGCCCGGAGTGCGACCGGCAACAAGCACTCAACGGCGTGCGCGTACCGATCCGCCCGCACCTGGGCACCGCCGGCGTGGCGCCGGACGTACAGGGGCGCATCAGCACCATCCCGCCGGGCCTGCACGGCGGCAACATCGACAACTGGCGCATCGGTGCCGGCTCGACCATGTACTACCCGGTGGCGGTGGACGGCGCGCTGTTCTCCATCGGCGATCCGCATATCTCCCAGGGCGACGGCGAGATCAGCGGCACGGCCATCGAGTCGTCGCTGAACGTGACCATGCAGATCATCCTACGCAAGGATTTCTTCTTCCCCTCGCCGCTGCTCGAGGCCGAGGACTGCTGGATCGTCCATGGCTTCCACGAAGACCTGAACCAGGCGGCGCGCAATGCCTCGCTGGACATGCTGACCCTCCTCACCGAGCACCAGGGCCTATCTCGCAACGACGCCTACTCGCTGATGAGCGTGGCCGGGGACATGGGGATCACCCAGGTGGTCGACAGCCGCCAGGGCGCCCATATCAGGATGCCACGCAACATCTTCGAGCAACTCTGAACGCTCTTCGCGTTCTTCCCAGGCCGGTATGAGAAAGCCTCTCTTACCGGCCTTTCTAATGGCTCCCAATAAAAACGCGCTGTCTTCGGGCACCCCTCGCACTGCTTCGACGCAATGCCGAGCGATGGCTGCAATCAATCAAAATTTCCTCCTCCGCCCGCCCCCTGCGAGCGCGCCCCCACAGCGCTAATCGTCTGAAATAAAAAGAATAAAAACCAGTAGAGGCACACTCTAAACGACGCCCGGGAACACACTCACATTCAAAATCGGCAAACTTGCCGGCATGAGTATTGCTAAGAAAATGGCACATAAGAGAATGTCCAACGACGATAGAAATGCCTTATTGCGTGAGGTCCTTATGAAAAGCTGGAATGTATCCACCGACCGGCACCCCGCCCTTGAACGCGCACAACTTTGGCAACGCGCAATGAATCAATTGCATATGCCAGCGTGCCGATCCCGAGACTCCGAGAAACTCATTGAAGGCGACATCTACTGCATCACCACACCCAGTAATGTCGAGTTTGCACGCATAAAGGGAAGTCCACTGGAGATTTCAGGCCAGTCTACGGAGCAACCCTATACCATCTGGCTAGCCCTGATCATCGCAGGCCAGGTATCGATCAAATACAAAGGATTGAAGCTTCCCGCCAAGGCAGGGGACATTGTCTACGCCCCCACCGGACTGGATATGTCGCTCACCGCCGAGTCGGACTTCCAGATGCTCTACATCCGCATACCGCCAGATCTGGTACACGCTCGCCTGCTCAATCCGTCACTCATCGATGTCGGTTACCTTTCCTGTGAAAACGGAATGAACCGAGTATTCTCCGACACACTTCATTCGATCAGCGACAACTTGGAAAACATTGACCCGACGTCATTGAGACCCATTGAAATCGTACTTTCCGAATATCTGATCACCACCTTGATGCAACAAGGAAAAGTTCAGGATTTCGGTGGCACGGCGAAGATGCTGCATTTCAAACAGATATGCCAGGTTATCGACGCGCGCCTGGCCGACCCGGAACTCAACCTGGCTCAAATTGCCGACGAGCACCATGTCTCGTCCCGTTATGTGCAGAAACTTTTCGAAGTATCGGGAAGTAGTTTCGCCAGTTACATCCGCGTGCGTCGACTCGAACGCTGCCGCTGCGAACTGTCGAATCCGGAATATCGGCACCTGTCCGTTTCCGATATCTGCTTTCGCTGGGGATTCAACGACGCGGCGCACTTCAGTCGCGTATTTCGCAACACCTTCGGAGTGACCCCCAGAGATTACCGACGGCAGAAGGAAAGCCGCCTGGCCGGCTAAGGAAAAACCTGCCGCCGCTGCAGGCCCAGCGGTGGCAGGTCTGGCGGCGGGATTTAGCGGGACAGCCAGGTCGGCGCGATCTGCGTGCCCAGACCGGCACCGTAGCCCAGGTAGATGTTCAGCCCGGCCAGCGGCTCGAGGTAGCGGGCGTTATGCAGGCCGCCGGCATCGACCACGGCGTAGCCGAGGCTGGTGGCCAGTTCCGTCGCAACCTGCTTGGCGGCGGCATCGTCGGAGGCGACGAAGACGCTGGCCGGGGTTCCGGCGAAGTCGCCGCCCTGGTCGAGCACTTGGGCGAACAGGGTGTTGAACGCCTTGACCACTTGGGCGCCCGGCACCTGCTTGGCGATTTCTTCCGCCGCCGACGTGCTGTGACCCAGGGTCAGGCCCATGTAGTCGGGGGTCAGCGGGTTGGTCGGGTCGACCACGACCTTGCCGGACAGGCTGCCGGTCTCGGCGACGATGTCCACCACAGCGCCGAAGTACACCGCCATGACCAGCACGTCGGNGCCGCTTCCTTGATCGACAGCGCCTGGGCGCCGTATTGGGTGGCCAGGTCGCGCGCCTTGGCCAGGTCGCGGCCGCTGACGATCACTTCGTGGCCGGCCTGGGTCAGTTGCTTGGTGAATGCGCTACCGATATTGCCGTAACCGAAGATGGTGACTTTCATGTGCAGATTTCCTCTTGGGGGATGATGAACGATGAAGGCGCCCCTCGTGGGGCGACCGGGAAAGGCGCCGCTCAGGGCTCGCGGGATGGCCAGAGAGCGATGCTCATCATGCTCAGCGAACCGAACACGCATTGCGGGGTGACGAACTCCAGGGCGTCGTCTTCGCGATCACGCGAACCGAGCACATAGAGCAACGGCAGGAAGTGGTCCGCCGAGGGGATCGAACGCTGCGCGTCCGCGCCCATCTGGGCGAAGTTGGTCAACGCCCAGTCCTGCCCGGCGGTGACAATCTCCTGTACGCGGGCCTGGAAGCGTTCGGCCCAGTCATACCCGTTCTCGGGCATCCCCCAGTCCAGACGGCCGAGGTTGTGCACCACGTTGCCGGTGCCGACGATCAGCACGCCCTCGTCGCGCAGCGGCTGCAGACGCTGGCCAAGCTCGTAGTGGAACGACGGCGACTGGGTCGCATCCATGCTCAGCTGCACCACCGGCACATCGGCCTGCGGGTACAGGTGCACGAGGATCGACCAGGCCCCATGATCCAGGCCCCATGAATGGTCTTGAGCCACCGACAGTGGCTGCAACAGGCGCGCAATGCGCTGTGCCAGTTCCGGCGAGCCCGGCGCGGGATAGGTCTTGTCGAAGAGGGCCTTGGGAAAGGCACCGAAGTCGTTGATGGTCTCGGGCCGCTGCATGGCGGTCACTGCAACACCGCGCGTCTGCCAGTGTGCCGAAACCACCAGGATCGCCTTGGGCTTGCCGATGCAGTGGCCCAGCGCCGCCCAGCTCTGGGTGAAGACGTTTTGCTCCAGGGCGTTCATCGGCGTGCCGTGGCCGATGAACAGCGCGGGCATGCGGGTGGAGGGCGGGGTCGTACTCATGGGGTCACATCCATTTGAGGAAAAGCCGCAGGAGGCCACTGGGCATCGGGGTCCAGCGACGGCACGGCGGCGATCAGCGCGCGGGTGTAGGGGTGCTGCGGATGGGCGAGTACACGCTCGGTCTCGCCTTGCTCCACCAGTTCGCCCTGGTGCAGCACCAGCACGCGGCTGCACAGGTAGCGCACCACACCGAGGTCGTGGGAAATCAGCAGCAGGGAAATCTTGTGCTGGCGGCGCAGCTCTAGCAGCAGGTTCATCACTTGCGCCTGCACCGAGACGTCGAGGCCGGAGACGATTTCGTCCGCCACCAGGATCTGCGGCGTATCGCAGAGGCTGCGGCCGATGTTCACCCGCTGTCGCTGGCCACCGGACAGTTGCGACGGGTAGCGCTTCAGCGTCGAGGCGGCCAGGCCGACATCGGCCGCCAGCTCCGCGGCGCGGGCCTGGCGTTCCGAATGCAGGCGCGGCTGCGAGAGCATCGACTGGGTCAGCAGGCGGCCGATGCGCCAGCGCGGATTCAAAGCCGCGGTAGCATCCTGGAAAATCATCTGGATTGAAGCGATGCGCCGCGTCCAGTCATCTCTCGAGTCGCCAAGCATTTCTCCGTTGAGCGAAATCACACCGGTACTCTGCCGTTCCAGGCCCATGATCAGCCGTGCCAGGGTCGACTTGCCGCTGCCGCTCTCACCGACGATGCCGATGAATTCGCCAGGGGCAATGCTCAAGTCCAGCGGTTTCAGCGCCGCCACGCCGGGCGCGCGGCGAAAGCCCTGGCGACGCCCTGGCCAGGTCTTGCTCAGCCCCTTGGCTACCAGGCTCTGCTGCGCACTCATGGCGCGCCCGGGCTCGTGAGCCGTCGCCTCGGGCTGCGCCTGGCGCTCGCTGGCGGCGGCCAGGTTCCAGCAACGTACCTGGTGCTGCGGACCGACGCTTTCCAGTGGCGCCACACCGTCGTGGCAGACCTGGGTGGCCTGCTCGCAGCGACCGGCGAAGCGACAGCCCTTGATCTGCGCGAAGCTCTCCACCCCGGGCATCTGCCCGGCCAGCGCGCGTAGCGGCAGCAATGGACCTTCCAGCGCCGGAATCGCCTCGCGCAGCGCCCGGGTGTAGGGATGCAGGGTCCGCCGGAACAGCGACTTGGCCGGTCCGCTCTCCATGATCTGCCCAGCGTAAAGCACCAGCACGTCGTCGCAGGCGTGGGTCGCCAGGCCCATGTCATGGGTGACGAAGAGCACGGCGGTGGCGTACTGCTCCTGCAACTCGCGCAGCAGGCGGACGATGTGCGCCTGACTGCTGACATCCAGCGCGGTGGTCGCCTCGTCGCTGACCACCAACTGCGGCCGCCCGGCGAAGGCCATGGCGATCATCACCCGCTGGCACATGCCGCCGGACAGCTCGAACGGATAATGGCCGAGCAACGTCGCCGGTCGCGGCAGGCACACCTGTTCGAGCAACTCGATGGCGCGCTCGCGACAAGCCGCCGCCGGCGTACCGAGGCGTTGCAGGTGCTCGATCAGCTGGCGGCCGATGGTCAGCACCGGGTTCAGCGCGCCCATCGGTTCCTGGGGAATGAAGGCGATGCGCGAGCCCAGCGATTGCCGGTGCCGTTCGGCGGGCAGGCTCAGCAGGTCCTCGCCGGCGAAGCGCAACTGGCCGCCACCGACCCGGAACCCCGCCGGCAACTGCCGCGCGAGCACCCGGCCGATCATGCTCTTGCCGGCTCCGGACTCGCCGACCAGGCCCAGCGTACGCCCCGCTGCGAGGCGAAAGCTGAGGTCGCTAAGCACGGCGCTGGGGGCCTCGGCGGGGCCGCCGACCACGCTCAGGCCATCGGCTTCGAGCAGCCACTCGGGCTCGGCCAGGAACTGCTCCGCGACAGGGGAAAAGGCTAGGGAAGATAGGTTCATCTCAGGCGGCTCCGGCACGTTCGAGCAGGCGGACGTCCACGGCTTCGCGCAGCCCCTGCCCAAGGAAGGTGGCGGCCAGGACGGTGAGGATCATGCAGAACACGGGCAACAGCAGCGGATAGGGCGAGGAGTACAGGCTGCCCATGCCGTCGGCGATCATCCCACCCCAGGTGGGCACCTGCGGGGCGGCGGACATGCCGGCGAAGGACAGCACGCTCTCGGCGACCACGGCGATGCTGAACTCCATCGCCATCAGCACGATCAGCGTCGGCAGCAGCCCCGGCAGGATGTCCCGCCAGATGATCCCAAGGGCGCCGGCGCCGCCGATTCGCGAAGCGGCGACGTAGGAGCGTCGGCGCAACAGCAGAACTTCTGCACGTAAGACGCGGCAGAAGCGCGCCCAGTCGACGAAGACGATCGCGAGGATCACGTTCTGCACGCCCGGCGACAGCGCGACCATCAGGATCAGCGCCAGCAACACCGCGGGGAACGACAGCCAGAGGTCGACGAAACGTTCGACCAGCCAGTCCAGCCAGCCGCCAAAGTAGCCGCCGAGCAGCGCCAGTAGGCAACCGATCAAGGCCGCGCCGAGCGGCGCGATGGCCATGATGATGACCACCACGCGGGCCCCGTAGAGCAGGCGTGAGAGCACGCACTGGCCAAGCGCATCGGTACCCAGCGGATAGTCCAGGCTGCCGCCAGTGGCCCAGAGCGGCGGCAACAGCACGTTCAGCAGATCCTGCTCGTTGGGATCGTGGGGCGCCAGCCAGGGTGCGGCGAGCGCCAACAGCGTGAGCAGCAGCAGGAAACCGGCACCGAAGAGCAAACCGGGACGCGCCAGGGTGCGCCGCCCCAGCGAAACGGACAGGGCAGTCATGGGGCGATCCGCAGGCGAGGGTTGAGGGTGCGCAGGGTGAAATCGGAGAGCATGTTCACCAGCTGCACGGTGATGGCATAGGTCAGCGCCAGCAGTTGGATGGTCTGCAGGTCGAACGAACCCAGCGCGCGGATCATCAGGGCGCCGATCCCGGGCAGGCCGAAGATGGTCTCGATCAGCAGGGTGCCGCCGATCACCACGCTGGCCTGCACGCCGATCAGGCTGATGGTCGGCAGCGCCGCATTACGCAGGGCGTGGCGTACCAGCAGGGTGTTTTCGTCGAGCCCGCGCAGGCGGGCGGCCTGCAGGTAATCCTCCTGGTAGACCTCGATCAGGCTCGAATGCAGCACCCGCGCAATCGGTGTGGCGATGCACAACCCCAGGGTCAGCGACGGCAGGAAGAGGTGCGCCAGGGCACTGCCGAACGCCACCAGGTCGCCCTGCAACAGGCAATCCAGCAAGAGGAATCCGGTGATATTCGGCACCTGCAGGCCGGGGTCGATGGGACCTATGAACGGCAGCCATTGCAGGCCGACGCCGAGGGTGACGATCAGCGCGATGGCCCAGAGATAGTCCGGTATCGCCATCATCACGCCGTTGATCGACATGATCGCCGGCTCCAGCACGCTGCCCCGGGCGCGGAAGGCCAGCATCCCGCTACCCAGCCCCATCGCCAGCCCGGAGAGCAAGCCGAAGAAGAGGATCTGCAAGGTCATCGGCAGGGCCTGCAGGACCATCGGCAACACCGGCTGGCCTGTCTGGATGGAGATGCCGAAGTCCCCCGACAGCGCCCCGCGCAACCACATCAGGTACTGCACCAGTACCGGGCGATCCAGCCCCAGCTGATGGCTCAGCTCGGCGATTTCCTGCGCCGAGGCGTTCGGCGGCATCAGCATGTTGACCGGATCGATCGGCACGCCGCGAAGGATCAGGAAGGTGACCAGAGTGATCACCAGCAGCATCGGTATCCGCCACAGGGCCTGACGCAGGGCCAGCCAACTCAGGCTGGCTGCACGGATCAGCGCCCCACTGGCGATGGCCAGGGGTTGCACAGTAGCGCTCATGGAAACGTCCTCGGAGCAGGAAAGGTCATAGCGCAGCGGCAGGCAGTTGCTGTAGCGGAATCAACTCTGCCGGCCGTATGCGCTCCCAAGTCTGCTGGTAGCGCGGCACCACCCATTTGTTGAAGTCGCTTTGCGCCTGTTCCTGCCAGGAGTAGCGGCCGCGTACCGCGTACCGCGAACGCAGGCCCTGCTGCACCAACTCGTCCACATGCAAATCCTGGGCGATGATCTCGGCCGCCGAGTTGTTAATCATCTCCATCAGGTGCGGGAAGGCCGGCGAGTCGATCGCTCCAGGCGCACAGAGCACGCCGGTGTCGTTGAAATGCGCTTCGGGACCGTCGGCGCGCAGGATCAGGTACATCACCAGGTCGCTGGTCAGCACCAGCGAGAGGGTCGGCGGCAGGTTGACGAAGAGGAAGCGCCCGCGCTCCTCCTCGCTGAGCTGCGGGAACACCGGCAACACCGCGCGCTGGGTCGGGTTGAAGCTGGCGTCGGGATGCAGGGTGCCGTTGGTGCGGTAGTAGCCCGCAGTATCTTCCGGCAGGTCTTTCGGGAAACGTGCCAGCGCGCTGGGTGCAAAATCGTGCAGCGGACCGTGGTGCAGACGGTTGGCGTGATAACCGTCGTTGTTGTTCTCCATCATCACCTTCCAGTTCCACGGATAACGCGGACCCGGCTCGGGACGCGGCCCCTGGGCGTTGGTCAGGTCGTAATTCGTCAGCACTTCGTCGACCTTCGTCAGGCGCGGCCCCAGCGGTGCTGCGGCTGGGTCGAAGTTGACGAAGATGAAGCCCTGCCAAAGCTCCACCTGCAGCGTCGGCAGGCAGAAGTCCTTGCGCTGGAAATTCTCGGTACGCTGCATCTCGGGGGCGCCGATCAGCTCGCCATTCAGATCGTAGGCCCAGTGGTGATAGGGGCAGAGGAAGGCTTTGGTGTTGCCATGCCCTTCCGCCACCAGCATCGCGCGGTGCTGGCAGACCGCGGACATCGCCTTGATCTGCCCTTCGCGATTGCGCGCGATCAGCAGCGGCTCGCCGATGACGGTAGTGGTGAAGTAGTCGCCGGCGTTGGGTAGCCAATCCACACGGCCCACGCAGAGCCACTCGTGGTTGAAGAGTGCTTCCTTCTCGAATTCATAGAACTCGGCGCTGGTGTAGCACAGCGGGGGCAGCGTGTCGGACTGGCTTACGTCACCTGCGGAAGAGGACAGGCTGTCGAAGAAGGCATCGGACTTGAATGGGGACATCGGGCTTCTCGCGCTCATCGAGTAGGAGGGTTGGAACGAGTCTATCCAGCCCCCGCTGCCCAGACTTGAACCCCCGCGCACGCACTCTGGGTTATCTGCGCACGCCCTTCGCCCCCATGCCCAGAGTGGATTGATGTGAAAAACGGTACCACTGAGTTGCGCTAATACGCCGCTAACAAAAAGGAGCCTCCTTGTACAATCAGCTTTTTATTCGAGGTCTCCGTTTTGCGCAGCGCACACTACCCGCTCGCCCGTCCCGTGAAGTCCAGCGTCTGTAAAGTGCTGCTGTGTGTTTGGCTTTTCTGATGTTATGGCTGGATATCGCAGTATTCGATGACCATGTCGGTGAGATGTCCTTTACCGAATCACCCAGGAAGTCGAATTGCTGCTGTGTGCGCTACTGTTCGCCTTGGCGCCCGCCGAGCAACCTCTGGACGGTTTCAATTGTCTGGGCGCCGGCTTCTTTGCGATCCTGCTGATGCGAGAACTGGATGGGCTGTTCGACCCCCTTGCACATGACGCCTGGCTCTATCCGTTTCTGACGATCGCATTCGTTACGGTGGACAACGCTTGCAGACCATCGCGCCGTGCTCGCATCCTAGACTCGCTGGTCCGCTGCGCGGCCACGCCGGCATTCGCCAGCCTGGCCAGCGGCTTTGCCCTACTGGTGTTTCTCGCCTGTTCGGCATGGGCGCTTTTTGGCACCAGGTGTTAGGCGAGTTTTATGTACGTGCAGCCAAGAATGCGCCGAGGAATCGAACTGCTCGCTTATAGCTTGTGGCAAGCGGCAAGCGGCAAGCGGCAAGCGGCGAATACTTCCTCAATTGCCGGAAAATGACGCTACCCAGCGGGCAGTCCAGCGCCTAAGGCGAGCAGGCCCGGGCGGCGCTAGTATGGTCGCAGCCACCGCCACCCGGGATGAATCATGGCCAGCAAGCAAACCACCCATCCAACGCAGCAAAAGCACCTCGCGGTGCTGATCGACGCCGACAACGCCCCGGCCGCCATCGTCGAAGGGCTGTTCGAGGAAATCGCCAAGTACGGCGTCGCCAGCGTCAAGCGTATCTACGGCGACTGGACCAAACCCAACCTGGGCAGCTGGAAGAAGGTGCTGCTGGATTATTCCATCCAGCCGATCCAGCAGTTCGCCTACACCTCCGGCAAGAACGCCACCGACAGCTCGCTGATCATCGACGCCATGGACCTGCTCTACACCCGGCGTTTCGACGGCTTCTGCCTGGTCTCCAGCGACAGCGACTTCACCCGCCTGGCCGCGCGCATCCGCGAGGAAGGCCTGACCGTCTACGGCTTCGGCGAACAGAAGACGCCCTCGCCGTTCGTCTCCGCCTGCGACAAGTTCATCTACACCGAGATTCTGCGCGCCGACGCGCCCAAATCCCCGGCGGAGCCATCGTCCCCCGAGAAGCTGGCTGCCGCGGCGGCCCAGGCCGGCGAGACGAACGACAAGGCGACCAGGAGCAGCGACAAGGCCGCCCCGATCAAGAGCCAGCAGGTACCGGTGGACTTCATCGCCAAGGTGCTCGACGACCTCTCCGAGGAAGACGACTGGATCCAGCTCGGCACCCTCGGGCAGAACATCAGCAAGCTGCGCCCCGCCTTCGATCCGCGACTGTACGGCTGCAAGAAACTCAGCGACCTGATCGCCGCCCAGCCCAAGCGCTTCGAACTGGAGTCACGCGGCAGCAGCGCGACCGGCGGCAAGGACCTGTATGTGAGGATCAAGAAGGCCGGCAAGGGCTGAATCGGCATCGAGCTGCGCCCACGAAAAGCACGGCGCTGCCGGGCCGGCAGGTTCGCCGATGGGGACAAGAGCTCCGAGATGCAGCACCGACCGCGCTTCGCCATCCACAACCATTCCTTCGCCGCGACATCGAACCGTCCACCCTAGCCCACTTCTAAAGGAGACCGATCCATGGAGATTCCCATGACCAAGCAACTACTCGGCGCCTGCGGCCTGGCGTTCTGCGCATCCGTCGCCCTGGCGCAAACGCCCAAGCCGGAAATCATCACCCACCTGAACGGCCTGGATATCGAAGTCAGCCCCATGGGCGTGCCTACCCGGGCGCCGGGTGTGGGCGGAGAGCTGCTCGGCGTACGTGCGGTGAAGGTATTCAACCGCACCGGCCAACAGGTGTCCTGCGAATTCCAGGTGCCGGCCGAGGCCCGCTCGGACACCTCGGCCTCCCCGGTATTCAGCGTGGCACCCAATTCCCAGGCGACCGAGCGGGTACCGGGCGACTACTCGCCGGATCAGCCCTATGCCGAAATCACCTGCCGCCCGGCCGACCGTAGTTCAGTCGAAGCGCCTGTCGAACCCGAGGCCGAGGCCAAGCCTGCTAGCGACGCTCTTCCCGAATGAACGGCACCCCCAGCGCGCCCGGCTGGTTGCCGGTGATGTTCCTGCCACTGGCGACCCAGATCATCACCGCCAGGGTCACGGCATAAGGCGTCATCAGCACGAAATACTGCGGCAGGCGCACACCGGCGGCGGCCAGTTGCGGGATCAGCGCCTCGATGCAGCCGAACAGCAACGCGCCGGCCAGCGCCTTCCACGGCGACCAGCGGGCGAAGATCACCAGCGCCACGGCGATCCAGCCGCGCCCGCCGGTCATGTCGGCGATCCACAGCTTGGTGCTGAGCAGCGAGATATAGCCGCCGGCCAGGCCGATCAGGGCGGAGCCGGCGAGGATCGCCGCCAGCCGATAGCCGAGCACGGAAATCCCCGCCGCGTCCGCCGCCTGCGGGTTCTCGCCTACCGCGCGCAGGCGCAGGCCGGTGCTGCTGCGGGTGAGCAGCCAGACCACGGCGAGAAAGATCAGCGGGGTGAGGAACACCAGCGGGTTCTGCACGAACACCTTGCCGAGCAGCGGCAGCTCCGACAGCGGCCACAGTTCGACGGCGCCCAGGCCCTTGACCGGCTTGTTGGTCCAGTCCAGCAGCGTGCCGAGCAGGCCGGTCAGCCCCTGGCAGAAGAACACCAGCGCCAACCCTGCGATCACCTGGTTGATGCGCAGCACCAACACCATCAGCGCGAACAGCAGCGAGACCAGCGCTGCCGCGCCCATCGCCAGCAGCAGCGAAATGCCGTGCATGCCATAGGCCAGTTGCGCGCCGATGCCGGCCAGCGCGCCGACCAGCATCAGCCCCTCGGCGCCGAGGGCCAGCACGCCGGCGCGTTCGGTGAGGATCAGCCCCAGCGCCGCCAGGGCGAAGGGCACGGCGAAGTCCGGGGTATTGCCGAGCCAGTTGGCGATCATGTCCATCAGCTTTCGCCTCCCTGAACGCGGCGGATACGGTGGCGGATGAAGAAATCCGACGAGGCGACGCAGATCACCAGGATCGCCTGGATCAGCTGCACCATGGAAAAGGGGATCTGGTAGAACACCTGCAGGCTGCGCCCGGCGACGAACAGCGTCGCCATCAGCAGCGCCACCACCAGCGCGGCGACCGGGTTGTTGCGCGCCAGGAAGGCGATGAGGATGCCGGAGAAGCCGTAGCCCTGGTAGAACGACTGGGTCAGTCGGCCCTCCTGCCCGGCGGTCACCAGAAACCCGGCGATACCGGCCATGGCGCCGGAAATCAGCACCGTGCCGACGATCATCTTCTGCACCGGCACGCCCACGGCACCGGCCACCCGCGGGTTGGCATCGACGAAGCGCAGGTACAGCCCGGCGCGGGAAATGCCGAGGAACCACAGCGCCAGCAGCGCGACGACCAGCGCCAGCGGCACCGCTGCGCTGATGCCGTCGAACAGCTCGGGCAGGCGTTCGAACGGCTGGAACTGCGGCGAGTAAGGGAACGAACTTTTCGGGTCCTTCCAACTGCCGTAGAGCAGGTGCAGCAGGAAGTTGATCGCCAGGTAGTTGAGCATCAGCGTCGAGATGATCTCGTTGACCTTCAGCCGCAGCTTGAGCAACACCGGCGCCAGTGCCCAGGCCAGGCCGCAAAGGACCGCCGCGGCCAGCATCAGCGGCAGGCGCAGCGCCTGCGGGCCGATATCGAACAGCGAAATCGCCGTGGCGCCGATGGCGCCCCAGATCATCTGGCCTTCGAGCCCCAGGTTCCAGAACTTGGCGCGAAACGCCATGCAGCCGGCCAGGCCGACCAGGATCATCGGCGCGGCCTGGAACAGCACGGCTTTCAGGCTCTGGGCGTCGAACACCGTGAGGATGACGAATTCGTTGAGCAACTCGCCGGCCGGCACGCCCGCAGCCATCAGGATCGCGGCGGAAATGCCAAGGCCCAGCACGAGCGCGGCAGCGATGATCAGTGCCTGCCAGTGCCAGGCCAGTTGTTGGCGGATTTCCAGCGTGTAGCGCCGCGCCAGCAGTGGCGATCTGGGCGGCCGCGCGGGCGGCCTGGCCTGTTCGACGATCAAGGGACGTACCTGTTCATTCATGGCTCATCTCATTCATGGCTCGCGCCTGCATTGCCGACCATGGCCTTGCCGATGGCCTGCCGGTCGGCGGGGCGGTCGAATTCGGCGACGATGCGCCCGGCATGCATCACACCGATGCGGTCGGCCAGGGCCAGCACTTCGTCGAGGTCTTCACTGATCACCAGCACCGCCGCGCCGCCGTCGCGGGCGGCACGCAGGCGCCCATGCACCGCCGCGCTGGCGCGCACGTCCAGCCCACGGCTGGGGCTGTGCACCAGCACCAGCTGCGGGTCGCGGGAGAACTCGCGGGCGATCACCAGCTTCTGCGCGTTGCCGCCGGAAAGCAGCGCGGCCTTCTGTTTCAGCGAGCGCACGCCCTGCACGTCGAAGCCGGCCACGGCCTTGGCGGCCTCGGCCTCCAGCCGCTTGCGCCGCAGCCTGAAGAAGGAGCCGTAGCGGCCGCTGTGGATCTGTCCGACGCCGAAGTTCTCCGCCACCGAAAGCTCCCCGGCCAGCGCCGTGCCATAGCGGTCGGCCGGGATCGCGGCGATGCGCAGCTCGCGGCGCTGCTCACTGCCGGCGCGGCGCAGATCGCCGAAGCCGGCCAGCTCCAGCGTGCCTTCGCAGGGTTCCGGCAGGCCCATCAATACATTGGCCAGTTCACTCTGGCCATTGCCGCCAACACCGGCGATGCCGTAGATCTCGCCGGCGCGCAGGTCCAGCGACACGCCGTTGAGCGCGCCATGCCCGCCCGCGCCTGTCGAACGCAGATCGCGCACCTGCAGCCGCACCTCGCCCGGGGCCGCCGGCTGGTACTCGCTGGACGGGGCGGACTCGCCCACGGTCAGGCGCACCAGCTCGGGCACCGAGACCGCCTGCGGATCGAGCGTCTGGATCGTCCGCCCGCCGCGCATCACCGTGACGCGGTCGGCGAAGCGCTTGACGTCGCTCATCTTGTGCGTGACCAGGATCACCGCCGCCCCCTGGCGGGCGAAGGCGCGTACCGTCTCCAGCAGGCGCTCGGCTTCCTGATCGGTGAGTACCGCGGTGGGCTCGTCGAGAATCAGGATGCGCGCGCCGGCCAGCAACACCTTGAGGATTTCAACCCGCTGCTGTTCGGCCACCGAAAGGGTTTCGGTGATTTGCGCAGGATCGATGGCGAAGCCCAGCTCCGTGGCCTTCTCGCGGATGCGCTGCTCCAGTTCGCGCAGGCGCTGACGATGGCTGCCGCGCACGGCGTTACCGGGCTGCTCGGGCAGCGCCAGCAGGATGTTCTCGGCCACGCTGAAGGGTTTCACCAGCTTGAAATGCTGGTGAACCATGCCGATGCGGTAGCGGCTCGCATCGCGCGGACCATTGAGCCGTACCGGGTTGTCGTCGATGAACAGCGATCCGCTTTCCGGGGCGTAGAGGCCGGCGGCGATGTTCATCAGCGAGGACTTGCCCGCGCCGTTCTCGCCGAGCAGCGCATGCACCTCGCCCCACTTGGCGGTGAAATCCGCCTGGGACAGGGCCATGAAGCCGTCGAACGACTTGCTCACCCCGGTCAGCTGGATCGCGTTCAGGCTGCTCATTGCTGGGTGATCACTCCCTTGACGAACCAGTCCATCTGCCACAACGCCGGGTCGGCCATGACCTCGCCGGCAGCGATGCGCTCGGTGCCGTCGCGGTCGAGCATCGGGCCGGCATAGATCTGCTTCTCGCCTTTGAGCAGTTCCTCGCGGGCGGCCATGATCTTGGCCTTGTGCTCCTCGGAAACCGCCGGGCCGCAACAGGCCGCGTCGGTGCCGCCCTCGGCCATGGACAGCAGGGCGCCGTTTTCCGGTGGCGTCCAGTTGCCGGCGCTGATCTTCTTCAGCTCCGGGGCGAGAAACTTGTCCCAGACCCAGACCGAGGAACACACCGTGGCCTCCGGGGCGAACTCGCGCATGTCGCGGTGGTGGCCGGTGCCGTGCACGCCGCGCTCCTGGGCGACGATCTGCGGCGTCGGGCTGTCGACGTGCTGGCCGAGCACGTCGGCGCCAGCATCGATCAGCGCCATGGCCGCGGCGCGCTCCTTGACCGGATCGTTCCAGGCGCCGGTATAGACCACGGTGACGGTGGCGTCCGGGTTGATTGCCTGGGCGCCGAGGGCGAAGGCGTTGACCGTCCAGTTCACCTGGCCGAAGGGGTTGGCCGCGACGAACCCGAGCTTGCCGGTCTTCGACGCCGCGCCGGCGGCCATGCCGCACAGGTACTGGCTTTCGTAGGTGCGCCCGTAGAAGGATTCGAGGTTGGCGCCGTTGGTGGTGCCCGAGCCGTTGAGGAAGGCCACGTCCGGGTATTTGTCGGCCAGCTCCTTGAAGGTGTCCGAGTAGCCGAAGGCGGTGCCGATGATGACGTTGGCACCGCGCTGGATCAGCCGGTCCACCGCCGGGCGGATCGAGGAGGCGTTTTCCGGCACGCTCTCGACGTACTGGATCTTGGTATCCAGCTCGGTTTCGAGCTTCTGCCGAGCCTCGTCGAAGGCCTGGGTCCAGCCGCCGTCGTTGCGCGGGCTGATGTAGAGCATGGCGATCTTCGCCGGCTTGTCGAGGGTCAGGCCCTCCCCTTCCTGCGCCGAGGCGACGCCCGCGGCGGCCGCAAGGCCGAGAGCAACCGCCGCACACAAGGTCCGTTTCATGAACGTATTCAGCATTTTGATTTTTTCCTGATTGTTGGCTATCGGATGGCAGTGCAGGTCAAAGCATGTGGTTGATGCGAAACACGTTGTTTTCCGGGTCCAGCAGAACCGCCTGGTACCAGTGGTAATAGGTTTCGTAGGGCGCCTTGACCAGCGTGGCGCCCAGCTCGAGGGCCATGGGCACCAGGCGGTCGACCTCCTCCTTCGCCTCGACGTCGATGTTGAGCAGGAACTTGCAGCCGCGGGTGTCGGCAAACTCCGCCAGGTGCAGCAGTTCGTAGGCTTCCGGCGCGTTGAAGCCGATGCAGGACTTGCCGGTGTCCAGCCCGCGGAAGATCGGCGAGGCGATCTCGGGAATGTCGCGAAAGCCGAACAGTTCGCGGTAGAAGCCGGAGAGCGCCTCGATGTCGCGGGCGAAGACGTTGACGTAGGACAGCGTGTTCATGCGACCTCCAGGCCTTTGCCGAAGGTGGTCTGCTTGACGAACTTGGAAAGCAGGTTGTCGCCCGAGGTTACCGGCGCATGGCGCGGCGGATTGAGGTCGCTGCAGCAGCCGGGCAGGCACTCGATGACAGCGTCGTAGTTGGGCTGGTGGAAGAACACCAGCGACTGCCGGCCGTTGTCGGCCGGGCTGTCCTGCGGCGGATTGACCACTCGATGCAGGGTGGAAATCCACTGATCGTTGGTCCACTGCATCATCAGGTCGCCAATGTTCACCGCGAAGCCGTTCTCGACATAGGGCACGTCGACCCATTCGCCCTGGCGATTGCGTGCCTGCAGGCCACCCAGCGCATTGTCCGGTTTGACGATGGTCAGGCTGCCGTAGTCGGTATGCGCACTGGCGCGCATCTGCCCCGGTTCGACCGCCCCTTTCACGTCCGGATAGCTCAGGCTGCGGAACATGCTGATGTGCTTGTCGATCTTGTCGTCGAAGAAGGTTTCCGGCAGCTCCAGCGCCAGGGCGAAGATGCGCATCAGCGACTGCGACAGCTCGCTCATGGCGGCGAAATACTCGCGGTATGCCTCTTCGAAACCTTCGATGCCCGTCGGCCACACGTTCGGCGCGAAATGCGGGCCGGCTGCGGCGCAGTGGTAGTAGTGCTCATCCGGCACGTCGCTGGGCCCGATGGAAAAGGATTCCTTCAGATCGCCCGGCGCTGCCTCCTCCATGGAGTACGACAGGCTCTCCTCGGCGACCGCACTGTAACCGCGCACCATTTCCGGGCTGGGCCGGTCGACCTTGCGCTTTTCCGGCAATGGCAAGGCGAAGAACTCGCGGGTGAGCCGCGAGACGCGCTCGATCAGTTCGCGTGGAATCTGGTGGTTGGCGATGACCAGGAAACCGATATCGCGACAGGCCTGGTCGACGGCCCTGGCGACCTGGGCCTTGCCCTCCGGCGTGCCGGCGAAATAGGGCGCCAGGTCGATGATGGGAACGTATTGCAGAGTCATGGTGACGCACTCCTCTGACGCAAGGCTGATATCCGAGCGCGTCGCCAATGGCGCAGGCGCTTCTCTGTATGCAGGCCGCGGCGGGCCGGTCGTCCCCCTTGCACGCCGGGGTCGACAGCCGAGGAGCGAGCAGAAAGCGTGCCACTAATCCGATTCGCTTGCGGATCAGTCACTTAGCCTTTTGGTGGGAAAAATCTGGATCAAATGGTCCGGATCGGAGCACTTGGTTTGTGCGTCGAGCACGAAAAGCGGGCGTCGGGTGGATGCCGTGCCATGAATCCCGGCTTCCGTAGGAGCCAGCTTGCTGGCGATCAGCACTTCACGGCAGTGCCGGGACGCGGCTGGCACTTTCCAAAAGGCTATGTCCCAATTGCGTGTTGCTCGAAGTGCCGAGGTGTTCTGAAAGTCCGTAGGGAGCGGGCCATGCCCGCGAAGCTTTTGTGCGTGGGAATATTCGCGGGCATGGCCCGCTCCCACAGGGGTACATCTATCCGCAACAGCCAACTCCGACATAGCCTTTTCCAAAAGGCTATGTCCACTTGCATGTTGCATGGCGTAGGTTGGGTTGAGGAGCGCAGCGACAAAGCCCAACACGTTCACGCCGATCCCTGTTGGGCTTCGCTGCGCTCAGCGCCAACCTACCTACGTGCACCCGACCGAACATCGAGCTGTTGCAAGAGATCCGAGCCAGACACTTCCAGCATGCCCCGGCAACGCGTAACGGGGACATAGCCTTCCCCAAGCCCCCTCTGCCGCACCCCCTCGAAGGAAGCCAAAAGCCTTGTCTGGCTGGCCCTAGAACCCGTTCATGATTCGCTGCGCGTCGGCCGGGCATACGGCGGCGACACGCCTGGATGGCAGATCGCAGTGAACTCTGCGCCAGCGGCACGATCCCCTCTTAACGCACAATCAAAGCGAGCCTGGCGGGGCCGGCGCATCCGCACCGCGTACCAGGCCAGGGTCGCCCAGCGATGAGGAGTCCGCCGTGACCGCAACCACCTACCGCAGCACGCCGAACCCGCTGCACGCGACGCTGCTTGCCGGGACCGTCCCCCTGTTTCTCGGCGCGTTGCTGAGCGATATCGCCTACTTTCGCAGTTACCAGATCCAGTGGAGCAACTTCGCTTCCTGGCTGATCGCCGGGGGGCTGGTCTTCTGTGGCCTGGCGCTGCTGTTCGCGCTGGCCAACCTGATCCGCGCCGAGCAGAAGACGGGGCGGCCACTGGTTTACTTCCTGCTGCTGCTGGCGACCTGGATACTGGGCTTCATCAACGCCTTCGAGCACGCCAAGGACGCCTGGGCCAGCATGCCGGCCGGCCTGGTGCTGTCGGTGATCGTCACCCTGCTGGCCTGCGTGGCGACCTGGATCGGGCTGACCAACCTGCGCGCGGGAGGTGCGGCATGAAGCATTCGAGCGCACTGAGCATCCTGACGCTGGCGCTGTTGCTGGGCGCCTGCGGTGGCGGGGAGCAGGACACCGCCCAACAGTACGGTCCCGACCCCAGGCTCTCCGAGCCCGAGCGGGGGCTGCTGCCCAGCATGACGATCGCCGAGCCGGTGCCCTGGGGTGATCAGCTACCGACCGTGCCGCAGGGCTACAGCGTCACCGCGATCGCCACCGATCTGAAGATCCCGCGCCAGACCCTGGTGCTGCCCAATGGCGACATCCTCGTGGCCGAAGGCCGCGGCGGCAATGCCGCGCAGCTCAAGCCGAAGGATGTGATCGCCAGCAAGATCAAGGCGCGCGGCAACACCTCGGTGGAAAGTGGCAATCGCCTGACCCTGCTGCGCGATGCCGATGGCGACGGCACCTACGAGGTCCAGACCGTATTCGCCGACGACCTCAACGCGCCGTACGGGCTGGCCTTCTTCGAGGGCAAGCTGTACGTGGCCAACCAGGATGCGCTGGTGCGCTTCGATTACCAGGAGGGCCAGACCGAGGCCAGCGGCCCGCCGACCAAGGTCACCGACCTGCCCTCGGCGATCAACCACCACTGGACCAAGGCACTGGCCATCAGCCCCGACGGACGCTTCCTCTACGTCGGCATCGGCTCCAACAGCAATATCACCGAGCGTGGGATGGAGGCCGAAGTCGACCGCGCCCTGGTCTGGCAGATCGACGCCGAGACCGGCGCCTACAAGCCGTATGCGACCGGCCTGCGCAATCCCACCGCATTGGCGATACAGCCCGGCTCCGGGCAGTTGTGGGCGGTGGTGAACGAGCGGGACGAGCTGGGCGAGGATCTGGCTCCGGATTACCTGACCGCGGTACGTGAAGGCGGCTTCTACGGCTGGCCCTACAGCTATTGGGGCAAGAACGTCGATCCGCGGGTGCGGCCGCAGGACCCGGACAAGGTCGCCGCGGCGATCACGCCGGACTATGCCCTGGGCTCCCACGTCGCCGCCCTCGGCCTGGACTTCTCCACCACGGCGATGGGCGAACAGTTCGCCGATGGCGTGTTCATCGGCGAGCACGGCAGCTGGAACCGCAAGGAACCGGTGGGCTACAAGGTGATCTTCGTACCCTTCAGCAATGGACGTCCCTCTGGAGAGCCGATCGAATTCGTCACGGGCTTTCGCACCTCCGACGACAAGACCCGCGGCCGCCCGGTCGGCGTGACCGTCGACCCAAGTGGCGCGCTGATCGTCGCCGACGACCTGGCAAATACCGTGTGGCGGGTGACGCGCACGCAATGAATGAAGCCGGAAGCCGGAAGCCGGAAGCCGGAAGCCGGAAGCCGGAAGCCGATCAAGCATCGTCCCGAGATCGGGCAGTCCACAAGGATGTGGTAAATCTCGCATAGCCATCAGGAGCGGGAGCGGCCTTCCACAAAAGCAAGACCAGCCCGCATCGAACCAGTGGGAGGCGCGCCCTCGCGGCGATGCAGGCCGAAGGCCTGTCAAAAGCTCGAAGTCCCAGAGAGGGCAGATATCGCTTAACTGAACGGTTAAAGTCAGCCCGTAATGAACCTATCAGCCCCAATCGAAATCACCGAACAACTGTCCAGCGCCTGCGCCATACTCGAACGCCACCTGGGCGGAATGCTGCTGGCCATCCACCTGTTCGGCTCGGCGCTCGACGGCGGGCTCAGGCCGCACAGCGACATCGACCTGCTGGTAACCCTGAGCGCACCCTTGCCCGCCCCGCTGCGGCGCGCGCTGATGCGGGACCTGCTGTCGGTGTCGGCATGGCCCGGCAGCGATCCATCGCGGCGCGCGCTGGAAATCACGCTGCTGGTCCGCGAGCATCTGGTGCCCTGGTGCTACCCACCGCAACGCGAACTGCAGTTCGGCGAATGGCTGCGAGAAGAACTGCAGGCCGGCGTCATCCCGCCCGCCACCCCTGACCCGGATATCGCGATCCTGTTGACCCAAGCCAGCCAGCACAGCCTGTGCCTGGCGGGACCGCCGGTCTCCGAGCTGTTCGAGCCGGTCCCGCGGAAAGACTTCTTCAGGGCGCTTGCGGATACCGTCGCCCAGTGGAACGAGGCGTCGGACTGGCAGGGAGACGAGCGCAACGTGGTGCTGGCGCTGGCGCGCATCTGGTACAGCGCCGCCACGGGCGCCATCGCGCCCAAGGACGTCGCCGCCAGCTGGGCCCTCGAACGCCTGCCGCCGCAGCACCGGCCCGTCCTGGCCAGCGCGCGAGACGCCTATCTCGGAAGCGCCAATGACGACCTGGCCGAGCGCGCCGAGCAGGTGGCTGCGTTCGTGGGCCATGCCAAAGTCGTGATCGAAAATCTTCTTCCAGTCCAGCCGAACGATAGGGCCAGCCCAGCGCAGTCTATGCACAACAGGTAAAAGAAAAAGGGCCGAATTAACGGCCCATTTTCTTCATTGCCAGTTGGCAGCGATCAATAAATCCAACTGCTCCCGTTGAGGAGACACCATGTTCCCTTCTCCACCTGCGGGAGCGCCAAAAGCGGCCATGGCATTTACCAGTTGATTGACTTGATTGCAACTGAGCGCACGTCCGTCCTCAAGCTGGAATTGCTCTACCTGGTTAGCGGTGCCGTTGTACCAGTTCTTGACGACAACACGATCATCAGTACCCAGCAACTGGAGTTGCAGGTCGTTGCCGGCTCGCTCCAGCCAGATTTGCTCAGCTTCGATCCCTTCGCCAAAACGCAGGACATCGGTGGCTCCGCTATAAGTCGAGGTTTCCACAATCGTGTCGACGCCATCCCCCAGATTGAACAGGTAGGTATCGCTGTAATAGCTGCCGTAAAGGGTATCGTCACCGGCACCACCGACGAACAGATTGTCACGGGCACCGCTGCTGACCTTCAGGACATCGTTACCGGCACCACCGTAGAGGCGGTTGCTGCCGGTACCGCCGTCGAGGGTGTCGTTGCCATCAGCACCATGCATCTCGTCGATACCGGAGTAGCCGATCATTACGTCATCGCCTGCGGTTCCGAGCTGTACGAGCCCACCTTGAGTGATCTGTTCCCAGGTAAGAGAAGAGCCATCGGCGAACTCCAGGCGCTCGATCAAGACCGCGCTGTTGACACCGGCAGTGGAACTGGTACCGCTGAAAACGCCTTTGACGACAACCTTGTCGGCACCGTTGGCATGAGCGAAGACCAGGTCGCTGCCGACACGCTGCGCCTGGATATCCTCGGGCTTGATACCTTCGCCGAAGCGCAGCACGTCGGTGGCTCCG
>NZ_JADDIX010000071.1 GCF_015070855.1 Pseudomonas lopnurensis
GCGCGGATGGCACTCCAGAGAAGGATGGGGAGGTGGCGCGGGGGTGGACAGGGACAACAGGAATCGGCAAGGCAGTCGTTGGCGCTGATTTGCCCAAACGTGTCTTCGTGCGTTGGCAATCCATCGTGGAGCCGCAGACCTACAGGGCCTGGGTAGACATACCGGACGATGCCCGGCAGATCATGCGCTCATCGACCGTACGGCGCTGTCCGGAAACCCCAGACGACGCCGCTTCCTATATGGCGCTTATGCACTTGGGGCTGGCGCCGGGTGGGGTCGTGCAAGTTTGGGTGCGGGATAGTTGCAACAACGCCATCAAAGTCGCCCGTATCCAAGCCGAGGTGGAGCCGCTTGGACCTGACCAAGGCAATAACGAAGGCCGCTACGCTTACAAGGTTAGCGAAAAATCCAGACGTTATATCGAGCGCTTCGGTATCCCCTATGGAAGCTGGTAAGCAGGTGCAGTAGCGCTTATGGGAATGCGCGATTAGGCGTGGCCATTCAAAATTCGGGTGCGAAGGCAGCACGCTTAATGACTGATCTCGACCCATGGCTGCTGGTGGCATCGTCCGCTTCCGGCCAATAGCGGACTCTCGACAACGACCCAGGGCTGCCCTTGGCAGAGGCCAGTTCTGGGTGAATAGCGGGCTATAGAGATCGTCCGGCTACCGCCCCATAGTCGATCGATTGGTTGGCAGCTTTCCTGAAAAACTGTATCTCAAGCCGCCCGTTCAGGTTCGCCGATGCTTTTCAACAAAGCATTATATTGGATGGGGTCAGAAGCATATATTTTGTCCAATACGTAGTTTGCTACCCTAGCGATCTCGGGGATTTCTATCGGCTTAAAGCTTCTATCTGGTACGGCTTCTAAGTGAGAAAATTCATTGTTGAGCCGATTGACAAGGGCGATGGCTGTGTCCTCTTCTTCCCCGAAGAACTTCTTGATTCGTTCAAAGCTGTCGTTTCTGTCATCATGGTAGGGATATTTGAAGAAGAGAAAGGCCTCAAGGAATTTTCGCAAGTTGTTGCCGAAGCCAAAGAAAGGCTCGTGACTGATTTGTGCAGCCGCCTGGTCTTTGCACTTGTAGATTTGGTGGAACAGATAGTGGAATTCGGTAATGTAGTCCTTGAGATAAGACGGCATGAGCAGGATGTTACTTGCTGCCCCGTTGCGTTCAATCATGAAATGCTCGTGGTCAGAGCTGCTTTTCGTCTTGCCGTCCCCAGTAGCTATTTTCTTCGTTGGAATAGATAGGCGCTTGAGATATTTCAGAAAATCTAAGTTGTGTGTTGAAATAAAAAGCTGTTTGTATCGATAGGTGTTTGAGCCATCGGCTTTTTTTACTGGCTTGGCAATCAAGCTCTCAATCAAGCTGAACATGAAGAATATATGATTGCTGTCCAAGCTCGAAATTGGGTCGTCGATATATATGATTAATTCTTTGCCCTTGCTGTCAGGGTCTTCTAACTTGGCGATGAAATAGCAGAAGGCAATCAAGCTGCACTCGCCTTCGCTTAGGTTGTACGCTGCCTTACCGTCTCGTGTGATCTCAAATTTGACGGTTGCCTTGTCAGGACTGTCACGAGGTTCAAGCTTAAGGCCGTCATGGCCGAAGAAGTTGTTGAGCAGTGAGTTGACACGTCCAGCCCCTTTGCGCTCATCCCTCTGCTCGTTTCGCAAAGTTTGGACTTCGACCTCGGCGTCACGAATTTCTTTTTCCGCACTCGTATAGGCTGTGTCTGCAGTATCGGCGCTAGTCTTGAGGGTTGCTATGTTGGCAAGTTCTGTGTCGTAGGTAATCGCATCCGCAAACGCAGACACGTCAGCCAATCGAAGCGCATCTCTGGCGGAAGCCTTGTCCTCTTCCAGCGTTTTTGTTTTGTTGTTGTTAGTGGCAATCAAGTCATTGATAGCGTTCACATGCTGCTGAATCTCTTTGGGGTTGTGCAATGAGGGCGGCAGTACCACGGGTTGGAAAAGATTATTTTTTCGTGTTTCCAGTAATTTTTTTAGCCCCTCCAAGTCTTTCTTGTAAATGCCCAATTCATCTGCAAGCGCCTGGCTGCTTGTATCGAAGGCAGAGCGCTCCTCCGTGTAGAACTGATCGCTTCTCAACGTGATTAAGCCAGCCACAGTCGCGATCTCGCTTTTCACTGCAGTGATGGTATTGTCCAAGTCTGTTTCTAGGTCGCCAGACTCCTTGCTGAAATGCTCATCGAGGATCTGCCAAATGTCATGGGGCAAGCTCTGTCGGCAGAAGGCACATACGTCCCGTTTATCACGATGATGAGGGATACCTTGCTTAACCCATAGTTGCAAAAGGCTGTCGTTGAGCAGCTCCTGGATAGGCTTGGTCGGCGTAATAGATTTGGATAGAAGTGGCTCAGCTTGGCTCTTCAGTGAGTCATATCTGAGCGCAATGGCAAGCGTGGCTGTAATGTCAGGCAAAGCCTCTTGCTTGAGGAGCGCAAGTTTTGCAGCCTGCTCCAGAACTGTCAGTGGAGCAAATCCAGCCTTCTTGGTAGTTGCAATGTCGCGTTTGATGTTATCGATGTTGTAGACGGGAACGCCGTACTGGGGATTCTTCTTGATCTTGTCAGCGGCGTGTGAGCGGAGCTTGCCATCCAGCGCACTAAGAGCAGCACTGTGGCCGGCCTTGGTGCGATCGCGCTCTTTTTTTCTTCCCTCCAGATCAAAGCGGAGGCCGGCTTTGGCCTCAACGCTGCCCAGCTTGGCTTCGATGGCAGCAATGGCGTCGTCAATCTCTTTGTTTTTCTCACCGACGATGGCGAAGGTCTTGATCTCCCCGCCGACATCCTGGTTGACCAGGAAGCTCAAGTTCTCGGCCACAAAGTCGCGGTTATACACTCTCACGTCATAATCGTGAGTCAGTAGTCCCGAGCAGGTGACAGCGCCCTTGTCGCCAGTAACGGTGAAGGACGAACCTGTGTAGTTCGACGGAAGCGTGCCTGTTTCCAGTGCACGGAAAATACGCGAGAGGGTCGTCTTGCCCGAGTAGTTACGCCCGTAGAGGATGTTCAGACGCTGGAAGGTTTTAACGTTTTTTCCGCTGTCCCGAACGGCCTTCTTCCATTCTAGGCCTGAAAAGCTGCCGAAGCTTGCGATGTCTATCTGATTGATCACTGATCCAAACCTACCTTGGAAGGATTTTGGGGTGCTTGCACCCGATGTTTTTTCTTACTCGGAGTGCTCTATAGCAGATTGTGGAGCTGGCTGCTTCTGGCCGATTTCTGTCAGTCGCCATCGGCAGCCCGGTCCTCAAGCCCACTAACAACCTCTACAGCCACAGCGATTTTTTAACTCATCGCGGAACGTTGCGCTTACCTATTTGCCGGTCACGTATGGCACAGCCATTGATTCGCTTAGCGCGCGTCCAGCCAGTGCAACATTCCCTCGGCCATGCGGTAAGCAGATACCCGCCGTGGGCGCTTTGCAATCCAGCATTTCGCCGGCGCAGAACACGCCGGAAGCTGGTTCAGCATCAGGTTGTGGTCCAGCGTCTCGAACGGCACGCCGCCGGCGCTGCTGATGGCCTCGTCCAGCGGGCGCGGGCGGAGCAGGGTGATGGGCAGGGCCCTGATCGCAGCGGCAAGGGCCTGTGGATGCTGGAAGGCATCGGCATCGGTCGGTTCGCGCAGCAGGGCGGCCTTGGCACCATCCAGGCGCAGCTGGTGGTGCGGGTGCTTGGCCATGGAGTGCGAGCCGCGCGGTTGGCCAATGCAGTAGCGATCTGTTGTTACGAGCGATCCGGTAGCAGGTCGAGCGGCACGTTGGCCGCGCCCTGCTGGGCGATGCGCTCGCTGATGGGCGCCGAGAGCGCGTAGACCAGGCTGCCTTCGATGCCGCTCGCGGTGAGGACGAACTCGCCCTTGTGCGGGGTTTCGCCGAGGCAAGGCGGTGCCCCGGCGAACTCATCCTTGAGGTCGGCGCTCCAGTTCTCGAGGACGTTACCGGTGCCGCTGGCTCGCCTCAATCGAGCCGGCGCGCACCGGCGAACATCCAGGGCTCCTGGGCCTGGCGGGCCTGTTCGAAGGTGCGGATGGCATCACCTTTGAGCAGGGTCAGGCCGATCTCGTCGAGTCCTTCGAGCAGGCACTCCTTGCGGAAGGCGTCGATCTCGAAGCGATTCACCTGGCCGTTCGGCTCGACCACCGTCTGTTGCTCCAGGTCGATACGCAGCCGGTAGCCCGGCATGGCGTCCACCTCGCCGAACAGTCGGTCGATCGTCGCCTCGTCGAGCACGATCGGCAACAGGCCGTTCTTGAAGCAGTTGCCATAGAAAATCTCGGCGAAGCTTGGCGCGATGATGGCGCGGATGCCCCAGTCGGACAGTGCCCAGGGCGCATGCTCACGGCTCGAGCCGCAGCCGAAGTTGGCCCGTGTCAGCAGGATGTTCGCCTCGGCGTAACGGGGTTGGTTGAGCGGAAACGCCAGGTTGAGCGGTCGCTGCGAGCAATCCTTGTAGGGCTCGCCGCGGTCGAGGTAGCGCCACTCGTCGAACAGGTGCGGGCCGAAGCCGGTGCGCTCGATGATCATCAGAAACTGCTTGGGGAGGATCGCGTCGGTGTCGATGTTGGAGCGGTCCAGTGGAACCACGGTGCTTTCGAGTTGGGTGAAGGCTTGCATGTTCGTCCCTCAAAGATCGCTGATATCGGTGAAATGGCCGGCGATGGCCGCCGCCGCCGCCATCGCCGGGCTGACCAGGTGAGAGCGCCCGCCGGGGCCCTGGCGTCCTTCAAAGTTGCGGTTGGAGGTCGAGGCGCAGCGCTCGCCCTTGCCGAGGCGGTCCTCGTTCATGCCCAGGCACATCGAGCATCCCGCGTCGCGCCATTCGAAGCCGGCTTCGGTGAAGATTCGATCCAGGCCCTCCGCTTCTGCTTGCCGCTTGACCAGGCCCGAGCCCGGAACCACCAGCGCCTGGACGATGTTGTCGGCGACCCGCCTGCCCTTGACCACACTGGCGGCCAGGCGCAGGTCTTCCAGGCGCGAGTTGGTGCAGGAGCCGATGAAAATCTTGTCCAGGCTGATCTCGCGAATCGGTGTTCCAGCCTGCAGGCCCATGTATTCCAGGGCCTGCTGCATGCCGCGCCGCTTGACCGGATCGCTCTCCGCATCAGGGCTCGGCACCCGGCCGTCGACGTCGGTAACCATCTCCGGCGAGGTGCCCCAGGTGACATGCGGGCGAATGCTGGCCGCGTCCAGGTGCAGTTCGCGGTCGAAGCGCGCGCCCGGGTCGCTGTGCAGGGTCCGCCAGTACGCCTCGGCGGCATCCCACTGCTCGCCTGCGGGCGCCAGCGGGCGGCCCTTGAGGTAGCGAGAAGTGGTGTCGTCGAAGGCGACCATGGCGCAGCGGGCGCCGGCTTCGATGGCCAGGTTGCAGAGGGTCATGCGCGCTTCCATGCTCATCGCCGCGACCGTTTCACCGGTGAACTCGATGGCGTAGCCGGTCGCGCCGGCCGTACCGATCTTGCCGATCAGGGCCAGCGCCAGGTCCTTGGAGGCGACGTGGGGTGCCAGCACGCCGTCGATGGTGATGCGCAGCGTCTTGAGCTTTTTCAGCAGCAGGCACTGCGTGGCCAGGATGTGCTCGATTTCCGAGGTGCCGATGCCGAACGCCAGGGCCGCGAAAGCCCCATGGGTGGTGGTGTGGGAATCGCCGCAGGCGATGGTCATGCCCGGCAGGGTGATGCCCTGTTCCGGGCCGATCACGTGCAGGATGCCCTGGCGCTCGTCCTTCATGTCGAAGAATTGCAGGCCGAATTCGGCGCAGTTGCGTTCCAGCGCCTCGACCTGGCGGCGCGCCACCGCATCGGTGATGCCGGCCTCGCGCGCCTTGGTCGGCACGTTGTGGTCGGAGGTGGCGAGCACCGATCCGCGGCGCCAGGGCTGCAGCCCGTTCAGGCGCAGGCCGTCGAAAGCCTGGGGGCTGGTCACCTCGTTGATCAGGTGGAGGTCGACGTACAGCAGCGTCTGGCCGTCGTTGGTGTCGAGCACGGCATGGCGTGCCCAGAGTTTTTCGAAAAGCGTTTGTGCAGTCATCTTCTATCCCTTCCGTTTGGGGCGGCGCCGTCTCGAGTCCGGTCTGCCAGCCCGGTGGTCAGCCAAGCAGGCCGAGGAAAACGAAAACCAGAACACCGCTGACGCCACACAGCGGCACCAGCAACAGGCGGTAGAACAGCTTGCCGCGCTCGGCTTCCTCCTGAACGCCGGCCAGTGCCAGCGCGCCGCCCGAGGAGAAGGGCGAGAAGCCGGTCAGCGACGAGCACAGCACGATCGCCGACAGCAGCACGGTGTGGCTAAGGCCCGCGTTGCTGGCGAGGTTCGGGACGATGGGGAACAGCGTCGGCATCACCACACCCAGGGTGCTGGAGAAGAAGCTCATCACGCTCGAGGCCACGCCGGTGGCATAGGGCACCATCGCCGGGCTGACGTTCGCTGCCAGCCACTGCGACAACGCCGCGATGGTGCCGGCCTTGACCGCCACGCTGATGAGCATGCCCATGCCGCACAGCAGGATGATGATCGCCCATGGGACCTTGGCCAGTGCGGCCTTCTCGTCACCCACCCGCAGGATCAGCGCCAGCACCACGCCGATGATCGAGATGAACGTGGGGTCGACATGCGCGGCGATGACGGCGAACGCCGAGCCGGCCGGCAGGAACGCGGCGATGGTCGAAGGCACGATGATCAGCCCGATGATGAAGGTCACCAGCCAGAGGGTGCGGCGCTGCTGGGCATCGAAGGGCTCCGGGCGTTCGGTTTCCAGGCTCTTGGTCTGATAGCCCTTGAGTAGAACGTAGGCCACCAGGAACACCAGCGTCTGGAAGATGAAGGAGTCCACCAGCAGCGTGTGGGTGTAGTCCGCGGCGGTCACGGCGTCGTAGCCCGCGTTTTCGAGGATGCCCTGGGTCACGCGCCCACCCAGGCTGATGCTGGTGAAGGTGGTCGCCATGCCGCCGGAGACGATGATGATCGCACCCAGCAACCGGCTCATGCCGGTACGGCTGGCGACCGACATCACCAAGGGGGAGAGGAAGACGAATACGGCGTAATGCCCCGGGCCGATCCCCGCGACCAGCAGAACCAGGCCATACAGCGCGAAGGGAATCATGCTCGGCATGCCGCGAGCCATGAAGACGGCATTCCTCGCGATCTTCTCCATGGTTCCGTTGGCGATGACGAAGCCGAAGAAGAAGGTGACCGCGAAGATGATGAAAAACAGATTGAGAGGCCAGTAGGTCACCAGCTCCTTCACGCTGATCCCCATCATGGTGGTGGCGATGAGATAGGCAGCGCTTATAGCGAGCAGGCCGATGTTGATGTTCAGCCAATAGCCGACACCAATACAAACCAGTATTGCCAGAATGATGGTCATGGTTAACACGGTGAAATCCTTTTGTAGTTGTTTTTGTAAGCCGCTCAGATGACGGCCGGAACCTGTCCGTCCGAGCGCATAATCTGTTCACATTGCGCCGGGTTCAGTAGGGTCTCGGCGCTGGGGTTGGAGGAATCCGAGAGGCTGAAATCAGGCTCTGCGTAATGCCTGTTCGTAATGGCGTTACGTGGATAAGCAGGATCGAGGTGCACGGCACCTGAAGGCCGGAAGTCGAGACTGTCCGGGCACTACGCCGAGGAGGAATCGTTTTGCTGTGTCCGCTCCTTTCGAAATCTGTTCGCCCCGAGTGTGTCCAAGCCAAGCCCTGCGAACAATTGATGTATCGCCAAGGTAGCTTTCGCGTTTCGCGAAGGCTCGCGGCTGACTTTGCGGTGGGTGCCTGGCGCCTTTGCTCTGGGTGGAGCGAACGAGTCAGGCCGTGAGCGCGGCCGTGGCCTTGCTTCGCATTCTGCGAAGGGTTGCTTGCCGAACAACGTATTGTGGGTGGGGCAATGGGCCGCTAGCCTGACCCGTTCTCGAAACAGGATTCGTCCATGCCAGTCGATACGCCTGCAATCGTGGCTCGCGCCGGAGCGAGTCCCCTGCGGTTTGCGGTTCGGAGTGGCCAATGCTGATCGTTGTGCTGAGCACCACGCTGGTATTGGCCTTCTCCGCCCTGGTCGCCCTGTATCCCTCGGCCATTGCCCCCGAGGTTTCCGCCGCGCTGGGTATTCCGTCCTCGGCCATCGGTTTGCAGGTCAGCCTGGTATTCGGCGGCGCCATGCTGACGTCGCTGGTGGGCGGCCCGCTTACCCGGCGCCTCGGGCCCTGTCGGGCCAGCCAGACCGCGCTGCTGCTGTTGGGTGGGGGCGCGGCGTTGATGAGCGTGCCCAATCTGCTGGTGGCGGTGTTCGCGGCACTGGTCGTCGGCCTGGGGTACGGCATGACCAACCCATCGGCATCGGTGCTGCTGGTGCGCTTCACGCCGCTGGAGCGTCAGGGGTTCATTTTCTCCGTCAAACAGACGGGCGTTCCGCTCGGGGGAATGCTCGCCGGTGCGCTGGCGCCATCCCTTGCGCTCGGGATCGGCTGGCGGCAGGGGCTCTGGCTACTCGCCGGCCTGGCGCTGCTTGGAATCCTCGGGCTGCAATTCAAGCGCCGCAGCTGGGATGACCGCCGCGAACCCGGCTTGAATTGGCGACGCTCACCCTTCGAGGGCATCAGGGTGGTCTGGGCCCATAAGCCGCTGCGTTACCTGGCGATCGTCACCCTGTGCTTTTCCACCGTTCAGCTGTCGCTCTCCTCGTTCACGGTGGCAATGCTGGTCGAGGACCTGGACGTCAGCCTGATCGCTGCCGGGGCGGTCATGACCATGGTGCAGGCGAGCGGGATTGCCGGCCGCCTGTGGTGGGGCTGGATCGCCGACCGCATCGGGCATCGTCTGATCGCACTGGCGATCATTGCCTGCAGCACATCGGTGGGGACGGTGCTGATCTACTTCATGAGTCCGGCCTGGCCGCTGGCCGGTGTCGTCATGACGCTTTGCCTGTTCGGCCTCGCGGCGCTGGGCTGGAACGGCGTCTATCTGGCGGAAGTGGCACGTCTTGCGCCACCCGATCGCATCGCCGAGGCGGCGGGCGGTTGCCTGGTGTTCACCTACGGCGGCGTGCTGCTGGGGCTGCCGGCGTTTGCGCTGCTGATGACGGTGGTGGAGCGTTACACCGATGTGTTCGGCCTGCTCACCTGCGCGTCGTTGCTGAGCTTGCTTTTGCTGCGCGCGGCCGCGCGCGCCGATGATTCCGCCTTCGGGAGCGAGGCCGCGAATACGCGTGGCGAGTCTCCTTCACGGCTACGTTGACAGGCTCCGGGAGCACCTCATGCACAACGATATGTACTACTACGAACCCGGCCAGGGGCATGGGCTGCCCCATGACCCGTTCAATGCGATCGTCGGCCCGCGCCCCATCGGCTGGATCTCGTCGCAGGATGGTGAAGGCCGGCTGAACCTGGCGCCGTACAGCTTCTTCAACGCGTTCAATTACACGCCGCCGATCATCGGCTTCGCCAGCGTGGGGCGAAAGGACAGCCTGAACAATATCGAGGCAACCGGCGAATTCTGCTGGAACCTGGTGACGCGATCGCTGGCCGAAGCGATGAACCAGAGTTGTGCCGCCGTTGCCGCCGACGTGGATGAGTTCGTCCTGAGCTGCCTGACGCCGGTGGCCTCGAAGATAACCAAAGTGCCGCGGGTGCTGGAAAGCCCGGTGTCCTTCGAATGCAGGGTGACCCAGATCGTTCAGCTGCAGGGCGCGGACCAGACGCTTGTTCCGACCTGGCTGGTACTCGGCGAAGTCGTCGCCGTGCACATCGCCAAGGCGCTACTCGTCGATGGCGTCTACGACACCGCGGCTGCCGAGCCGGTCTTGCGTGGCGGGGGGCCGGCCGACTATTTCCAGTTGGGCCGCGAGTCATGCTTCAAGATGTACCGTCCCACGTGACGTTATGTGCTGGCGGCTATGGAGCGCCGAACCCGCCATGGCGGGACGCTCCGGTCAGACGGCGTCGTTTAGCCAACGCAGCATCCCCTCGGCCGCGGCCTTCCCGGTGGCGAAACACGCGGTGAGCAGGTAGCCGCCAGTAGGCGCTTCCCAATCCAGCATTTCGCCGGCGCAGAACACGCCGGGCAACTGGCGCAGCATCAGATTGTCGTCGAGCGCCTCGAACGGCACGCCGCCGGCGCTGCTGATGGCCTCGTCCAGCGGGCGAGGGCGGAGCAGGGTGATGGGCAGGGCCTTGATCGCAGCGGCAAGGGCCTGTGGATGCTGGAAGGCGTCGGCATCGGTCAGTTCGCGCAGCAGGGCGGCCTTGGTGCCATCCAGGCGCAGCTGGCGGTGCAGGTGCTTGGCCATGGAGTGCGAGCCGCGCGGTTTGGCCAAGGCGGTGGCGATCTGCTGGTGCGAGCGGTCCGGCAGCAGGTCGAGCAGCACGGTGGCTGAGCCTTGTTGCCCGATGCGTTCGCGGATCGGCGCCGACAGCGCGTAGACCAGGCTGCCTTCGATGCCGCTCGCGGTGAGGACGAATTCGCCCTTGCGCGGGGCTTCGCCGGGCAGGGCGAGGGTGACGGTCTTGAGCGGGGCGCCAGCGAAGCGTTCGAGCAGATGGGCGCTCCAGCCGGCCACTTCGAAGCCGCAGTTGGCCGGCCGCAGCGGTGCGATGGCGATGCCGCGGGCCTGCAGCAGCGGCACCCAGGCGCCATCGGAGCCCAACCGCGCCCAGCTGCCGCCGCCCAGGGCGAGCAGGGTGGCGTCCGGGGCGAGCAGGTTTTCGCCCTCCGGGCCGGCGACACGCAGGCGGCCGTCTTCGCTCCAGCCCAGCCAGCGCCGGCGGGTATGGATCTGCACGCCGCTGTCGCGCAACCGCTTGAGCCAGGCGCGCAGCAGCGGCGCGGCTTTCATATCGCGGGGAAAGACCCGCCCGGAACTGCCGACGAAGGTGTCGATACCCAGGCCGTGAATCCATCCGCGCAACGCGTTCGGACCGAAGGCTTCGAGCCACGGCCGTAGCTCGCCGGCCCGTTCGCGGTAGCGCTCGACGAATGCGGGGAAAGCCTCGGCATGGGTGATGTTCATGCCGCCGACGCCGGCCAGCAGGAACTTGCGGCCCACCGAGGGCATGGCGTCGTACAGGTCGACCGCGATGCCGGCCTGGCTCAGCACCTCGGCGGCCATCAGGCCGGCGGGGCCGCCACCGATGATGGCGATGCGGGGGGAAGAGGCGGGCAGTGTCATGGCGGCAATCTGGCGAGCATCACGGGGCGGGCATTGTAGCGGCTGTTCAGCCCAGCCCGTAGCGCTGCCAGGCCGCGGCGGCACTGAAATGCAGCTGTGCATGGCGACGGGCGAGCAGGGCGCGGTCCTTGTCGTAGCCGCCGCCGATCAATCCGACCACCGGGGTGTCGCGGCCCAGGCAGTGATCGAGCACGGCGCTGTCGCGCGCGGCCAGGCCGGCGTCGCTGAGCGCGAGCAGGCCCAGGGCATCGTCGCGGTGCACGTCGACGCCGGCGTCGTAGAGCACCAGGTCCGGTTGGTAGATCGGCAGCAGGTAGTTCAGCGTGTCGTGCACCACCTGCAGATACGCCTCGTCGCCCATGCCCGGCGGCAGCGGGATGTCCCAGTCGCTATGCGCCTTGCGCGCCGGGAAGTTCTGCTCGCAGTGCAGCGAGACGGTGACCGCATCGGGCACGTTCTCCAGGATGCGCGCGGTGCCGTCGCCCTGGTGCACGTCGCAGTCGAAGATCAGCACGCGGCCGACCCGCCCGCTTTCCAGCAGATGGAGGGCGATCACCGCCAGGTCGTTGAAGATGCAGAACCCCGAGGCATGGTCGCGATGCGCGTGGTGGGTGCCACCGGCCAGGTGGCAGGCCAGGCCGTGCCGCAGCGCCTGTTCGGCGGCGAGCAACGAGCCGCCCACGGCGCGCAGCGTGCGTTGCGCCAGTCGTGGGCTCCAGGGCAGGCCGAGGCGGCGCAGTTCCTCGCGGCCCATGTCGCCGCTGCAGTAACGCTCGACATAATCGAGGTCGTGGGCCAGGGCCAGGATGTCGTGGCTGCACGGTTCGGGGCGCAATAGCGCCGCCTCCGTGGTCAAACCAGAGGCGACCAGGTGATCGCGCAGCAGGCGGAACTTTTCCATGGGAAAGCGATGGCCCGGCGGCAGAGACGGACTGTAGTCGTCGTGGTAGACCAGGGGCAGTGACATGAACGATGTGAGTTCGACTGGACGGGTAGTGCGCTGGAGTATGCCGGCTGGGTGCTGGCAGGCTCAAGCCGCGGGAATGGCCGGGCGAATCGAGTTGGAGACGCCGCGCCTGAAGTTGCGCGCCTGGCGTGACGAGGACCTCGACCCGCTGGCGCAGCTCTGCGCCGATCCGGAAGTGATGCGCTATTACCCGGCGCCGTTGTCGCGCGACGAGAGCGCGGCGCTGCTGGTGCGCTGCCGGTTGCACTTCATCCGCCACGGCTTCGGCCTGTGGGCACTGGAGCGCAAGGACAGTGAAGACCTCATCGGCTTCTGCGGGCTCGCCTGGAGCACGTTGCCGCTACCGTTCGCGCCGGCTGTGGAGCTCGGCTGGCGCCTGGCCTGCGCCCACTGGGGGCAGGGGCTCGCCCATGAGGCAGCGCAAGCGGTGCTGGCCTGTGCCTTCGAACGTCTCGACCTGCCGGAGGTGGTCGCCTGTATCGCGCAGCTCAACGAGCCGTCCCGCCAGTTGCTGGAAGCGCTCGGCATGCAGGCCGATGCGCAAGGCCGCTTCGAGCATCCCGGCCTGCCGCCGGGGCACCCCTTGCGGCGCCATCTGCTCTATCGGCAGCGCCGTGCCGATCGGCGCGGTGGCTGACCCGCGTGGGCGAAGCCCGTAACATGGCATGCCTGCTCCATACCCTCTTTCAAGGAAGCTGCAATGACCCAGATACTCGACGCCCTGGTCAACCTGCTGACGCTGGAACGCATCGAGGAAAACCTGTTCCGTGGCGCCAGCCAGGACCTCGGCTTTCCCCAGCTGTTCGGCGGGCAGGTGCTCGGCCAGGCGATTTCCGCGGCCAGCCAGACGGTCGTCCCGGAGCGCCACGTGCATTCGCTGCACGGCTACTTCCTGCGCCCGGGCGATTCGCACCAGCCGGTAGTGTATGACGTCGACCGCGTGCGCGATGGCGGCAGCTTCACCACGCGCCGGGTCAGTGCGATCCAGAAGGGCCAGATCATTTTCACCGGCATCGCCTCGTTCCAGGCCCAGGAAAGCGGCTACGAGCACCAGTTGCCGATGCCCGAGGTGGTCGGCCCGGACGATCTGCCCAGCGAATGGGATCTGCTGCACAAGCTGTCGCCGCTGGTGCCGGAGCGGGTGATGGAGAAGCTGCGCCGACCCAAGCCCATCGAGATCCGCCCGGTGACCCTGCAGGACCCGGCCAGCCCGCAGCCGCTCGAACCGATACGCCACCTCTGGTTCCGCGCCGACGGCACGCTGCCCGACAGCCCGGCGCTGCACAAATACCTGCTCGCCTACGCCTCGGACTTCAGCTTCATCGGCACCGCGCTGCAGCCCCATGGCGTCAGTTCCTGGAGCAAGTTCATCCAGCTGGCCAGCCTGGACCATGCGATCTGGTTCCATCGCGAGGCCCCGGTCGACGACTGGCTGCTCTATTCCATCGACAGCCCCTGGGCCGGCAATGCCCGCGGTTTCGCCCGTGGCAGCATCTTCGATCGCCAGGGTCGGCTGGTGGCCTCGGTGGCGCAGGAGGGGCTGATCCGCGTGCGCGAGGACTGGATGTGAACCTCGCCGGCATTCGCCACTGGGTATTCGACATGGACGGCACGCTGACCATCGCCGTGCACGATTTCGCCGCGATCCGCCGCGCGCTGGACATTCCCGAGGACGACGACATCCTGCACCACCTGGCCGCGCTGCCGGCCGACGAGGCGGCGGCCAAGCGTGCCTGGCTGCTGGAGCACGAACGCGAGCTGGCCTATGGCGCACGGCCGGCGACCGGGGCGCGCGAGCTGCTGCATGCGCTGCGCGAACGCGACTGCCGGCTCGGCGTGCTCACCCGCAACGCCCACGAACTGGCGCTGGTGACGCTGCAGGCGGTGGGCATGGGCGACTGCTTCCTGCCCGAGGACATCCTCGGTCGCGACGAGGCGCCGCCCAAACCGCATCCGGGCGGCTTGTTGCAACTGGCCGAGCGCTGGGGCGTCGAGCCGGGGGCCATGGTGATGGTCGGCGACTACCGCTTCGACCTGGAATGCGCCCGCGCCGCCGGGGCGCGCGGCGTGCTGGTCAACGTGCCGGAAAACCCCTGGCCGGAGTTGAGCGACCTGTATGCGCGTGATTGTCATGCGTTGCGCGGAGTGCTGGGCTGAACCGCAAGAGCAGGGCGGATAGCGGGTCGAGCACACACCGGTTCAAGTTCGCGCAGAGGTCAGGGCGGGCTTTGGCCGCCCCGGACTTCCGGATGCTTTCTGGTGGGCTGAAGCCCACCCTACGCAACTGACGCCCACCCTACGCAACGTCAGGCGTCGTGTTGGAGAAGGGCAGCGGCGCTGGATGTCGTAGGGTGGGCTTCAGCCCACCGGTCATTGCAACGCCCTCGCGTGCCCGGCAGCCGCCGTCCTGCTGCGGTACACACACGGAAGCGGCTACAGCCGCGCGGCCTTGAAGGTGTCGCAGCGCGCCGGATCGCCATGTTCGAAGCCGTCGCGGAACCAGCGCATGCGTTGCGCCGAGGTGCCGTGGGTGAAGGCGTCGGGGACCACGCGGCCCTGGCTTTGCTGTTGCAGGCGGTCGTCGCCGATGGCGTTGGCGGCGTTCAGCGCTTCCTCCAGGTCACCTTCCTCCAGCCAGTCATGGCGCTGCTGCGCGTGGTAGGCCCAGACACCGGCGAAGCAGTCGGCCTGCAATTCCTGGCGTACCAGCAGGCCGTTGTCGCCCTCCATCCGCGCGCCGCGCTGACGGGCCGCCTGCATCTGCCGCGACACGCCGAGCAGGGTCTGCACGTGGTGGCCGATTTCGTGGGCGATCACGTAGGCCTGGGCGAAATCGCCCGCGGCGGAGAAGCGCCGGGCCATGTCGTCGAAGAACTGCAGATCGAGATAGACCTGCTGGTCGCCGGGGCAATAGAAGGGGCCGACCGCCGAACTGGCGAAGCCGCAGGCCGAGTTCACGCCGCCGCGAAACAGCACCAGGGTCGGGTCGCGGTACTGCGCGCCGCCCTGCAGGAACAGGGCGCGCCAGGTGTCCTCGGTGTCGCCGAGCACGGCGCGGACGAATTCCACCTGCGGGTCGTCGCCGCTGGGCCGCTGGCCCTGCTGGGAGACGCTGGTATCGGTCTGGCTGGCCAGCTGGCCGAGGATCTGCAGCGGGTCCTGGCCGGAGAGCAGGCCGAGCACCACGACGATGGCGATGCCGCCCAGCCCCAGCCCACCACCGAGGCGCAGGCCGCTGCGGCCCCTGGCGTCCACCACGTTGTCGCTGCGACGAGCCTTTTTCCAGCGCATGGGCCATTCCTTCTGTCGAGGTTCTACCGAGGGTAGGACCGCTCAATCGCAGAATAGCTGCAAGGCCTGCCGGCGCAGGGCTCGATCAGTTGCCGGGATACTCGGCCAGCACCGATTCCTCGCCCTGCTTGCCGACGCCGATGACCTGGTAGGCGTCCTTGCGCTCGCCCATTTCCATGCCCGGCGAGCCGACCGGCATGCCCGGCACCGCGGCGCCGATCAGGGCGGGCTGGGCGCGCAGCTTGAGGATGTCGGCGGCCGGGACGTGGCCTTCGACGAACTTGCCGTCGATCACACCGGTGTGGCAGGAGCCCAGGCGATGCGGCACGCCGTGTTCCATCTTCACCGCAGTCATGTCGTTGACCACATGGTCGGTGACGGCGAAGCCGTTTTCCTCCAGATGGTCGATCCAGGCGCTGCAGCAGCCGCAATTGGGGTCGCGATAGACGTCGATGGCGATCGGCTCGGCGGCCTGGGCGAGACCGGCGAGCAGGAGGGGCAGAAGCAGAAAACGGCGCATGGTGGTACTCCGACAAGCGAGGTGGGCAAGAATACCTCTCGGCCGTCCGCCAGCCCAAGGTTCAACTGTGAGCGATTGTCACAGTCCGCAGGCTTCCCGACGGCCGGCCAAGCGAACCAACGAGCGTCGATGCAGTCCGAATGCCCAGCCGGGTACCGAGTCATACATCAGGAGTGTTTTCGATGCGTTTTGCCCGTTGCGTATTGCTTGTGCAGGCGCTGGTGATGGCCAGCCTCAGCCTGGCCTACTGGCTGCGCCCCTACGAGATGGCCAATCTGAACGGCATGCTGCTGATGGAGAGCGCCTCGGTCAGCCACATGCGCGTCTACTACGGGGGCTTGCAGTTGGGGCTGGCGCTGTTCCTGCTCTGGGCGGCGCGTGCACCCGAACGGGCGCGACCGGCGCTGATGATGCTGATGATCACCCTGCTGGCGCTGGTGCTGGGCCGGCTGCTTTCGCTGTGGCTCGATGGCGGCGAGCTGATCGGTTTCGATCTGGCCTCGCTGGTCTACCGGGTACTGGCCGCCGCGCTGGCCGCCGCTGCCTGGCTGGCGATTCGCGAACGCCTCGAGCCCGAGCCGGAACGCCTCGAACCGCCTACCCGACAGCTGGTCAGCGAACCGCCGAAACCGTTCCAGCTCGGCGATGCCCCTGAGCCGCCGGAGCCCGCCGACGAGTACAGGACGCAGCCGTTTCGTCGTGGCGGCCCCGCTCCTTAGCGCGGCGGAGTCGCGCGATACGGCGCTGGGGCAGATTCACCAGCCTGCCGTGGAGAGGCATCAGGCGCGCATCTGCTGGTTTTCCAGCGTCCAGACCGCGGCTTCGACTCGTGAGCGCAGCCCCAGTTTGTGCAGCAGGTTCTTGACGTGGACCTTGACGGTGCCCTCGGTGATGCCCAGCTTGCGGGCGATCATCTTGTTGCTCTGGCCCTTGGCGATCAGCCGCAGCACTTCCTTCTCGCGCTTGGTCAGACTGGAGAATTGCACCTGGCCGGATGGCTTGGGGCGGACCCGGATGGCCTCGGCCAGCACCTGGGTCAGTTCCGGGCTGAGCACCATCTTGCCGGTGGCCGCCGCGCGGATCTGCTCGACCAGTTGCTCGGCGTCCATGTCCTTGAGCAGGTAGCCGTCGGCACCGTTGCGCAGGGCTTCGAGCACGTGGCTCTGCTCGTCGGAGACGGTGAACATGATGATATGCGCGTCGACCTCGGCGTCGCGCATGCGCCGGGCGGTCTCCAGGCCGTCCATGCCGGGCATGTTCAGGTCCAGCAGGATCAGGTCGGGTTCCAGCTGCGTGGCCAGCCTGATGGCGTCCTCGCCATTGCCCGCCTCGCCGACCGTTTCCAGGTCGTCTTCCAGATCCAGCAGGTCACGCAGGCCGCGACGCATCATCGGGTGATCGTCCACGAGCAGGATGCGAGTGGTGGTCGTCGTACCTTCGTTCATCGCGTGACGGGCTCCTGTTGCAGGGGAATATGGCGATAGGCGGGCGGGAAGTGCAGGTGTATCCGCGTGCCACCCTCGGGGCGAGGGCCGATCGTGATAGTGCCGTTCAGGCTGCTGGCGCGTTCGCGCAGGATGATCAGCCCGTAATGGCCGACGCGGCTGTCTTCGAGGGTGATGCCGATACCGTCGTCCTCGATCCTGACGTCAATGGCGCCGCGCGGGTCCTGTATCAGCGTCAGCCAGCAGCGGCTGGCCTCGGCATGCTTGACCACGTTGCTCAGCGCCTCGCGGACGATCTGCAGGCAATGCACCTCTTCGTTGGGCGTCAGCGGGCAATGGTCGAGCTGGAAGTCGAGCGCGATCTGCAGCCCGGAATTGGCGCTGAACTCGCCGATGGTGGCCTGCACGGCCGGCTTGAGTCCCGGTTCGTTGACCTTGATGCGGAAAGTCGTCAGCAGCTCGCGCAGCTGGCGATAGGCCGAGTTCAGGCCGCGGTCGATCTGCTCGACGCTGTCATCCAGCTGCGCCTTGCTGCTTTCCTTGTTCATCAGGCGCTTGAGTCGCGCCAGTTGCAGCTTCTGCGCCGACAACGCCTGGGCCAGGGAATCGTGCAGTTCGCGGGCGATCACCGCGCGTTCTTCCATCAGCGCCAGGCGCGCCTGTTTCTGGCCCAGCTGCGCCAGGCTGAGGGAGGCGGCGAAGAGGTCCGCCAGGGTGGTCAGCAGCAGCGTCTGCCAGGGTTCCAGTCGTTCGCCTTCGGCTTGCGCGATTCTCAGCAAGCCCAGCTCGTCCTGGCCGGAGCGCAGTTCGAAGCTGACCAGCTTCTCCCCGCTCGGCAGTATGCCGGAGCGGTTCACCGGGCACTGCGCGCAGTCGGGCAACTGGCAATATTCCGGTGGCTGGCGGTCGCGCGAGGTCATGGCCGTGTGGCTGCCCCCCTCGGAGTCGTAGTTCAGGCACAGCGAAACCTGCCCGGTGCCGAGCACCTGCTGCACCTTGGCCAGCAGCGAACCCATCATCTGCGAGGGGTCTTCGGGTTGGCTGTAGAGCATCTGCGCGCTGTTGAACAACAGCTGCAGGGAGGCATTGCTACGGGTCAGGGCGGCGGTCTTCTCGTCCACCTTCTGTTCCATCTGCGCATACAGGCTGGCCAGTTCCTGGCTCATCTGGTTGAGCGTGCGCGCCAGCAGGCTCAGCTCGGTATCGCCGGGGATTCGCACCTGGCCGCTGAAGTCGCCCTGGCCGATGTCGCGCGCCATCTTGGTCAGGCTGCGCAACGGCGTCGCCAGGTTGTTGTGCAGGCCGTAGATCAGGACGAAAGCGATCGCCACGATGATGAACAGGGTTCCGGCCTGCAGGGCACGGATGACGCCTAGCTTGCCTTCCGATGCCTCCTGCAGCGCATGCACGAAGACATCCAGTTCCCTGACGAAGATGTGCGCCTCCTGGCGGTACTCGTCCAGCCGTACCGTCGGGCCGTCCAACAACGGGCGCATACGCTGCTGCCAATGCTGCAGAACGCTGGCATGCAGCGCCGGCAGGGCGCTGTTGCGATGCCGGAGCAGGGCCGAGCGCAGCGAAGCCGACTCCAGGGTGTTTTCCAGTGTGGCGATGCGCTCCTCGAGTGACTGCGGTGAGCCTTGCTCGGCGACGAAGGCCAGTCGGTAGGTCTGCATCCGCAGGCTGCCGGCCTGGTTGATCGCCTCGGCATCGCCTTCCAGGGCGTCGGCCAGGTACAGGCTGCCGAGCAGGCTCATGAGCGAAAAGCCAATGATCACCACGAACGCCACGAGCGTGTTGAACACGATCGAGTGGCGGGTGGCGAGCTGCTCGCTTTCGGAAGGGGACATGGTGGGCTCGCGGTTGTGTCGTGGCCGTCATTCTGCGCTGCTCGGGGGCGGCTTGCCATGCTGATGGGTATACCTCCAACGTTCTTCAGCTACCAACGGAGCACCGAAAAGCGGAGCCGTATTGAGCATAACCTATTGATATACAAGTAATTTATAGCGCGTTAGGGAGTAGCTCGAAAGAGGTAGAAAAACCGGGGCAAGCAAATTGCCGCGCCTGGCGTGTTGACTTGAATCAACTGTGAATCGATCCCCGCCCCTTAGCGTGCGAGCCATTCCTGATCCCGCTGCGTATGCCAGCGGGGTCCTGCGCCAAGAGGATCGACCATGAGCAATATCGAAAAGTGGGACGTGGAGGACCAGACGTTCTGGGACACCACCGGCAAGCGGATCGCCAACCGCAATCTGTGGATCTCCATTCCGAGCCTGCTGATGGGCTTCGCCATCTGGCTGATGTGGGGCATCGTCACGGTGCAGATGCTCAACCTGGGCTTTCCCTTCGAGCCCGCCGAGCTGTTCACCCTGACCGCCATTGCCGGCCTTACCGGCGCCACCCTGCGCATCCCGGCGTCGTTCATGATCCGCATCGCCGGCGGGCGCAACACCATCTTCCTGACCACCGCGCTGCTGATGATCCCGGCCGCAGGGGCGGGCATCGCCCTGCAGAGCCAGGACACGCCGCTGTGGGTATTCCAGCTGCTGGCCTTCCTCTCCGGCATCGGTGGCGGCAACTTCGCCTGCTCGATGAGCAACATCAGCAGCTTCTTCCCGAAGAACCAGCAGGGCCTGGCCCTGGGGCTGAACGCGGGCCTCGGCAACTTCGGCGTCACCACCATGCAGATCCTCATCCCGCTGGTGATGACCGCCGGCGTGTTCGGTGCGCTGGCCGGTGCGCCGATGGAACTGATCAAGGACAGCGGCACGCTGATCGGCAAGATCTCCGCCGGCACCGATACCTGGATCCAGAACGCCGGCTGGGTCTGGCTGCTGTTCCTGGTGCCGCTGGCGTTCGCCGGCTGGTTCGGCATGAACAACCTGCTGGTGATTTCGCCCACCCCGGGTTACCCGCTGAACGCCTTCGGCAAGATTCTCGGCCTCTACGCGGTGGCCTTCATCGCCGCGGCGATCGGCCTGTACCTCTACCTGCCCGCACCGACCGGCCTCGGCGTGCTGAACATGTGGGGCGTGATGCTGCTGACCATCGGCGCGACGCTCGGCATGCTGCGCCTGCTCCCAGGCAGCATCAGCCCGAACATCAAGCGCCAGTTCGCGATCTTCCGCGACAAGCACACCTGGTCGATGAGCATCCTCTACATCCTGACCTTCGGCTCGTTCATCGGCTTCTCCATGGCGCTGCCGCTGTCGATCACGGTGATCTTCGGCTTCATGAACGAAGTGGCCGCCGACGGCACCGTCACCCGCGTCGCCAACCCCAATGCGCCGAGCGCGCTGACCTACGCCTGGATCGGCCCGTTCATCGGCGCCCTGATCCGCCCGCTGGGCGGCTGGATCTCCGACAAGGTCGGCGGTTCGATCGTCACCCAGGTGATCTCGGTGGTGATGGTCGTCGCCTCGGTCGCGGCCGGCTACGTGATGCACCAGGCCTACGGCTCGGCGCAGCCCGAAGAGTACTTCTTCCTGTTCCTGGTGCTGTTCCTGGTGCTGTTCGCCGCCAGCGGCATCGGCAACGGCTCCACCTTCCGCACCATCGGCGTGATCTACGACCGCGAGAAGGCCGGCCCGGTACTCGGCTGGACCTCGGCGGTGGCCGCCTACGGCTCCTTCGTCGCCCCGATCGTGATCGGCGAGCAGGTCAAGGCCGGTACCCCCGAGGTGGCCATGTACGGCTTCGCGGTGTTCTACGCGCTGTGCCTGATCCTCAACTGGTGGTTCTACCTGCGCCCCAACGCCTACGTGAAGAACCCCTGAGCCCGGAGAGCCGCCATGAACATCATGATTGCCTACGACAACTCGCGTAACGCCAGGAAAGCCCTGGACGCCACCCTCGACATGTTCGGCCCGCTCAAGCCGCTGGTCATGTTGATCGGGGTGGTGGAAGAAACCCGCGACACCAGCGATTCGGCCGTGGAGCTGTACGAGCGCGAGCGTCGCGAATTCCAGGCCTTCCTGCAGGAGGCGGCGGCCAAGGTCAGCGCCTTCGGCCTGGACGTCGACGTCATCCTCGCCGAGGGCGACGCCCGCAAGATGATTCTCAAGGCCGCCGAGCACAAGAAGCCCGACCTGCTGGTGATCGCGCGGCATTCCAACGAACCGGACGGCGGCTTCATCTCCCGCTCGCTGAATCTGCTGGTCGACGAACTCGACTACATGACCTTCGGCAGCGTCAGCGCCTTCCTGGCCCGCCGGGCGCCTTGCCCGGTCCTGATTCAAGCCTGCCCCTGAGTGAGGAGCTCACCATGAGAGTTTCTACGCTGTTCGAATGGAAGCGCCCCGAGATCCGGGCCCTGCACCTGACCTGGATCGCCTTCTACATCTGTTTCTTCGTCTGGTTCGGCATGGCGCCGCTGGCCTCGAGCATGCTGAAAAGCGTGAACTGGCTGACGCCCGAAGACCTCAAGCTGTTCGCCATCGCCAACGTCGCGCTGACCATTCCGGCGCGCATCCTGGTCGGCATGGCGCTGGATCACTGGGGCCCGCGCCGGGTGTTCTCGGTGCTGCTGGTGGTGATGGCCGCACCGGCGCTGTTCTTCGCCTTCGGCGACAGCCGCACCCAGCTGCTGGTGTCGCGGCTGATCCTCAGCTCCATCGGCGCCAGCTTCGTGGTCGGCATCCACATGACCGCCATGTGGTTCAAGCCCAAGGACATCGGTTTCGCCGAAGGCTTCTATGCCGGCTGGGGCAACTTCGGTTCCGCCGCCGCCGCCATGAGCCTGCCAGCCATCGCCATCCACGCCTTTGGCGGTCCGGAAGGCTGGCGCTGGGCGATCGCCAGCTCGGCGATCATCATGGCCGTCTACGGCGTGTACTACTGGTTCGCCCTCACCGACGGCCCGGCCGGCACCGTGCACCGCAAGCCGCACAAGGCCAGCGCGCTGGAAGTCAGCACCTGGGCCGACATGATCAAGCTGATCATCTGGACCATCCCCATGGTCGGCGTGCTCGGCATCCTGGTCTGGCGCATCGAGGGCCTGGGCTACCTGGGCTCCACCGGCGCCATGATCTGCTACGCGGTGATCGCCTTGGTGGTGATCTTCCAGGTGGTGCAGATCCTGCGGGTCAACGTGCCGATCCTGAAGAAGGGCGTGCCGGAAGACGACAAGTACCCCTTCAACACCGTGGCCGCACTCAACTCCACCTACTTCGCCAACTTCGGCGCGGAGCTGGCGGTGGTGTCGATGCTGCCGATGTTCTTCGAGCAGACCTGGGGCCTGACCCCGACCACCGCGGGCATCATCGCCGCCTCCTTCGCCTTCGTGAACCTGGTGGCGCGGCCCATGGGCGGGCTGGTCTCCGACCGCTTCGGCAACCGCCGCTTCGTGATGCTGGCCTACATGCTCGGCATCGCCGTCGGCTTCCTGCTGATGGGCCTGATGAACGCCAAGTGGCCGCTGATCGTCGCCGTGGCGATCACCGTGCTCTGCTCGGTGTTCGTCCAGGGGGCCGAGGGCGCGACCTTCGGCATCATCCCCTCGATCAAGCGCCGGGTCACCGGGCAGATCTCCGGCATGGCCGGGGCCTACGGCAACGTCGGCGCGGTCTGCTACCTGACCCTGTTCACCTTCGTGACCCCCTCGCAGTTCTTCATGGTGATCGCCGCCGGCGCGTTCGTCAGCTTCGGGCTCTGCCTGCTCTGGCTGAAGGAGCCCGAGGGCGCGTTCTCCGACGAGTACTACGTATCCAGCGTCGACCGGGAGCTGGAGGCCCGCCAGAAGCTCGCGTCCTGACGTTCACCGAATGAATGCGCCAGCCACATCGGCTGGCGCAAGCCGAGATTGATAAGCCGACCGGTCGGGCCAGTGGTTCGCAACCGGAGTGAGGAGAGAAACAATGAGCCACTTGCTCGATCAACTGCGCTTCTTCAACAGGAAGCAGGGCGAGTTCGCCGACGGCCATGGCGAAACCCGCATCGAATCCCGCGACTGGGAGAACGTCTACCGCTCGCGCTGGCAGTACGACAAGATCGTGCGTTCCACCCACGGGGTGAACTGCACCGGTTCGTGCTCTTGGAAGATCTACGTGAAGAACGGCCTGATCACCTGGGAAACCCAGCAGACCGACTACCCGCGTACCCGCAACGACCTGCCCAACCACGAGCCGCGCGGCTGTCCGCGTGGGGCCAGCTACAGCTGGTACATCTATAGCGCCAATCGCCTGAAGTACCCCAAGGTGCGCAAGCCGCTGCTCAAGCTGTGGCGTGAAGCGCGGCGCAACATGACCCCGGTGGACGCCTGGGCCAGCATCGTCGAGGACAAGGCCAAGGCCGAGTCCTACAAGAGCAAGCGCGGCATGGGCGGCTTCATCCGTTCCAGCTGGGACGAAGTCAACGAGATCATCGCCGCGGCCAACGTCTACACCGTCAAGCAGTACGGCCCGGACCGCGTCATCGGCTTCTCGCCGATCCCGGCGATGTCGATGGTTTCCTACGCCGCCGGTAGCCGCTACCTGTCGCTGATCGGCGGCGTATGCCTGTCCTTCTACGACTGGTACTGCGACCTGCCGCCGGCCTCGCCGCAGATCTGGGGCGAGCAGACCGACGTGCCGGAGTCGGCCGACTGGTACAACTCCAACTACATCATCGCCTGGGGCTCCAACGTCCCGCAGACCCGCACCCCGGATGCGCACTTCTTCACCGAAGTCCGCTACAAGGGCACCAAGACCGTCGCCATCACCCCGGACTACGCCGAGGTCGCCAAGCTCACCGACCTCTGGTTGAACCCCAAGCAGGGCACCGACGCCGCGCTGGCCCAGGCCTTCGCCCACGTCATCTTCAAGGAATTCCACCTGGAGAAGCCGAGCGCCTACTTCCGCGACTACGCCAAGCGCTACACCGACCTGCCGGTGCTGGTACGCCTGAACGAGAAGGACGGCAGCTACATCGCCGACCGCTTCCTGCGCGCCTCGGACCTGACCGACAACCTCGGCCAGGCCAACAACCCCGAGTGGAAGACCATCGCCGTCGACGACAACACCGGCGTGCTGGTCTCGCCGCTGGGCTCGATCGGCTACCGCTGGGGCGAGAAGGGCAAGTGGAACATCGAGGCCCGCGAAGGCCAGAACGGCCGCGAGGTCGACCTGCGCCTGAGCCAGATCGACAGCGGCGAAACCGCCGAAGTCGCCTTCCCGTATTTCGGCGGCATCCACCACGAGCACTTCCAGCACGCCGAGGGCGAAAGCGTCCAGCTGCGCCGCGTACCGGTGCGCAGCATCACCCTGGCCGACGGCAGCACCACCAAGGTCGCCACCGTGTTCGACCTGATGGCCGCCAACCTGGGTATCGACCGTGGTCTCGGTGGCGCCAACGTCGCTTCCAGCTACGACGACGCCAGCGTGCCCGGCACTCCGGCCTGGCAGGAAGTCATCACCGGCGTATCCCGCGAGAAGGCGATCCAGATCGCCCGTGAATTCGCCGACAACGCCGACAAGACCCATGGCCGTTCCATGATCATCGTCGGTGCGGCGATGAACCACTGGTACCACATGGACATGAACTACCGCGGCCTGATCAACATGCTGATGTTGTGCGGTTGCGTGGGTCAGACCGGTGGTGGCTGGGCGCACTACGTGGGTCAGGAAAAGCTGCGTCCGCAGTGTGGCTGGCTGCCGCTGGCCTTCGGCCTCGACTGGAGCCGTCCGCCGCGCCAGATGAACGGCACCAGCTTCTTCTACAACCACAGCTCGCAGTGGCGCCACGAGAAGATGAGCATCCACGAAGTGCTCTCGCCGCTGGCCGACAAGTCGCAGTTCCCCGAGCACATGCTCGACTACAACATCCGCGCCGAACGCGCCGGCTGGCTGCCGAGCGCACCGCAGCTCAACCGCAACCCGCTGCAGATCTGCCGCGACGCCGAAGCCGCCGGCCTGTCGCCGGTGGACTACGTCACCCAGTCGTTGAAGGACGGTTCGCTGAAGTTCGCCTGCGAACAGCCGGACAACCCGGATAACTTCCCGCGCAACATGTTCGTCTGGCGCTCCAACCTGCTCGGCAGCTCGGGCAAGGGCCACGAGTACATGCTCAAGTACCTGCTGGGCACCAGGAACGGCGTGATGAACGAGGACCTCGGCAAGCGCGACGGCTTCAAGCCGCTCGAGGCCGAATGGCAGGACGACGGCGCGATCGGCAAGCTCGATCTGGTCACCACCCTCGATTTCCGCATGTCCTCCACCTGCGTGTATTCCGACATCGTCCTGCCGACCGCGACCTGGTACGAGAAGGACGACATGAACACCTCGGACATGCATCCTTTCATCCACCCGTTGTCGGCGGCGATCGACCCGGCCTGGGAAGCCAAGTCCGATTGGGAGATCTACAAGGGCATCGCCAAGGCCTTCTCGAAGATGGCCGAAGGTCAGCTGGGCGTGGAGAAGGATCTGGTCACCGTGCCGCTCCTGCACGACAGCCCCGGCGAACTGGCGCAGCCGTTCGGCGGCAGCGACTGGAAGACCGCGGGCGTCGATCCGCAGCCGGGCAAGAACTGCCCGAACATGGCGGTGGTCGAGCGCGACTATCCGGCCACCTACAAGAAGTTCACCTCCCTCGGCCCGCTGCTCGACAAGCTCGGCAACGGCGGCAAGGGCATCAACTGGAACACCCAGGATGAAGTCGATTTCCTCGGCGAGCTGAACTACAAGGTGCGCGAGGAGGGCGTCAGCCAAGGGCGTCCGCAGATCGAGTCGGCCATCGACGCCGCCGAGGTCATCCTCAGCCTGGCGCCGGAAACCAACGGTCACGTTGCCGTGAAGGCCTGGGCCGCGCTGTCGGAATTCACCGGCCGCGACCACAGCCACCTGGCGCTGCCCAAGGAGCACGAGGCGATCCGCTTCCGTGATATCCAGGCGCAGCCGCGCAAGATCATCTCCAGCCCGACCTGGTCAGGCCTGGAAGACGAGCATGTGTCGTACAACGCCGGCTACACCAACGTCCATGAGTACATCCCGTGGCGCACCCTCACCGGCCGCCAGCAGTTCTTCCAGGATCACCCCTGGATGCAGGCCTTCGGTGAGCAGCTGATGAGCTACCGGCCGCCGATCAACACCCGCACCATCGATTACGTGAAGGGCAAGAAGAGCAACGGCAATCCCGAGATCGTCCTCAACTGGATCACCCCGCACCAGAAGTGGGGCATCCACAGCACCTACTCGGACAACCTGATCATGCTCACCCTGAGCCGTGGCGGCCCGATCGTGTGGATGTCCGAAGTCGACGCGAAGAAGGCCGGCATCGAGGACAACGACTGGATCGAGTGCTTCAACGCCAACGGCGCCCTGACTGCCCGTGCGGTGGTCAGCCAGCGCGTGATGGAAGGCATGGTGATGATGTACCACGCCCAGGAACGCATCGTGAACGTGCCCGGCAGCGAGACCACCAAGACCCGCGGCGGCCACCACAACTCGGTGACCCGCGTGGTGCTCAAGCCCACCCACATGATCGGCGGCTACGCCCAGCAGGCGTACGGCTTCAACTACTACGGCACCGTGGGTTGCAACCGCGACGAGTTCGTCGTGGTACGCAAGATGGCCAAGGTCGACTGGCTCGACGGCCCGAACGGCAACGACCTGCCGCAACCCCTGCCGCAAGACATCTGAGGAATAGGCCATGAAGATTCGTTCACAAGTTGGAATGGTCCTGAACCTGGACAAGTGCATCGGCTGCCACACCTGCTCGATCACCTGCAAGAACGTCTGGACCAGCCGCGAAGGCATGGAATACGCCTGGTTCAACAACGTCGAGACCAAGCCCGGCATCGGCTACCCGAAGGAGTGGGAGAACCAGGACAAGTGGAAGGGCGGCTGGGTGCGCAATGGCGACGGCACCATCAATCCGCGTATCGGTGGCAAATTCCGCGTACTGGCGAACATCTTCGCCAACCCGGACCTGCCGACCATCGACGACTACTACGAGCCGTTCGACTTCGACTACCAGAACCTGCATACCGCGCCGATCTCCGATCACCAGCCGGTGGCACGTCCGCGCTCGCTGATCTCCGGCCAGCGCATGGAGAAGATCGAGTGGGGCCCGAACTGGGAGGAGATCCTCGGTACCGAGTTCGCCAAGCGCCGCAAGGACAAGAACTTCGACAAGGTGCAGGCCGACATCTACGGCCAGTACGAAAACACCTTCATGATGTACCTGCCGCGCCTGTGCGAGCACTGCCTGAACCCGGCCTGCGCCGCGTCCTGCCCGAGCGGTGCGATCTACAAGCGCGAGGAGGACGGCATCGTCCTCATCGACCAGGAGAAGTGCCGCGGCTGGCGCATGTGCATCAGCGGCTGCCCGTACAAGAAGATCTACTTCAACTGGAAGAGCGGCAAATCCGAGAAGTGCATCTTCTGCTTCCCGCGCATCGAGGCCGGCATGCCGACCGTCTGTGCCGAGACCTGCGTGGGCCGCATCCGCTACCTCGGCGTGCTGCTCTACGACGCCGATCGCATCCATGAAGTGGCCAGCACCGTCAACGAGCAGGACCTGTACGCCAAGCAGCTGGAGATCTTCCTCGATCCGTTCGATCCGAAGGTCATCGAGCAGGCGCTCAACGACGGCGTACCGATGTCGGTGATCGAAGCCGCGCAGAAGTCGCCGGTCTACAAGATGGCGGTGGACTGGAAGCTGGCGCTGCCGCTGCACCCGGAATACCGCACGCTGCCGATGGTCTGGTACGTGCCGCCGCTGTCGCCGATCCAGAACGCCGCCAGCGCCGGTCACGTCAGCATGGACGGCGTACTGCCGGACGTCGACAGCCTGCGCATCCCGCTGCGTTACCTGGCCAACCTGCTCACTGCAGGCGACGAGGAGCCGGTCAAGCTGGCGCTCAAGCGCATGCTCGCCATGCGTGCCTACAAGCGTGCCGAGCAGGTCGATGGTGTGCAGGACCTCAAGGTGCTGGAGAGCGTCGGTCTGTCGGTGGCCCAGGTGGAGGACATGTACCGCTACCTGGCCATTGCCAACTACGAAGACCGCTACGTGATCCCGACCGCGCACCGCGAAGAGGCCATGAGCGACGCCTTCGCCGAGCGTTCCGGTTGCGGCTTCAGCTTCGGCAGCGGCTGCTCGGGCGCCTCGGACACCAACATGTTTGGCGCGAAGAAGGCCAACCGCCGCGACATCATCAAGACCGTCCAGCTGTGGGAGGACTGAGCCATGCGCATCCTTAAAGTGATATCCCTGCTGCTGGACTACCCCGACCAGCATCTGCGCGACGGCCATGCCGAACTGGCCCAGGCCATCGGCGCGGCCCGCGAGATCAGCCCGGAGCAGCGCATCGCGCTGCGCCGCCTGCTCGACGAGCTGAGCGAAGACGACCTGATGGACGTGCAGGAGCGCTACACCGACCTGTTCGACCGCGGCCGTTCGCTGTCGCTGCTCCTGTTCGAGCACGTACATGGCGAGTCCCGCGACCGCGGCCAGGCCATGGTCGACCTGATGGCGCAGTACACCGAGGCCGGTTTCGACATCGGCGTACGCGAGCTGCCGGACTACATCCCGCTGTACCTCGAGTACCTCGCCACCCGCGACGACCTCGAGGCCCGCGAGGGGCTGGCCGACGTGTCGCACCTGCTGGCCCTGCTGGCGGCGCGTCTGCAGGAGCGCGAAAGCCCGCATGCCGCGTGCTTCCGTGCGCTGCTGCAGATCGCCGGCGAGCCGGTGCAGGAAACCCTGGCCGGCCTGCAGGAGCAGGTCGCCGCCGAGGAACGCGACGACTCGCTGGAGGCGCTGGACAAGATCTGGGAGGAGGAACAGGTCAACTTCCTCCAGGCCGAACAGCAGGATCGCTGCCCATCCATGCCGAGCGGGCCGGGCAAGGCTCGCGAGGAAAGCCCGGTGCCGCTGCACTGGACCGATTTCAAGCATGACGGGCAGGCCGCCGCGCTCGCCCAGGAGGTGCGCAATGTCTAACTTCAATTTCCTGCTGTTCGGGGTCTACCCCTACATCGCGCTGGCCATCTGCCTGATCGGCAGCTGGGCGCGCTTCGACCTGTCGCAGTACAGCTGGAAGGCCGGCTCGAGCCAGATGCTGTCGAACAACCGCATGCGCCTGGCGAGCAACCTGTTCCACGTCGGCATCATCTTTATCCTGGCCGGTCACTTCGTCGGCCTGCTGATGCCCGAGGCGCTGTACCACTCGTTCATCACCAGCGGCCAGAAGCAGATCGTGGCGATGGTCTCCGGCGGCTTCTTCGGCATCCTCTGCCTGATCGGCCTGGTGATGCTGATTCATCGCCGGCTGACCGATGCGCGCGTGCGCGCCACCTCCAGCACCAGCGATATCATGATCCTCTTCGTGCTGCTGGCGCAGCTGGTGCTGGGTCTGCTGACCATCGTCGCCTCCACCGGCCATCTGGACGGTTCGGTGATGGTGCTGCTGGGCACCTGGGCGCAGAGCCTGGTCACCCTGCAGCCGGTCAAGGCCGCAGGCGCCATCGAGTCGGTCAGCGTCATCTACAAGCTGCACGTGTTCCTCGGCATGACCCTGTTCGTGCTGTTCCCCTTCACCCGTCTGGTGCACATCGTCAGTGCCCCGGTGTGGTACCTGGGCCGGCGCTACCAGATCGTCCGGCAGAAGGGCGTCAAGCCGGCCATGCCGCGCCCGCAGCGCCCGCGCACCTACGAAGTCCCGGCCCGCGAAACCGTGGCGCCGAAAGCTGTGCCTGCCACGGCAAAGAGCAAGGCCCCGGTATGACCCTCGCCGGCTGACGCCCCGTGCGTCAGCCGTCCTGGCCGATCGGATCGAAGGTTCAAGCGTCTTATCGAGGTAATCGTCATGGGTTGTGGATGTGGTGGAAGCACCGGTGGAAGCGGCGGCTGCGGTGGCGGCGCGCGTCCGGAAATCGAAGTACCGGTAGATGCTCCTCTGTTCGAGGAGCTGCCGCATGAGGAAGACAGCGAGCCGGCTGTCGAACAGGCGTCCGGTGAACCGCTGCTGATTGCCAGCAGCGAGCAGGAATGGCCGCGGGTGCGGGTCAATGGTGTGGCGATCGCCGCCCAGGCCATCGCCCAGGAGTTGCAGTACCACCCGGCCGACAGCCGCGAAGAGGCCGTCTACCTGGCGACCCAGGCGCTGGTATTGCGCGAGCTGCTGCAGCAGCGCATTGGTGAACTGGGGCTGGTGGTGCGCGCCGAGGCTGGCGAAAGCGAGGAAGAGGCGGCCACCCGCACGCTGATCGAGCAGGAAGTGCCGCTACCGCTGGCCGACGAGGCTGCCTGCCAGCAGTACTACAGCGGCAATCAGCAGCGCTTCTTCAGCGCGCCGTTGCTGGCCGCGCGGCACATTCTGCTGGCCTGCCCGGCGGATGATGCCGAGGCGCGCAGCCTGGCTCGCGAACAGGCGCTGCAGTTGATCGGCCAACTGCAGGCCGCCCCGCAAGGCTTCGCCGAGCTGGCGCTGCAGCATTCGGCCTGCCCGTCGAAGGCGCAGGGCGGCGCGCTTGGGCAGATCAGCAAGGGCCAGACCGTGCCGGAGTTCGAGCGCCAGCTGTTCCGCCTGCCGGTCGGCCTCTGCCAGCAGCCGCTGGAAAGCCGCTACGGCTATCACCTGGTCTTCGTCGATCAGCGCATCGAAGGCGAGCAGCTGCCCTACGAGGTGGTCGCCGGCTCGATTCGCGCCGAGCTCAACCAGCGCGTCTGGCAGATCGGTGTCAGCCAGTACCTGCAGAACCTGGTGGGTGCGGCGAATATCGAGGGCATCCACCTGCAGGGCGCGGAAACGCCGCTGATGCAGTAACGGCTTACGTAGGGTGGATGACGCTTCACCCATCCACCAAGCGGGTTGGAGGTGGATGGACGCAGCGGCACTCGCGCCAGCCCACCAGGTCGCGCCACCGAGCGGGGCCATGGTGGATGAAAAAAACGTCGTCCACCCTACGGGCTGATGCAATGACGGCGGCTTGGCTCTACGTAGGGTGGATGACGCTTCACCCATCCACCATTGCGGGTTGGAAATGGCTGGGCGCAGCGGCACTTGCGCCAGCCCCATCAGGTCGCGCCACCGGGCGGGGCCCTGGTGGATGAAAAAAACGTCATCCACCCTACGGGCTGATGCAATGA
>NZ_JADDIX010000072.1 GCF_015070855.1 Pseudomonas lopnurensis
CCACGGTGGATGTAAAAAGCGACATCCACCCTACGCTGGCTTGCAGCTGCGATTACGCCTTGACCCGGGTGATCCGCGTTACGCCCTTGATCGCTCGCAGCTTCTTGATCACCCGCGCCAGGTGTACGCGGTCGTGCACGCTGACCACCAGTTGGACCACGCTGATGCGGCCGTCGCGCTCGTCCATGCCGATCTTCTCGATGTTGCCGTCGGCGGCGTTGACGCTGCCGGCGAGCAGGGCGATCAGGCCGCGCTGGTGCTCCAGCTCGACGCGCAGTTCGACGTTGAACTCGCCGGTGACGTCCTTGGACCAGGACAGCTGGATGCACTTGTCCGGGTTGTGGCGGATCTCGCTGATGTTCCGGCAGCTCTCCAGGTGAACCACCATGCCCTTGCCGGCGGACAGGTGGCCGACGATCGGGTCGCCGGGGATCGGCGTGCAGCACTTGGCATAGTTGAGCACCAGCCCCTCGGTGCCGCGGATCGCCAGCGGGCCTTCGAGCGCCGGTGCCTGCTCGCCGTCGCGTGATACCAGGCGGCGGGCGATGACATAGGCCATGCGGTTGCCCAGGCCGATATCCTCGAGCAGGTCCTCGACGTATTCCATGTGGTACTCGGTGAGCACCTGGCGGATACGCTCGGGGTCGATCTTCTCGATATTGGTCTCGAAGCCGCTCAGCGCCTTGCTCAGCAGGCGTTCGCCGAGGTTGATCGACTCCGAGCGGCGCTGCAGCTTGAGCGCATGACGGATGTGCGTGCGAGCCTTGCCGGTGACGACGAAGCTGAGCCAGGCCGGGTTCGGCCGGGCGCCCGGCGCGGTGACGATCTCCACCGTCGAGCCGCTTTCCAGCGGTTGCGACAGCGGCGCCAGGCGGCGATTGACGCGACAGGCGATGCAGCTGTTGCCGACGTCGGTGTGCACCGCGTAGGCGAAGTCGACGGCGGTCGAGCCCTTGGGCATCTCCATGATGCGGCCCTTGGGGGTGAAGACGTAGACCTCGTCGGGGAACAGGTCGATCTTCACGCTCTCGATGAATTCCAGCGAGTTGCCGGCGCGCTGCTGCAGTTCAAGCACGCCCTTGACCCATTGCCGGGCACGGGCGTGGGTGCCCTTGGGTACTTCGTCTTCCTCGGATTTGTACAGCCAGTGCGCGGCGATGCCGTTGTTGGCCATCTCTTCCATTTCGTGGGTGCGGATCTGGATCTCGATGGGCACGCCGTGCATGCCGAACAGCGTGGTGTGCAGCGACTGGTAGCCGTTGGCCTTGGGGATCGCGATGTAGTCCTTGAAGCGCCCCGGCAGCGGCTTGTACAGGCTGTGCACGGCGCCGAGCACGCGATAGCAGGTGTCGACCTTGTCCACCACGATGCGGAAGGCATAGACGTCCATGATCTCGTTGAACGCCTTGCGCTTGCCGCGCATCTTCTTGTAGATGCTGTACAGGTGCTTCTCGCGGCCCATCACCTTGCCTTCGAGGCCGTCGCGTTCGAGGCAGTGGATCAATGATTGCTCGATCTTCTCGACGATCTCGTTGCGGTTGCCGCGGGCACGGCGCACCGCGGCGCGGATGCGCTCGGAGCGCATCGGGTGCATGGCCTTGAAGCCGAGGTCCTCGAACTCCACGCGCATCGAATGCATGCCCAGGCGGTTGGCGATGGGCGCGTAGATTTCCAGGGTTTCCTTGGCGATGCGCCGGCGCTTCTCGCCGGCCAGCACTTCCAGGGTGCGCATGTTGTGCAGGCGGTCGGCGAGCTTGACCAGGATCACGCGGATGTCGCGCGCCATGGCCATGGCCATCTTCTGGAAGTTCTCGGCCTGGGCCTCGGCCTTGGTCTCGAAGTTCATCTGGGTCAGCTTGCTGACCCCGTCGACCAGTNCGGCGACGGTCTCGCCGAACTGGGCGATCAGCGCTTCCTTCGGGATGCCGGTGTCCTCGATGACGTCATGCAGCATCGCGGCCATCAGGCTCTGATGGTCCATGTGCATGTCGGCGAGGATGTTGGCGACCGCCAGGGGGTGGGTGACGTAGGCTTCACCGCTGCGCCGGCGCTGGCCGTCATGGGCCTGCTCGGCATAGAAATAGGCACGGCGGACCAGATTGACCTGGTCGGGGCCGAGGTAGGTCGACAGGCGATCCGCAAGAGCGTCTATGGCTGGCAAGGCGGTACTCCTTGCCGGCTGGCTTCGATGTTCGCGGTTCGACTTCGACCTGGCATTTACTTAGATGGCCTCGTTCGGCTCTTCCTCGTACTGGGTGAAGAGCGGTTCGTCATCGACGATCTCGTCCTGGGCGATGACATCGTAGTCGACCAGGCCGGAGGCGATTTCACGCAGGGCGACGACCGTCGGCTTGTCGTTTTCCCAGGCCACTTTCGGCTCCTTGCCGCCGGTAGCCAGCTGGCGCGAGCGCTTGGTGGCGAGCATGACCAGCTCGAAGCGGTTATCGACGTTGTCCAGGCAGTCTTCAACGGTAACGCGGGCCATGGTGTTCCTCGTGATCAATAGCGGTGGAGCATGCCCGGATGGGCGAGCGGACTGGGTATTGTAAAGCAGCTACAAGCTACAAGCTACAAGCTACAAGCTACAAGCTACAAGCTACAAGCAGGTAGGGTGGGCTTCAGCTCACCGGATCCAGGCCATGAATGCCAGCGAGGTGGGCTGAAGCCCGCCCTACGGGGACTACGCTCCCAGGCTTTTACTTGCAGCTTGTGGCTTGAAGCTTGCGGCGGCTTTCATGCCAGCAAATCGCCGAGCAGGCGGGCATGGCGCTGTTGCTGGGTACGCTGCTTGAGCTGGTTGGCACGGAAGATCGACTGCAGGTCGATCAGCGCGTGGGCGAAATCGTCGTTGATCACCAGGTAGTCGTACTCGACGTAGTGGCTCATCTCGCTCACCGCCTCGCGCATGCGCTTCTCGATGATCTCGTCGCTGTCCTGGCCGCGGTTGTTGAGGCGCTGGCGCAGGGCTTCCTGGGTCGGCGGCAGGATGAAGATCGACTGGGCCTGGGGCATCAGCCGGCGCACCTGCTGGGCGCCCTGCCAGTCGATCTCCAGGATCAGGTCGAAGCCTTCGGCCAGGGTTTCTTCCAGCCAGCGTTGCGAGGTGCCGTAGAGGTTGCCGAACACCTCGGCATGTTCGAGAAACTCGTCGCGCTCCAGGCGCTGGAGAAATTCCTCGCGGCTGACGAAGTGATAGTTGACCCCGTCGACTTCGCCCGGGCGCATGGCGCGCGTGGTGTGCGAAACCGAAACCCGCACCTGCGGTTGTGCATCGATCAGGGCCTTGACCAGGCTGGTCTTGCCGGCCCCGGAAGGCGCGGAGACGATATAGAGCGTACCGGTGGTGGCGGACATTACGGGTTCCTGGAAAGCGCTATGACTGCTGATAGAGAAGGTAGACCAGCCGCTCGTGCGGCTGGCGGTTATTCGATGTTCTGCACCTGTTCGCGCATCTGCTCGATCAGCACCTTCAGGTTGACCGCCGCCTGGGTGCTGCGCGGGTCGAAGGCTTTCGAGCCGAGAGTGTTGGCTTCCCGGTTGAGTTCCTGCATGAGGAAGTCGAGACGGCGCCCGGCCGCGCCGCCGGCCTTCAGCACGCGGCGCACCTCGGTCACGTGCGTGCTCAGGCGGTCGAGTTCTTCGGCGACGTCGCTTTTCTGTGCCAGCAGCACCATTTCCTGTTCCAGGCGCTGGGGGTCGAGTTCGGCCCGCATCTCGGCGAAGCGATCGATGATTTTCTGGCGTTGCGTTGCCAGCATCTGCGGGACCTGTTCGCGCAGCGTGGCGACTTCCTGAAGAATGCTGTCCAGGCGGTCATCGAGCAGTGTGGCCAGATCCGCACCCTCGCGCTGGCGACCCTCCTTGAGCTGCTCGAGGGCACTGTGGAACAGCGCCAGCGCACTCTGGTTGAGTGCCTGCGGATCGAGTGCATCGCCTACCAGCACGCCGGGCCAGCCGAGCACCTGCAGCGGATCGATCGGGGCTGGCCGCTCGATCAGGGCGGCGATGCTTTCGGCGGCGGCGATCAACTGGCTGGCGCGCTCGCGGTCGACCTGCAGTGCCGTGCGGTCGCTGGCCTCGGTGAAGCGCAGGGTGCACTCCACCTTGCCGCGCGACAGCCCCTTGCGCAGTGCATCGCGCACCGCGCCCTCGAGATCGCGGAACGCTTCCGGCAGGCGCAGGTGTGGCTCCAGATAGCGATGGTTGACCGAGCGGATCTCCCAACTGAGGGTGCCATGGGCGCCGGCCTGTTCGCTGCGGGCAAAGGCCGTCATGCTGTGGACCATCGGGGATACCTCTCGATGCGGGTTGCGAAAGGCGGAGGATTGTAAAGGAAAAGGGCTCCGGCTGCAGGCTGCCCTGCCGGCCCCTTTTCCGTGCGGGGCCTCTATAATGCCGGTCAACTTTCTTTCCAAGCAGGACGTTCCCCATGAAACGACCCAGTGGCCGTGCCGCCGACCAGCTGCGCCCGATCCTGATCACCCGCAACTACACCAAGCATGCCGAAGGATCGGTGCTGGTCGAGTTCGGCGATACCAAGGTGATCTGCACCGCCAGCATCGAGACCGGTGTGCCGCGCTTTCTCAAGGGGCAGGGCCAAGGCTGGCTGACCGCCGAATACGGCATGCTGCCGCGCGCCACCGGCGAGCGGAACCAGCGCGAGGCGGCCCGCGGCAAGCAGGGCGGGCGCACACTGGAAATCCAGCGGTTGATCGGCCGTTCGCTGCGTGCGGCGCTGGACATGAGCAAGCTCGGCGAGAACACCCTGTTCATCGACTGCGACGTGATCCAGGCCGACGGTGGCACCCGCACGGCATCCATCACCGGCGCCATGGTTGCGCTGGTCGATGCGCTGAAGCTGCTGAAGAAGCGCGGCGGCCTCAAGGCCGGCGATCCCCTCAAGCAGATGGTCGCGGCGGTTTCCGTCGGCATGTACCAGGGCGAGCCGGTGCTGGATCTGGATTACCTGGAGGATTCGGCCGCCGAGACCGACCTCAATGTCGTGATGACCGATGCCGGTGGCTTCATCGAGGTGCAGGGCACTGCCGAAGGCGCACCCTTCCATCCCGACGAACTCAACGCCATGCTGGCCCTGGCGCACGATGGCGTGCGCCAGCTGTTCGAGCTGCAGCGTGCGGCGCTGGCCGACTGAGTGGGGCAAGCATGACTGATCGGGAGCTCGTTCCGCTGCCCGGCCGCGAGGCACGCCAGTGGGCCATGTTCTGCCACTATTCGGCGTTCTTCTGGTTTCTCGCGCCGATGATCGGCAACGTCATCGGCCCGCTGATCGTCTGGCAGCTGAAGAAGGACCTGGACCCCTTCGTCGATCAGCAGGGCAAGGAGGCGCTGAATTTCCAGATCACCTTCAGCATCCTGTTGATGATCTGCGGCGTGCTCGCCTGGATTCTCATCGGCTTTCCGCTGATGGCGCTGATCAGCGTGGTGGCGCTGGTGCTGGTGGTGATCGCCGGCATCCGCGCCAACGAAGGCAAGCCCTACCGCTATCCGTTCTGCTGGCGGCTCGTCAAATAGGGAAATCGAGCTTCGAGCCGCAAGCCATAAGCTGCAAGAAAAAGCTTGGCGGCTGATTCGCTTGCAGCTGTAGGTCGGGTCATGCTTCATCGACCCGACGAGCGGAGTCCGCGGTGGATGTAAAAAAGCGACATCCACCCTACGCTAGCTGTAGGTCGGGTCACGCTTCATCGACCCGACGAGCGGAGTCCAGGGTGGATGTAAAAAACGACATCCACCCTACGCTAGCTTGCAGCTTAAACGCTCAGCGTCCAGTCGTAATCCACGATCAGCGGCGCATGTTGCGAGAAGCGCGGCTGGCGCGGCAGGCGGGCGCCGCGCACGAAGCGGCGCAGGCCGGAGGTGAGGATCTGATAGTCGAAGCGCCAGCCGAGGTTGAGCATCTCGGCCTGCTCGGTATCCGGCCACCAGCTGAACAGGTCCCCCTCGCGATTGATTTCGCGCAGCGCATCGACATAGCCCATGTTGCCGAAGATCTCGTCCAGCCAGGCGCGCTCCGGTGCCAGGAAGCCCGGGTCCTGCTGGCAGTCGCGCCAGTTTTTCACGTCCAGCTTCTGGTGGGCGACGTACAGCGAGCCGCAGTACACGTACTCGCGGCGCTTGCGGCGCTGCTTGTCCAGGTAATGGGCGAAATCGTCCATGAACTTGAGCTTCTGGTTCAGGTTGGCGTCGCCGCCCTGGCCGGAGGGCAGGAGCAGGCTGGCGATGCTGACCTTGTCGAAGTCGGCTTGCAGGTAGCGCCCGTAGCGGTCTGCCGTCTCGAAGCCCAGCCCGGTGATCACGGCTTTCGGCTGCAGCCTGGAGTAGAGCGCCACACCGCCCTGCTCGGGGATTTCGGCGTCGCAGGCGTAGAGGAAATAGCCGTCGAGCTGGTAGGCGGGCTCGTCGAGTTCCAAGGCGGAGGCGCGGGTATCCTGCAGGCAGATGACATCGGCATTCTGCGCTTGCAGCCAGCTGAGTAATCCTCGCTGTGCCGCAGCTTGAATGCCATTCACGTTGACGCTGATGATCCGCATAAATGGCCCCTAAAAACACGTGCGTGTATGATAACCCAAGCTCTTCGCAATTAGCTAAATCCGTGCCTTACCGGGAAATTTCTTCATGCAGGCGTACCAGCGCGAGTTCATTCGCTTCGCCATCGAGCGCGGGGTTCTGCGCTTCGGTGAGTTCACTCTGAAATCCGGGCGTACCAGTCCGTACTTCTTCAATGCCGGCCTGTTCAACAGCGGCAGCGCCCTGGCCCAACTGGGGCGCTTCTATGCCGCGGCCGTGGCCGAAAGCGATGTCGATTTCGACGTCATCTTCGGTCCCGCCTACAAGGGCATTCCGCTCGCCGCGGCGACCGCCATCGCGCTGGCCGAACAGCACCAGCGCGACCTGCCCTGGTGCTTCAACCGCAAGGAAGCCAAGGACCATGGCGAGGGCGGCACCCTGGTGGGGGCGCCGCTGGCCGGGCGCGTGCTGATCGTCGACGATGTGATCACCGCCGGGACCGCGATCCGCGAGGTGATGCAGATCATCCAGGCGCAGAACGCCGCGGCGGCAGGGGTGCTGATCGCGCTCGATCGCCAGGAAAGAGGGCAGGGCGAGCTGTCGGCGATCCAGGAAGTGGAACGTGATTATCGAATGCCGGTAATCAGTATTGTGTCCCTCGAACAAGTGCTGGAATATCTTGCCGATGACGTTCAGTTGAAACAGTACCTGCCCGCGGTACAGGCCTACCGCGAGCGATACGGAATCTGACCCCGGATAGGTGTTCCACCATGCGCAAATCGGCAGCCATTCGAACGGTGTTCATGCTGGGTGCTTTGTTCCCGATGATGACCATGGCTGCCGAGCTGTATCGCTACGTCGATGATCGCGGCGTGGTGGTGCTCGATCGCCATGGCGTGCCCCCGCAGCACATCGCTCGCGGCTATCAGGTGCTCAACGAGCAGGGGCGCGTCATTCGCGAGGTTCCGCCGGCGCCGACCGCCGAGGCGCTCGAACAGCTACAGGCGCAGAAGCGGCGTGCCGCCTCGGACGCCCGGTTGCTTCGGTTGTATGCCAGCGTCGAGGATGTGGAGCATGCCGAGGTGCGCAAACTCGCCGAGCTGGACAGCGTGATCGGTCTGGCGCAGGGCAACCTGCAAGCGCTGCGCAACCAGCAGGACGGTCTGCGCAAGCAGGCGGCCAATCATGAGCGGGCGGGACGCAAGGTCCCGGACAACCTGCTGGCGCAGATCGCCAACCTCGAAAAGGAACAGGCCGGTCTGCTGCGTGACGTCAAGCGCTACGAGAAGGTGCGAGCCGATGCCGAGATCAGTTTCGCCGACGATCGCCAGCGGATCGGCGAATTGCTCGGTCGAGCGCAGTAAGCCGAGTTCGATTCGCGGCTTATCCGTACACCGTTCGCCCGCCTTCCGATAATCACGACCATCCGTCGGCTGCGTTTGCAAAGGGAACCGCTTTGGTGCCAATGCATAGCTTGCTTGCTATCACGACGACGGCTCTAACTCAATAGTTTCAAGGTAGGGGTGAGTTGTCTCGGGTCAGTCTGTACCGTTGCGCAAATTTTTGGGTATGGCTGATCGTCATGAGTGATAGGGACCTACGCAGTTACCAGGAGCGTCACAAGCCAAAGGGAGATTTTGCGACTCGCTCGGAATACCTCGAGCACGAGCTGGAGATCATGGCGCCGAAACGCTGGGGGATGAACCTGCCGTTTCGCGATTACCGCTTCGAGTATGAAGACTGGGTGCCGGCGATGGCTGCGACCATTGGCAAGATCGTCATGGTGGCGGCGGTGGTCGCCGCTTTCGCGGGGCCGATGGGGCTGTCCAACGAGTTCGTCATCGAGAACGCCCGCTACGAGATGCTGATCGCCGCGCTCCTGTTCGTGGTGCTGTTCTCCGGCTTCCTCAATCCGACGGCCAATCTCGCTGGCACGCACGGGCCGCTGATCCCGCTGATTCCGCTGATCGTCGCTTCCGGTGGCCACCCGATGGCGCTGGGGATCATGGTCGGCGTGCTCGGCTTCACCCTCGGCGTGTTCAAGGGCGGCAGCCTGCTGGCGCGTTTGACCAGTGACGGGGTGTGCGGCGGTCTGCTGCTGTATCTGGGCTTCATCGGGATCACCTCGCAGATCAAGAAACTGTTCGGCTGGGCGGACAGCTTCGACATGGGCTACATCGCCTTCGTGGTGGTGTTCGCAACCATCGTGATGTATGCCTATCTGGAACACATCCGCATGCGCTGGCTGGCGATACCGCTGGGCTCGGGCCTGGCGGCACTGATCGCCTTCCTGTTGGGCGCCCCGTTCGAGTTCACGACCGAGCCGGGCATTCCCAATCTGAATCCCATGTACTGGTGGGGCGAGACCACCGGCTGGCAGATCGGCCTGCCGGATCTGCACCATTTCATCGCGGTTGCGCCGTTCGCCGTGCTGGCAGTGGCGATGTGGTCGCCGGACTTCCTCGGCCACCGGGTGTTCCAGCAGCTGAACTATCCGCCGAAGGCGAAGAAAGTGCTGATGAACATCGACGACACCATGTGCATCGCCGCCGCGCGGCAGATCGTCGGCACCTCGCTGGGCGGCGGCAACCTGGCTTCGTCCTGGGGCACGTTCATGGTGCCGGCGGCCATTGCCAAGCGGCCGATTCCGGCGGGTGCGCTGCTGACCGGCCTGCTCTGCGTGGTGGCCGCACTCTGGGGCTATCCGATGGACCTGGCGATCTGGCCGCCGGTGCTCAGCGTGGCGCTGATGGTCGGGGTGTTCCTGCCGCTGCTGGAAGCCGGCATGCAGATGACCCGCGAAGGCAAGACCTCGCAGTCGGCGGCCATCGTGATCTTCTCCTCGGCGCTGGTGAACCCGGTGTTCGGCTGGTCGCTGACCGTGCTGCTCGACAATCTCGGGCTGATCGGCGACAAGGAGCGTGGCCAGTCGTTGAGCCATCTGCATCGCTGGGTGATCCCGACGATCGTGTTCGTCGTGCTCTGCGGCGTGATGCTGGGCATCGGCATGTTCCCGGGCATCCCGGCGCTGCTCGAATCCTTCCGCATCGATCTCTGATGCGGCCGGCATGAAAAAGGGGAGCCTCGGCTCCCCTTTTTCATGTGCGGCGAATTCAGCGCTGGCTGTTGGTGATCAGCGTGCCGACGCCGACGTCGGTGAAGATTTCCAGCAGCACCGCGTTGGGCACCCGGCCATCGATGATGTGCGCGCTGTTGACGCCGCCCTGCACCGCTTCCAGCGCGCAGCGGATCTTCGGCAGCATGCCGCCGTAGATGGTGCCGTCGGCGATCAGTTCGTCGACCTGGGCGGTGGACAGGCCGGTGAGCACGTTGCCCTGCTTGTCCATCAGGCCGGCGATGTTGGTCAGCAGCATGAGCTTCTCGGCTTTCAGTGCCTCGGCCACCTTGCCGGCGACCAGGTCGGCGTTGATGTTGTACGACTCGCCGTTATCGCCGACGCCGATCGGCGCGATCACCGGGATGAAGTTGCCGTGCACCAGCATTTCCAGCAGCTCGGTGTTGACCCCGGTGACTTCGCCGACGTGGCCGATGTCGATGATTTCCGGCTTGGTCATTTCCGGCGTCTGGCGCGTGGCCTTGAGCTTCTTCGCGCGGATCAGGCCGGCATCCTTGCCGGTCAGGCCGATGGCGCTGCCGCCGTGCTGGTTGATCAGGCTGACGATGCTCTTGTTGACCTGGCCACCGAGCACCATCTCGACCACGTCCATGGTCTGGCTGTCGGTCACCCGCATGCCGTCGATGAAGTGACTCTCGATGTTCAGCCGCTTGAGCAGGTCGCCGATCTGCGGGCCGCCACCGTGCACCACCACCGGGTTGATACCCACCGCTTTCATCAGCACGATATCGCGGGCGAAGCCGGTCTTCAGCTCCTCGCTCTCCATCGCGTTGCCGCCGTACTTGATCACCAGCGTCTTGCCGACGAAGCGGCGGATGTAGGGCAGCGCCTCGGACAGAACCTGGGCGAATTGGGTGGCAGCTTCACGGCTGAGGGTCATGCAGGGCTCCGCAAGTCAGAACGGCAGTTTGAGGTCGGGTGCAACGCTGTGCAGCTGGGCGCGGAACACATCCTGGATGCGGCGCAGCTCGTCCTCGCTGTCGGCCTCGAAACGCAGCACCAGCACCGGCGTGGTGTTGGAAGCGCGAATCAGGCCCCAGCCCTTGGGATAGTCGACCCGCACGCCATCGAGCGTGATCAGGTTCGCCTCGCCCCACTGGGCGTCGCGTTGCAGGGCGTCAATGATGGTGAATTTGCTTTCTTCTGTCACCGTGATGTTGATTTCCGGCGTGGAGATATCGGCGGGGAAGGCGGCGAACACCTGTTCGGCATCACGCTTGTCCTGGCTGAGGATCTCCAGCAGGCGCGCGGCGCTGTAGATGCCGTCGTCGAAGCCGAACCAGCGCTCCTTGAAGAAGATGTGGCCGCTCATCTCGCCGGCCAGCAGCGCGCCGGATTCCTTCATCTTCTTCTTGATCAGCGAATGGCCGGTCTTCCACATCACCGGACGGCCGCCGTAGCCGCTGATCAGCGGGGTGAGGCGGCGGGTGCATTTGACGTCGAAGATGATGTCGGCGCCCGGATTGCGTGAAACGACATCCTTGGCGAACAGCATCAGCAGGCGGTCGGGGTAGATCATGTTGCCGGCGTTGGTCACCACGCCGACACGGTCGCCGTCGCCGTCGAAGGCCAGGCCCAGGTCGGCGTTCTCGGCCTTCACCTTGGCGATCAGGTCGACCAGGTTTTCCGGTTTGCCCGGGTCCGGGTGATGGTTGGGGAAGTGGCCGTCGACGTCGCAGTACAGCGGGATCACCTTGCAGCCCAGCGCCTCGATCAACTGCGGGGCGATGACGCCGGCCACGCCGTTGCCGCAGTCGACCACCACCTTCATCGGCTTGGCCATGGCGATGTCGCCGCGGATCTGCTCGAAGTAGCGCTCGAGCACGTCGACCTGTTCGACGCTGCCGACGCCTTCGGCCAGGTCGTTGGTTTCGATGCGCCGGCGCAGCGCCTGGATCTGTTCGTTGGCCAGGGTGTCGCCGGCGATGACGATCTTGAAGCCGTTGTAGTCCGGTGGGTTGTGGCTGCCGGTGAGCATCACCCCGGACTTGCCGGCGAGGATGTTGGCCGCGTAGTAGAGCACCGGGGTCGGCACCATGCCGATGTCGCTGACAGTGCAGCCGCTGTCGAGCAGGCCCTGGATCAGGTGTTGCACCAGTTCCGGGCCGGAGAGGCGGCCGTCGCGGCCCACGGAAACGTTGGGTTCGCCCTTGGCGAGGCTTTCCGAGCCCACCGCGCGGCCGACCCAGTAGGCGGTCTCGTTGGTCAGGCTGTCGCCGACGACGCCGCGGATGTCGTAGGCGCGGAAGATGCTGGCGGGCAGGTTCGGGGCTTTGGCGCTGCTCATTGCGGTTTCTCGCTCCTTGCTGTCGAGGCCGAAAAGATCCTGGTCCTCGTCGAGAATATCGATGTCGAGAATGTCGGTGTCCGGCACGCGCGGATCGACGTACTCGCTGGATGTGGCTTGCCGGACGGCGGGCACCGTCGCAGCGGATGCGTGGGTCGGAGCCGATCCGGCGGAGCGGATGGGCAGACGGACCATGTTCCTGGCCAGCGCATCGAGCGCCGGCAGGCTCAAGGCCGGTATTTGGATGGTCTTGCCTGTGCAGAGTTCCTGCAGCAGCCGATTGATCTGCAATACGTCCTCGCGCAGCCGTCGCTGCTGGGCGCCGAGCACCAGCTGCAGGCCGATCAGCACGCCGGCCAGCGCCAGCAGTGCGGCGGCCAGCAGCGTCAGGGGCGGGATCGTCGCGGCGCGGGCCGCGCTGCCCAGCTGGAAGCTCAGCTTCCAGTTGGGATTGCCGACGGACAGGTCCAGCGCCGCTGCCGCGCCGGCACCGGCGCCGCGCTCCATGAGCAACTGGGCCGGCGCGCCGGAGAACTGTTGGGTCAGGCGTAACTGACCGGCGTCGGCGGGCAGCCTCGGTAGTGCGGCGAGTATCCGCTCGAGTTCGACGACCAGCAGCAGCGTGCCGCGTATCGGTTGTTGCGGGTCGGCGCGCAGCGCGGTTGCGCTGTAGAGCAGCCAGCGCTCGCCCACCTTGTAGGCTTCCGCTGCCGGCGCCTGGCCGTTTTCGGCACGCTGCAGCAGGTCCAGGGCGGCGAAGTTCATCGGGCCCGGGCGATGGCTGTCGGGCGTGACCCGGCCAAGGGGATTGAGATGGGCATCGACCATGCCCGGTCGCTCGCGCAGGCTGCGCTCGGCCTCGCCGATCTGCTGCGCATCGCCGTCCAGCACGTCCGGCAGGCGCAGTTGGGCAGCGCTGGCCTGGGCATCGGCCTGCAACTGGCGCAGCGCCTGTTGCAGGGCGCTCGCCTGGCTCTGCCCCCAGGCATCGGCGAGCAGTGCCTGCTGCTGTTGTTGCGCGTTCTGCAGCCCGAACCAGAGCAGCGCCGCGGCGGCGCCCAGGCCGATCAGGCTGCTGGTCAGGCCGGCCAACAGCGGTTTCAGGCTGGCTGTGCCGCTGCGCTTGGCGCGGGTGTCGGCCGGGTTCAGTACGCCTGAATCCTTGGCGGTGCGTTTGAAGAGTGCCATGAAGCTCCTCGAATCATCCTGAAAAGGTGGGCGGTTGGCTCAGTGGCTGCCGGAATGCCCGAAGCCGCCGGCGCCGCGGTCGCTGCTGTGGAAGTCGTCGACCAGTTCGAAGCGGGCCTGCACCACCGGCACCAGCACCAGCTGCGCGATGCGTTCGCCGACGGCGATGCCGAAGGCGTTCTGGCCGCGGTTCCAGCAGGACACCATCAGCTCGCCCTGGTAATCCGAATCGATCAGGCCGACCAGGTTGCCGAGCACGATGCCGTGCTTGTGGCCCAGCCCCGAGCGCGGCAGCACCAGCGCCGCCAGGCCCGGATCGGCGATGTGGATCGCCAGGCCGGTGGGAATCAGCAGGGTCTGGCCCGGCTGCAGGACGGTGTCGCTTTGCAGCATGGCGCGCAGGTCGAGCCCGGCGGAGCCCGGGGTGGCGTATTCGGGGAGCGGGAAGTCCCGGCCGAGGCGCGGGTCGAGAATCTTCGCTTGGAGTGCGTGCATGTCAGGCCTGTTTTTTGTAGCGGTCGGCGATGAAGGCCACCAGCTCGCGGGCGATGTGCCCCTTGCTGGCCTGGCCGAAGCGGGTTTCGTGTTGCTGGCGGTCGATCACGCTGACGGCGTTGTCTTCGCTGTTGAAGCCGATGCTGGGGTTGGCCACGTCGTTGGCGACGATCAGGTCGAGATGCTTGTCGCGCAGCTTGCGCGTGGCGTATTCCAGCAGGTTCTCGGTTTCGGCGGCGAAGCCGACGCAGAACGGGCGATCCGGGCGGCTGGCCAGGGTGGCGAGGATATCCGGATTGCGCACCATCTGGAGCAGCAGGCCGTCCCCGCTGTTGGGATCTTTCTTCAGTTTGTGCGGCGCGACCACTTCCGGGCGGTAGTCGGCCACTGCGGCAGCGGCGATCAGCAGGTCGCAGGGCATCGCCGCTTCGCACGCGGCGAGCATGTCGCGGGCGCTGACCACGTCGATGCGCTGCACGCGGTCGGGGGTCGGCAGGAACACCGGGCCGGTGACCAGCGTTACCCGCGCGCCGGCTTCAGCGGCGGCCTCGGCGAGGGCGAAGCCCATCTTGCCCGAACTGTGGTTGGTGATGTAGCGCACCGGGTCGATGTTTTCCTGGGTCGGCCCGGCGGTGATCAACAGGTGCAGGCCGGTCAGCAGGCCGCTGTCGAAGCAGTCGGCGGCCGCCTGCGCCAGCTCCTCGGCCTCGAGCATGCGGCCCATGCCGACGTCGCCGCAGGCCTGGCTGCCGGAACCGGGGCCGAACAGGCGGATGCCGCGCTCGAGCAGCAATGCGCGGTTGGCCTGGGTGGCCGGATCGGCCCACATCGCCTGGTTCATCGCCGGCGCCAGGGCGACCGGCGCGTTGGTCGCCAGCACCAGGGTGGTCAGCAGGTCGTTGGCGGTGCCCTGGGCCAGGCGCGCCATGAGGTCGGCGGTAGCCGGGGCGACCAGCACCAGGTCGGCCCAGCGGGCCAGTTCGATATGCCCCATGGCCGCTTCGGCGGCGGGGTCGAGCAGGTCCAGATGCACCGGATGGCCGGACAGCGCCTGCAGGGTGAGCGGGGTGATGAACTCACGCCCGCCCTGGGTCATCACCACCCGGACCTCGGCGCCGTGGTCGCGCAGGCGGCGGACCAGTTCGGCACTCTTGTAGGCGGCGATGCCGCCGCCGACGCCCAGGACGATGCGTTTACGATACAGCCGCTGCATAGGCCTGCCTTTGTTGCCTGGTAAGAATTGCCGGGGTGAGAACTGCGTCGGAACTCGCCGGCGCACCCCGAAAAAATGACGGGCTAAGATAGCACAGCGCCCACTGCGCAGAAGTGGGCCCGCTCGACAGGGAGGTTGACATGAGCATTCGTGACTGGCCGGCGGCGGAACGGCCGCGGGAGAAGCTACTCGAACAGGGCGCGGCAGCGCTTTCCGACGCCGAACTGCTGGCGATATTTCTGCGTACCGGCGTGGCCGGCAAGAGCGCGGTGGACCTGGCCCGCCACCTGCTCGGTGATTTCGGCAGCCTGCGCGCGCTGCTGGAGGCCGATCTCGCCGAATTCGGCGCGCACCTGGGCCTCGGACCCGCCAAGTTCGCCCAGTTGCAGGCGGTGCTGGAAATGGCGCGGCGGCATCTGGCCGAACGCTTGCGCCGCGACTCGGCGCTGGAAAGCCCGCAGGCGGTGCGCGACTACCTCAAGGCGCGGCTGCGCCACGAACCGCATGAGCTGTTCGGCTGCCTGTTTCTCGATTCCAAGCATCGCGTGCTGGCCTTCGAGGTGTTGTTCCACGGCACCATCGACGGTGCCAGCGTCTACCCGCGGCAGGTGGTCAAGCGCGCGCTGGCGCAGAACGCGGCGGCGGTGATCCTCACCCACAATCATCCCTCCGGCGTGGCCGAGCCGAGCCAGGCCGATCGCCAACTGACTCTGCGCTTGAAGGAGGCGCTGGCGTTGATCGACGTGCGGGTGCTGGATCATTTCATCGTCGGCGAGGGGGAGCCGTTGTCGATGGCCGAATATGGTTGGGTGTGAGGCACTGCACTTCGCAGCGCCCCATCGCTTGAATGGTCTCCGCAGCCCTATGCCAACAACGGCACCAGCAGCAACGGCCCAAGCACCAGTAGCACGAAGCGCCCGTTCCAGCCGAAGGCGATGCGCCACGGCGAGAGCTGCGCCTGGCGCGCGAGCATGCGTGCCGAGGGCCCGTAGGGCGAAAGCAGCATCGCCAGCGAGAAGCCGCAGAGCAGCGCCACCGCCGGCTGCATGACCGCCACGCCGTGCCCGGCCAGTTGCGCCAGCAGCGCGGCGCACAGGCTCAGCGAGATGATCGGCGCGACGCCGAGCAGGGCCAGACCGATGAGGGTGAACAGGCCGGCGCTGCCGAGACCGAACAGCGCCAGCGGCGTGGCGCTGAAATGCCCGGCCAGCGTGTCCACCGGCACCAGCACGGCGGTCAGACCGCCGAGCAGCGCCGAGCAGGCGAAGATGAAGGTCTCGTTGCGCATGCCGGCGAGGGTTTCGCGCACCTCCATGTAAACCGCACGGGGCCTTTCGCCCTGCCTGAGCAGGAGGCCGATCACCGCCAGCGGCACCAGCAGCATCGCCGCCTGGGTCGCCGACAGCCAGGTCAGCGCCGCCAGCAGGGCGATCAGCAGAATGCCGACCAGGCTGCCGAGCAGCAGGCCGCGCAATCCGGTTGGAGGCGACTCGTCCGTTGGCGTAGCGGACACAGCCGCGCCGTGCAGGTGCTGCAGCCGGCGGTTCTCCAGCGGCCAGCCGACCAGCAGCAGGATCGCGGCGGCGAGCAGGCCGAACGGCAGCAGCGCGCCCCAGCTCAACTCCGGCAGTTCGCGGGTGAGGATCGCCACCGCCACACTGGTCGGCGCCAGCAGAGGCACCAGGGCGAAGCCGCGCAGGGCGGTCACCATCACCCCGCGGCTGCCCTCGCGGCGCTGGGTTTCGCTGTAGCGGTGTTTCTGCAGGTGGCGATCCAGCGAGCCGCAGACCAGATTGAGCATGCCGAAGCTGAGAATCGAACTGATCGCGAAGGTGCTCAGCAGGTAGCTCGGATACAGGCTTGTGCGCGGCCCGGCGAGCAGCAGCCGGTGCAGTTCGCCGAGCTGGTGCAGGCGCCTGACCAGGCAGTGCATCAGCCCCAGCGCGCCGATGAAGGCGCCGTAGTACGCCGCCGAGGCGAGCATCCGCTGGCCTTGCTCCCAGCTGGCTTCGCCGGACGCCAGCCAGTAGCCGAGCAGGCTCAGGGTAACCAGCCCGAGCCGACGCGGATAGGGCATCAGCGAGCGCCAGTGCCAGGCGAAGAACAGGCCCAGCAGCAGCCCGCTGGCCACGCTGAGTGGCTGCAACCGGGTCACCAGGGCCAGCAGTTCGCAGAGCAATGCCAGCGGCAGCAGGGCGGTCATGGTTTCAGGGCAGCTCGCTGCGCAGTGGACCGCGCTTGTAGACGCCCTCGCCGAAGGCGATCAGGCGCTGCTGTTCATCGAGCAGGTCGCAGCTGGCCATGAACACCTTGTGGCCGCTGGAGCGGCAGCGGGCTACCGCGCGGATGCGGCTGCCGGCCGGCGCCGGCGCGCTGAAGCTGACGTTCATCGACAGGGTGGTGGCGACGCGGCGCCGCTCCGGCTGCTCGGCCCAGGTTCCGCACAGGCCCATGGCGACGTCGAGCAGGGTCGCGCTGACCCCGCCATGCAGGCTGCTGGCATTGTTCAGGTGACGCGGCAGCAGGAGCAGTTCGACCACCGCGAGGTCGGGCGCGTAGTCGACGAGGCGGCAACCGAGGTCCTGGAAGAAGCCGGTGACGGTGGTTTCCACCTGACGCAGCGTGGCATCGGAGTAATGGGAATCGAGCATGGCGACTGTTCGAGGCTGGCTTGCGCAGCAGCCTGGCAGCCTTTAGGCTTCCGGTCAATTGCGCGGAATATTGTTCCGCTGTGCGAAATAAAATAAGGGTCGGACGACCGAGGAGATTCGCATGTTTTCCCGTATCGGCATCATCGGTGCCGGCGCCATGGGGCGTGGCATCGCTCAGCTCTTCGCCGCCGCCGGCCAGCAGGTCTGGCTGTACGACACGCGCCCCGAGGTCATCGCCCAGGCGCTCGCGTTCAACCGCGAACTGCTCGAGCGCAACGTCGCCAAGGGGCGCATGACGGCCGAACAGCTTGCCGCCACGCTCGCGCGCATGCAGCCGGCGCATACGCTGGTCGAACTGGCGGGTTGCGACCTGCTGATCGAGGCGATCGTGGAAAACCTCGAGGCCAAGCAGGCGCTGTTCGTCGAACTGGAGGGGCTGGTCGGCGAGGAGGCGGTGCTTGCCAGCAACACCTCGTCGCTCTCGGTGACGCGTATCGCTGCCGCCTGCCGGCGTCCGGAGCGGGTGGCGGGTTTTCATTTCTTCAACCCGGTGCCCCTGATGAAACTGGTGGAGGTGGTGCGCGGCGAACGCACCGCTGCGCAGGTGATCGAGCGGCTGGTACGGCTCGCCGAGCAGGCCGGGCACTTTCCGGCGATCACCCCGGATACCCCCGGCTTCCTGGTCAACCATGCCGGCCGCGCCTATGGCACCGAGGCCCTGCGCATTCTCAGCGAAGGGATCGCCAGCGCCGAGCAGATCGACCGCATCCTGCGCGACGGGCCGGGTTTTCGCATGGGGCCGTTCGAGCTGTTCGACCTGACCGGGCTGGACATCTCCCATGCGGTGATGGAGTCGGTCCATGGGCAGTTCTACCAGGACCCGCGCTACACGCCCTCCTACCTGGCGGCCCAGCGGGTCGCCGCCGGCCTGCTCGGGCGCAAGAGCGGCCAGGGCTACTACCGCTACGACAACGGCCAGCAGATCCGCCCGGCGGAGCCGATGCGCGCGCCGGTCGTTATCGACCGGCCGTTCTGGCTGGACAGCCGCGACCCCGAACTGCGCGGCCGAATCGCCGCGCTACTGGCCGGGGCGGGGGCGCTGCTGGAGGCCGGCGCGACGCCTTCGGATCGCGCCATCTGCCTCGTCACTCCGTTGGGCGAGGATGCCAGCAACATGATTGAGCGCCTGGTGCTGCCGGCGGCGCGCTGCATCGCCCTGGACGTGTTCTGCGACCTCGACAGGCGCCGTGTGCTGATGCGCCAGCCGGCCCTCGAGCCGGCGCCGGAGGCGCAGGCGTGCCAGGCGCTGGGAGCCGATGGCGTGCCGGTGGAGGTGATCAACGACTCGCCCGGCTTCGTCAGTCAGCGGGTGATCGCCAGCATCGTCAACCTCGGCTGCGAGATCGCGCAGAAGGGCATCGCCGACCCGCAGACACTGGACCGCGCCGTCCAGCTCGCCCTCGGTTACCCGAAAGGCCCGCTGGGCTTCGCCGAGCACTATGGCCCGGCGCGGATTCTCACCATTCTGCAGGGCCTGCAGCTGTGCTACGGCGGCGAGGCGCGTTACCGGCCCAGCCCATGGCTGCGCCGGCGCGTACAGCTGGCCTTGCCGCTGGCCACACCCGATTGCCGTAGCGCCTGATATTGAATGCGCCGGGCGCAGACGGCAGGCCTTCAGTTTGCGGCGCAGCGGCCGCTAGCCTGTACGGCTCCCCGTGAAGGCCGGTTGCTACTAAGGCAGTAATGCGTTTCTCGCCGGGGATGGGTACAACACTCGGTCAATCCGACAAGAACAAGAGGCCGCACATGAGCCCCGCCTTCCGCTGTCACCCCAGGGCCGTCCTGCTCCATGGGCTGCTGATCATCGGCCTGCTGCTGCTTCACGCCTGGCTGGCTCCGTCGATGCTGGTGACAGCGCCGTTGCTGCTGGCGGCGGCGCTGTGGCCCTGGTTCGGCACCTGGCTGGCGACGAACGAGACTGCCGCCAGTGCCGACCGTGTCCCGCAGGCGTTCACCGATTTCAGCAAGAACCTCTCGCGCAATACCTGCCACAACGCCCTTTCGGCGGCGCAGGTGGCCTACAGCGCCGAGCAACTGGCCAGCCGCCTGCAGTCCCAGCTGCAGGCGGTGAGCGAGATCGCCAATGGCGCCGAGGGCATCGCCGCCACCGAACAGGAAAGCGCCGAACGGGCGCGGCAGACGCTCGAGGCGGCCGAGGCCGTGCGCCGCCGCAGCGATGCCGGCCAGGCCGAGCTGCAGCAGGCGATCGAGCGGATGCAGCAGCTGAGCGCGCAGACCCAGTCCAGCCGCACGCTGATCGACGGACTGTCGTCGCGTACCGAGGAAATCCGCCAGATCACCGACGTGATCCAGTCCATCGCCAGCCAGACCAACCTGCTCGCATTGAACGCCGCCATCGAGGCGGCGCGTGCCGGCGAGGCCGGGCGCGGCTTCGCGGTGGTCGCCGACGAGGTGCGCAACCTCGCCGCGCGCACCTCCAGCGCCACCGAGGAAGTCGGGCGCATGGTCGCCGACATCCGCCAGCAGAGCGAGGCGGTGGTGAGCCATATCCAGAACCAGGCCGACGAACTCGACGCCGCCGCCGAGCAGATCGCCAGCACCGGCGAGCAGCTCAGCGGCATCGCCGGCCTGGCCGGCAGCGTCGAGAGCCAGGTGGCGCAGATCAGCTCGGGTACCGCCAGTAATCACGAGCGCCTCACCGGGCAGTTCGTCGCACTCGACCAGTTGCGCGCCGACGCCCTGGACAGCGAGAAGCAGACCCGCCAACTCGAGCAGGCCGCCGAGCGCCTGGTGGCGCAGGCCGAGAGCGCCAGCGAGCAACTGGCCGAGGTGCAGCTCGACGACTATCACCAGAGCATCTTCGACCTCGCCCGCGGGGGAGCGGCGGCGATCGCCGCGCGCTTCGAAGCCGATATCGAAGCGGGGCGGATCAGCCTGGACGATCTGTTCGACCGCAACTACCAGGCTCAGCCCGGGACCGATCCGCAGAAGTACCACACCCGCTTCGACCGTTACGCCGACGAGGTGCTGCCGGCGATCCAGGAGCCGCTGCTGGAGAAGCATGCGGCCGTGGTCTATGCCATCGCCACCACGCCGGAAGGCTACGTGCCGACCCACAATCGCGCCTTCAGCCAGCCGCCGGTGGGCGACCCGCAGATCGACCGGGTCAAGAGCCGCAGCAAACGCCTGTTCAATGATCGCACCGGCGGGCGCTGCGGCAGCCACCAGCGCAAGGTGCTGCTACAGACCTACAGCCGCGACACCGGCGAGCTGATGCACGATCTGTCGGTGCCGATCATGGTGCGCGGCCGGCACTGGGGTGGCCTGCGCCTGGGTTACCGGCCGGAGGCGTAGTCGCGCGCACCGTCGCTCAGGGGGCCACGGCCATCCACTGCTCGCTGAGGCTGCGCGCGTGGCGGTCGACCATGATCGGCGCGAAGGGGCGACCCGAAGCGGTGGTGAGGTTGTTGCTGGCGCTGTTCATGTCTTCCAGCGCCACCTTGAGAAAGTCCCAGCGGGTCTTGAGCTTGGCTAGCGCCGGATCGCGCTTGCCATCCAACGCCGCCAGTTGGGCATCGATGGCCGGCACGAGCTCACGCTCGTCCTGTCCCAGGTAGGTGTCCGGCTGTTCGCGGGCGATCTCGAACGAGCCGATATAAGCGCGGCTGAGATATTGCACGGCCAGGTACTCGACCTTCGCCGGCAGCTCGGCCTGCGCGCCGGCAGCGCCTTGCTGGGTGCGTACCTCGCTGAGGAAGTCGCGCAGCGCCTTGCTCATCTGCAACGGCCAGCCCCAGGGCATGTCGTCCTCTTCGTGGCCGAAGCCGGCGCCCTCGCGCAGCCGTTCCTGCAAGTGCCGGTGGCTTTCGCGCAGTGCCGTGGTCGGGTTGGGAACGCCCTGCAGCGCGGCGTTCAGCGCCAGAATGTCGTTTTCCAGACGCAGCAGATGGGTCTTCTGGAAGCCTTCGCCACGGTACAGCAAGAGGCTGCTGGTGGCGCGGTTGGCGTGGATCTGCAGGCTTTCCAGGGGCGTCAGCGGCTGGCCGTGGGCCGTCGAGGCCAGGCCGCAAAACAGGCCGAGGATCACAGGCAACAGCCAGAAGCGGGTATGACGATGCATGGTCGTGCTCCTTTGTTGTTTTTATGGAGGCGTTGCGACAGCGTTTCGAGCCTAGCGGAGCGGTGGCCGGGTGGTATCGCCCCAAGGAGTGATTTCCCCACGACAGGGCCGATTGGCGGCCAGGCTTGGCCGAAGTGCCCGCTGGATGAAAGCGAGGCGAGGGTGGGGCGTTAGAGCATGTGCTCCAGGCCGATGACGTCGGCCAGCCAGGCATTGAAGCGGCGCCAGAGGCCGCCCGGTTCCTTGTCCAGAACGCGCCGCTGGCCATTGTCCTCGGCGATCCAGACCATGCGTGTACCGCCGTCGCGTTGCTCCAGACGTACCTCGTAGCTGAGCGCCGGCGCCATGCCCTCCAGGGTCAGCCGGTGCACCTCGCGTGCAAGCTCCGGGCTTTCCAGCAGAATCCCCACTTCGCTGTTCCACAACACCGAGCGCGGATCGAGATTCAGCGAGCCGATGAAGACCTTCTCCTGGTCGAACACCGCGGCCTTGCTGTGCAGGCTGGATTCGGACTCGCCGAGGAAGCTGTAGGCGTCCTCCTGCTCGGGCTGGCGGCGTAACTCGAACAGGCGTACGCCCAGTTCGAGCATCTGCTGCCGGTAGGGCGCATAGCCGCCGTGGACGGCCGGCACGTCGGTGGCTTCCAGGGAGTTGGTGAGCACGCGGATGGTGACGCCGGCCTTGGCGCGGTCGGCCAGGTAGTCGACGCCGTTGCCGGTGGGTACGAAATACGCCGAGACCAGCGTCAGCTCACGGCTCACCGCCTGCATGGCCGGTGCCAGTTGCGTGGTCAGTAGCAGCGCCGGCGCCGGTGTGCCGTCGGCGAGCAGTTTTTCCGGGGCGTCCCAGAGCGCTTCGCCCGGTGCCCATACCAGTTGCTCCAGCCACTGCTGCAGCTGCGGGCGCTGTCGATAGGCGAGCAGTCGCCGATACAGCTCGCCGTTCTCCCGGCGTGCCTGCGCCAGGTAGTCGTGCAGTTGCCGCCGTGCCTCGTCCAGGCTGGCCTGTTGCGGCGCGCGCCAGAGAAAATGCTGGATGGGCACGCTCAGTTGATTGTTCCAGTACTGGTCGAAGCTTTGCGCGAGCTGTTCGGCCACCGGGCCCGCGCCGAGCAGGTCGATATCGGTGAAGTTGAACGCCTGGTCGGCATCGAAATATTCGTCGCCCAGGTTGCGGCCGCCGACGATGGCCAGGCTGCTGTCGACCAGCATCAGCTTGTTGTGCATGCGCCGATGCTGCAGCGACAGGTGCAGCAGCCGCCCCATCGCCCGGGTGATGCCGGTGCTGCGGCCGAGATGCAGGGGGTTGAACACGCGGATCTGCACGTTCGGGTGGGCGGCCAGGGTGGCGATGCGGTAGTCCTGGCCGTCGCTGGTGGTGTCGTCCAGCAGCAGGCGCACGCGCACGCCGCGGTCGGCGGCCTGCAGCAGCTCGTCCACCAGGGCGCGGGTGGTCAGGCCGTCGTGCACGATGTAGTACTGGATATCCAGGCTGAGCTGCGCGGCGCGGATCATTTCGGCGCGGGCGGTGAAGGCCTCGGTACTCTCCGCCAGCAGGCGGAAACCGGAGTGGCCGGCCGGTTGCGCGGCGGCGAGTTGCTGCACATGGCGGCCGAGCGGCGATTCGCCGGGTGCCACCGAGTAGGACTCGGACGGCGTCGGTCGGTTGGCGCAGCCGGCGAGCAGCAGGATCGTCAGGGTCAGCAGGTAAGCGCGCAAGCTCCCTCCGGAACGCGTCCATTATCCAGGCTTGGACGTTGCGCTGCGCCGGGAATTCAGAAACGGTCCTTGAGTCGGTACCAGAGCATGCCCAGCGCCAGCAGCGGCGAGCGCAACGCGCGGCCGCCGGGGAAGGTCGCATGCGGGACCTTGGCGAACAGCTCGAAGCGGCCGCCGTGCTGCCCGGCGATGGCCTCGGCGAGCAGCCGCCCGGCCAGGTGGGTGGCGTTCAGACCGTGGCCGGAATAGGCCTGGGCGTAGAACACGTTGGGCTGCTCCGGCAGCCGGCCGATCTGCGGCAGGCGGTTGGCGCCGATGCCGATCATGCCGCCCCACTGGTAGTCGATGCCGATGCCGACCAACTGCGGGAACACCTCGAGCATCTTCGGCTGCATGTAGGCGGCGATGTCCTTGGGGTCGCGCCCCGAATAGTGGCAGGCGCCGCCGAACAACAGCCGGCCGTCGGCCGAGAGGCGGAAATAGTCGAGCGCCACACGCTGGTCGCAGACCGCCATGTTGTGCGGCAGCAGCTCCTGGCACAGCGGCTCGGGCAGGCGCTCGGTGGCGATGATGTAGCTGCCCGCCGGCAGCACCTTGCCGGCCAGCTTCGGCTGCAGGCCGTTCAGGTAGGCGTTGCAGGCCAGCACCAGATTGTCGGCACGGACCACGCCGTGCGCGGTGTGCGCCCGCACCTGCGGCCCGTAGTCGATGCGTCCGACGGCGGACTGCTCGTACAGCCGAACGCCCAGCGCCTGTGCGGCGGCCGCCTCGCCGAGCGCCAGGTTGAGCGGGTGCAGGTGGCCCGAACCCATGTCCACCAGGCCGCCGAGGTAGCGCTGCGAGCCGACCACCGAGCCGATGTTCGGCCGCGAGACGCGCTGCAGCGGGTGCGGGTAGCCCAGGCGCAGCAGGTCGGAATATTCCTCGTCGAAGCCCTTCAGGTGGCGCGGCTTGGTCGCCAGGTCGCAATAGCCCCAGGTCAGGTCGCAGTCGATGGCATGCCGCTCGATGCGCTGGCGGACGATGTCGACGGCCTCGAAGCCCATGCGCTTGAGTGCGTCGACCCCGTCCTCGCCGAGGATCGACGCGAACTGCTCGACATCGTGGCCGACGCCGCGGATCAGTTGCCCGCCGTTGCGCCCGCTGGCGCCCCAGCCGATCCGCCGGGCCTCCAGCAGGACCACCGAGAGGCCGCGCTCGGCGAGTTCGATGGCGGTGTTCAGCCCGGAAAAGCCGCCGCCAATGACGCAGACGTCGGCTTGCTGTTCGCCCTGCAGTGGCGCGAATTCGAGCTCGCGGTTGGCGCTGGCGGCATAGTAGGAAGGGACATGAACGCCGTCGTTCGGCGCGGATGTACTGCTGTTCATCGAAGAGTCATTGGTTCTTTGCATGGGCCTAGGGTAGACCGAAGCGGCCGTGCCGGGCAAAGCACGGCCTGACCGATGGCGCCGCATTCCGGCTCCCAGGGGCTGCATGGCTCGGCCAGAAGCGCTCTACTCCGGTACCGGCAGGTCCAGCGACTCCTTGATTTCCTCCATCACGATATAGCTCTTCGATTCGCGTACGTGCGGCAGCTTGAGCAGGATGTCGCCGAGCAGTTTGCGGTAGGAGGCCATCTCCGAGATGCGCGCCTTGACCAGGTAGTCGAAATCGCCGGACACCAGGTGGCATTCGAGCACATGCGGCAGCTTGAGCACGTCGCGGCGGAACTCCTCGAAGATGTCGCCGGACTTGTACGCCAGGCTGATCTCGACGAAGACCAGCAGCCCGGCCTTGAGGTGCTGCGGATTCAGGCGGGCCGAGTAGCCCATGATGATGCCCTCGCGCTCCAACCGGCGGACGCGCTCGGTACAGGGGGTGGTGGACAGCCCGACGCGCTCGCCCAGTTCGGTGAATGGCAAGCGCCCTTCGGCCTGCAGGATGCGCAGGATCTGGCGGTCGATCTTGTCCAGTTCGCGGCGAGTCTGATGCTTGGTCCTCACGGGGAAATACCCTCCATAAAAAGCGTAACGAGCGTGAATAAATGGCAAATATAGCTTTTTATATGGTGAATATCCCTGGCAAAGCCTTTTTATACTCCTCATTAACAGTGATTCGCGAAAGCCCGGTCGAAACGGGCGGGAGGGCATGTCATGCGTGTACTGGTACTGGGTAGCGGCGTGGTGGGTACGGCCAGCGCCTACTATCTGGCGCGGGCCGGGTTTGACGTGGTGGTGGTCGACCGTCAGCCGGCCGTGGCCATGGAGACCAGCTTCGCCAACGCCGGCCAGGTTTCGCCCGGCTACGCCTCGCCGTGGGCCGCGCCGGGGGTGCCGTTGAAGGCGATCAAGTGGTTGCTGCAGCGCCACGCGCCGCTGGCGATCAAGCTCACCGGGGACGTCGACCAGTACCTGTGGATGGCGCAGATGCTGCGCAATTGCACCGCGGCGCGCTATGCGGTGAACAAGGAGCGCATGGTGCGGCTGTCCGAATACAGCCGCGACTGCCTCGACGAGCTGCGCTTGGAGACCGGCATCGCCTATGAAGGTCGCCAGCTCGGCACCACCCAGCTGTTCCGCACCCAGGCGCAGCTTGATGCCGCGGCCAAGGACATCGCGGTGCTGGAGCGTTCCGGCGTGCCCTACCAATTGCTCGATCGCGCCGGCATCGCCCGTGCCGAGCCGGCGCTGGCCCAGGTGGCGGACAAGCTGACCGGCGCCCTGCGCCTGCCCAACGACCAGACCGGCGATTGCCAGATGTTCACCAGCCGTCTGGCCGAGATGGCCCGCGAGCTGGGCGTCGAGTTCCGCTTCGAACGGAACATCCAGCGCCTCGACTACGCCGGCGACCGGCTCGCCGGCGTATGGATCGACGGCCAGCTGGAAACCGCCGACCGCTACGTGCTGGCGCTGGGCAGCTACAGCGCGCAGATGCTCGAGCCGCTGGGCATTCGTGCGCCGGTGTATCCGCTCAAGGGTTACTCGCTGACGGTGCCGATCAGCGATCCGGCGATGGCGCCGCAGTCGACCGTGCTCGACGAGACCTACAAGGTGGCCATCACCCGTTTCGATCAGCGCATCCGCGTCGGCGGCATGGCGGAAATCGCCGGGCACGATCTGTCGCTCGATCCACGTCGCCGGGCGACCCTGGAGATGGTCGTCGGCGATCTCTTCCCGCTGGGCGGCGATCCGGCCGAAGCGGTATTCTGGACCGGCCTGCGACCGGCCACGCCGGACGGCACACCGATCGTCGGCGCAACCCCTTATCGCAACCTGTTCCTCAATACCGGCCATGGCACGCTCGGCTGGACCATGGCCTGCGGCTCCGGCCGGGTACTCGCCGATCTGCTGGCCTCCAAGCGGCCGCAGATCAGCACCGAGGGGCTGGACATCTTCCGTTACGGCAAGCACAAGGAGATCCGCAAGCATGCCCATCCGGCGCCTGCACACTGAAACCCGCTACAGCGAGGCGGTCATCCACAACGGCGCGGTGTATCTCTCCGGGCAACTGGCCGACGATCTCGACGGCGATATCCGCCAGCAGACCCGCGAGACGCTGGCGAGCATCGAGCGCCTGCTGGCGGAGACCGGCACCGACAAGTCACGGCTGCTCTCGGCGACCATCCACCTCAAGGACATCGCCGGCGACTACGCCGGGATGAACGAGGTCTGGGATGCCTGGGTCGCCCCGGGCACCGCGCCGGCGCGCACCACGGTGCAGGCGCTGATGTATGCGCCGCAGGTACGCGTGGAGATCACCGTGGTCGCCGCCATGCCCGATCTGGCCGGGCCGGTGCTCTAGGCGCTGCGCGTATCCTTGTAGGAGCGGGCCATGCCCGCGAACAAGGCCCACACAAAGGCGGGGCTGCCTTTCGCGGGCATGGCCCGCTCCTACGAAAGCTCCCACCCCTCGCAGAACCGTTTTTCCTGTGCCTGTAAGGCCTTCCGCGCAGGAGGCGCTGTCCATCCGCAGCGCCCGGTATATCGCCTCGCCGTGTTGTAAATTCTGAACGCCGTTGCCATGATAAGCGCCCTCATCGCATCGCTCTTGAAAGGGGGCTCCCGTATTGGACGTCGGCGTTCGACTGCAAACCATCCGCAAGCTCAAGGGCTTGTCCCAGCGTGAACTGGCCAAGCGCGCAGGCGTTACCAACAGCACCATTTCGATGATCGAGAAGAACAGCGTCAGCCCGTCGATCAGCTCGCTGAAGAAGGTGCTGGGCGGCATCCCGATGTCGCTGGTGGAGTTCTTCTCGCCGGATTTCGAGCAGGACGGCGACACCCAGGTGGTCTACAAGGCCGGCGAACTGATCGATATCTCCGACGGCGCGGTGAGCATGAAGCTGGTGGGCAAGGCGCATCCGAGCCGGGCCATCGCCTTTCTCGACGAGACCTATCCGCCGGGCACCGACACCGGCGAGGAAATGCTCGCGCACCAGGGCGAGGAGGCCGGCATGCTGGTGGCGGGGCGCCTGGAACTGACCGTGAGCGGGCAGATCTACGTGCTGGAAACCGGCGACAGCTACTACTTCGAAAGCAGCAAGCCGCACCGTTTCCGCAATCCGTTCGACGCGCCGGCCAGGCTGATCAGCGCGACGACGCCAGCGAATTTCTGAACGGCGAACGGCCCGGGACTAGCGAGATGGCGTTCGTGCCGGTACCTGGGCTTCGCTACGCTCAACGCCAGCCTACCCGGTGCGTCTGATCACCCAGGCCCGGGAATGGGGGGCGGAGTGTTCCTGCATGGGGTGTACGGCAGCTCGACTGGCCAAGCAAAGGCTTGCACGCGCTGGAATGCGACACAGGGTCGCTGCTGGCGCTTGCGTCCAAGCCGGTTGTTTCGGCGAGCAAGGCTTGCCGCTATACTACCGCCCGCCTGCGTAACCGTGGCCGCGGGCGTGTCTAGCCACAATGAGGGTGTAAGGTGAACCTGATTAAGAAGATCCTGGTAGCACAGACTGCCGTAGTGGCCCTGTGGGCAATGAGCGCTCAGGCTGCGACCGACGAAGCCATCGCCGAGCGCCTGAAGCCGGTGGGTGAGGTATGCATTCAGGGTGAAGAGTGCGCAGCAGCGGGTGCCGGCGCTGCCGCTGCCGCTGGAGGCGCCGCTCGCAGCGGCGACGAGGTCTATGGCAAGTTCTGTACTGCCTGCCATGGTTCCGGCCTGCTGAATTCGCCGAAGACCGGCGATTCCGCTGCCTGGTCCGCTCGTGCCGACGCCGCCGGCGGTCTGGACGGCCTGCTCAAGCATGCCATCAGCGGCATCAACGCCATGCCGCCGAAGGGCACCTGTGCGGACTGCTCGGATGACGAGCTGAAGGCTGCGATCCAGCACATGTCCGGTCTCTGATCGAACGTCTGGCATCACCTGCAAAGCCGCCTTCGGGCGGCTTTGTCGTATCTGCAGGGAGCAAAGCGGCGGCGCGCCGAGTCGAATGCTGCGAATTCCGTTTCCACGCGCCGCGTGGTCATCGCAGTCACGAGAGGTCGTCATGCCCAGTTCCGCGCCGCAACCCGAACAGCTGCGTTTCGCCAGCGACGGGCGCACCCCCAACAGCCCGCATCCGGTGCTGATCTACCGCCAGTTGCCGCTGGACGATGGCGACCTCGCCGCCGCCTTCGAGCGGCTGTTCGACAGCCATCTCTGGCCATCCGCCTGGCGCGGTTCGATCTACGATTACCAGCACTACCATTCCACCGCGCATGAAGTGCTCGGCGTGTTCCGTGGCCAGGCGCGGGTGATGGTGGGCGGCGAGCGGGGGCGTGAAGTCGAGCTGCGCGCCGGCGATGCCCTGGTGCTGCCGGCCGGCACCGGCCATTGCTGCCTGCAGGCGAGCACCGATTTCCAGGTCGCCGCGGGGTATCCGGTGGGCCAGCGATACGATCTGCTGCGCCCCGACGAGGCCAGCCACGAGGCGGCGCGCGAGCGTATCGCGCAGGTCGGCGTGCCGGTCAGCGATCCGCTGGCCGGCACCCAGGGCGCGCTGGTGCCGCTATGGCGCGCATCCGCGCCGCCGCTCAGTCGATGAACTGCACCTGGCCGTCGGCCAGCGACTGGACCCGGGCCAGCGACTCGATCCGATAGCCGGCTTCTTCCAGTTCCCGGCGGCCGTTCTGGAAGGATTTCTCGATGACGATGCCGAGCCCGGCGATGCTTGCGCCGGCCTGCTGGATGATCGAGATCAGGCCCTTGGCGGCTTTGCCGTTGGCCAGGAAGTCGTCGATGATCAGCACCCGGTCATTGGCCGAGAGGTGGTTGGTGGAAATCGCGATGGTGCTTTCAACCTGCTTGGTGAACGAGTACACCGAGGCGGTCAGCAGGTTGTCGGTGAGCGTCAGCGACTGATGCTTGCGCGCGAAGATCACCGGCACGCCCAGTTCCAGCCCGGCCATCACCGCCGGGGCGATACCCGAGGCCTCGATGGTGACGATCTTGGTGACGCCGTCCTCGCGGAAGCGGCGGGCGAATTCCTGGCCGATGGCCTGCATCAGGGCGGGGTCGATCTGGTGGTTGAGGAATGCGTCGACCTTGAGCACACGGTCGGAAAGTACGATGCCTTGACTGCGGATTTTCTGTTTCAGCTGTTCCACGAACACGCTACCTCAAGCGGACCCCAGGGACAGGCCGCCCTCGAGCGCGGCAAGCGACTGCGTCCTGGGGCCGGGCTCGCGCGCCTCGTCACCGGTGCCATCCGCTCGCTGCCGCTCGCGCGCAGCCTGGAAAGCCGCGCATTCTCGCTCAAATCGCGCGCCGCGTGCAAAACCGGCGGTTGCGGCGGCCACGGCGGTCGACGGGCGGTGGGCCTGCGATGGCCCGGCAGACCATCGCGCAGCTCTTGCATCGGCGCTTAGCCGAACAGATGCTGCTTGCGACGCAACCAGCGATAGCCGTAGCCGGCCAGGCGCAGGCGCAACGGATGGCCCTGGGGTTGCTCATAGTCGCTGTCGGCGAGCACGTCGAGCATGTCCTGCAGGTCCTCGTCGGCGATCTCCAGGGTCACCTCGTCGGGCGACAGGTTGGCCAGCATCAGCACGGTGGAGCCATCGTCGTGGCGGACGGCGAATACCGAGGGCTGGTCGACCCGCACGGGGCGGTGCCGGCCCTGGCCGATTTCCCTCAGGCCGATACGGGTTCGGATCATGTTGCCGGTCCGGGCCAGCAGCGAATCGCCGCGCAGCGTCTGTGCATAGACGTTGAGCCGTTCGTGGCTGAACGGCCCTTCATCGATCAGGGGCGCGACCAACAGGCCGGCCTCGGCGCAGGAAAAGCCGGCGTTGGGCTCGTTGGACCATTGCATCGGCGTGCGCACCGCCAGGCGCTCGGGGCGCGCCAGGTCGTCGCCCATGCCGATCTCCTCGCCGTAGCGGATGATCGGCGTGCCGGGCAGGGAGAACAGCAGGGCATGGGCCATGGCCAGGCGCCGCTCATCGCCGTCGAGCATCGGCGCCAGGCGCCGGCGGATGCCGCGGTCGTAGGCGCGCATGTCCGGATCGGGAGCGAAGGCCTGCATCACCTCTTCGCGCTCCTGTTCGGTGAGCCGTTCCAGGTCCAGTTCGTCGTGGTTGCGCAGCCAGATGGCGTATTGCGAGCGCTCGGGTGGCTCCGGCTGGCGGCTCAGGGCGTCCATCAGCGGCTGCGCGTCGTTGCGTGCGAGGGCGAGGAAGAAATGGTTGTTGGCCCAGAAATTCAGCAGCAGGGTCAGCCGGTCGCCCTCGCCGAAGTAGTCGCGGTACTGCTCCGGCTCGACGTCCACCTCGCCCAGCAGCACGGTTTCCGGCCGGCGCAGGGTGACGAAGTCGCGCATGTGCTCCAGCAGCCAGTAGCCCTCGGCGCTGTCGCCGTTGCCGGCCTGTTCGACCAGGTGCGAGGCGGCATCGACGCGAAAGCCGGAAACCCCGAGCCGCAGCCAGAACGCCATGATCCGTTCGATTTCCTCCACCACGCGCGGGTTGGCCAGGTTGAGGTCCGGCTCGTGGCTGTAGAACAGGTGCCGGTAGTACTGGCCGGCCTTGTCGTCCCAGGTCCAGACGCTGTCCTCGATGGTGGGGAAGATCGACTCGATGCTGTCGTCCGGTTCGTCCGCCCACAGGTAGTAGTCGCGGTACGGCGAATGGCGATCGCTGCGTGCCTGCTGGAACCAGCGGTGCTCGCGCGAGGTGTGCTGCACCACCAGCTCGACGATCACGTGCAGGCCGAGTTCCTCGGCCTTCTCCAGCAGGCTGACCACGTCGGCCAGGTCGCCGAAGCGCGGGTCGACCTGCAGGTGGTCGCTGACGTCGTAGCCGGCATCGAGGAACGGTGAACGATAGAAGGGCATCAGCCACACCGCCGTGGCGCCGAGACCGCGCACGTAGTCGAGGCGTTCGGCGACGCCGAGCAGGTCGCCGCAGCCGTCGGCGTTGCTGTCGCGAAACAGCGAGGGGTCGATCTGATAGATCACTGCATTGCGATACCAGAGTGGGCGCATCTTCAGTTTTCCTTCGGACAGAGGAGCACGGCCTGGCCGGGAGCCAGTTCACCGGAGTAGGGCCGGTCTTCGCCCTGGCCGTCACTGGCGACCTGGACCTGCCAGGCGCCGTTGAGCGGGCAGGCGTGGGCCTGGTCGACGAAATTGATGCAGACGATGCGCACGTCGTCGCCCAGCTCGCGGCGATAGGCGAGCACTTGCGGATGCGACGGCAGCTCTTCCCAGCGGCCGTGGCGCAGGGCGGGGCTGGCCTTGCGCGCGGCGATCAGCCGGCGATAGAGGGCGAAGGTGGAGCCGACGGCCCGATACTGGCGTTCGGCGGCCCGCTCGTCGGCGTCGGGCGCGAACGGCAGCCATGGCGTGTCGCCCCAGCCATGCGGCGGTTCGGCGAGCCAGGGCAGCGGTGCGCGGCAGCCGTCACGGCCGCCGGGATCGACCTGGTCGTCCGGGGTGATCACGGCGTCCTCCAGGCCCAGTTCTTCGCCCTGGTAGAGGAACGGCGTGCCGCGCAGGGTCATCAGCAGGACGGCGGCGGCATGGGCGCTGCGCAGCGAGCCCTGATAGCGGCTGCGCTGGCGGCGGTTGTCATGGTTGGACAGCACCCAGGTCGGCCAGGCACCGGCCGGCTCCAGCAACTGCTCGACGTCGCGGATGCAGGTGCGGAACATCACCGGGTCCCAAGGCGCGTCCAGCGGGGTGAAGTTGAACGACATGTGCAGCTCGTCGCCGGCGCCGTAGTACTGCAGGATGCGTTCGGTGGAACGGATGTTCACCTCGCCCACCAGCACACGGTTGCCGGGGTAGCTGTCGACGAGCTTGCGGATGCCGCGCAGCACTTCGTGGCTGTAGGGCTGGTCGTTGAAGTCGGCCAGCGGCTCGCCGGCCAGGCAGCGTTGGTCGTCGGCAAAGCTCGGGTCCTTGCCGGTGCAGTGGATGACGTCGATGCGAAAGCCGTCGACGCCGCGCTCGAGCCAGAAGCGCAGCACGCCGTGCATCGCCTCGATCACCTCCGGGTTGCGCCAGTTCAGGTCCGGTTGCTGCGGCAGGAACAGGTGCAGGTAGTACTGCTGGGTGTGCTCGTCCCAGGTCCAGGCACTGCCGGCGTTGAGCTGGGCGCGCCAGTTGTTCGGCTGGTCGCGCCAGATGTACCAGTCGCGCTTGGGATTGTCCCGCGCGCTGCGCGACTCGATGAACCAGGGGTGCTGGTCCGACGTATGGTTGGGCACGAAGTCCAGCAGCACGCGGATGCAGCGGGCGTGGGCCTCGGCGATCAGCCGGTCGATGTCGGCCAGCGAGCCGAACAGCGGATCGATGTCGCAGTAGTCGCTGATGTCGTAGCCGGCGTCGATCATCGGCGAGCGGAACACCGGCGACAGCCACAGCGCATCGACGCCCAACTGCTGGAGATGATCGAGGTGGCGCAGCACGCCTTCGAGGTCGCCGACGCCGTCGCCATTGCTGTCGGCGAACGAGCGTGGGTAGATCTGGTAGACGGTGGCACCTTTCCACCATGGCAGTTGGGTTGGTTCGCTCATGCTCGGCTCCCGGTCGGTTCTGGCTGGTCGTGGGCGACACCCCGTGCAGTTTACGACTGACGCGAGGCGTTCGGGTTCGCCGTTTTCGCTCACTCTGCGCCAACCCTCTGCGAGAAGCGCTCCGCCAGCGAAACGTCCGGATGCGTAGACAGAAAATGGGCTTCATGCGATCGCTCTGCCATCCGACCCGTATCAATCCGGCCGGCGGTGCATGCGTCAGACTGAACACGGGCGGCGATACTCCGCCTAAGCTAAGGCCTACTGCCTTTTCACTCACCCCTTCCGGAGAACGCCATGCTGCGTATTGCCATCAATGGGTACGGCCGTATCGGCCGTACCGTCCTGCGCGCGCTGTTCGAACGTGGGCTGGACAACCAGATCCACATCGAAGCCATCAACGACCTCAGCGAGACCGCCACCATGGCGCACCTGACCCGCTTCGATTCGACCTTCGGTCGTTTCCATGGCCAGGTCGACGTGCACGACGACATCCTGCAGATCCGTGGGCAGTCGATCCGCCTGCTCTGCGAGCGCGACGCCAGCAAGTTGCCGTGGAAGGAGCTGGGCGTGGACGTGGTGCTGGAGTGCTCGGGCAAGTTCAAGAAGCGCGAACTGGCCGAGCAGCATCTGCAGGCCGGCGCCGCGCGGGTATTCGCTTCGCATCCGCTGGACGGGGCCGACCTGACCGTGGTCTACGGCGTCAATCATGAGCTGCTCGGCAGTCAGCGGGTGATCTCCAATGCTTCCTGCACCACCAATTGCCTGGCGCCGCTGGCCAAGGTGCTGCATCAGGCGGTCGGCATCCGCCAGGGGCTGCTCAATACCGTGCACTCTTATACCAACGACCAGAGCCTGCTGGACAAGGCGCACAAGGATCTCTATCGCGCTCGCGCGGCGGCACTGTCGATGATCCCCTCGACCACTGGCGCGGCCAAGGCCATCGGTCTGGTGCTGCCAGAGCTGGCCGGGCGTCTGGACGGGCTGTCGGTGCGCGTGCCGACGCCGAACGTTTCGCTGGTGGACCTGACCTTCACCGCCGAGCGGCCGCCGGCCAGCGTCGAGGCGCTCAACCAGATGCTCCGCGAAGGCGCGCGGCAGATGCCGACCGGCGTCATGGAGTGCAACGAACTGCCGCTGGTCTCCAGCGATTTCAATGGCTATCCGATCTCCTGCGTCGCCGATCTCAACCATACCCGCGTGCAGGGCGATCTGGTCAAGGTGCTGGCCTGGTACGACAACGAGTGGGCCTTCTCCCACCGCATGCTCGACGTACTGCTGAGCTGGGATGCACTGCACTCGGCCGGATGAGCGCGACCGCCGGGCCCGGCGCGGACACGGGACTATGGGGGCTGAGCCTCGCGCAGTTTCGCGAGGGCATTGCCAACCGCGCGACGCCGGGCTGCGGCGCGGCGGCCGCGGTGGCCGCGGATTTCGGCCTGGCGCTGGTGGTCAAGGCGTTGCGGGTCAGCGCGGACCGCGAAGGCAACGGCGAGCGCACCGAGCTGCTGCGTGATGCCCGAGCATTGCTGGGGCGGCCGGGTGCCTTTGCCGACGACGACGTGCAGGCCTTCAGTGGGTACCTGCAGGCCGGTCGCGATGGACCGGAGCAACTGCAGGCCGCCTCGCGCCAGGCCTGTGCCGTGCCGCTGGCCACTGCGCATGCCTGCGTCGAGGCGCTGATGATCGCCGAGCGCGCCTGGCCGCAGGTGCTGCCGATGCTGCGCTGCGATGTGCAGGCTGGCGTGCTGCTGATCGGCGCCGCCGCCGCGGCGGTGCTGCTCAATGTCGACGCCGATCTCGGCGGGCTGGATGATCCTGCCGCCCGTGCCGAGGTGCGCGCGGCGCGCCAGCGCTTGCAGGGCCAGGTTGACCGGCGGCTCGCCCGGTTGGCGGAGCTGGCGCAAGGCGCGGCTCGGCATTGCTGAAAACCTTCGTTCGGTCGCGAGAGCCCTGTCCGTGCCGCCTGGCGCACGGTACGCCTGAGCTGAATCGGTGATTGCGTTCATTGAGACGAAAAGTCTCGATTTGTGGTTGACGCGGGCCGTCTATACTTTCTACTCTTCGGAAACGATAGTGAGACTACAGGTCTCAAAATAAGAAAGCTGCCGTGCCACAGGCAGCCTTACTCGGAGAGTGCTCCCATGAGTCATCGCATCGTTCTGCCGCGCCTGATGGAAGTCGGCGCCGGCGCCAGCCAGCAACTCGCCCGCGTGCTGAAGGAATTGGGTTGCAGCCGCCCGCTGATCGTCACCGACCGCATGATGGTCGAACTGGGCTACGTCGCCCGCATTGCCGGACAACTGGAGGAGGCCGGCATCGCCAGCCAGTGCTTCGCCGATACCCTGCCCGAACCCACCGCCGCGTCGATTCATGCCGGCGTCGAGATGGTCCGCGAGGGCGACTTCGACTCCATCGTCGCCCTCGGCGGCGGCAGTCCGATCGACTCGGCCAAGGCCATCGGCATCCTCGGCAAGTTCGGCGGCGAGATGCGCGACTACCGCTTCCCGCGCGACGTCAGCGAGGCCGGCCTGCCGCTGGTCGCCATCCCCACCACGGCCGGCACCGGCTCGGAGGCGACCCGCTTCACCATCATCACCGACGAGACCAGCGACGAGAAAATGCTCTGCGCCGGCCTCGGCTTCATGCCCATCGCCGCGCTGATCGACTACGAGCTGACCCTGTCGCTGCCAGCGCGCGTCACCGCCGACACCGGCATCGACGCCCTGACCCATGCCATCGAGGCCTATGTCAGCCGCAAGGCCAGCCTCTACAGCGACGCCCAGGCGCTGGAGGCCATGCGCCTGCTCGGGCCCAACCTGCGCAAAGCGTTCCACGAGCCGGGCAACCGCGCGGCACGCGAGGCGATGATGCTCGGCTCGAACCTGGCCGGCATCGCCTTCTCCAACGCCTCGGTGGCGCTGGTGCACGGCATGAGCCGGCCGATCGGCGCCTTCTTCCATGTGCCGCACGGCCTGTCCAACGCCATGCTGCTGCCGGCGATCACCGCATTCTCCATTCCCGCCGCGGCCGAGCGCTACGCCGACTGCGCCCGGGCCATGGGCGTCGCCGCCGAAGGCGACAGTGTCGAGGCAGCGAACGACAAGCTGCTGACCGAGCTGCGCGCCTTGAACACGGAGCTCAAGGTACCGAGCCCCGCGCAGTTCGGCATTGAACGCGCGCGCTTCTTCGAGCTGCGCGAAACCATGGCCCGTCAGGCCCTGGCCTCGGGCTCGCCGGGCAACAACCCGCGCGTGCCCACGGAAGCGGAAATCATCGACCTCTACGAAACCGTCTGGAACCAGGAGTGACCCCATGCAGACCCTCGGCAACCTGATCAACAACGAGGCCGTCGCTGGCCGCTCCGAGCGCCACGCGACCGTCTACAACCCGGCCACCGGCGAGCCGCGCCTGTACGTTTCGCTGTCGTCGGCGGACGAAACCCGCGAAGCCATCGCCGCCGCCCAGGCCGCCTTCGAAAGCTGGTCGAAGACGCCGCCGCTGGTTCGTGCCCGTGTCATGTTCCGCTTCAAGGCGCTGCTCGAAGCGCGTCGCGACGAGGTTGCACGGCTGATCACCAGCGAGCATGGCAAGGTCTTCTCCGATGCCCAGGGCGAAGTCACCCGCGGGCTGGAGGTCGTCGAGTTCGCCTGCGGCATCCCGCACCTGCTCAAGGGCGAGTTCTCCTCCAACGTCGGTCGCGACATCGATTCCAACTCACTGATGCAGCCGCTGGGTGTCTGCGCCGGCATCACCCCGTTCAACTTCCCGGCCATGGTGCCGCTGTGGATGCTGCCGGTGGCCATCGCCTGCGGCAATACCTTCGTCCTCAAGCCGTCGGAGAAGGATCCGAGCGCGACCATGCTGCTCGGCGAACTGCTCACCGAAGCCGGGCTGCCGGCCGGCGTGCTGAACATCGTCAACGGCGACAAGGAAGCGGTGGACGTGCTGCTGACCGACGAGCGCGTACAGTCGGTGAGCTTCGTCGGCTCGACGCCGATCGCCGAATACATCTACAAGACCGCCTCGGCCCACGGCAAGCGCTGCCAGGCCCTCGGCGGGGCGAAGAACCATATGGTGATCATGCCCGACGCCGATCCACAGCAGGTGGTCAGCTCGCTGATGGGCGCGGCCTACGGCTCGGCCGGCGAGCGCTGCATGGCGATTTCCGTGGCCGTTTGCGTCGGCGACGAGGTGGCGGACAAGCTGGTCGGCATGCTCAAGGACGAGATCGGCCAGATGCGCACCGGCCCCGGCCTGGGCGTCGAGCCCGAACCGCACATGGGCCCGCTGGTCACCCGCGAGCATCAGCAGAAGGTCAGCGGTTACATCGACCTTGGCGTTGAAGAGGGCGCGACGCTGGTCTGCGACGGCCGCGGCTTCAAGGTCCAGGGCTACGAGAACGGCTTCTACGTCGGCCCGACGCTGTTCGACCACGTCACGCCGCAGATGCGCATCTATCAGGAAGAAATCTTCGGCCCGGTGCTGGTCGTGGTGCGGGTCGATTCGTTCGACGACGCGCTGAAGCTGGTCAACGACCACGAATACGGCAACGGCACCTCGATCTTCACCCGCGATGGCGATACCGCGCGGCAGTACGAGGAGAACGTCAAGGTCGGCATGGTCGGCGTCAACGTGCCGATCCCGGTGCCGATGGCCTTCCACTGCTTCGGTGGCTGGAAGCGCTCGATCTTCGGCCCGCTGAACATGCACGGCCCGGACGGGGTGCGCTTCTTCACCCGGATGAAGACGGTGACCCGGCGCTGGCCCACCGGTATCCGCGCGGGGGCGGATTTCTCCATGCCGACCATGAAGTAGGTCCCGGCGTTCCCACCGGACCGACCTCGTTCCGTAGGGTGGGCTTCAGCCCACCAAGGGGCGCCCACCCCATGGCTTGGCGGCTGTGCTGTGAGGGTGGGCTTCAGCCCACCAGTGCGGCAGCGGTCCAGCCGGTCTCATGCCGCCAGCGATACACTGTGACTTTCCGCAAGCCGCTCTTATCCATCAACGACAAGGCAGACGATGCGCAGCACTCCTCGCGAAAAGGGCTCCTCCATCACCCGCGTGCTGGAAATCATCGAGGCGGTGGCCGCGGCGAAGGAGCCGCTCAGCCCGACCGCCCTGGCCGAGCGCCTGGACATTCCCAAGGCCAGCGCACACCGGCTGGTGCAGACGCTGGAAAAGGAGGGCTTCCTGCAGTTCGGCTTGCGCGGCGGTCTGCTGCCCGGCGAGCGGCTGCACGCCACGGCGCTGAACATCCTGCGCAGCAGCCGACACAAGGCCCTGCGCCAGGCGATCCTGCGCCAGCTGTCCGAGGCCATCGGCGAAACCTGTGGTCTGGCGATTCCGGACGGGCTGGACATGCTCTATTTCGACCGGGTGCAGACCAACTGGCCGCTGCAGATCAATCTGGCCATCGGCAGCCATACGCCGCTCTGGTGCACGGCCAGCGGCAAGCTCTACCTTGCCTCGCTGCCTCCGGAACAGCTGGAGCGGGTGCTGCCGCGCCTGTCGATCCAGCGTCTGGCGCGCAATACCCTGACTGACCTCGGCGCGCTGCGCGACGACCTCGCGCGGGTACGCGAAGAGGCGCTGGGCACCGACACGGAAGAATTCATCGACGGCATGGTCGCCTGTGCGGTGCCGGTGCGCGACGCGCGCGGAGAACTGCTGGCCTGCCTGTTCAGCCATGCGCCGGTGATCCGCTGCTCGATGGCGCAGTTGCTCGAATTCGTGCCGCAGATGCGCGCGGCGGCCAGGGAGCTGGAGGCGGTGCTCGGCAGCGCGGCGCCGCTGGACGGGCCACGCTGAGAGCAGCTCTGGGTCAGATCACGTAGAACAGAATCGCGATGAAATGCAGCAGGCTGCCGGCCATCACGAACAGGTGCCAGATGCCGTGCCAGTGACGGAAGCGGTCGTCGAAGACGAAGAACAGGATGCCAACCGTATAACAGATGCCGCCGGCCAGCAGCCAGGCGAAGCCGGCGCCACCCAATGCAGCCAGTAGTGGCTTGACCGCCACCAGCACGATCCAGCCCATCACCGCATAGATCACCAGTGACAGCACGCGTGCTTCCGAGCGCGGCTTGATCTCCTGCAGCATGCCGATCACCGCCAGGCTCCAGACGATGCCGAACAGCGTCCAGCCCCAGGCGCCGTTCAGCGTCACCAGGCAGAACGGCGTGTAGCTGCCGGCGATCAACAGGTAGATCGACAGATGATCGAGCTTGCGCATGACCAACTTGGTTCGCCCGCGCAGGCTGTGATAGAGCGTGGAGATGCTGTAGAGCAGGATCAGGCTGAGGCCGTAGATCGCCACGCTGACGATCTTCAGCACCGCGCCGTCGAGCGCGGCGAGCACCAGCAGCCAGATGGCGCCCAGGCACGCCAGCACGGCACCGACCAGGTGCGTCCAGGCATTGAAGCGTTCGCCGTGATACATCGAGTCCCTCCCGAACATGCGATCAGTCAAGCATGCCGCGCTTGGGCTGCGGGATACAAACAGACCGCTGATTGAAGGTTTCAGGCGTAGGGCGGGTTGCAACCCGCCGAGTGGGGCAGGCATCTCGCACGCCTGGCGGGTTTCACCCGCCCTACGTTTCCCCCAGCCTCCAGCTGCCTTCAGCGCTTCAGCATCGCCCGCATCGCCGCCAGCGCGTCGTTGCCGCGCGCGGCCTTGACCTCCACCGGGGCGTCCTCCTGGCCTTCCCATTCCAGGTCTTCCGGTGGCAGTTCGTCGAGGAAGCGGCTGGGCAGGCATTCGATGATCTCGCCGTACTGCTTGCGTTTGGCGGCGAAGGTCATCGCCAGGTTCTGTCGCGCGCGGGTGATGCCGACATAGGCCAGGCGGCGCTCTTCCTCGATGGTGTCGGCCTCGATGCTGGAGCGGTGCGGGAGGATTTCCTCCTCCATGCCGAGGATGAACACATAGGGGAATTCCAGGCCCTTGGAAGCGTGCAGGGTCATCATCTGCACGCCTTCGGCGCCTTCTTCCTCTTCCTGCTGGCGTTCGAGCATGTCGCGCAGCACCAGCTTGGCGATGGCCTGCTCGATGGTCATGTCACCGTCCTCGTCCTTCTCCAGGGTGTTCTTCAGCGCGTCGATGAGGAACCAGACATTGCCCATGCGAAAATCCGCGGCCTTGTCGCTGGAAGTCTGCGAGCGCACCCAGGTCTCGTAGTCGATGTCCATCACCATGCTGCGCAGGGCGGCGATGGGGTCGCTCTGCGCGCACTGCTGGCGCAGGTTGTCCATGTAGCGCTTGAAGCGCGCCAGGCGATCGGTGAAGCGGGTGTCCAGATGTTCGGCCAGGCCGATCTCGTCGCAGGCGGCGTACATGCTGATCTTGCGCGCCGTGGCGTAGTTGCCGAGCTTTTCCAGGGTGGTGGAGCCGATCTCGCGGCGCGGCACGTTGATCACCCGCAGGAAGGCGTTATCGTCGTCCGGATTGACCAGCAGGCGGAAATAGCTCATCAGGTCCTTGACCTCCTGGCGGGCGAAGAAGCTGGTGCCGCCGGACAGCCGATAGGGGATCTGGTGGTGCTGCAGCTTCAACTCGATCAGCTTGGCCTGGTAGTTGCCGCGGTAAAGGATGGCGAAGTCGCTGTAGGGCCGCTGGGTCTTGAGGTGCAGGGTGAGAATTTCCACCGCCACCCGCTCGGCCTCGGCTTCCTCGTTGCGACAGCGGATCACGCGGATCGGGTCGCCGTGCCCCATTTCCGACCACAGCTGCTTCTCGAAGGCGTGCGGGTTGTTGGCGATCAGGATGTTGGCGCACTTGAGGATGCGGCTGGTGGAGCGATAGTTCTGCTCGAGCATCACCACCTTCAGCGAGGGAAAGTCTTCCTTGAGCTGCATCAGGTTCTCCGGCCGCGCGCCGCGCCAGGCATAGATCGACTGGTCGTCGTCGCCGACCACGGTGAAGTGCGCGCGCTCCTGCACCAGCAGCTTGACCAGCAGGTACTGGCTGGCGTTGGTGTCCTGGTATTCGTCCACCAGCATGTAGCGCACCTTGTTGCGCCACTTCTCCAGCACCTCGGGGTGGTCCTGGAACAGCTTCACCGGCTGCAGGATCAGGTCGTCGAAATCCACCGCGTTGTACGCCTTGAGGGTGCGCTGGTAGTGCGTGTAGACGATGGCCGCGGTCTGTTCCTTGGGATTGCGCGCCTCGGCCAGGGCCTGTTCCGGCAGGATCAGGTCGTTCTTCCAGTTACCGATGTAGCCCTTGATCTCGTCGACGCCATCGTCGCCCGAGTATTCCTTCTGCATGATGTCGGTCAGCAGCGCCTTGATGTCGCCCTCGTCGAAGATCGAGAAGCCCGGCTTGTAGCCGAGCCTGGCACATTCCTTGCGGATGATGTTCAGGCCCAGGTTGTGGAAGGTCGACACGGTCAGCCCCTTGCCTTCGCCGCCGCGCAGCAGGCTGCCGACGCGCTCCTTCATCTCGCGGGCGGCCTTGTTGGTGAAGGTCACGGCGACGATGTACTGCGCGCGGATGCCGCACTGCTGGATCAGGTAGGCGATCTTGCGGGTGATCACGCTGGTCTTGCCGGAGCCGGCGCCGGCGAGCACCAGCATGGGGCCGCCGACGTAGTTCACGGCTTCCTGTTGCCGAGGGTTGAGTCGGGACATGTCGTTCAGGTCGTTCGAAGCGGGGGCGGGAGTTTAACAGGCTGGTCGCCTTTGCCGGTCGGCCATCGATCAAGAAACCGCCGATCGTCGCCTGTGGGCCCGTTAGTCTTGTCGGCGCGTTGCAGGATGCGATTATCCACGCGCATAGGGATATGTTGAACCATGGGGGCGTAACACACGCCTCGAACATATCGAGTTCCGGAGGCTGTTTGCCAGCGCCCGTCCAATCCATGCCGCTGTTGCTGCTGGCCGAACGGCCCGAATGGGCCGGGCGGCTGCGTGCCTGCCTGCAGGCCTCGCACAGCGCACAGCCATTGATCGTCGAGCCGGACTGGGAAACGGCCAGCGCGCATCTCGAAGGCCCCTGCCTGCTGCTGGCCACACCCGGGCGCCGGCCACCTCCCGGGCGCTGTCCCTGGCCGCTGATCCTGCTGCTGGACGAGGAGCCCCGGGAACCCCCGGAAGGCGCGGTCGACTGGCTGGTGGCCGACCAGCTCAGCCCCGAGGTGCTGCGCCGCTGCCTGCGCTATCTGCGCGAGCGCTGCAACCTGCAGGGCACCCTGCAGCGCCTCGCCGAGCAGGACCCGCATACCGGCATCGCCAACCGCCAGGGCTTCCAGGCGCTGCTGCTCAATGCGCTGGCCGAGCACCAGGGCCATGGGCTGGTACTCGGCTATCTGGATATGGACAATTTCCGCCACGTCAACGACGCGCTCGGCCACCAGGCCGGCGATCGCCTGATCCTGCAGGTGGTGGCGCGGCTCAAGGCACAGCTGGAGGCCCGCGACCTGCTGGCGCGCCTGGGCGGCGACGAGTTCGCCCTGCTGCTGGATACCCGCGGCGACCCCCGCCGTGCCGAATCGGTCGCCGATCTCGTCGTCGAGGCCCTGGCCGAGCCCTACTGGATCGATGGCGAAAGCCTGATGCTCGGCTGCAGCCTCGGCCTGGCGCGTGCCAGCGCCGGCATCGGTGCCGATCCGCTGCTGTGGAACGCCCAGATCGCCATGCGCCAGGCCAAGGCTGGCCAGGGTTGTACCTGGCATGTCTACGACGAGCGGAGCAACCGCAGTGCGCGCAGCCTGGCCGATCAGGAGGGCGAGCTGCGCCGGGCGCTGCGCCGCGGCGAGCTGGAGCTGCACTACCAGCCACGGTTGTGCCTGGCGAGCGGCCGCATCGTCGGGTTCGAGGCGCTGGTGCGCTGGGTGCATCCCGAGCGCGGCCTGCTGGGCCCGGATGCGTTCATCCCCATGGCCGAAGAGAGCGGGCTGATCGTGCCGCTGGGCTACTGGGTGATCGCCCGCGCGCTGCGCGACCTGCACTGCCTGCATGCGCACGGTGCGGATGCGCTGCACATGGCGGTCAACCTGTCGTTCCGCCAGTTCCAGGACAGCCAGTTGCTGCCGACCCTCAACCGGCTGATCGACGAATGCGCCATCGACCCGCACTGGCTGGAGTTCGAGCTTACCGAAACCGCGGTGATGCGCCGCAGCGAGCAGGTCCAGCAGACCATGCAGGCCCTCGGCCGGCTCGGCGTGCGTTTCTCGCTGGACGACTTCGGGACGGGCTTTTCCTCGTTCGTGCATCTTTCCACCCTGCCGATCACCCTGCTGAAGATCGACAAGAGCTTCGTCGCCGACATGGTCATGCGCCCCGAGAAACTGCAACTGGTGCAGGCGATGGTCGGCCTGGTGCACAACCTGAATCTGGAGGTGGTCGCCGAAGGGGTGGAAACCGCCGAGCAGCTCGACCTGCTGCGGCGCTTCGGCGTCCAGCAGGTGCAGGGCTACCTGGTCAGCCGGCCGCTGCCGCTGGCCGAGCTGATGGCGTTCATGCAGGTCGAGCAGCGCGCGGGACAGGCGCACTGACCGGTCCGCCGCGTTCGCGGCAGACCGGTCGACGGTTCAGCGGACCATGTGCAGGAAGTGCATGTGCTTTTCATACTGGCCGAGGATGTCGCTGATCACGTCCTCGCGGCTCCAGCCCATCACGTCGTAGTCCTGGCCGCCTTCCTTGAGATGCACCTCGGCGCGGAAGTACTTGCGCTCCTCGCGCTCGTCATCCTCGCTGCTGGCGGCGACGAAGCTGGGCATCGCATAGGCCCGCGGGCGAACCTCGTAGATGAAGTCCGGTTCGCCCTCGTGGACGATCTCGAAGCGCACACGGCGGTCCTCGCCTTCGTTGATCTCGACGGTGTAACCCTGCTTGCGCATTTCCTCGGCGATGGCCTCGCAGGCCGGATGCACCACTTCGGCGATGAAACGCACCACATGGGCGCGGCGCGGGAACAGCATCAGCGTCCGCAGGCGCCGCTGCCAGCCGCCCTCGCTGCGCGGTGCGCTGGGTGAAGTGCTCAGTGCCTGGTAGCGCAAACCCTGCTTGGTCGCGTCCAGACGCAGCGCCTTGAGCAAGCCCCACATCGAGCAGAGCAGGGCAATGGTGAAGGGCAGGGCGCTGGCGATCGTCGCCGTCTGCAGCGCGGTCAGGCCGTCGGCCAGCAGCAGCGCGATGGCGACACCGCCCATCGATGCCGCCCAGAAGATCCGCTGCCATACCGGCGTGCCCTGTTGGCCGCCGGAGGCGAGCATGTCCACCACCAGCGCACCGGAGTCGGCCGAGGTGACGAAGAACACCACCACCATGACGATGGCGACCAGCGATATCAGCGCCGAGAAGGGGAAATGCTCGAGGAAGGCGAACAGTGCCAGCGAGCTGTCGCGCTCGATGGCTTCGCCGAGGCTGCTGACGTGCTCCCAGAGGATCATGTGGATCGCGGTATCGCCGAATACGGTCATCCACAGCAGGGTGAACGCGGTCGGCACCAGCAGCACGCCGGTGACGAACTCGCGAATCGTCCGTCCGCGGGAAATCCGCGCGATGAACAGCCCGACGAAGGGCGACCAGGCCAGCCACCAGCCCCAGTAGAACAGGGTCCAGCCGCCGATCCAGTCGTTCGGCTCGTAGGCGTAGAGGTTGAAGGTCTTGTTGACGATGTCCGACAGGTAGCTGCCGGTGTTCTGTACGAAGGTCTGCAGGATGAACACCGTCGGCCCGGCAACCAGCACCAGCAGCAGCAGCAGCGCCGCCAGCGTCAGGTTCAGCTCCGAAAGCCGGCGTACGCCCTTGTCCAGGCCGGTGACGACCGAAACCGTGGCCAGCAGGGTGGTGGCGATGATCAGCCCGATCTGCACCGGCACCGAGATCGGCAAGCCGTAGAGGTGGTTCAGGCCGGTATTGATCTGGGTGACGCCCAGGCCTAGCGAGGTCGCCACGCCCAGCACCGTGCCGATGATGGCGAAGATGTCCACGGCATGCCCGATCGGCCCGTAGATGCGTTCGCCGATCAACGGGTAGAGCGCCGAGCGCAGGGTCAGCGGCAGGCCGTGGCGGTAGGCGAAATAGGCCAGGATCATCGCCACGATGGCGTAGATCGACCAGGCATGCAGGCCCCAGTGGAAGAAGGTGATCTTCATCGCCTCGCGCGCGGCGAGCGTGGTGCCGCCTTCACCGGTCGGTGGCGAGAGGAAGTGCATCACCGGCTCGGCAACGCCGAAGAACATCAGGCCGATGCCCATGCCGGCGGAAAACAGCATGGCGAACCAGGTCAGCGCACTGTAATCCGGCACGCTGTGGTCCGGGCCGAGCTTGATGTCGCCGTAGCGACTGAAGGCCAGCAGCACCACCATCAGCAGGATGATCGCGACGGCGAGGATGTAGAACCAGCTGACATTGGTGATGATCCAGGCCTGTGCGTCATCGAACAGCGTCTGCGCATGGCTCTGGAAGACGATGCTGTAGATCACGAGCGCCAAGATGATCAGGGCCGAGCCGTAGAAGACCGGGGCGTTGAGAGTTGAAATGGAAGACTGTTTTGCCTCCATGCTGCGCTCCTTGAGTGTGTGGCTGGGGAGTGGCCGCCTGTGGCGAAAGGACAGCAATCTAACACAGACTTGGCGCCGGCTCGCCGAGCGGCCGGCCTTGCAGCGCTCGGTACGTGGCGCGAACTGCGCCTGCGGACATGCCGAATGCTGCGGCGGCGGCAGCGGGCGGAGGGGCTCAGGCCTGGCTAGTGGACTGTCTTGGACGTTCGTTTATCCACGCATTGCCGCAGCTCGGGAGACGCGCAAGAGCCTTTCGAGCGTAGGAGCCTGGAGGACGCCTGGTCCTTGCTGGCGATCCCGATCACCCTTGCCGATGATCGCCAGCACGCTGGCGCCTACAACCTAATCCCAGTGAGTTAGCCAACTAACCAGACAGGACACTGGCGGGCCGGTATTGCAGCGCTTCGGCGAGGTGCTGGCGGCCGATTCGGGAGGCTCGTTCGAGGTCGGCGAGGGTGCGCGCAACCTTGAGCAGCCTGTGGGCTGCGCGCAGCGACAGGCCGAGGCGCTCGCAGGCTCGTTCCAACCACAATTGGTCTTCGGCGTTCAACTGGCAGTGGCTGCGCAGGCCGGCAAGGTCGAGAAAGGCGTTGGCGCAGCCCTGGCGGGTCAACTGGAGCTGTCGCGCCCGTGCCACCTCGGCGGCGGCCACTGCGCTGCTTTGCTCGGCTTGCGGCGGTGCGTTGAGCGAGGTGGCTTCGCGGGCGACGGTCAGGTGCAGGTCTATGCGATCGAGCAGCGGGCCGGAGAGCTTGCCGCGGTAGCGCTGGATCTGGTCCGGCGAGCAGCGGCAACGGCCGCTGGGATCGCCGAGGTAGCCGCAGGGGCAGGGATTCATCGCCGCGACCAACTGGAAACGTGCCGGAAAACGCACCTTGTCGCGCGCCCGGGCGATCACGATGCAGCCCGATTCCAGCGGCTCGCGCAGGACCTCGAGGACCTTGCGGTCGAACTCGGGCAGCTCGTCGAGAAACAGCACGCCCTGATGCGCCAGGGTGATCTCGCCCGGTTGCGGGCGACTGCCGCCGCCGACCAGTGCCGGGCCGGATGCACTATGATGGGGCTGGCGGAACGGTCGCTGCGGCCAGTGTTCGAGCGGACTGTGGCTGGCCACCGACTGGATGGCCGCGACCTCCAGCGCTTCCTGTTCGTCCAACGGCGGCAGGAGCCCTGGCAGGCGGCTGGCCAGCAGGGTCTTGCCGGTCCCCGGCGGACCGGAGAACAGCAGGTTGTGCGCGCCGGCCGCGGCGATCAGCAGGCCGCGCTTGGCGGCCTGCTGGCCCTGCACGTCGGCCAGGTCGGGATAGGGCACCACCTGGCGGAGCAGACCCTGCGCCACATGGGGTTGCAGCGGCGTCCCGCCATTGAAATGCGCGGCGACTTCGAGCAGGTGGTCGGCGGCATATACGGTCAGCCCGGAGGCCAGGCTGGCTTCTTCGGCATTGGCGCGCGGCACCAGCAATGCACGCCCCGCGGCGCGCGCGGCGAGCGCGGCCGGCAATACCCCCTGGACCGGCCGAAGCGCGCCGGACAGCGCCAGTTCGCCAAGGCATTCCAGGTCGTCGAGGCGATCGGCCGGCAACTGGCCGCTGGCGGCCAGAATGCCCAGTGCGATGGACAGATCGAAGCGGCCGCCATCCTTGGGCAGATCGGCGGGGGCGAGATTGAGGGTGATGCGCCGCGGCGGAAAGTCGAAACCCGAGGTGAGGATGGCGCTGCGCACGCGGTCCTTGCTTTCCTTGACCGCGGTTTCCGGCAGGCCGACCAGCGCCAGCGATGGCAGGCCGTTGGCCAGATGGGCCTCGACCGTCACCGGCGGGGCTTCGACGCCGACCTGCGCGCGGCTGTGAACTATGGCCAGGGACATTCGATCACTCCTTTGATCGTTGCCGCGGTCCGGTCTATTCGGACGCGGGCGCTGCGAGTTTCTCTTCCAGTTCGGTGACCTTGGCCTCGAGCGCCTCCAGACGGGCGCGCGTGCGGGCGAGCACGACCATCTGGCTGTCGAACTCTTCGCGGCTGACCACATCGAGTTTGCTCAGCGCACTTTGCACCACGGCCTTGAGCCGGGCTTCGAATTCGCCGTGCGGCAGTGGCGTCTCGCCATTGAACAAACGTGAGGCCTGGGAACCGATGGCATCGAGAAAAGCTTTGGGTGGCAACATTGAAAACACCTGCTGTTGAACGGCGCGCAGTGTAGCACGCCGTTTTTTCACGCTTGCCGCGGGAGGCGCGCACAAAGTTTGAGCAGCTGTGGATGTGCAATCGCACTATTTTGGTGCGATTGCGCGTCTTAACCGTTCGTCGGCGCCGCTCCCGCGCCGAAGAGTCCCGTAAAACCGGGCTTTAGGCAAAGCTGGCATCGTTTCTGCTTTATCCCCATCGACGCATGCACCACCGGATTGCGGTGCACAGGCGATTCGAGACGCTTTGTCGGAGTGGTTGGTGGTGTCGGTTTAGCCGCCCGGCGGCAGCCGGAGCGTTACAAGAGCCAGACACTGAGCTTAGACTTGAACCGGGTTCGTACTTCTGGGGCAAGTCCACCTAAAACGGGAGAAGTTTTCATGAAACTAGTCACTGCCATCATCAAGCCGTTCAAGCTGGACGACGTGCGCGAGTCGCTGTCGGAAATCGGCGTACAGGGCATCACCGTCACCGAAGTCAAAGGCTTCGGTCGCCAGAAGGGGCATACCGAGCTGTATCGCGGTGCGGAATACGTCGTCGACTTCCTGCCTAAGGTGAAGATCGACGTCGCCATCGCCGACGACCAGCTCGACCGCGTGATCGAGGCCATCACCAAGGCTGCCAATACCGGCAAGATCGGTGACGGCAAGATCTTCGTGGTCAACCTGGAACAGGCCATCCGCATCCGTACCGGCGAAACCGATACCGACGCGATTTAAGCAAGACCTCCGAACCCCACGCCCCAGGAGTAAAACCATGACTCTGCGAAGATTCGCAGGGCTAGGAGCCCTTTTGTCTCTGTTGAGCCCTGGCTTGGCCATGGCGCAGGAGGCAACGCTGGATTCAGGCGATACGGCATGGATGCTTACGGCCACTGCGCTGGTGCTGTTCATGACGATCCCTGGGCTGGCCTTGTTCTACGGCGGCATGGTCCGCTCGAAGAACATCCTCTCGGTGATGATGCAGTGCTTCGCCGTCACTGGCCTGATGAGCATCCTCTGGATGGTCTACGGCTACAGCCTGGCTTTCGACACCACCGGCATGGAAGCGGGAGTCACCAACTTCAATTCCTTCGTCGGTGGCCTGGATCGCGCCTTCCTCAGCGGCCTGACCCCGGACAGCCTGATCGGTGCTTTCCCTGAAAGCGTCTTCATTACCTTCCAGATGACCTTCGCCATCATCACCCCGGCCCTCATCGTCGGCGCCTTCGCCGAACGCATGAAGTTCTCGGCGATGCTGGTGTTTCTCGGCGTCTGGTTCACCCTGGTCTACGCACCGATCGCCCATATGGTCTGGAGCGGCGATGGCGGCCTGATGTGGGACTGGGGCGTACTCGACTTCGCGGGCGGCACCGTGGTGCACATCAACGCCGGTATCGCCGGCCTGGTGGCCTGCCTGGTGCTGGGCAAGCGCAAGGGTTACCCCACCACGCCGATGGCGCCGCACAGCCTGGGCCTGACCCTGATCGGCGCGGCGATGCTGTGGGTCGGCTGGTTCGGCTTCAACGCCGGCTCCGCGGCGGCCGCCGACAGCACCGCCGGCATGGCCATGCTGGTCACGCAGATCGCCACCGCGGCGGCTGCGCTGGGCTGGATGTTCGCCGAGTGGATCGCCCACGGCAAACCCAGTGCGCTGGGCATCGCCTCCGGGGTGGTCGCCGGTCTGGTCGCCATCACGCCGGCCGCCGGCACCGTCGGCCCGATGGGCGGGCTGGTCATCGGCCTGGCTTCCGGGGTGGTCTGCTTCTTCTGCGCCACCAGCCTGAAACGCAAGCTCGGCTACGACGATTCGCTGGACGTCTTCGGTGTGCACGGTGTCGGCGGCATCGTCGGCGCGCTGCTCACCGGCGCGTTCGCGGCGCCGGTGCTGGGCGGCTTCGGCGAAGTGGAGAACATCGCGCTGCAGCTGTGGATCCAGTTCAAGGGCGTGCTCTTCACAGTGATCTACACCGCCATCGTCACCTTCGTGATCCTCAAGGTGATCGATCTGGTGATGGGGCTGCGCGTCACCGAGGAGCAGGAGACCGTCGGCCTCGACCTCAGCCTGCACAACGAGCGTGGCTACAACCTGTAACCCATTTCAGGGCGATCCCGGAGCCAACCCGGGGTCAGGGCAGGCCTTCGGCACGGTACGCGACGGCCTGCAGACCGAACAGCGCAAAAAGCGCGACAGCAAGAGGTGACACATGGACAACATAGATCTGGCGGCATTGCGGTACGGCTTCGATACCTTCTATTTCCTGATATGCGGCGCCCTGGTGATGTGGATGGCTGCGGGTTTCTGCATGCTTGAAGCAGGACTCGTGCGCAGCAAGAACACCACTGAAATCCTGGCCAAGAACATTTCCCTGTTCGCCGTCGCTTCGGTGATGTACCTGCTGATCGGCTACTACATCATGTATTCCTCCGATGGCCCGGTATTCCCCAGCCTGGGCTTCCTGATCGGTGACGAGAACCTCGCCAGCGCAGTGACCGGCGAAGAAGACGCGCCCTATTATTCGGGACGGGCGGACTTCTTCTTCCAGATCGTCTTCGCCGGTGCCTGCATGTCGATCGTCTCCGGTGCGGTGGCCGAGCGCATGAAGCTGTGGCCCTTCCTGGTCTTCGCCGTGGTCATGACCGGCTTCATCTATCCGATCCAGGGCGCCTGGAGCTGGGGCGGTGGCTGGTTGGACGGCATCGGCTACTCCGACTATGCCGGCTCGGGCATCGTGCACATGGCGGGTGCCGCTGCGGCGCTGGCCGGTGTGATCCTGCTCGGCGCACGCAAGGGCAAATACGGCCCGAACGGGCAGATCAATGCCATCCCTGGCGCCAACCTGCCGCTGGCGACCCTGGGTACCTTCATCCTGTGGATGGGCTGGTTCGGCTTCAACGGCGGTTCGGAGCTGAAAATCTCCGACATCGATTCGGCCAACAACGTCGCCCAGGTATTCGTCAACACCAACATGGCAGCCGCCGGCGGACTGATCGCGGCGATGATCGTATCGCGTCTGCTGTTCGGCAAGACCGACCTGACCATGATGATCAACGGTGCTCTGGCCGGTCTGGTGGCCATCACCGCCGATCCGCTGTCGCCGAGCGGCCTGGCCGCCACTCTGATCGGCGCCGTCGGCGGCGTGCTGGTGGTGTTCAGCATTCTCGGCCTGGACAAGCTCAAGCTCGACGACCCGGTCGGAGCCATCTCCGTGCACGGCGTGGTCGGCATCTGGGGCGTGCTGGCGGTACCGCTGAACAACGCCGAAGCCAGCTTCGGGGCGCAGATCATCGGTGTTCTGGGTATCTTCGCCTGGGTCTTCGTGGCCAGCCTGATCGTCTGGGGCATCATCAAGGCGGTGATGGGCCTGCGGGTGAGCGAAGAAGAGGAATACGAAGGTGTGGACCTCTCCCAGTGCGGCATGGAAGCCTACCCGGAGTTCATGAACAAGAAGTGATTCGCGGTTGAATGACAAGGGCGCCTTTTGGCGCCCTTTGTTTTTTCTGGCGCCGCGCTAGAATGCGCGCGACGAGCCGTCGAGCACGGGTTTTCGAACATGTGGCAACAGACTCTGATCACCCTGCGGCCGCGTCCGCGCGGTTTTCACCTGATCACCGACGAACTGCTGGCGGCGCTGCCGGAACTGCGGCAATGCCAGGTCGGTCTGTTACATCTGTGGCTGCGGCACACCTCGGCATCGCTGACCGTCAACGAGAATGCCGATGCCGCGGTACGCCGGGATTTCGAGCGTTTCTTCGACCGCCTGGCACCCCAGGGCGAACGCGGCTACGAGCACGATTACGAAGGACCTGACGATCTACCCGCGCACTTCAAGGCCAGCCTGCTCGGCTGTCAGCTGAGCCTGCCGGTCAGCGAGGGGCGCCTGGCGCTGGGTACCTGGCAAGGCATCTATCTCGGCGAACACCGCGACCAGGGTGGTTCGCGGCAGATAGTGGCAACGCTGCACGGAACGGCAAGTTGAATTTTTTTTGGCGGTGACGGTCATTCCGCATCGCTGGGCTATAACTTACTACCGCTTTGGCAAGCCATGAGGTGAACATGAGCGAAGAAGAACTAGAACAAGACGATCTGGACGTAAGCGACGAGGAGGAGGGGGAAGAACTGAGCGCTGCCGACGACGCCGACGACAGCCTCGACGACGAGGGCACCGACAGCGAACGTGCCACGCCGACGAAGAAGGCCAAGGCGAAGACCGCCGAGCCTGACGAACTGCCGAGCCTGGAGGCGAAGCAGAAGGAGCGCGATGCGCTGGCGCGGGCCATGGAAGAGTTCCTGGCGCGTGGCGGTCGGGTGCAGGAGGTCGAGCCCAACGTGGTCGCCGACCCGCCGAAGAAGCCTGATAGCAAGTACGGAAGCCGCCCTATCTGAGCCCGGATGAATACGAAGAAGCCCGCCATCGCGCGGGCTTCTTCGTTTCAACGGTACGGTTAGGGTCTGTTGACGTTTCAGCGCGGCCGCGAACGAAACGTCAACAGACCCTAGGATGGAGCCGCGCCGCTGCGGTGCATGGGGCTTGTAGGGCGCGCTTAGCGCAACGCCGGGGCATGATGCATGCGGTGCGCGTGGCGCACCTGCGGTGGGTTGTGGCGACGCTTGCTCGATAGCCCTAGCCGTTGCGCCAGCCCTGCAGCAGCGTGGGCAGGTCCGCCAGGCTGCGGATCTCGCCGTCCGGATGGTAAGCGTGCTGCCAGGCGATGCCGCCTGGGTTGAACCAGACCGCGCGCAGGCCGGCCTGCTGCGCGCCGGCGATATCGTCCAGCGCATGGTCGCCGACGTGCACGGCCTGGCCCGCTTCGGCCTCGCCGAGGCGCAGCGCCTGCTGGAACGGGTGCGGGTCGGGCTTGCCGATACCCAGTTCTTCGGCGCAGAGCGTGAACTGGAAGTAGTCGGCCAGGCCCAGGCGGCGCACGTCGGCGTTGCCGTTGGTGATCACGCCGAGGGTGTAGTGGTTGGCGAGAAATTCCAGGGTCGGCTGCACATCGGGATAGATCTGTACCCCGTGCCGCGCGTCGAGAAATACCTGGAAGCCGCGTTCGGCCAGTTCCTCCGCTTCATCGGCGGGGTAGCCGGCATCGCTCAGCGCATGGCGCAGGATGCGTCGGCGCAATTCGCTGATGCGGTGCTTGAGCGGAGGTTCGCGCTCGACCAGCATGCGCCGGATCGCACCCAGCGCCTCGATGGGGAAGTCGCCCAGCCGCGGGGCGTTGTGGCCCAGCCAGTCGCGCAGGGCGGTTTCGGCGCTGTGGATCGCCGGGCTGGCTTCCCAGAAGGTGTCGTCGAGGTCGAAGGTGATCAGGCGGATGTTCATGTGTCGGTGTCCTGCTTGCGCTTGGCGCGCGGGTGCGCCTGGTCGTAGACCTTGGCCAGGTGCTGGAAATCCAGGTGGGTGTAGATCTGCGTGGTGCCGATGTCGGCGTGGCCGAGCAGTTCCTGCACCGAGCGCAGGTCCTGCGAGGACTCCAGCAGGTGGCTGGCGAAGCTGTGGCGCAGCATGTGCGGATGCAGGTGCTGGCCGAGCTCGCGCACGCCGGCCTGGCGCACCCGCAGTTGCACGGCGCGGGCGCCGAGGCGACGGCCCTGCTGGCCGATGAAGACCGAGCCGTCGGCCGGATGGGCCAGTGCTCGTAGCGGCAGCCATGCCTGTAGCGCTTCGCGTGCCTTGCGCCCGACCGGCAGTTCGCGGACCTTGTTGCCCTTGCCGAGCACCCGCACCAGGCCGGCGGCCAGGTCGAGCTGGTCGAGGTTCAGCCCGACCAGCTCGGACAGGCGCAGCCCCGAGGAATAGAACAGCTCCAGCATCGCCTGGTCGCGGTGGGCGATGAAGTCGTCTTCCACGCCGCCATCGAGCAGTTGCATGGCGCGATCGGTATCCAGCAGGCGCGGCAGGCGTCGTTCACCCTTCGGCGCCGACAGGCCCGTCGCCGGATCGTGCTGGCAGAGGCCTTCCTGATTGAGATAGCGATAGAGCCCGCGCACCGAGGACAGCAGGCGCGCCAGGCTGCGGCTGGACTGGCCCTTGCGGTGCAGCTCGGCGATCAGCTGGCGCAGGTGATGGGCCTTCAGCCCTGACCACTGCCGCAGCGCTTGCCGCTCGCAATAATCGGCCACCTTGAGCAGATCGCGCCGATAGCCATCCAGCGTGTGCGGCGAAACCTGCCGCTCGCTGCGCAGATGCTGGAAATAGGCGTCGAGATCGGTGTGCATCGGGCTTCCTTAAAGCGTAGGGCGGGTGCAACCCGCCGAACGGAGCTGGCGTCCCGCATGCCCGGCGGGTTTCACCCGCCCTACGAATCTGTCCGTTCTTGCAGCTTGCAGCTTGCAGCTTATAGCTGCTTCTAGCGTACCGACCGCAGCGACGTGGCGAAGCGCGGCAGTACGCGGGTGAGCACTTCGGCGATATAGCCGAGAAACAGCGTGCCCAGCGAACTCTTGTAGTGCTGCGGGTCCGGACTGCCGATCGCCAGTACGCCCAGTTGCTGGTTGAGCGTGACCACCGCGGCCGAGCCGACGCTGCCGCTGTCCTCGGCGCCGAACAGGAAGCTCAGTTCGTGCGGGCGCAGTACGCCGCAGATAGTCTTGCCGCCGTCCAGCAGTCCGCCGATGCACTGCTGCGCCTCGCCGGAGCTGACGCAGCGGCCCACCGGCAGCGAGGCGTCGCTGAACAGGATCAGGCTGACGTAGGGCACCTGGAATTCGTGGCGCAGGCTGTCTTCCACGGCGCTGACCACTTCCTCCAGGCTGCCGGCGTCGAGCAGGTCGAGCACCAGCCGGCGGGTCTTGTCGAACAGCCGGTCGTTGTCGCGGGCGACGTCCATCAACTGCGACAGGCGATGGCGCATCTCGATGTTGCGCTCGCGCAGCAGCTTGACCTGACGCTCCACCAGCGACACCGCGCTGCCGGGCTGGTGGGGGATGCGCAGTTCGGGAATCAGCTCGTCGTGGTCGACGAAGAATTCCGGGTGGGCACGCAGGTAGGCGGCGACGGCTTCGGCGTCGGGCAGCGGCTCGTTGCCCTGGGTCTGGTCGGTCATAGGCGAACCTGTCCTTCAAAAACGCGAACGGCGGGGCCGGTCATCATAACCGGCTGCCCCGGGCCTGCCCATTCGATGGACAGACGGCCGCCGGGCAGCTCGATCTGCAGCGGCGAATCCATCCAGCCCTGGCCGATGGCGGCGACCGCCGCGGCGCAGGCGCCGGTGCCGCAGGCCTGGGTTTCCCCGGCGCCACGCTCCCAGACGCGCAGGCGCGCATGCTGGCGGTCGATGACTTGCAGGAAGCCCGCGTTGACCCGCTGCGGGAAGCGTGGATGGTGTTCGATCTTCGGCCCCAGTTCATGCACCGGTGCGTGGTCGACATTGTCGACGCGCAGCACCGCATGGGGATTGCCCATGGATACGGCGGCGATTTCGAGGTTCTGGCCATCGACCTGCAGCGGATAGCTGAGCGCCTCGCGTTCGGCCTGGAACGGAATATCGGCCGGAACCAGCCGTGGCGGGCCCATGTCGACGCGGATCTGACCATCGGGACGGATATCCAGCTCGATGATGCCACCCTTGGTTTCGACGCGAATCCGGCGTTTGACGGTCAGGCGCTTGTCCACCACGAAGCGGGCGAAGCAGCGTGCGCCATTGCCGCACTGCTCCACTTCCGAACCGTCGGAATTGAAGATGCGGTAGCGGAAATCCACGTCCGGATTCTGCGGCGGCTCGACGAGCAGCAATTGGTCGAAGCCGATCCCGGTGTGGCGATCGCCCCATTGCTTGGCGTGCTTGGGCTGGATGTGCGCATGCTGGCTGACCAGGTCGATGACCATGAAGTCGTTGCCCAGGCCGTGCATCTTGGTAAAGCGCAGAAGCATGGTCTCGGTCTCAACTGGGCAGCAGGCTTTCGCCGGCATAAAGCTCTTGCACGCTTTCACGGCGGCGCACCTCGAAGGCCTGCTCGCCATCCACCAGCACCTCCGCAGCGCGGCCGCGGCTGTTGTAGTTGGAACTCATGACGAAACCGTAGGCACCGGCCGAGCACACGGCCAGCAGATCGCCTTCGGCCAGCGCCAGCTCGCGATCCTTGGCGAGGAAGTCGCCGGTCTCGCAGATCGGCCCGACGATGTCGTAACGGCGCGTATCGCCTTCATGGGGCTGCACGGCGACCACGTTCATCCAGGCCTGGTACAGCGCCGGACGGATCAGGTCGTTCATCGCCGCGTCGACGATGGCGAAATCCTTGTGCGCGGTGTGCTTGAGGTATTCCACGCGGGTCAGCAGCACGCCGGCGTTGGCGACGATGGAGCGGCCCGGCTCGAATACCAGCGCCAGTCCGCGGCCCTCGATGCGCTGGCGCACGGCCTGGATGTAGTCGCCGGCCAGCGGCGGCTGTTCGTCGCGGTAGCGCACGCCCAGGCCACCGCCCAGGTCCAGGTGGCGGATGCGGATGTCGCGCTCGGCGAGTCGGTCGATCAGCGCCAGCAGGCGGTCGAGGGCATCGAGGAACGGCGGCAGGCTGGTCAGCTGCGAACCGATGTGGCAGTCGACGCCGACCACGTCCAGGTTCGGCAGCTCGGCGGCGCGGGCGTAGACCGCCTCGGCCTGGTCGATGTCGATGCCGAACTTGTTTTCCTTGAGCCCGGTGGAGATGTACGGATGGGTGCCGGCGTCCACGTCCGGGTTGACCCGCAGCGACACCGGTGCCTGCAGGCCCAGCTCGGCGGCGACCTGCTGCAGGCGTTCCAGCTCGTCGGTGGATTCGACGTTGAAGCAGTGCACGCCGACTTCCAGCGCGCGGCGCATGTCGTCGCGGGTCTTGCCGACGCCGGAGAAGACGATGCGCTCCGGCTGGCCACCGGCGGCCAGCACGCGCTCCAGTTCACCGCGCGAAACGATGTCGAAGCCGGCACCGAGGCGCGCCAGGACGTTCAGCACGCCTAGGTTGGAGTTGGCTTTGACGGCGAAGCAGACCAGGTGTGGCATGCCCTGCAGCGCATCGGCGTAGGCCCGGTACTGGGCTTCGATGTGGGCACGCGAATAGACGTAGGTCGGAGTGCCGAAGCGCTGCGCTAGCGCGGACAGCGCCACGCCCTCCGCGAAGAGTTGACCGTCGCGGTACGAGAAGGCTTCCATGAATTGCCTCCTTTAGAGTTCGAAACGGTCTTTGGAACGTTCTTTGACGGTTTTCTCGTCATCCGGCAGGTACAGCGGACCTTTCTGGCCGCAGCCGCTGAGCGCGGCGGCGAAGACGGCGAGGGCGACGAAGGGAAGCAGCAGACGCTTCATGGGGGCTGGAATCCTTGAAAAATCTAATCGCCGGAGTATACCCAGCACCTGGCGGATTGCCTATGCGAGCTGCGCGCGGCGTGGGTGCCGCGACCGGCGGCGGCTCGCTAGAGCAAGGGGTGGCCTGCTAAGCTCGCCGCCTTTCGACGCGGCGCGCTGCCGCGCATCCCCCTATAGCCGAGGAATAGCCGCATGAGCCTGAGCGAAGCCCGTTATCACGATCTGGTCGACGGCGTGCAGGAAGCAGTCGAAGACGTGTTCGATGACAGCAGCCTGGATGTCGATCTGGAAAATAGCGGTGGGGTGCTGACGGTGCGCTTCGACAATGGCAGCCAGCTGATCCTCAGCCGCCAACCGGCCTTGCGCCAGCTGTGGGTCGCCGCGCGCTCCGGCGGTTTCCATTTCGACTATGACCAAAACAGCCAGTTGTGGCTGTGCGATGCCAGTGGCGAACGGCTCGGTGAGCTGCTCATGCGCGTGACCCAGGAGCAGGGCGGCGAAGCGCTGGAGTTCGACGAACTCTGATCCGGCCGGCCCGCAGCGCCCGCATTTGCTGGCCTGCGGGCAGGGGCCTTGCTTATTCGGGCTGCTGTGATAGTGTCTCTGGCAGGTCAACAAAACCCCGCCTTCGGGCGGGGTTTTGCTTTTTTCGCCATTCGATTTCCGCAGGAGCGAGCCAGAACCCATGACCAGTGCACCGCCGATCATCCTCACCCAACTCGATCTGCAGCGGCTTGAGCGGCTGCTCGACAGCCTGGACGACTATGGTCCGGCCGCCGAAGCGCTCGAGCAGGAATTGTCGCGGGCGCAGGTGGTGGAACGCAGCGAAATGCCCGCCGGCGTCGTGACCATGAACTCGCGCGTGCACTGCCGCGACGAAGGCAGCGGCAAGGATTACCACTTGACGTTGGTCTATCCGCACGACGCCGGCAAGGACGGCACCGTGTCCGTGCTGGCACCGGTGGGTACCGCGCTGCTGGGCATGAGCGTTGGCCAGCACATCGACTGGCCGACGCCAGGCGGCAAGATGATCAAGCTCACCTTGCTCGCGATCGAATATCAGCCCGAAGCGGCGGGCGATCCGTTCTGAGCGCTGCGCTTCAGCTCCCACCCGTTCCATCGCCCGGCAGGGCTTGCTGCCGGGCTCCAGTGTCGCGAAGCGCTTTTCCAGCCGAGCTTGCCGTTGTTCAGAGCGTGTCGAGAAAGCTGCGCAGTGCCTTCAGTTCGTCCCGGCTCAGTTCCAGCGGCTTGAAGCGCGCCGAGGTGGTCGGGAACAGCGGATCGTCCTGCTGCGCGGCGGAGGGTTTCGGCCGGGGCATGCCAACGTTGTAGAAGTTGAGCAGGCCCAGCAGGTCGGGAAACAGCCCGTTATGGATCCACGGCCCGGTCCGGCCCACCAGCCGTAGCGACGGCGTGCGGAAGCGACCGACGTCCTCTGCCTTGCCGGTCACCTCGTAGCGACCCAGGTCCTCGTACTTGCGCCCGTAGTAGGTCATGCCGGCATTGTGAAACTGGTCGTCGCTCAGGGTCGGACCGAAATGGCAGTTCATGCAGCGCGCCCGGGTACGGAACAGATGCAGGCCATGCAACTGTTCGTCGTTCAGCGCATCGTGGCGCCCGCGCAGGAAGCGCTCGAAGCGCGTATTACGGGCGAAACGCACCAGCGTGCGCTGGTAGCTGGCCAGGGCCTGGCGCAGCATGCGCTCATCGATCGCATCCGCGCCGAACACCTCGGCGAAGCGCGGGCGGTAGCCGGCGTCGGCATTCAACCGTCGCAACAGTTCGTCCCGGTCGAAGGCCATTTCCAGCGGGTCCTCCACGGGGAACAGCGCCTGGTCCTCAAGGCTGGTGGCGCGGCCGTCCCAGAACGGTTGGCGGGTGAAGCCACTCATCATCAGGCTCGGCGAATTGCGCCGCCCGGCCTGGCGATCATGGCCGAAGGACACCTTGCGCCCGTCGGCGAAGGCCAGGTCCGGCTCGTGGCAGGAGGCGCAGGCGATCTGCCCCGAGCGCGACAGGGCCGGATCGAAGAACAGCCGTTCGCCCAAGGCCGCCTTGGCCTCGCTGAAGGGGTTTTCCTCCGGCGACGGCGCACGCTCGGGCAACGGTCCCAGCTCCTGCCAGGCGACGTCCTCGTCCACGTGTGGCGCAGGCCACTGGTCTGGCGGCTGAGTGTAGATCTGGCGCAGGCAGGCATAGTCGACTTCTCCGGGACGTGCGGCCGTCAGATGCTGGTGACAGCCGTCGGCCTGGACTGTCGTCAGCCAGGGCATGGAGAGCGAGCTGATGAGCAGGAGCCTTGTCAGGGAATTGACCATCAGAAGCGGTAGCCGACTTCGAGCCAGTACTGACGTCCGACCTCGTAGGTAGGGACTGCATTGGCGTTGACGGTGGTGCTATCGGCGACCAGCACCTTGTCCAGTACGTTGAACACGTCGACATTGACGAACACCGCTTGGTTTCGGGCTGTTGGCAGTTCCCAGCCCAGGCGGAGGTCCCAGGTCAGCGCCGCATCGTAGTCAAGCTCTTCCCATACGTCGATCAGGTTGCCCTGATAGTCGACATCGCGTCCGGTGTTGCCGACTTTACTGAAGCCTGCTCGGTAGCGCAGGAAGTTGCTCAAGCTCAGATTCCATTGAGGAATCTCGGTAATAGTCGTCAGGCGCGCTGTCCACGGTCGGTTGTAGTTGTCGGCCGGACGATCAGCGTAGCGAATGAATTTGCCTTCGTACTGGATGTAGTTGTTCTCGACGTATTCGTCATATTCGTCGATGTAGCTCGGAGAGGACGATTTGCTATCCGTCCAGTCCAGGGCCAATTGCCCGTTGGTGCGTGTGCCAAACCAAATGAACTCTCGCAGCGGCGTAACAGTCAGCGTGAGGACGTGGGTCTCGCTCTCGCCGGCATTGGTGTAGGTGGTGTAGTTGTTGGAGAGCGTCGGGTCGGTGGACGGCTGGTCGATGGCATTGCCCGTGACCCGGACGATCTGGTCGTGTCCCTTGCGGTTGACATATTTCAGGCCGAACTCCAGGCCGCTGAACCGTTGGGTGATGCCCAACATCCACTCATCGTCATAGGGAATGTCGAGCTGGTCGAATTTCACCAGATTGGCCGCATTGGCTATGGCGGTCCATGGCATGTCGAGGCTGCTGCGGGTATCGGTAAAGCGCAGGCGGTTACGTCCATCCTGTAGTTGCCAACTGCTGATATTGCGACCGTAGTAACGGTTGACCCCAGCGGTGAGCAGGGTGCTGCGATCCGCGAAGAGGTCGTATTCTGCGGCAAGGCGCGGTGCTACGGTGGTCTTGTCCATATAGTTGTCGCTGTCCACTCGAATACCAGGGCGCAGGTTCAGCCTGCCGATACTGATGTCGTCTTGCAGATAGGCTGCCCATTGCATGGTGGTAAAGTCGAAGTCGCCGGTGCTGTAGCGAGTGCGGCTACTCATGTACTGCCCGGGCCAGCCGGCCAGCGTGGGGCTGAGTGAGCAGGCAATATTGTCGGTTACACCGGCGCTGTTGGTGCAGGTGCTGGTCGTTTTCGGGAGGACATAGGTATTGCTTTCGGTCAGGCGCTCGTAGCGTACATATTGTTCGGAAATTTCCAGGCCGGTTTGCCATTGGTGGTGCGTGCCTAGCAGTTCGAATGCTTGCCAGTCGACGTTCAGTTTGTATTGCCAAGTGTTCTGCAACTGCTCGATGTCACCGTAGCCGCCTTCGAGGCTGTTGGCGGTGGCCGTGTTACCGACACCCCAATCTTTCTCTGCGGATTTGCGCCAGGTGAACCAGTCGTCGTATGCCGAGTCCCGTGACAATTCCAGGCGGCTCCAGGCCAGGTTCTGTTCGATTCGGGTCAGATCGCCGTTCCAGAGTGCTTTCAGATTGACCTGGGTACCGCCGGACTGGGTTTCAAATTCCGAATTCGCGACATTGCCGCGAAAATAAGTGCTCTCTTCCGGCGCATAAGTGACGCTGGATTCCAGTTCCAGGCGTTCGCTGGCTTGCCAGAAGGCTTTGAGGAAGTAGTTGTCGATACGACGTTCCTGGTCTCTGCTCTGCTGTCCCATGGTGGCAACGTTATTGGCGGAGTAGAAGCTTGTCGGGATGGTCGAGCGTTTCTGGCTGAAGTTGGCCAGCAGGCCGAAGTTGTCGGTCAGATGGCCTTCCAGGGTTCCACGCATAATGATTTTGTCGAACTCGGGCTGCTCGTCGTGATTGGCTGAGTTCTCGAAGGCGTCCTGTTGGCGCTCGTCGATGTGGTACTTGGTCCACGAGGCGCGAGTGGTTTGTGCGGAAATCTTGCCATGGAAATCCTGGGTCGGCTTGCGGGTCTTGGCTTCGATAACTCCGCCATTGAAGCGACCATAGACGGCGGGAACATTGCTGTCGTAGACCTCGATCTCTTGCAGCAGGTCGGTGTCCAGCGCCAGGCCCTGACTGCGGCCGGGCACATCGGCAGCCAGATTGGGATTGCTCTGGGCGGGATCGATGTCGTTGTTCATGCTGATGCCATCGACCAGAAAGGCGTTCTGGTAGAACTTCGCGCCGTTGATGCTGATATTGGCTGGGCCGATCTCGCCGGGCGTCTTGCTGCTCTGCTGGTTGTTGTCGAACTGCACGTTGGGATGAATCTTCAGCAGGCTGGTGATATCGCCGTTGCCGGCCGGCAGGCTTTCGATGGTGCGGCGGTCGAGGGTGGTTTCGCCTTGCTTGCGCTCGCGATCGGCCAGCACCAGCACGTCGTCGAACTGCAGCGGGTGCTGGGTGCGTTCTTCAGTGTTCGCAGCCGCTGGCGCGGCCTCCAGGGTGAGCGTGCCGCCGCGTTGCCGGTGCCAGGTGAGGCCGGTGCCGGCGAGCAGGCGCTGCAGGGCCTGTTCCAGCGTCAGGTCGCCCTGCACGGCGCCGGCCTGCTTGTCCCTGAGCAACTGGCCGCTGACGCTGACCTGGACGCCGGCCTGCTGGCCGAAGGCGATCAGCCCGGCGGCCAGCGGTTGCGCGGCGATGTCGAAGGTGCGGGTCTGTTGCTGGCCGCTGCTGACTTCGGCCGCCGCGGCCAGGCCGGGGTTGGCCAGGAACAATGCCGCGGCGATGGCGCCGAGCAGTGGGCTGGAACGAAACGGGGTGCGGGCTGGCCCGGCTGGACGGTGGGTCACTGATAAATCCCTCTACTGCATGCTTCGATGAGAACGATTCCCGATTGCAGGCAAGAAGACGGATGACCTTTCAGAATTTTCAGAAAATCGCGAATTTTTCAGGCCATGTCTGACGTACCCCTGTCGGAGCGTGCGAGACGCCGACCTCCAGGTTGCTAATATTCAGCGTGCAAAAGCTTCGCGGGCACGGCCCGCTCCTACGGACGTTCAGAACGCCTGTGCGCTTCGGACATGGTCTTTTAGCGGCGGATCACCAGGACGTAGGGCGGGTTGCAACCCGCCGAACGGGGTTGGCATCGCGCACGTTCCGGCGGGTTTCACCCGCCCTGCGATGCCTAGCGGCGGATCACCAGCAGGTAGGGCGACCAGCTTTCCACGTGGCCGCCGTGCGGTTGCACCAGCGCCTCCAGCGCGGCTTGCGGATCCTGCAGGGCATAGAGGCCGGTGACGCGCTCGTCGGCCAGTGCCGGGTCCTGCAGCAGGATCCAGCCGGGATAGTGCGGCCGCAGCTGTTCCAGCAACTCGCCGATCGGCTGGTCTTCGGCGATCAGTTCGCCACGGCGCCAGGCGGCCACGCGCGCGGGTGGAACGCGGTCGCGCACGCACCGTCCGTCGCGGCCGTCCAGGCGCAGGCGTTCGCCGCCCTTGAGCAGGGTGTCGCGCCGCGGGTCCTTTACCCGCACCGAGCCGTGTTCGACGGCGACGCTCAGCGCCGGCCCCCGCAGCGCCACGGAGAATGCGGTGCCGGTGACTTCGACGCGGCTGTCGCCGGCCTGCACGATGAAGGGCCGTGAAGCGTCCGGGGTGACCTCGAAAAAGGCCTCGCCCTGCAGCAGCTCCAGATGCCGATGGTCGGTGTCGAAGCGCGGCCGGATGCTGCTGCCGCCCAACAGCCAGACCCGGCTGCCGTCTTCCAGCACCCACTGTCGGGGCGCGCCCTTGTCGTTATCGAGTTCGCCGTGCCCGTGCCAGGGCAGCAGCACCATGAGCAGCGCCAGGCAGGCGGCCAGCGCGCTGCCGATCAGGACGGCCCTGCGCCGGCGCGCGCCGGGCCAGCGCCCCTGACTGGTGACCGGCAACTGACCGCTGAGGCGCCAGACCCGCTCGGCCCGCCGCCAGGCCCGGGCATGGCCGGGAGAGGCCTGCTGCCAGGCGCGGCAGGCGGCGCGCAGCTCTTCGTCGTCGGGCGACTCCTGCAGCCAGAGCAGCCACTCCATGGCGCTGTTCCAGTGCGGGTCCTGGGGTGGAATGTCCTTCATCACGGTGCTCGCTGAATTCGTATGCCGGTCGTCCGCCGTGGAGGATGCTTGCGGGACGAGGTGCATCAGTATGACTCATCGTCCAGACAGGCCGCGCAATGGCCGAGCGCGGTTCGCACCAGCTGGTGCGCGAGGCCGACGGAGATGCCGAGGTGCGCGGCGATCTGCTGCAGGGTATAGCCGCCCAGCCGGTGCATCTCGAAGGCGATGCGGGTGCGTTCCGGCAGCCGCGCCAGCGCCTCGGCGATCAGGCGCAGTTCGTCCTGCTGGCACAATTGCTGTTCGGGGGAGGGCGTGCTCGCCGGCAGCTCGGCGAGCAGGTCGTTGGCGTCGTCCTGGCGCTGGTTGCTGCCGGCGCGCCGGGTCAGGTCCAACGCCAGGTTGCGCACGATACGGTAGAGATAGGCCAGCGGCTGGGCGAGATTGCTGCGCTCGGCCTGGCTGAAGCGCAACCAGGCCTCCTGGACGACTTCCTCGGCCTCGGCGCGGCAACCGGTGATCGGCGCCGCGTAATCCACGAGTGCCTTGCGATGGGTCACGAACAGATCGGTTCTGTTGCCTGGCTCGTTCACGATGGATGCTCTGGTTGGGGCGCAGGCCCGGTGGCGGGGCGATCCTAGCGTGAAGGCAAATTGTTATCAAACGCTAATTATTCTCATCCATTCCTGAGCGCCAGGTTGAGCGCCGCTTCCAGCCTCGACTTGTAGCGCAGGTGCTGCACGGTCTGGCTGCGCCCCGTGCCGTGCAGGCCGGTGAGGTCGAGATCGGTGATGTAGCAGGGGTAGCGCTCGCCATTGCGCCGGCGTGCGAGGATGTGGCGCGCCACCGTGGCGAACAGCTCGGCACCGTACTCCAGACCGGAGAATTCCTGGTGGTTGCAGTACAGCGTGACCTGCGAGCGGCCCTGGTCGCCGGGTTCGATGATGGCCTGTACGTCGTAAAAGGGGTCGCTGACCGCGCCTTGCGGAGTGGGCCGTCGCTCCAGTTGCATGGCTCCGGCCGGGGTGTGGACGATGCGGTAGAGGTGGATGTCCAGCGTGCACGGCGCCAGGTCATCGGCCAGCGGCCACTGGGCGTTGCGCCGGTAGGCCAGTGATTGCAGGAAGCGCAGCAGCGGCATCAGCAGGCTCTGCTCGTCGCGATAGGGCAGTTGCTGGCGCCAGAGTGCGTTGCATTCGTCGAGCACGCTGAGTTCGGCGGTTTCGCCGACGATACGGTAGAACACCTGCAGGCAATCCGGACGTCCGAGCGGCAGGATCAGCGCCAGGTCGTCGCCGGCCAGCGCCTGCCGGTCGAGCCGGATCGGGCTGAATGCGTGGTGCGCCTCGCCCAAGTGCTCGAGCAGGGCCGGCCGGTCGCCGAGGCTGGCCAGGCTCGTTTCGCCGGCGATGCGTTGCAGCAGGTGGAACTGCTGGCGGATCTGCAACAGGTAGCGACCGTGATCGGCGGTGGCGAAGTTGCGACGGGCATCGTCGAAGATTTCCCGGACCCGCCGGGTGATGGCCTGGCCGCGGTTGCGCGCGAAACAGAATGCCTGCAGGTCCGGCCAGCCGGCATCGTCGGTCAGACCGGCGAAGTGCTCGCGCAGGCATTGGGGGAGTGCCTGCGGGCCTTCGAAGCGGGTCACCAGCAGCTCGTTCCAGCTGTTCAGCATGACCTGGTCGATGCTCAGCACCAGGTTCTCCGGCGTCGCGTTCTGGCCGAATTGCTCGCTGTTCACCGAATCGTTCTGGGGGATCGTGGGATCGACGCCGACATTGACCAGCAGCAGCACCCGGCTGGGCTGGCTGGCTGCCAGTAGCGCCTCTTCGCCGACCTGGGGCAGGGGCAGCGGTAGTGCACGGCGCAGGTCGTTGAACAGCGCAAACAGTTCCGCCTCGCTCAGGCCGCTGTCGCCGGGGAACAGCGACAGGTGGGTGCCGGTGTCGACCACGCCGTTGCGGTGGCACCAGGCAAGCAGCGCCACCAGCTCGCGGGAGCGCTTGAGCGGCGCGAAGTCCGGCCATTGCTGGGGCGTGAGGCTGCCCTGGTAGAGCGACCAGTGCACGTCGCCGGCGTCATCGTAGCCGTGCACCAGGGTCAGGCTGTCCTCGGCCATGTCCGGCGATATGCCGAGGTTGACCGTCTCGACCTTGCCGGCCTTGCGCTCGATGGCGGCGTACAGCCGGCGGCCGAGCACGCCGAGGTCGCGGCTGTTCACCGGGCTGGTGGCCTGCAGGCGTCGGGTGAAGTCGTCGAGGAAGCGGTAGCCGTAGGTCAGCTCGTTGACCAGCGCGCGGCGTTCCTGGCTGACCTGGCGGACCTTCCATTGGCTGCGGTTGTCGAGCAGGGCGAACTGTCGCTCGTCCCAGTGCCAGGCCTGGGTCAAGCATTCGAGCAGGCGGCGCTGCCAGCTCTTGTTGCGGTTGCGCGGCGGGCGGCTGAGCGGTCGGTTGACCTTCAGGTACAGGCAGCGGCGCGCCAGCTCCAGGCGTTCGGAGTCGCCGCGCTCGCCCAGGTAGCGTTCGATGGCGCGATAGGCGGCTATGTAGGGGTCGAGTTCATCCAGCTCTATGTGGCCGTCGTAGACCGCCTGCTTGAAATCCAGGGCGAGGCAGCGCAGCTGCGGATGCTGGCTGGCGTAGACCTCTACCAGCAGCAGCTTGAACAGGGACTTGTAGGGCGCGTCGATGGCCTTGTAGAGCTGCCAGAGCCCGGCGCCGACGAACTCGCCGGGTGGCACCTGGCCGAGATGGCCGAGGTCGAGCACGTCCTCGTCACGGACGAAGCGCTTGGCCAGCAGCGTCGCCACGTAGTCGTCGTAGCGGTGCTCCTCGTAGGCCGGCACCAGCCACCAGAGCGGAGTGCGCCCGCCGAGCCAGATCGCCGTGCGGTAGAACTCGTCCAGCAACAGATAATGCTGGGTGGTGCCGCAGTCGTCGGAGGTCAGCTTCGCTTCGCGCTGGCCCTGGGTGAAACGCTGCGGGTCGACCAGGAAGAAGTGCGCCTCGCTGCCCTGGCCCGCGGCCCAGTTGCGCAGCGCCTCGCACTTGCGGCGCAGCTCCTCGAGCCGAGGGGCATCGAGCGCCGGGTCGTGGCAGACCCAGACGTCCAAGTCGCTGTGTTCGTCCTGCGCGACGGTGCCCAGGCTGCCCATCAGGAACAGGCCGAGGATCGGCTGGGGCAGCTGGCCGCGCAGCGGCTTGTAGGCGAACGAGCGGCTCAGGCGCTGCGCTTCGACCAGTTGTTCGGCATCCGGCTCGAAGCCGGAGAGGCCGGCGGGCGCGGTGGCCGAGACGTAGCCGGGCAGGATCGGATGGTTGACGTGAAACAACAGCGGCAGGAGCTTGAGTACTTGCTGCTGGCGCGTCGACATCGCCTGCAGTGCGCGCTCCAGACGCTCGCTATTGACCGACAGAAAGCGCGCCCGAAGCGCGGCCAGCACCTTGCGGTCGATGCCTTCTTCGAGAATCGGATGGATTTTCTGGATGCGGGTCATGGGGCGGTTCGTGTGGGCGGGCGGGGCTGCCCATCGTCATCGGCCGGGTTGCGTCGGGTTTGAGCGGCAGGCAACGGTAGCCGCCGAACGGTCGTGGCGGCCGGCTGCCGGGCATGTATTTATCCGCGCCCGGGCAAAAGGTCAAGGCGGAGCAGCAGGGCGGCAGGCGCCGCCGCGCTTGCTGGTCAGGCGCTGGCCGTCTCGGCGAGGATGGTCAGCAGGGTCTGGGCCTGCTCGGCCGCGTCACGCCCGAGGCTGGTGAGATAGCCGCCGTCGGCCTGGGTGATCAGCCCCTTGGCGTGCAGGCGCTCGAAGGCGGCGATGGTGGAGGGGCTGGCGTCGTGATGGACTTTGAGGCCCTCCTGCAGGTTTTCCAGGTTGAACTGTCGAAGTACTTCCAGCTCGGTGACCAACTCAGGGGTGTACGACATGCTCGCTCCTCGGATGGTGGGCTGTTGCCCTGTCCGCTGAGTGTAGATGCTGTTGGCGACGCTGCCTTGATCCAGGTCCAGGCGGCGTGATCGGCGCCGTGGGTTGGAACGTCGCTCTGGGGTGAGGGTTGGGTTGCGGTGCGCAGCGTCGAAGCCCAACGACATGCCCGGGCGGTTCGGGCGGCGAATCTTCGTCCGCTAGTGGACTGTCTTGGAAGTTCGTTTATTCATGCGTTGCCTCGAC
>NZ_JADDIX010000073.1 GCF_015070855.1 Pseudomonas lopnurensis
GCTGCGCGACAGCGCCGCGACGAAGACGCGCAGGCGCCTCCTACAACATAATGCCCGTTGAGTTAACAAAAACCAGGCAGGACATTAGCGCTCCAACGCGACAAAAAACCCGCATTCGCATGCGGGTTTTTGGCCATTACGCTGAGTGGCGAGGCGCGCCCCCTCGCCCTGGCGTCTCAGAATCGCTCGATCTTGGCCTCGGCGTGCAGCTTCTGGCGGTACGCGGCGAAGTCCTGCTGCCCTGCGCGCGAAGCCAGGAAGCGGCGGTAGTTCTGCTTCTCTTCCGCCGACAGGGCTTCCTTGGGCTCGTTGACGCCGTTCAGGCGGACCACGACATAGTCGCCATTGCCCAGGGACACACCGGCATAGCTCGGCTTGTCCTGCTGTTCGGGACGGGGCATGCGGAACACCGTCTGGAGCAGTGCCGGGGCGACACCGTCCTGGCTGCGGGTAGCCGCCTCGACTGCCTGCCATTGCCCCTCGGGCTGCTGCCCCTCACGCAGTTGCGCCAGCAGGCCTTCGCCTTCGCTACGGGCCTTCTCGGCCGCCTGGCTGCGCTGTAGCTGCTGGACGATGCTGTCGCGCACGTCGGCCAGCGGTATTGGCGCAGGCTTCAGGTGCTCCTTCACGCGCAGCGCGATGGACGTATCGGGATCCAGTTCGATGACACCACTGTTGGCCCCGTCCACCAGCAGTTCTTCACTGAACGCGGCCTGGATGACCTGGCGGTTGGCGGTAATGCCTTCGCCACCCTCGCGGCCGAAGGCGTCTGTGGTCTGCACACTGAGTCCGAGCTCCTGGGCCGGCTGAACCAGGTCGGCGGCCTCGAATGCGGAATCCTCCAACTGCTTGCTGGCTTCGACGAAACGCTGCTCGACCTGCTGCGCCTTGAGTTCGCGCTCCAGCTCCGGCTTCATGCTCTCGAACGAGGGCACTTCAGGCGACTGCACGCCCAACAGCTTGATCAGGTGCCAGCCGAACTCCGAGCGTACCGGCGCGGAGACCTCGCCTTCGCGCAGCGCATAAAGCGCCTCTTCGAACTCCGGATCGTAGACGCCGGGGCCCGCGAAGCCCAGATCGCCACCTTCGTTGGCAGAGCCCGGGTCCTGGGAATACTGCTTGGCAAGCGCGGCGAAGTCCTCGCCAGCCTGGACCTCTGCCGCGACTTCCTCGATCTTGGCCTTGGCCTCGGCATCACTCAACTCGCCACCGGTCTCGATGAGAATGTGGGCGGCCCGACGCTGCTCGGCGAGGTTGGCGATCTGCTTCTGATAGAGCGCCTGCAGCTCCTCATCCGACGCCTCGACCTGGTCGAAGAAGGCCTCTTTCTTCAGCTCGACGTATTCGACGACGACCTGCTCGGGAGTACGAAAACGCTCGGCGTTCGCCTCGTAGTATTCGCCAATCTGCTCGTCGCCGATCTCCACCGCCTCCTGTCGAGCCGGCACGGTCAGCGTGGCGAAATCGCGCGTCTGCATTTCCAGGCGGGCAAAACTCTCGACCTGCTGGTCGGTCACGAAGCCGGTGCCGGAAATGCCGGCGCGCAGCTGGCCGATCAGCATTTCCTGCTCGAGCAACTGGCGGAACTGCAGGCGGGAATAACCCATCTGCTGAATGACCTGGTCGAAACGCGCGGCATTGAATACCCCGTCGACCTGGAATTCGGGAGTCTGCAGGATCAGCTGGTCCAGCGCTTCGCGGGAAAAGGCGAACCCGGATTCCTTGGCACCCTGCAGCAGGAGCATGCGTTCGATCAGCGAGCCCAGCGCCGAATCGCGCAGCAGTTTTTCGTCCAGCAAGGACGGATCGAAGTCCCTGCCCAGTTGTTGGGCCAACTGACGGCGCTGCATGTTCATGGCCTGATCGAGGTCATAGCGGGAGATTTCCTCACCGTTGACCTCTGCGGCGTTCTGGCTGTTGCTGGCGGCGTTGAAAATCGCATCGAAGCCGGTCAGCGCCAGCAGCATCACAATGACGCCGATGATGGTTTTGGCAATCCAGCCTTGTGAATTGTCCCTGATGTTCTGAAGCATGCGACCCCCAGGAGTCTGCGGCGCGACGGGATGCGCAACGCGGGTGGAAACCGGATAAAAGAAAGGCGCATCCAGGGATGCGCCTTCTCGGAGCTTTTGGAGCGGTTGGGCTTATTCCCCCAAGCCGGACTGAACAGGCTGGGCCCGTTCGAACAACCGCCCCGCCAGAGCAGCGCTAGCTGACTGGCCGGGTAGAAAGACGCTTAGTTGACCGCGTCTTTCAGGGCCTTGCCAGCTTTGAAGCCCGGGATCTTGGCGGCAGCGATGTTGATCGGCTTGCCAGTCTGCGGGTTGCGGCCAGTGCGCGCAGCGCGCTCCTTGACGGCGAAAGTACCGAAACCAACCAGTACCACGGAATCACCAGCCTTCAGGGCGCCGGTGACGGATTCGATCACTGCATCCAGCGCGCGGCCAGCAACAGCTTTTGGGATATCAGCAGATGCAGCGATGGCATCGATCAGTTCCGACTTGTTCACTCTAAGTCCCCTTAATTTCTGTTGAGTTCGTATCTTTAATTTTCGGGTGTAAGCAAAGCGGTGCTGGAATGGCTCTGACACAAGGGGCCGATTAAACAAGGGCGCCGAAAATGTGTCAACGGAGCCTTCCAGACTAATGCGTGCTGATTCGCTCCTTGGAATCAGGCTCGCGCTTGTCGTCCTTTGCAACAATCTCAGGAGCCGCATCAGGCAAGGGCTCCGGCGCGTATTGCAGCGCAATTTGCAGGACCTCGTCAATCCACTTCACCGGTTTAATCTGCAGGTCCTGCTTAATATTTTCAGGAATCTCTTTCAGATCACGCTGATTTTCTTCCGGAATGATCACCGTCTTGATACCACCACGATGGGCGGCAAGTAATTTTTCCTTTAATCCGCCAATGGCGAGTACCTGGCCGCGCAGGGTGATTTCGCCTGTCATTGCGACATCGGCGCGCACCGGAATCTGGGTCAGCGCGGATACCAGTGCGGTACACATGCCGATGCCCGCGCTCGGTCCATCCTTCGGCGTGGCGCCTTCGGGCACGTGGATGTGGATGTCCTGCTTCTCATGGAAATCCACGGCGATCCCCAGGCTCGTCGCACGGCTACGCACCACGGTCAGCGCCGCGGTGATCGATTCGCCCATGACCTCGCCGAGCGAGCCGGTCTTGGTCAGCCGGCCCTTGCCGGGCACCACGGCGGCCTCGATGGTGAGCAATTCACCACCGACCTGGGTCCAGGCCAGCCCGGTCACCTGCCCCACCTGGTCCTGGAGTTCGGCGAGGCCATAGCGGAACTTGCGCACACCGAGGAAATGCTCGAGCGAGTCGGCGTCCACCTTCACCTGGAAATGCTTCTGCGCCGCATGCTCCTTGACCACCTTGCGGCAGACCTTGGCAAGCTGGCGCTCCAGGCTGCGCACGCCGGCCTCGCGCGTGTAGTAACGGATGATGTCGCGCAGCGCCGACGCCTCGAACTCCACCTCACCCTTTTTCAGGCCGTTGGCCTGGATCTGCTTGGGCGCCAGGTAGCGGGTGGCGATATTGATCTTCTCGTCCTCGGTGTAGCCTGGCAGGCGGATGACTTCCATCCGGTCCAGCAGCGGCGCCGGAATGTTCATCGAGTTGGCGGTACAGAGGAACATCACGTCCGAGAGGTCATAGTCGACCTCGAGATAATGATCGTTGAAATTGTGATTCTGTTCCGGATCGAGCACCTCGAGCAGCGCCGAAGCGGGATCGCCGCGCATGTCGCTGCCCATCTTGTCGATCTCGTCGAGCAGGAACAGCGGATTGCGCACGCCGACCTTGGTCATCTTCTGGATCAGGCGCCCCGGCATGGAACCGATGTAGGTACGCCGATGGCCGCGAATCTCGGCCTCGTCGCGCACGCCACCCAAGGCCATGCGCACGAACTTGCGATTGGTCGAACGGGCGATGGATTCGGCCAGCGAGGTCTTGCCGACACCGGGCGGGCCGACCAGGCAGAGCACCGGCCCCTTGAGCTTCTTGACCCGTTTCTGTACCGCGAGATATTCAAGGATGCGGTCCTTGACCTCCTCCAGGCCATAGTGATCGGCGTCGAGCACTTCCTCGGCCTTGGCCAGGTCCAGGCGCACCTTGCTCGCGGCCTTCCACGGCACGTTCACCAGCCAGTCGATATAGGTACGGACCACCGTCGCCTCGGCCGACATCGGCGACATCTGCTTGAGCTTGTTGAGCTCGGCCTGGGCCTTGGTATAGGCATCCTTGCTCAGACCGGCATTCTCGATGCGCTTCTTGAGGTCATCGATCTCGTTGTGACCTTCGTCGATGTCGCCCAGCTCTTTCTGAATGGCCTTCATCTGCTCATTCAGGTAGTACTCGCGCTGGCTGCGCTCCATCTGCTTCTTCACGCGCCCGCGGATCCGCTTCTCGACCTGCAACAGGTCGATTTCGGCATCCAGCAAGGCCAGGACGTGCTCGACGCGGGCAGGCAGCTCGGTTATCTCGAGGATTTCCTGCTTCTGCTCGATCTTCAGGGCCATGTGCGCCGCCATGGTATCCACCAGGCGCGCAGGCTCGTCGATGCTGCTCAGGGACGACAGCACCTCGGCCGGGACCTTCTTGCCCAGTTGCACATACTGCTCGAACTGGCTGAGCAGGCTGCGGGTGAAGACTTCGGACTCGCGCGTCTCGACCTCGGACTCCTCGATCAGCGCCACTTCCGCGCGGTAGTGATCATCCGCCTCGACGAAACGTTCGATAACGCCGCGCTGCTCGCCCTCGACCAGCACCTTGACCGTGCCGTCGGGCAGCTTGAGCAGTTGCAGCACGGAGGCCACGGTACCGACACGGTACAGCGCGTCCTCGGCGGGGTCATCATCGGCCGGGTTCTTCTGGGCCAGCAGGAGGATCTGCTTATCGCCGGACATGGCGGACTCGAGCGCTTCGATGGATTTTTCACGGCCAACGAAAAGCGGTATCACCATGTGTGGATAGACCACCACATCGCGCAGCGGCAAAAGGGGCAATTCGATGGTTGTCTTCATAAATTCAGCTCTACGACGGCCATACGGCGGTAAACGGACGGGGGACACCCTTGCTGCAAAGATGAGGGCATGCCCTGTAAAAAACAAGGAGGCGAAACAAATGCAAAGGGGCCCGCAGGCCCCTTCGTTTCTATCACGCCTCAGGCGCAGCCTTGGCGGGCGGTTCGCTGTTCTCGTAGATCAGCAGGGGCTGGGAAGAGCCATCGATCACGCTTTCATCGATGACCACCTTGCTGACGTCCTTCTGCGAAGGAATGTCATACATGGTATCCAGCAGAACGCCTTCGAGAATCGAGCGCAGGCCACGAGCGCCGGTCTTGCGCTCCAGTGCGCGACTGGCGACTGCCTTGAGCGCGTCCGGGCGGAACTCCAGGTCCACGCCCTCCAGCTCGAACAGCTTGGCGTACTGCTTGGTCAGCGCGTTCTTCGGCTCGGTGAGGATCTGGATCAGCGCGGCCTCGTCGAGCTCGTCGAGCGTGGCGATCACCGGCAGACGGCCGACGAATTCCGGGATCAGGCCGAACTTGACCAGATCGTCCGGCTCGACGGAACGCAGCGCCTCGCCGATCTTCTTGCCCGGATCCTTGCTGCGCACCTCGGCATTGAAGCCGATGCCACCCTGGGTCGAGCGCCCCTGGATCACCTTCTCCAGACCAGCGAATGCGCCGCCACAGATGAACAGGATATTGCGCGTATCGACCTGCAGGAACTCCTGCTGCGGATGCTTGCGTCCGCCCTGTGGCGGAACGGAGGCCACGGTACCTTCGATCAGCTTGAGCAGCGCCTGCTGCACGCCCTCACCGGAAACGTCGCGGGTGATCGACGGGTTGTCGGACTTGCGCGAGATCTTGTCGATCTCATCGATGTAGACAATGCCCATCTGGGCCTTTTCCACGTCGTAGTCGCACTTCTGCAGCAGCTTCTGGATGATGTTCTCGACATCCTCACCCACGTAGCCCGCCTCGGTGAGCGTGGTCGCATCGGCAATGGTGAACGGAACATTGAGCAGGCGGGCCAGCGTTTCGGCCAGCAGGGTCTTGCCCGAACCGGTGGGACCGATCAGCAGAATGTTGCTCTTGCCCAGCTCGACTTCTTCTTTCTTGTCGCGCTGGTTCAGACGCTTGTAATGGTTGTAAACAGCCACCGCCAGGATCTTCTTCGCGCGCTCCTGACCAATGACGTACTGGTCGAGAATGCCGCTGATCTCCTTGGGCGCAGGCAGTTTGTGCGCGTTGCTCTCGGCCTGCGCTTCCTGCACCTCCTCGCGGATGATGTCATTGCACAGGTCGACGCACTCGTCGCAGATGAAAACGGAGGGCCCGGCGATCAACTTGCGTACTTCATGCTGGCTTTTGCCGCAAAAAGAGCAATAGAGCAGTTTGCCGGAGTCCTCGCCGTTGCGGGTGTCAGTCATTCGATCGATCCAATCGGGAAGGCTTGAAACACAAGATGAAGGCAATCGTGGGCTTTTTCAAGCCCACGCGGCAGCCGGATATCGCAGGCTGCGGAGATCAGACCGTCAGTTGGCGCTGAGTCAGAACCTGGTCGATCAGCCCGTACTTGACGGCCTCATCGCCACTCATGAAGTTGTCGCGGTCGGTGTCGCGGGCGATCACATCCATCGGTTGCCCGGTGTGATGAGCCAGCACCTTGTTCAGACGCTCGCGGATGGTGAGGATCTCACGCGCATGGATTTCGATATCCGAAGCCTGACCCTGGAAGCCGCCCAGCGGCTGGTGGATCATCATGCGCGAATGCGGCAGGCAGTAACGCTTGCCGGCTGCACCACCGGCCAGCAGCAAGGCGCCCATGGAACAGGCCTGGCCGATGCAGATGGTCGACACGTCCGGCTTGATGAACTGCATGGTGTCGTAGATCGACATGCCGGCAGTCACCGAACCACCCGGGGAGTTGATATAGAGGTGAATGTCCTTCTCGGGGTTTTCCGCCTCGAGGAACAGCATCTGCGCCACGATCAGGTTGGCCATGTAGTCTTCGACCTGGCCGACCATGAAGATCACCCGCTCCTTCAGGAGACGGGAGTAGATGTCATAGGCGCGCTCACCGCGTGCGGACTGCTCGATCACCATCGGGACCAGGCCGCCAGCGGCCTGAATGTCCGGAGCTTGCATAAAAGAATTGCGGGACATGTTCCAACGATACTCCCTATGTCATGCCTCAAAAGACATAAGCCAGCGCGAGGCTGGCTTATGTTTGTGCACTCGAACGTTTGAAGAAATCAGGCTGCTTGCGGGGCTTCCGCAGGCTTGACAGCTTCCTCGTAGGAGACCGACGTGTCGGTCACTTTAGCCTGCTGCAGGACAGTATCCACAACTTGTTCTTCGAGCACAACAGAACGGACCTCGTTCAGCTGCTCGTCATTCTTGTAGTACCAGGCGACGACCTGTTCCGGCTCCTGGTAGGCCGAAGCCATTTCCTCGATCAGCTCGCGAACGCGCGCCTCGTCGGGCTTGAGCTCCTTCTGCTTGACCACCTCGGCGACGATCAGCCCGAGCACTACGCGGCGCCTGGCCTGTTCTTCGAAGAGCTCGGCCGGCAGTTGATCGGGCTTGATGTTGCCACCGAACTGCTGGACGGCCTGAGCGCGCAGACGGTTGACCTCATTGTCGATCAGCGCCTTGGGCACTTCGATCGGGTTGCCGGCGACCAGCCCTTCCATCACCTGGTTCTTCACCTTGGTCTTGATGGCCTGGCGCAGCTCGCGCTCCATGTTCTTCTTCACTTCGGCGCGGAAGCCTTCGATGCCGCCTTCCTGAACGCCGAACTGGGTGAAGAACTCGTCATTCAGTTCCGGCAGCTGCGCAGCCGCGACGCTGTTGACGGTCACGGTGAACTCGGCGGTCTTGCCGGCCAGATCGAGGTTCTGATAATCCTCGGGGAAGGTCGGGTTGATCACGCGCTCGTCGCCGGCCTTGGCACCGACCAGGGCCTCTTCGAAACCGGGGATCATGCGACCGGAACCCAGCACCAGCTGAGTGCCCTTGGCCGAACCACCGGCGAAGGCCTCGCCGTCGATCTTGCCGACGAAGTCGATGTTCACCTGGTCGCCGTTCTCGGCGGCGCGCTCGACGGTCTCGAAGCGGGTGTTCTGCTTGCGCAGGATTTCCAGCATGTTGTCGACGTCGGCATCGGCCACTTCAGCCTGCAGACGCTCGATCTCGATGGCTTCGAACCCGGCGACTTCGAATTCGGGGAATACTTCGAAGGTCGCGACGTACTCGAGATCCTTGCCTTTTTCGAACACTTTCGGCTCGACGGACGGAGCACCGGCCGGGTTCAGCTTCTCGGCGACGATGGCTTCATAGAAGGTCGCCTGAATCAGGTCGCCCAGCGCTTCCTGACGGGCAGCCTCTTCGTAACGCTGGCGGATCACGCTCATCGGCACTTTGCCGGGGCGGAAACCAGGAATCTTGGCACGGCTGGCGGTCTGTTGCAGACGCTTGTTGACTTCGGTCTCGATGCGCTCGACCGGCACGCCAATGGTCATGCGGCGCTCAAGAGCGGAGGTGCTTTCAACAGAAACTTGCATGGATTTTCCTCGTTGCACAGACATAAGCCGGGCGTTCCGGCCCCAGAATGGGCAAGCATTCTAGTAGCTCGATTGGCAGAAGTCACCCCGCCGACCGAGAAGAAAAGAGGAGACCGCCACCAGCTTGGGCGGGGTCCGCGCGCTATGTCCGGGCGATCCGCCTGCCCGGCGAAAGCCCCGCTGCGCGGCCGCGCTCCTGCGAGCCGAGCGCCGGACGCACCGGAACCGCTCGCCAGCCTTCTCCGCACCCCAGAAACGCGAAAGCCCCGGAATCCGGGGCTTTCAGCTTGTTACATGGTGCGGACGGAGAGACTCGAACTCTCACACCTTGCGGCGCCAGAACCTAAATCTGGTGTGTCTACCAATTTCACCACGTCCGCCAAGCGGGGCTTCAAACGAAAACGCCAGGCAGCGCCTGGCGTTTTCTGGAATATGGGGTGGACGAAGGGGATCGAACCCTCGACACCAGGAGCCACAATCCTGTGCTCTACCAACTGAGCTACGCCCACCATATTGCATTGCATCTTGCTTGTGCCAGAGCCCGAAATGGCGCACCCGGCAGGACTCGAACCTGCGACCATCCGCTTAGAAGGCGGATGCTCTATCCAGCTGAGCTACGGGCGCTCTTATCTGCATTCTGTGCGGAGCGCAGACTTGAAGCTCCGGCCGTGAAGAAGTCACCCCTCTCCGAAAGCCATCTTACCCAGCAGCAGGCTGTGCTCGACAAGCGGGGCGAATGTTATAGAGGCTCTGCACACTCGTCAACACCAGGATCAAAAAAATTTCAGTTAGATAAAGGGGTTACGGTTGTTGCCCGGCGCTTCGCCTTTGCCGTGTCGTCGCGGCGTGCGAGAATGTGCGTCCTTTCCAAATCCTTTCCGATGGTTAACCAAGCGTCATGACCGCACAACTGATCGACGGTAAAACGATCGCTGCCAACATTCGCCAACAGATCTCCAGTCGTGTTGCCGAGCGCCGTGCCCTGGGGCTCCGCGCGCCGGGGCTGGCGGTGATTCTGGTGGGTAGCGACCCAGCCTCCCAGGTATACGTAGCGCACAAGCGCAAGGACTGCGAGGAAGTGGGCTTCAACTCCGTCGCCCACGACCTTCCGGCCGATACTCGCCAGGAAGACCTGCTGGCACTGATCGATCGACTCAACGACGATCCGACCATCGACGGGATTCTCGTTCAACTGCCACTGCCCAGGCAGCTCGACGCCTCGCAACTGCTGGAGCGCATCCGCCCCGACAAGGACGTGGATGGTTTCCACCCTTATAACGTCGGCCGGCTGGCGCAGCGCATGCCCCTGCTGCGCCCCTGCACGCCGAAAGGCATCATGACCCTGCTGGAAAGCACCGGAATCGACCTGCATGGCCTGGATGCGGTGGTGGTGGGCGCTTCGAACATCGTCGGCCGCCCCATGGCGCTGGAGCTGCTGCTGGCCGGCTGCACCACCACCGTGACCCATCGCTTCACCCATAACCTCGCCGAGCACGTCAAGCGGGCCGATCTGGTCGTGGTGGCCACCGGCATCACCGGCCTGGTCAAGGGCGAATGGATCAAGCCTGGCGCCATCGTCATCGACGTCGGCATCAACCGCCAGGCCGACGGCCGCCTGCTGGGCGACGTGGAATTCGGCCCGGCCTGCGAGCGCGCCGCGTGGATCACGCCGGTGCCGGGCGGCGTCGGCCCGATGACCCGCGCCTGCCTGCTGGAAAACACCCTGCATGCGGCCGAGCACCTGCACGGTTAAGCCTACGGCAGCTCCAAACAGGAACGGCAACTTTCGGTGCCGTTCCTGTTCACAGCCGGATTATTCGGCCAGGCGCCAGGTCGTGCCGCCCTTGCCGTCTTCCAGCACCACTCCCACCGCGGTGAGCTGGTCGCGGATACGATCGGATTCCGCCCAGTTCTTCTCGGCGCGCGCCTGCAGACGCGCAGCGATCAGACGCTCGACCTCGGCGGCATCGACCTTCCCCGCCGCACCGGCCTGCAGGAAAGCCTCCGGTTCGAGCTGCAGCACGCCCAGCACACCCGCCAGCGCCTTCAACTGCGCAGCCAGCGCGGCCGCGGCGGCCAGATCGGATTCACGCAGCCGGTTGACCTCACGAACCATTTCGAACAGCACCGCGCAGGCTTCCGGGGAATTGAAGTCGTCGTCCATCGCCGCGCCAAAGCGTGCGACGAAGTCATCGCCACCGGCAGGCTCGACCACCGGCAGCCCCTTGAGCCCGTTGTAGAAACGTTCCAGCGCCCCCTTGGCCTCGCGCAGGCTGTCTTCGGAATAGTTGATCGGGCTGCGGTAGTGGCTGGCCACCAGCAGGTAACGCACCACCTCGGGTTGATATTTCTCCAGCACCTCGCGAATGGTGAAGAAGTTGCCGAGGCTCTTGGACATCTTCTCGCCGTCGACGCGCACCGCACCGGCGTGCATCCAGGCATTGGCGTACTGCTTGCCGGTGGCCGCTTCGCTTTGCGCGATCTCGTTCTCGTGGTGCGGGAACACCAGGTCCGGGCCGCCACCATGAATATCGAAGGTCTCGCCCAGGCAGCAGGTGGACATCACCGAGCACTCGATATGCCAACCCGGACGGCCGGCGCCCCAAGGCGACTCCCAGCTCGGCTCGCCGGGCTTGGCGCCCTTCCACAGCACGAAATCCAGCGGGTCTTCCTTGGCTTCGTCGACTTCGATGCGCGCACCGATCTTCAGGTCCTCGATCCTGCGCCGCGACAGCTTGCCGTAGCCGGCGAACTTGCCGACGCGGTAGTAGACGTCGCCGTTGCCCGGCGCATAGGCGAAGCCCTTGTCGATCAGCGTCTGGATCATCGCATGCATGCCGGCGATATGATCCGTAGCACGAGGCTCGATATCCGGACGCAACACGTTGAGACGCGTCTCGTCCTCGTGCATGGCGGCGATCATGCGCTCGACCAGCGCCTGGAACGGCTCGCCGTTCTCATGGGCGCGGCGGATGATCTTGTCATCGATATCGGTAATGTTGCGCACGTAGGTGACGTCGTAGCCACGATGGCGCAGCCAGCGGGTGACCACGTCGAACGCCACCATCACCCGCGCATGGCCGATGTGGCAGAAGTCGTAGACGGTCATGCCGCAGACGTACATGCGCACCTTGTTGCCGTCCAGCGGGTGGAAGTCTTGCTTGGTCTTCGTCAGGGTGTTGTAGATCGTCAACGCCATCATTGGCCCCAGGAGTCACGCAGCGTGACGGTGCGGTTGAAGACCGGAGCGCCGGGCTTGCTGTCCTCGATGTCGGCGCAGAAGTAGCCTTCGCGCTCGAACTGGAAGCGTTCTTCCGGGGCGACATTGGCCAGCGACGGCTCCACGCGGCAACCGCGCAGCACCACCAGCGATGCGGGATTGATGTTGTCCAGGAAGCTGCCGCCCTCCTCGTCCTTCTCCGGGTTGGCGGAGCGGAACAGGCGATCGTACAGGCGTACCTCGCACTCGACGCTCTCGGCGGCCGGCACCCAGTGGATCACGCCCTTGACCTTGCGGCCCTCGGGGTTCTTGCCCAGGGTGTTCTCATCATAGGAGCAGCGCAGTTCGACGATATTGCCCTGCTCGTCTTTCACCGCCTCGTCGGCACGGATCACGTAGCTGCCGCGCAGGCGTACTTCGCCACCGGGAACCAGTCGCTTGAACCCGGCCGGCGGAACCTCCTCGAAGTCGCCGGCATCGATGTAGATCTCGCGACCGAACGGCAGCACGCGCACGCCCATGTCCTGCTTGGGGTGACGCGGCAGTTCGAGCGTCTCGACCTGGCCTTCGGGGTAGTTGGTGATGACGACCTTCAGCGGCTTGAGCACGCACATGGCCCGCGCCGCGTTGGCGTCGAGGTCTTCGCGGATGGCGAATTCCAGCATGCCGATATCCACCACGCCGCCAGCGCGGTTCACGCCGATCATGTCGCAGAAATTGCGGATCGAGGCCGGCGTATAGCCGCGGCGGCGGAAGCCCGACAGGGTCGACATGCGCGGGTCGTCCCAGCCGCTCACGTGCTTCTCGTCCACCAGTTGCTTGAGCTTGCGCTTGCTGGTGATGGTGTAGTTCAGGTTGAGCCGGGCGAATTCGTACTGGCGCGGCTGGGCCGGCACCGGCAGGTTGGCCAGGAACCATTCGTAGAGCGGGCGGTGATCCTCGAACTCCAGGGTGCAGATCGAGTGGGTCACGCCCTCGATGGCATCCGACTGGCCGTGGGTGAAGTCGTAGCTCGGGTAGATGCACCACTTGTCACCGGTCTGGTGATGATGGGCGTGGCGGATGCGATAGAGAATCGGGTCGCGCAGGTTCATGTTGGGCGAGGCCATGTCGATCTTCGCCCGCAGCGCCCTGGCGCCATCCGGGAACTCGCCGGCCTTCATCCGCGCGAACAGGTCGAGATTCTCCTCCACGCTACGCTCGCGGAACGGGCTGTTGCGGCCCGGCTCGGTCAGGCTGCCACGGTACTCGCGCGCCTGCTCGGGGGTGAGGTCGCAGACGTAGGCCTTGCCGGTGCCGATCAGGTGAACCGCCCAGTCGTGCAACTGATCGAAATAATCGGAAGCGTAGCGCTCATCGCCCGCCCACTCGAAGCCCAGCCACTGCACGTCGCTCTTGATCGCGTCGATGTATTCCTGGTCTTCCTTGGCCGGGTTGGTGTCGTCGAAGCGCAGGTTGCACTCGCCACCGAACTCCTTGGCCAGGCCGAAATTCAGGCAGATCGATTTGGCATGGCCGATGTGCAGGTAGCCGTTGGGCTCCGGCGGGAAGCGGGTGACGATCTTGGTGTGCTTGCCGGAATCCAGGTCGGCCTGGACGATCGGACGAAGAAAGTTGCTAGCGGCGGAAGTCTCGGGCTTGCTCATGGTGTCCTTAACGATCAGCGAGTGTGCGGCTTAGAGAGGTTTACAAAAGTAGCGAGCGATGGTCAGACAAGGCGCAACGATCAACGGGAGTAACAGCCGAAGGCTGACCCGAAGGGCGAGCGCTAGCGAGTCAATCAGCCGAAAAAGCGGAATGTACAAGTCGTACAAGAGCATTTGAGGCTGAGTTTAACGCCGCATGACCGAGCGCAGTCGTTTGTAAATACCCTCTCAGGGTAGGCCGACCAAATCAAAGCGCCTATCATAGCGGACCCGTCAACCCCCTGACAGAGCAAAGCGCCCACGGGCGGATGCCATCGGCGGCTGGCGGCACCCGACATCGACGACCCTTGCAGCGGCCCGTCCCGCACTTGGCCTGCCCAACGAAAACGGAATCCCTTCCCGATGATCAAACTGCACACCAATCACGGCGTCATCACCGTCCAGCTGTTCGAAGACAAGGCCCCGGAAACCACTGCCAACTTCAAGGAATATGTGAAGAGCGGCCACTACGACGGCACCATTTTCCATCGCGTGATCAGTAACTTCATGATCCAGGGCGGCGGTTTCGAGCCCGGCATGAAGCAGAAAGCCACCCGCGCCCCGATCAAGAACGAGGCCAACAACAGCCTGTCGAACAAGACCGGCACCCTGGCCATGGCCCGCACCATGGAGCCACACTCGGCCTCCGCGCAGTTCTTCATCAACGTCAAGGACAATGACTTCCTCGACCACAGCGCCCCCACCGTCCAGGGCTGGGGCTACGCGGTGTTCGGCGAAGTGACCGACGGCATGGACGTGGTCGAGAAGATCAAGGGCGTGGCCACTACCATGAAGTCCGGCCATCAGGACGTTCCGGTGGACGACGTGGTGATCGAGAAGGCCGAGATCGTCGAGTAACGCACGAGTGATCCTGCTGATCTCGGATCTGCATCTCGAAGAGGAACGCCCGGACATCACCCGGGCGTTTCTGCATTTTCTCGAGACGCGCGCCAGCCAGGCCGAGGCGCTGTACATCCTCGGCGACTTCTTCGAGGTCTGGATCGGCGACGACGCCATGACGCCCTTCCAGCGCTCGATTGCCCAGGCGTTGCGCACCCTGAGCGATCGGGGCACGCGCATCTACCTGATGCACGGCAATCGCGACTTCATGCTCGGCGAGCGCTTCTGTCGCGCGGCCGGCTGCGAGCTCCTGGCCGACCCCAGCGTGGTCGAGTTCGATGGCGAGCGCGTCCTGCTGATGCACGGCGACAGCCTGTGCACCCGCGACCAGGGCTACATGCGCCTGCGCCGCCTGCTGCGCAATCCGCTCAGCCTGTTCATCCTGCGCAACCTGCCGCTATCCACGCGCCGGAAACTGGCGCGCAAGCTGCGCAACGAAAGCCGCACGCAAACCCGCATGAAGGCCAGCGACATCGTCGATGTCACCGCCGAGGAAGTTCCGCGCGCACTGGCCGAACACGGGGCGCTGACGCTGATCCACGGCCACACCCATCGCCCGGCGGTGCACGTGCTGCAAGTCAATGGGAAGCCTGCCCGGCGCATCGTGCTCGGCGACTGGGACAGCCAGGGCTGGGCGCTGCAGGTGGATGCCAGCGGCTTTCACCAGGCTCCGTTCGATCTGAGCTAGTGGCCTGTTTGGTTAGTTTGTTAACTCACTGAGCATTATGTTGTAGGAGCCAGCTTGCTGGCGATCCGGCGATGGTGGTCGGGATCGCCAGCAAGGACTGGGTGTTCCCAAGCTTTTGCGCTCGAAAGGCTCTTGCGCTTTTCCCGAGTCGAGGCAACGTATGAATAAACGAATTTCCAAGACAGTCCACTAGGGTCATGCCTGGTTGGTTTGTTAACTCACTGGGCATTAAGTTGTAGGAGGCGCCTGCGCGTCTTCGATACAGCGCTGTCGCGCCGCAAACAGGGTGCAGCGCCGAGAAAGCCGCACGTGCCCACCGCGCCCGCAGGAGCCCGGGGGGACGCCGAGTCCTTGCCGGCGAG
>NZ_JADDIX010000074.1 GCF_015070855.1 Pseudomonas lopnurensis
TTGCCGCCGCTCCAGGCCAGGCCATCGTAGGTCTTGCCGGCGTCGTTGATGGTAACGGTGAGCGCGGCCTTGCCCACGACCCAGGTGCCGTCGCTGGTCTGGGTGACCACATAGTTGCCGTTGGTGAGGGTACCGTCGACGGTGAGCACATAGGTACCGGCGCCGCTGGTGTGGTCGAGGGCGAAGCTGTTGGCCAGGCCGCTGAGTACGTCGACGGTTTCGCCATTGACCAGGCCCGTGGCGCTGAGACCGGGGTTGGCAAGGTCGCTGTCGCCATAGGTGGAGGAGCTACCATTGGCCGTGACGGTGATGGCCTTGGGATCGACGACCAGTGTGCCGCCGACGTAGGTGATGACGTAGTTGTCGGCCGTCAGGCCGCCGGCCGCGATACCGTAGCTGCCGACATCGACGGCGCCCTGGGCGCTGCCGCCATAGCTCAGGCCGCCGCCGAGCACCGAGGCGTCCTCGCCGTTGACGAAGCCGGAATAGGACACGCCATTGCCGCCGCTCCAGGCCAGGCCATCGTAGGTCTTGCCGGCGTCGTTGGCGGTGACGGTGAGTGCGGCCTTGTCGATGGTATAGCCGCCGTCGACGATGATGATGTCGTAACCCTGCTGATCCGAATAAAGACCCGTGAGGCCCAGGGCATAGGTGCCCGCATCCCGGGCGGTGACGCTCGCATAACTGGCACTGCCCAGCAGAACGGCGCTGGCGTCCGAGAGACTGTAGCTCGATCCGCTGACCGAGACGCTGGTGCCGTCGTAGGTCTTGCCATCGACATCCCCGACCGTGACGGTCACGCTCTTGAGCAGGCTGCGCAGCAGCGGCGTGGTGTAGCCGTCGTAGATGCGCCAGACGCCGGAACTCCCGCCGCTGGTGGCCAGGTCCCAAGCGGCGAAGGTGGAGGACTGCTGCAACTCGGCATAGGTCTTTGCGGTTCCGTAGTCATTGCTGGACAGGCCGGTATTGATGGCGTTGCCGAAGGCGTCCGTGGTGGCGTAGAAGGCGTTGCTGATCGTGCCGTAGTGCAAGCCGGCGAGCCCGCCAAGGATGTTGTACGTACCGGTGCCGGTGACGCTGCCGGTGGCGTAGGCGTTGCTGATGCTGCCGCCGCCGTAACCGACGAGCCCGCCGAGGTAGCCGTACGTGCCGGCGCCAGTGACGTTGCCGGTGGCGTAGGCGTTATTGATCGTGCCGCTGCTGTAGCCGGCGAGTCCGCCGAGGTAGTTGGAGTAGATGTCGAATATACCGGTACCGGTACCGCTGCTGGTGACGCTGCCGGTGGCGTAGGCGTTGTTGATCGTGCCGCTGTTGTAACCGACGAGCCCGCCGAGGTAGTCGTACGTGCCGGCGACGTCGCCGATGGCGTAGGCGTTGCCGATGTTGCCGGAGGTGTTGCCGCCGACGAGCCCGCCAACATTGCCGCTGCCGCTGACGCTACCGGTGGCGTAGGCGTTGTCGATGCTGCCGGAGGTGTTGCCGCCGACCAGCCCGCCAATATAGCGGTAGCCTGTGACACTGCCGGTGGCATAGGCGTTGTCGATGCTGCCGCCGCTCCAGCCGACCAGCCCGCCGATGTTGTCACTCGTGCCGGTGACGTTACCGCTGGCATGGGTGTTGGCGATGCTGCCGTAGTTCTGTCCGACCAGGCCGCCGGTGACGTTGGCGCCCGATATCTCGGCTTCGGAAGACGCCTCGTCGATGCTGCCGCTGGCCTGGTTGGAGCCCGCCAGCCCGCCGATGTTGCTGCCGCCGGACGACACGCTGCCGCTGCTCCAGGCGTTGCCGATGCTGCCGCTGTTGGAGCCTGTCAGCGCGCCGACGTAGTCGCCTCCGTTCACCTCGACATCCGTCAGCCCGATGTCGCGGATGCTGCTGCCGCTGCCGGCATGGCCGATCAGCCCGACGTAGCTTTCGCTTGCGCGGTTGACGCTCAGCTCGGAGACCGCGTGGCCCTGGCCGTCCAGGCTGCCGGTGAAGGCATTGCTGGCGTCGCCGATGGGATCGAAGCCGGCCGTGCTCCACATGCCGCTGGCGTTGCTGCCGTCGGTCTCGCTGGCGTCGATGTCGGCGGCCAGGGTGTAGCGGGCGGAGAGGTCGTAGGCCATCAGTTGCAACTGGTGGGCGTTGCGAATGGTGGTGCTGTATTCGCTGGCGAGGAAGGGGCGGGTCTGGCCCTCGACCATGATCCACTGTACGCCGTTGGCGTCGGTGGCCGCATAGACGTCGCTGGTACCGCTGACCAGCGTCCAGGTACCCAGGTCGGCATAGGCGCTGTGGTTATAGCGGGTGCTGCCGGTGACCGCGGTGGCCGCGCCGGAACCGTTGCCGATAGCGCTGGCCTGTCCGCTGCTGTCGCTGTCCCAGTATGCGCTTGCGATGCTGCCGGCGTTGTAGCCGACCAGTCCGCCGACGTAGCCGTTGCCGTTCGTCACGCGGCCAGTGGCGTAGGCATCGCTGATGGTGCCGGAGGAATGGTTGTAGCCGACCAGCCCGCCGACAGGGCTGCCAGTGCCCGTGCTCGCCACGTCACCAGTGGCATAGGCATGGCTGATGCTGCCGTTGTTGACACCGACCAGCCCGCCAATGCTATTGCCGTTGCCCGTTCGGCTGCTGTCGTAGGTGACGCTGCCGGTGGCGTAGGCGTTGCTGATGCTGCCACCGACGCTGTAGCCGACCAGCCCGCCGACGGAGTTGCCGCCGCTCACGCTGCCGGTGGCATAGACGTTGCTGATGCTGCCCGCGTTGAATCCGACCAGCCCGCCGACGTATTGGCTACCGCTGACGCTGCCGCCTTGTGCGTAGACGTTGCTGATCGTGCCGGTGTTGTCGCCTACCAGCGCGCCGACGTAGGAGCCCCCACTTACCTCTGCATCGACCAGCCCCAGGTCGCGGATCGTGCCGCCGCTGTTGGTGGTGCGGAACAGGCCCGCGTAGCTCTCACTGGTGTCGATGCTCAGGTTGCTGATGTTGTTGCCCAGCCCGGCAAAGGTGCCGCCGAGGGTGCCGACCAGCGCGCTGCCGTAGGTGGTGCCGCTGGCGTCCAGGCTTTGCGCCAGGGCGTAGCGGCCGGTGCCGCTGATGCTGGCCAACTCGGCCATGCTGTGGATCAGGCTGTAGGCATTGCCGTTGATGGAGAGGCTGGCATTGCCGCCGCTGAGGGTGACCGGCGAATTGACGTGATAGTCGCTGCCAGCGCTGGCCGAGCCGTTCTGCGCGTAGCCGCCATGGTTGAGCACCAGCCCGGCGCTGTCGCCGGTGGCGGTGATCGCGGCATTGATGTTGATGTCGCCGTGCGCATTGAGCGTCAACGTCGTGCTCGCATCCCAGCCTACGACCGCGTTCACGTTGATGTCGCCGTCCTCGCTGCCGCTGGCCACGGTCGCGAGCGTGACGCTGGTGTTCTGCAGGTTGGCCGAGAGGGTGTCGGCGCCGATGCCGCTGTCGCTCTGGCTGGCGTTGCCGGCGGAGACGGTGAAGTCGGTCGGGTCGATCAGCCAGGTACCGGTGGTGCCCTGGGTCGCCTTGGTGGTGACCACCGCGGTATTGGCGACCTGCACGTGGGCGCCGGAGGTTTCGACGAAGCCGCCATCACCCCCGTCCGCCGCGCTGGCGTCGAGGGTGCCGGCCACCTGCACGGTGCCGCCGTCGAAGCCGCCGAGCAGCACGATCCTGCCTTCGCGCTCGCCCAGGGTGCGCGCCTCGATCACCCCGCTGTTGTTGACCACGGTCTGCAGCAGCGCGTCGCTGGCCTGGGCGGTGAGGATCACGCCGCCGCCGTCGGCCTGGATCAACTGGCGGTTCTCCACCAGGGCGTCGATCACGGCTTCGTCCACCTGCACGTTGAGCAGGCCGTCGCCGGCGAAGTCCAGGGTCACCGCGTTGCCGGCGGCCAGGGCCACCGTGCCCAGCTTGGCGACGATGGTGCCCTGGTTGCTGACGCTACCGCCGAGCAGTGCCACGGCGCCGCCGTCGCTGGCCGTGATGCTGCCCTGGTTGACGACCGAGGCGTTGCTGCCATCGCCCTTGAAGGCGTAGTTGCCGGCGGCGAAGTCCTCGTTGGAGAGGTTCAGCGTGGAGGCCACCAGGGCGCCGACGTTGATCTGCGCGCTGGCGCCGAAGAGGATGCCGTTGGGATTGACCAGGAACACCCGGCCGTTGGCGTTGAGCGTGCCGTAGAGGCTGGAGGCGTCGCTGCCGGTGACCCGGTTGAGGGCGCTGGAGGAACTGGAGGGCTGGACGAAGGTGACGCTGTGGCCGGCGCCGATGTCGAAGCTGCTCCAGTCGATGACGGCCTTGTGGCTGGCCTGGTCGATGGTCATCGCCGTGCCGTCGCTGGCGATGCTGGCGCTGCCGGAGACCACGCTGCCGCCCGTGGGCAGGCCGGCGCCCAGGGCGCAGGCCGGGTGGAGCGCGGCGATGCCCAGCGCCAGTGCGCCTGCCGCGGCACGCGAGGTACCGCGCCTGCCGTGGCGGCGGGCATGCTCGCTGGCGACCGTCCAGGCGCCGAGGCTGTGGTTCCAGACGAGAGCGAAAGCGCGGTTCATCGTTGAGCTCCTGAGTCGATGCGAAGGCCCTGCGGTGCGCCTGCGGATGAGGCGGGAAGTTGGGGCGCCGACGTCGGGAGAGTCTAAGAAGCGGAACTTGCGGGCACATACCCTGAACGGGGTATTTATCCGCGGGGGGGAAGAAGCGGCAATTCCAGCGTCACCTGGGTGCCTTGTTCGTCGCTGTGCAGCGTCAGGCGGGCGCCGAGCTTTTGCGCGCGCAGGCGCATGCCGCTCAGGCCGTGGGAATGCGGGGTGTCGGCAGCGACGGCAAATCCCTGGCCGTTGTCGTTGATACTGATGCGGATGCAGTCCACCGCGGGTTTGACCGAAATGCGGATCAGCCCGGCGTTGGCGTGTTGCACGGCATTGTTGATCGCTTCCTGGACGATGCGCAGGATCGCCAGCGCGGAGGCCGGCGTCAGGTAGGTGAGTTCGGGCAATGGCGCCACGTCCCATTCCAGGCGGATACCCAGGGCGGACAGCTTCGGCTCCAGGCGGAAGCGCAAGTTGCCCAGCAGCGGCAGCAGATCGTGTTCGGTGAGATCGAGGGAGTCGACGATCAGGCGCATGTCCTGCAGCGATTCCTCGATCGAGCGGATCACCACGGCCTTGTCGACGTCCTCGCGGCCCGCCAGGCGCAGGGCGGTGATCAGTTGCGCGCCCATGCCGTCGTGCATGTCCTGGAGGATGCGTCCGCGCTCGTCGGCGATGGCGATGCGCTGCTGGTTCGCCACTTCCTCGCGTTCGAGGATGAAACGTTCGGCAAAGAAGAACAGCAGCACGATGCAGAACGGCAGCGCCCCGGCGGTGCTCCAGCGGAAGCTGTCCCAGGGCAGCCACTCCATCAGGATCAGGTAGGACTGTACCTGGGTGCCCAGCCACAGCGCGGTGCTCAGTCCCAGCGCCCAGTACTTGGGGGAGCGGCGGCGCCAGGCGCTGCGCAGCAGCAGGACGATGACCGGCAGGCGCAGCAACAGATGGGGCCAGGTGATCAGCCAGAGGCGGTCGCCCGCCTCGCCCAGCGCCCAGAGCGCCAGGGTGGCGGCCAGGGTGAGGAGCGAAACGGCATGCAGCAGCCGCGGGTATGCGTGCCCGCGCGCGCCCGAGAGGCGATAGCCGATCAGGCATAGCCACCAGTACATGCAGGTGGTGATCAGGATGCGGATGGCCTGCTGGTCGGCGCGTGCGAGCGGCAGGTCGATGGCCAGGTAGCCCAGTATCGACAGCAGCCCGGTGAGCATGGCGAGCTGTATCAGGTGAAAGCGCCGTTGATAATAGATATGGGCCACGAGGAAAGCCAGGGCACCAAGAAACAGCACCAGGATGACGTAGGGCAGGATCACCTGGAGTGCGTAGCGCAGCCGCCACTGTTCGCGTAGCGCTTCGGTGGGGCCGATCAGTGGTGACGACAGACCGCTGCGGATGTCCCGGGCGCCCTGCAGGCGCACCAGGAGTTCGTTCTCGCCGAGGCGGAACAGCCCGGACGGCAGGGTCAGATAGAGGGGCTCGTCACTCATCAGCGAACCCATCCGCCCGTCGGGCGTGTCGTAGCGCACGTTGGGCGTCAGCAGCGAGCCGTTGAGCCAGATCTCTCCGGCCAGCGACAGCCGCGCCAGGTAGAGCGCCAAGGGGGTGCGTGGCAACTCGGTCAATTGAAAGGGCAGGCGATACCAGGCGAAGCCGGAATAGTCGGGGCGTTCGAGCCTCCAGTTATCCGGCAGCGCCTGCCTCTGCCAGCCCGCGAGGGGGGGCGTGTCGGCCTCGCTGGCGACGAATTCTGCATGATCCAGTTGCACGACGCCGCTCGGCAGCCGTTCGACGGCGGACAGGGGGGCGCCGACCAAGAGCAGCAGGAGCAGAAGCAGCCTCAATGGATCAGGCCCTTGCGGCGCGCCTGGTTGACCGCCTCGACCCGGTTGTGCACGGCCAGTTTGCTGTAGATGTTCTTGATATGGGTGGTGACGGTGTGGGCGGAGATGCTCATCGAGTTCGCCGTTTCGGCGACGGTGAAGCCTTGCGAAATGCTCGTCAGTATTTCTATTTCGCGGGCCGTCAGGCTATCCAGCTCGGATCTGTCGCTCGCCCGCACGGTCGGCGTGACGAAGCGCTTGAGCAGATGCCGGGCGATCTGCGGCGAGAGCGGCGAACCGCCCTGGTGGACCATCCGGATCGCCCGGGCGAACTCCTCGATGGCGGTGTCCTTGAGCAGGTAGCCGCGCGCGCCGGCCTCGATGGCGCGGATCACGTGGGCTTCGTCGCCGAACACGGTGGCCACCAGTACGCTGGGCAGGGGCACCGAGCGCTGCAACTCGCAGATCAGTTCGATGCCGTCGCCGTCCGGCAAACCCAAGTCGATGATCGCCACGTCCGGCACCTGTCGCTGCAGCAATGCGCGGGCCTGGGCCAGGTTCGCCGCGCTGCCCTGCAGGAGCAGACCGGGGTGTTCCCGCGCCATGCGCTCGAACTCCGCGCGCATCGGCTCGTCGTCTTCGACGATCAACACCCGGATGGGGGAAAGTGTCATGTCCTGTCCGTCGTTCGCAGCGGATAATGCGGGACTCTAGCCAAGCGCGGCATATCGCGCATCCCCCGAATGCGGGATATGCACGCCGGCCGCTGCCGTGGGCTGCGGGCAAGGTGTTAGGATAGCCGCCTTTCTTCGGTCGATCTGGAGTACCCCATGAGTGCGATCTCCCGCGATGAGGTGGAGGCCACCCTTCGTCAATACACCGATCCCCATCTCGATCAGGACCCGGTCAGCGCCGGTTGCGTGCGCTCGATCGAAATCCAGGGCGACCGCGTCAGCGTTCAGCTCGAGCTGGGTTATGCCGCGGGGCTGTTTCGCGGCGGCTGGGCGCAGATGCTGGCCATGGCCATCGAGAACCTGGAAGGCGTCAGCCGCGCCGACGTCCAGGTCGATTGCGTGATCCGTCCGCACAAGGCGCAGGACCAGGTGCCGGCGCTGGCCAACGTGAAGAACATCATCGTCGTGGCGTCCGGCAAGGGCGGCGTCGGCAAATCCACCACGGCCGCCAACCTGGCCCTGGCCCTGGCGCGCGAAGGCGCGCGGGTCGGCGTGCTGGATGCGGATATCTACGGACCGAGCCAGGGCATCATGTTCGGCATCGCCGAGGGCACGCGTCCGGACATCCGCGACGGCAAGGCGTTCGTTCCGCTGGAGGCGCATGGCGTGCAGGTGATGTCGATGGCCTTCCTCGCCGATGACAAGACGCCGATGGTCTGGCGCGGGCCGATGGTGTCCGGCGCGCTGTTGCAGTTGATCACCCAGACCGCCTGGAACGATCTCGACTATCTCGTGGTAGACATGCCGCCGGGCACCGGCGATATCCAACTGACCCTGGCACAGAAGGTGCCAGTGACGGGGGCGGTGATCGTCACCACGCCGCAGGACCTGGCGCTGCTGGATGCCAAGAAGGGCGTGGAGATGTTCCGCAAGGTGAACATCCCGGTACTGGGCGTGGTGGAGAACATGGCCATCCATATATGTTCCAACTGCGGCCATGCCGAACACCTGTTCGGCGAAGGCGGCGGCGAGAAGCTGGCGGCGCAGTACAACGTCGACCTGCTGGCATCGCTGCCGCTGTCGATGGCGATCCGTAGCCAGGCCGACGCCGGCAAGCCGACGGCAATCGCCGATCCGGAAAGCCAGATCGCGATGATCTATCAGCAGATGGCGCGTACGGTGGGCGCCCGCATCGCCCAGAGCGGGCAGATCATCGCCCAGTCGATGCCGAATATCGTCGTTTCGGATGATTGAGGCCGCAGGCCTGGCTTGAAGCTTGAAAAGCATCGCCCCGAGGTCGGGCAATCCACAGGGATGTGGTGAATGCCGC
>NZ_JADDIX010000075.1 GCF_015070855.1 Pseudomonas lopnurensis
CGACTACGGCCTGGTGGGCGATCTGTTCGAGATCGTGCCGGAGCTGGAGCAGGTGCTGTCATGAGTGTTTTCAGGCAGATCGGTGTGATTGGCAGTGGTGCCATGGGCCGGGGCATCGCCCAGTTGTTCGCCAGTGCGGGTGTCGAGGTATTGCTGCACGACAGCCGTAGCGAGGCCATCGAGCAGGCGCTGCAGTACAACCGCGAACTGCTGGAGCGTGCGGCGGCCAAGGGCAAGCTGAGTGCCGAGGCGCTGGATGCGACCCTGGCACGCATGCGCCCGGCACATGCGCTGAGCGAGCTGGCCGGCTGCGATCTGTTGATCGAGGCGATTGTCGAGAACCTGGATGCCAAGCAGGCGTTGTTCCGCCAGTTGGAAGCTCTGGTCAGCGCCGATGCGGTATTGGCCAGCAACACCTCGTCGTTGTCGATCAGCCTGATTGCCAGTGGTTGCGAGCGCCCGGAGCGGGTGGCTGGCTTCCACTTCTTCAACCCGGTGCCGCTGATGAAGATCGTCGAGGTAGTGCGCGGCGAGCGCACCGCGCCCGAGGTGATCGAACGCCTGTCGACACTCGCCGAAGCAGCGGGGCACTTTGCTGCGCTCACCCCGGACTCGCCGGGTTTCCTGGTCAACCATGCCGGTCGCGCCTACGGCCCGGAGGCGCTACGTATCCTCGCCGAAGGTATCGCCACGCCGGCGCAGATCGACCGCATCCTCAAGGACAGCCTGGGCTTTCGCATGGGGCCATTCGAGCTGTTCGACCTGGTCGGCCTGGACATCTCCCAGGCGGTGATGGAGTCGATCCACGGGCAGTTCTATCAGGATCCACGCTATACGCCTTCGCCTCTGGTGCCGCCACGTGTGGCCAGCGGTCTGCTCGGGCGCAAGAGTGGGCAGGGGTTTTATCACTATGCAGAGGGTGGGGCGTTGCAGGAAAAGCTCGCGCTGCCTGCGCCAGTCATGATCGATCGGCCATTCTGGCTTGACTGTCGGGATACCGAGGTTCGTGAGCGTCTGGCTCGTGTGCTGGTCGTCGCTGGTGCCGTGCTGGAACAGGCCGAGCGGCCCTCGGCAGAAGCGATCTGCCTGGTCACCCCGCTGGGCGAGGATGCCAGCAGCGTGATCGCCCGCAAGCAATTGCCGCCAACACGCAGCCTGGCCCTGGAAACCTTCGCTGGCTTTGACACGCGTCGCGTACTGATGCGTCAGCCAGCTCTGGATGCCGGTGTGTTGGCACAGGCGCGCCAGGCATTGGCTGCCGATGGCGTGCCGGTGGAGGTGATCAACGATTCACCCGGATTCATCGCCCAGCGGGTGCTGGCTGGGATCGTCAACCTGGGTTGCGAGATCGCCCAGCGGCGTATCGCCGATCCCGCCACCCTGGATCGCGCGGTGCGACTGGCGCTGGGCTATCCCCATGGGCCGCTGGGCTTTGGCGATCATTACGGGGCACTGAAGATCGAGCAGATCCTGCACGAATTGCATGATCTGTATCAGGAGCCGCGCTACCGGGTCAGCCCCTGGCTGCGCCGCCGCGTGCAGCTCGGCCTGCCCCTGACCACTCCCGAGGAATGAGCATGACTGCCTATATCTATGATGGCCTGCGTTCGCCCTTCGGCCGCCACGCTGGTGCTCTGGCCGGGGTGCGCCCAGACGACTTGCTGGCTGGTGTGGTTCGTGCCCTGGTGGCGCGCAACCCATTCGCTGCGGATGACTATGAGGATCTGATCGCCGGCTGTGCCAGTCAGGCCGGCGAGGATGGGCGCAACCTGGCCCGTCATGTGGCCTTGCTCAGCGGCTTGCCGCTGGCGGTCGGTGGACTGACCGTCAACCGCTTGTGCGGCTCGGGCCTGGCGGCGCTGCTGGATGCCGCCCGCGCGGTGCGTTGCGACGAGGGCGAGCTGTTCGTCGCCGGCGGCGCTGAAAGCATGAGCCGTGCGCCATTCGTCGTGGCCAAGGCGGACAGCGCCTGGTCGCGTGATTTCCGAGTGTTCGACAGCACCATCGGTGCACGTTTCCCTAATCCGCAGGTAGAGGCGCAGTTCGGTACCGACTCCATGCCGGAGACTGCCGACAACGTCGCCCACGAGTTGGGTATCAGCCGCGAGCAGGCCGACACTTATGCGGCGCGTAGCCAGACGCTATTCGAAGCGGCGCGGCAGGAGGGTTTCTTTGCTGGGGAAATCCAGCCCGTCGAAGTGCCACAGGGGCGCAAGCAGCCGCCGAAAGTCGTCACTCACGACGAGCACCCACGCCCGGAAAGTACCTTCGAGGCGCTGACGCGGCTCAGGCCCTTGTTCGAAGGTGGTGTGGTCACCGCCGGCAACGCTTCGGGAGTGAATGATGGCGCTGCCGCGTTGCTGGTCGGCTCACGCGCCATAGGCGAGCGCTACGGTATTAAACCACGCGCGCGCATCCTCGCTGGCGCGGTGGCTGGCGTAGAGCCCCGGCTGATGGGCCTGGGGCCGGTGCCGGCGATCGGCAAGGTGCTGCAGCGTGCCGGCCTGAGTCTGGCGGACATCGACCTGATCGAAATCAACGAAGCCTTCGCCGCCCAGGTGCTCGGTTGTGCCCAGCAACTCGGTCTGGCTTTCGACGATCCGCGGTTGAACCCCAACGGCGGTGCCATTGCCGTCGGTCACCCGCTCGGGGCTTCTGGCGCGCGCCTGGCGCTCAGTGCCGTGCGCCAGTTGGAGCGCACGGGTGGCCGTTACTCCCTGGTCAGCCTGTGCATCGGCCTAGGCCAGGGCATCGCCTGCATCATCGAACGTTTCGATTAACCACACCCCCAACGAATTCGGAGAACTACCCCATGGCCAACAAGGCAAGCTTCAACTGGATTGATCCGCTGCTGCTCGATCAGCAACTGACCGAGGAAGAACGCATGGTGCAGGGCAGCGCCGCGCAGTTCGCCGCCGACAAGCTGGCGCCGCGTGTGCTGGAGGCGTTCCGTCATGAACACACCGATCCTGCGATCTTCCGCGAGATGGGCGACACCGGCCTGCTTGGCGCGACCATCCCCGAAGCCTACGGCGGCAGCGGCCTCAATTATGTGTGCTACGGTCTGATCGCCCGCGAAGTGGAGCGCATCGACTCCGGCTACCGCTCGATGATGAGCGTACAGTCGTCGCTGGTGATGGTGCCGATCAACGAGTTCGGCAACGAGGCCACCAAGCAGAAGTACCTGCCCAAGCTCGCCAGCGGCGAATGGATCGGCTGCTTCGGCCTGACCGAGCCGAACCATGGCTCCGATCCGGGCTCGATGGTCACCCGGGCGAAGAAGGTCGATGGCGGCTATCGCCTCAGTGGCAGCAAGATGTGGATCACCAACAGCCCGATCGCCGACGTCTTCGTGGTCTGGGCCAAGGACGACGAAGGGCAGATTCGCGGCTTCGTACTGGAGAAGGGCTGGCAAGGCCTGACCGCCCCGGCGATCCATGGCAAGGTCGGCCTGCGCGCGTCGATCACCGGCGAGATCGTGATGGACAACGTGTTCTGCCCCGAAGAGAACGCCTTCCCCGAGGTGCGCGGCTTGAAGGGGCCGTTCACCTGCCTGAACAGTGCGCGCTACGGCATCAGCTGGGGCGCGCTGGGCGCCGCCGAGTTCTGCTGGCATGCCGCCCGCCAGTACGTGCTCGACCGCCAGCAGTTCGGCCGTCCGCTGGCGGCCAACCAGCTGATCCAGAAGAAACTCGCCGACATGCAGACCGAAATCACCCTCGCCCTGCAGGGTTGCCTGCGCCTTGGGCGCATGAAGGACGAGGGCACGGCGGCGGTGGAGATCACCTCGATCATGAAGCGCAACAGTTGCGGCAAGGCGCTGGACGTGGCGCGCATGGCCCGCGACATGCTGGGCGGCAACGGCATCAGCGACGAGTTCGGCGTGGC
>NZ_JADDIX010000076.1 GCF_015070855.1 Pseudomonas lopnurensis
CGGCGTGGCCATTCCGCGGGTGGGCATGGAAGTGCTGGTCACCTTCCTCGAAGGCGATCCCGACCAGCCGCTGGTGACCGGCTGCCTCTACCACGCCGAGCACGTGGTGCCCTACGCATTGCCGGCGAACAAGACCAGATCGGTGTTCAAGACCCTCAGCTCGCCGGGTGGCGACGGCTATAACGAACTGCGCATCGAGGACAGGGCAGGCGCCGAACAGATCTACATCCATGCCCAGCGCGACTGGGACGAGAACATCGAGCACGACCAGAAGATCCGCGTCGGCCACCAGCGCCACGACAGGATGGAAGCCAACAGCCATACCGAATTGCAGGCCGAGGAACACCGCACCACCCATGGCGACCGCCGAACGGAAGTCAAGGCCAGCGACCACCTCACCGTGGGTCGGGACCAGCATATCGACATCGGCAACGGCTGGTTCGTCGAGACGGGCGATGAAATCCACTACTACGCCGGCGACAAGGTGGTGATCGACGCCGGCATGGAACTGACCGCCAGCGGCGGCGGCAGCTTCCTCAAGCTCGATCCGAGTGGCATCACCCTGAGCGGGGCGACGATCGATATCAACTCCGGCGGCGCAGCGGGCAACGGCTCGGGCGCCAGGCCCATCCTGCCGGGGCAAACGCGGCCGGCCGATGCCGACAAGGCGGGTAATCTGCTGATCCAGGCGCAGAAGCAGGCACTACGGCGCGCTGCCGTCCAGGCCCAAGCGTTCTGCGCCATCTGCCAGCAGGAGGACGACCGATGAGCCGGACCTACCTGCTGCTCGACGGCGCCCAGATCGAGAACCTGCCGCTACAGCTCCATCAGTTGGACGAAGCGCCTGCACTGCACCGGCTCTACCAGAGCACCCGCTACGAGCCATTGGCCGATGCCGGCCCGGTATTGATACGACTCGCTGCCGACAGCCGTCTGGAACGGCACTTCGTCGAACACTGGCAGGCCCGGGCCGGACTGTGGCTGGAGACCGATGCCTGCGAGCCCGAGCTGATCGAGCATCTGCGCAGCCTCGTGCATGCCGACCTACAAGGCGCCACCGTGCTGCTGCGCTACCACGATCCGCGGATCATGCGGCACTGGCTACCCGAGCTGCCGGCGGACGAGCGTGAACGGCTGATGGGACCGATACTGCGCATGCGCCTCCCGGCCTCGGAAGCAGGCGCCGAGGCGCTCGAACTCCAGCGCCGGACACCGTCCCCCGCGGCCCGCTATGACGACACGCCCTGGCTGCATCTGAGCGACGAGCAGGCCGCACGGCTCAACCGCGCTCAACTGGAAACCTTCGACCGGCGCCTGCTCGCCCATACCGATCAGCATTTTCCCGACTGCCTGGCCGGCCACGATCCTGCCGCACGGCAGGCCTGGGCAGCAGGGTGTCGACGGAGCGCCAACGCCCACGGCTACGGCGCGGCCGATCAGGTTGCGCAATGGGCCAACCTCTGCGCCGTACTGGGAACGGGCTTCCCGCACGGCCAGGGTCACGAGGACTATCGCCGGATACTCGACACCCCGCAGTTACGCCCCGAGCAACGCCTGGATCGCCTGGCACTCGAACTTCAACGGCAATTGCTGATCGACAAGGACGTCGCCCAATGACCACCAACGCCCAGGACCAGGCGCTGAACCTGGCCGCCGCCAACAAGACCGCCCAACGGAATTTCTCCCGTGAAGAACTGACCAGCCCGGTCGCCGCCTGCCCGGCCCGCCAGGCCGAAGTCTTCATCGTCCCGACCCGTTATGCGCTCGGCGAACAGCCGGCGGCACATGCCTGCGTCCAGCCCGGCACCACGTCGCAGAGCCACCCGATGGCACTGCGCCGCCTGCGCCCCGGCTTCCTCTACCTCTGGCACCACGAAGGCCCCCTGCGTCGCTACGCCGTGGCGAGCGACGGCCTGCTGACGGAACAGGCTCTGGACGATGACGACACCCTGCCCCTGCGCGGCCAGTCGGCCGGCATCGCCCTGGACAAACGCCACGACGCCTGGCTGCTGTACAGCGAAATCCCCCTGCCCGCCCAGGCCTGCCAGCGCCTGGCGGAAAACCCCGGCGAGCACATGCGCCAGATCGCCCTCAGGCAAGTGGCCCGCACCCTGGAGACACCCCACTGCCCACCCCTCGACGACGCCGAGCGACTGCTGGCGGAACTGATGCCTGAAGTGCGCGAAAAGGCCCTGGCCCACGACCATGCGCGCAACGGCGACGCCCACCGCCAGGGCGTGGACGCCCTGGGCCAGCGGATGATGGCGGACCCCAGCCCCGAGAACGTCCAGGCCTATGTGGATGCCCGTACCTGGCAGGCCGAGCGCGAGCAGGCCGCCGCGCGCCATCCCGAAGCGGCGCAACAGGGGCTGGGCGAATGGAGCGCGGTCGCCTGGGACGTACCCGCCATCGATGCCTGGCTCGCCCGGGCGCGTAGCGAGGCCGGCGCGCTGCATGCAGTGTTCGCCACCCTCGACGACGACCTCGGCGTGCTGCGCGACCTCAACCACGAGCAGGAGCGCCTGGAGGCCGGCCATGAGAGCTGGATCGCCGACAACAACCTGCGCCAGAGCGTCGGCGGCTTCATCCGCAGCCTGATCCGCGAGGACGGCGGCGAAGTGGCCAACCTGCTCAACTACCGCTACCGCGAGCACGACATCCAGCTCACCCCCGACCAGGGCGAAACCCTCCTGGCCAGCCAACGCCGGCTCGCAGAACTGTTCCGGGAAGAAAGCCGCATCAGCCAGGAGCGCGGCCGCCAGTACGGCCATGCCCAGGCCGACGCCGAGCTGGCCGGGGTGCATGCCGAGGTGGCCGCCGCCACGGTGCCGGTGCGCGGCTTCATACCGCCCGAGCTGCACGGCGAGGTCGAACACGTCGTGCGCGAATACCGCAAGGAGAAGGTCAGCAACCTCGCCGATGGTCGTGCCGCCGCGCGAGTCGCCGAGCATATCGACCTCGAACGCCTGGACGCCTGGCTCGACCAGGAAGCCCCAGCGCACTACCGCCAGGTGGAGGAACGCCATCAGGCGCTCTATGCCGACCGCGGCCAGTTCCTGCCGCGCCATAGTAGCGGCACCTGGTTCGTCGACCATGCCGATCCCGCGCACCAGCGCTGGCTCGACGAACTGGCCGAGGCCTGCCTCAGCGCCCAGTGCAGCCGCCAGCAGGGCGCCGAACAGTTCGCCGGCTACGTGCGCTCCGACGACCCCGGCAGCCTGCGCCTGGTCTTCCATGCCTGGAGTCCGTCGCTGGAGGCGGCGGTCAACGTGAGCGCCCGCCTGAATGAAATCCTCGCCGCCCTGAGCGCAGATAACCTGGCGGCCACCCAGGAGCTGCTTGCCAGCCAGTTGGACGAGCCAGGCATCCGGGCCTTGCAACGCCTGGCACAGGATCTGGACGGCATCTGGGCCAGTACGGTCGCCAGGCTTGGTGCAAGCCTGGTGGTACTCAAAACACAAGGCTCGATAGCTGCCCAGTGGGCCGGCGTGCTGCTGGTCACACGGCTTGGCGAAGACGCTCGCCTGCTACGAGTCGCCGAAGGCGCCGGTCAAGGCTGGCGCCTGCTCGGCAACAAGGCCGATGCGCTCAACCGCTGGCTGCAGGACGCCGTGCGCGGTATTGCCCAAGGGCGTGTTGCCAGCGTGGCGCAAAGCTCGGCGGTCAGAAACAGCGGTGGCTTGCTGCCACTGGCCGCTCTGCTACTCAATGGCCTGAATGCCAGCGACTACCTTCGCCAGGCCGGCGCGGTCGAAGGCATGGACAGCCGGCGCCTGGCCGAGACGGTATCCGCCAGCCTGTATGCCGGCGCGGCATTGACGGCAGTAGTGCAGAACTGGTTGATTCTGGGGAAAGGGATTGAAGAGCTAAACCTGCGTACCTCCATTGCCCCGACCCTGACCCTGTTTGGTGGGATTGTAGGATTGCTGTCAGTTGGAGCGGCTTATGCAGAATATGCTTCCCTGAGAAACCAGATAGAGCACGCTCAAACGCGAATTGACCCCTGGCTGGAGAGGCGGCAACTGATCGTACAGGGGCAGGTTGCTGCCTATGGCGCCCAGGCATTATTGGGGTTCGGCCTGACTGGCATGCGCATGGCCAACCATATCAGCACCGCCCAGGCTCTCCGCTATTTCCGGCTGGGCATGGGGCCGCTCAACCTGCTGCTGCTCGGCCTTGGCGGCGCCTACCTCCATGCCTGGTCGCGCCAGGCCACGCCCATGCAGAACTACCTGGCCGGCTGCTGCTGGTCGAAGGGTCGCGCCTGGCGCGCCGAGGCCATCCCCGCCGAACAGCAGCAGGACGAGTTCCGCCACCTGCTGGCGCTGCTCTACCAACCCCGCATACAACTGGAAACCGGCAAAACCAGCCTGGTCGGCAGCCGCGCCTTCATCCGCCGCCTGAGCATCGACCTGCCCGGCGCCGAGCCGGGCGCCACCCGCCTCGACCTGGCCCTGCTCGGCAATCCGGGCAACCTGGACGCCCTGCGCGAGTCCGCCAACCCCTTCGGCCACGACCGCCTGAGCGACCTGGGCGCCCCCTGGCTGCGCGGCAGCCAGTGCACCTGGATACCGCCGCGCGAGGGTCAGGGGCTGCGCCTGGCTGGCGATTTCAAATTGGGGCGTCCCTATACCGGCGAGCCGACCCGCCTGCTGCTGCGCCTGCGCTACCACAACCCGCTGGCGCTGCTCGCCGAAGTCGATGGGGCGATTGGCGGCGAACGCGGGCTGGCCTACAGCCTCGACGCCGACCAGGGCATCATCCCCCTGCGTGATGGCGAGGCCACGCCGGAGCTGGATCGCGCCACCCTCTACCCTCTGGGCGAAGAACCCAATGCCCTGTTTTTGCAGCCCAAGGAGGCCAAGTGAGCGACAGCAAGCCCCGCAGCCGAAAAGGCTTGTTCTCCCGCGACGACTACCTGGCACCGCCCGCCCTGCCCACCGGGCAGCCGCCCAGGGACGTGCTCAATACCATCTGGCGCAAGAACGAGGTGTTTCTCGATATCGGCGACTACAGCATTGGCTCGTTCGTCATGCTGCTTTGGCCGGGAGTTATGCTTTTTGCTCTTCTAGCTTATGTCACTCGTAACCATTCAGAGTTGTTCACGGGATTCTTAATCTTGGGGCTGGTTGTCATTGGTATCCCAATCCTGCTGCTAATTTACGGGCTAAGTAGACCCGTTCCATTACCCACCCGTTTCAACCGCCAGCGCCGCGAAGTGTGCGTGACCCTGAAGGATGGAAGCCACTGGATCGTGCCCTGGGAGCAGGTCGAGGCGCAGGCGGTGGCAG
>NZ_JADDIX010000077.1:0-21509 GCF_015070855.1 Pseudomonas lopnurensis
CAGCTTGCAGCTTGCAGCTTGCAGCTTGCAGCTTGCAGCTTGCAGCTTTTAGTTAGTGTTACAATGTCCGCTTTTCTGCCTTCTGGGGTTTCTCCCGTGTCTGTCGTGTTCGTCGCCGCCTCCAAACTGCCGACGCCGTTCGGTGTGTTCACCATGCATGGTTTTCTCGACCAGGAAACGGGCAAGGAGCATGTCGCACTGACCCTCGGCGATGTGGCCGAGGGCAAGCCGGTGCTGGGGCGTCTGCATTCCGAATGCCTGACCGGCGACGCGCTGTTCAGCCTGCGCTGCGATTGCGGCTTCCAGCTAGAAGCGGCGCTGCGCGCGATCGCCGATGAAGGCCGTGGCGTGCTGCTCTACCTGCGCCAGGAAGGCCGCGGCATCGGCCTGTTGAACAAGATTCGCGCCTACGAACTGCAGGATGGCGGCGCCGATACCGTCGAGGCCAACGAGCGCCTGGGCTTCGCCCCGGACATGCGCGACTACGGCATCTGCCTGCCGATGCTCGAGCACCTGGGCATCGCCGAGATCAAGCTGATGACCAACAACCCGCGCAAGGTCAAGGCCCTACTGGGCTTCGGCATCCGCGTCGCCGAGCGCAAGCCGCTGCAGATCGCGCACAACCCGCACAACCGCAAGTACCTCGCCACCAAGGCCGGCAAGCTCGGCCACATGCTCGGCGAGATCCACCAGGGCGAAGCCGAGCAGTCGTGAACCGGGTCGCCGCCCGCCGCCAGCTCGCGCGCGATGGCTGGCTGCATACCCTGTCGATGGTGCTGCCCGTGCTGCTCCTGGGGCGGATGGAGGCCCAGGTGGCCGACTGGGGGCTGGCGCTGTTTGCCGCCGGGCTCGTCTCGCTGTTCTTCAGCCTGCCCGCCTTCACCGCGTTCAAACATGCGCTGATTTCAACCGAGCAGGTGCTTAACGGCCCCGCAGAGGCCGATGCCTGGAGCCATCTGCGGCGCGTACGCCGTCGCGGCTTGCTGATCGCCTCGCTACCGGCCTGGTTCGCCGCTGCCGGCGCGCTACTGGGCATGGAGCCGATCGTCCGGCTGTTGCTGGTGCTCGGTAGCCTGGTTCTGCTGGTGCTCTACCGCATTCCGCGGCAACTGCATTGATGCCTCGCCTAGTGCTCGCCGCGCTCGTTCTTCTGGCAGCGCTGCCTGCGTTGGCCGCGGAAAGGGTGGTGAGTCTCGCGCCTTCGCTCAGCGAAATCATGCTCGAACTGGATGCCGCGGATCGCCTGGTCGGCGTGCTGGATGGTGGCGAGCGGCCGCCGGCGCTGCGGGCGTTGCCTTCGGTGGGCCATTACGGAAAGGTCGAGATGGAAACCCTGCTCAGCCTGCGCCCCGACCTGGTGCTGCTCTGGCCGGACAGCGTCCCGCGCAGCCAGCGGGAACAGCTGCGGCAATTCGGCATCCTGGTGCTGGTCTCGCCAACGCCGTCGCTGGCCAGCCTGGCCGAACAGTTCAGGCGCATCGGCGCGGTCGTCGGGCGGGCCGAGCAGGGTGAGCGGCTGGCCGAGGCGTTCGAAGCGGGGCTGGCCGAACTGCGTGAGCGCCATGCGCGGCCGCGTCCCTTGCGGGTGTTCTATCAGGTCTGGAATCGCCCGCTGTATACCCTCGGTGGTCGGCAGATCATCAGCGAGGCGATTGCCGTCTGCGGCGGCCGCAACCTTTTCGACGACCTGAGTCTGCCGGCACCGCAGGTGAGCGTGGAAGCGGTACTGGCGCGGGACCCGGAGGTGATCCTGGCCGGCACCGGCGCGCAGCTGGACGAGTGGAAAGCCTGGCCCCAGCTCACCGCAGTGCGTCTGGGCCAGCTCTACGAAGTCCCGGACAAGGGCCTGGAGCGACCGAGCTTCCAGATGCTCGGGGCGATCGGGAAGCTCTGCGAGGTGATGGGGCAGGCGGCGCCCTGAGCGAGCGCGTCCGTAGCGGTCAGATCGAGGGCGTCCAGGTCACTGCGAACAATGCGGTGCGGCCTTCGTTGTTGTATCCATAGCGACCGTTGACGGTGCTATAGGTGGTTTCCGCGTAGTCCTTGTCGAACAGGTTGTTCAGCTTCAGGTCCAGTTTCACCGCCGGGCTGGCCTGCCAGCTGCCGCGTAACCCGATCAGGCCGTACCCGCCCAGTTCGATGTCGTTGTCGGTATCGTCGTAGCGACCGCTGACGGCGCGCCAGCTGGCGCCGACCGAGAAGTCGCCGAACGGGCGGTCCAGGTCCAGGCTGAGGGTGCGCTTGGCACGGCGTGCCAGGGTATGCCCACTGTCGCGATCGCGCGGGTCGATCAGGCCCAGGGCGAGGTTGGCCTGCCAGCCGAACAGCTCCTGCCGGAGCGCTGCTTCCAGACCGTTGATACGTGCTTTCTGCACGTTGTACGGCACCCACCCGGTGCTGCCATCCGAAACGATCGCGTCCTCAATGTCGGTACGGTAGAGCGAGAGCTCCAGTGAGCCGCTTGCGCTATAGCGGTTGCGCCACTGCAGCTCGTAGCTCTTGGATTTCTCGGGTGCCAGGTTCTGGTTGCCCGCCCACGGGTTGTACAGTTCGTTGAAGGTCGGCGCACGGAAGCCCTCGCTGTAGGACGCGACCACATCGCTGCGGGCATCCAGCGGCACTGTCAGCGCCGCGTTCCAGCTGTTCTTGCTGCCGTACTGCTCGTTCTTGTCATGTCGCAGGCCCAGCTCGGTCGAGAACGCGTCGCCGGTATAGCGGTGCTGGATGAATCCTGCCTGGTTCCAGCGCGACTCTTCGGAGAAGTCGGTCGTGCTGTGCAGTCGATCCTCATGCCAGTCGGCGCCGAGCAGCAACTGGTTGTCCGGATTCAGCTGCAGGGTATTCACCCAGCTCGCCGAGTCGCGGTAGGTGGAGTACGCATAGAACATGTAGGCGGGGGCCGAGGCGGCGTCGTTGCCGGTGTCTCGCTTGTCCTCGCTGTGACCGATCTCGAAGCGGCTGTTCCATGCCTCGCCGAACTGCGCATCGGCGAAGCCGGAGAGGCTGCTCAGCTGGAAATCCACGGTCGGCCGAGATGTTCCAGATAGATCGTCGAACTCGATCTCGCCGCGCTGGTCGAGGGCGCTCACGCCAACCTCGAGGCTGTCGTTGAAGCGGTGCGCCAGATTCAGACTGAGCGAGCGATTGCGGTAGGCGTCTTCGTCGCCGTTGGCGCCGAAGCTGTCGCGCGTGGCATCGATGCCCCAGGTTTCGTCCAGGGCGGTGCCCAGGTTGAAGCGTGTGCGACCGTCGCCACCGGACAGGGCCAGGCTGCGTTCGAATGTGCCGTCACTGCCGGCGCCGAAGCGAACGCGCGGCGCGAGGCCAGCACGGCCCTGGCGAGTGAAGATCTGTACCACGCCGCCGATGGCATCGGAGCCATACAGTGCCGAGCGAGCGCCACGCACAACCTCGATGCGTTCGATCTGGTCCGGACTGAGAAATTCGAGGCTGCTGGTGCCGCTGGAAGCGGCGGCGATGCGCTGACCGTCGACCAGGACCAGCGTCTGCGTGCTGGACGTACCACGTAGAAACAGCCCGGTTTGAGTGCCTGCGCCGCCCGTGCGGGTGATGCTCACTCCTGGCACGCGCTCCAAAAGCTCGGCGACGCTACGGACTTGCAGGCGTTCGATGTCGTCTCTGTTGAACACGCTCGTCGAGGCCGGTGTCTGGCTGCGGCGTTGCGGTTCGCGGTTGGCGGAAATCACCGTGTCGGAAAGTTTCAACGCGTCTTCACGTGTCAGCTCGGCAGCAAACACTTGGACGCCGGGCAGCAACGCCACGGCCAGGGCAAGTCGGGACAGTTTCATTCTTGGAATTCCTCAAAAGATCGCAACTTTCGAGGAGGGCAGGAACAAGCGCGAAAATGACGGGCAGCAGCGCTTGACGGTGCTGCCCTCCGCAACACCAGTCGAATCCGTCAGGCCGGTCTCCGGGCTTTCGACGCGCATCACGCTCGCCTTCCCATGTCGGAACACAGTGGCTATCGAGCGGACGGCGATCTTGAGGATCGCGGTCGATTACCGTTGCGGGGGCAGCGCCGGCCTTGCTCTTGCGAGCGCACCGGCTTCCCGTTTAATGCGGACCTTGCGGTCGCGCACACCTGGGCGGATAAGAAAAAACGCGCGAACCTTACGACCGGGCGCGCCGAAACACAAGCGGATGAAGGTGCGCAATGGCGCAGGAGTGTTCGAAGGCCGGAAGCTTGAAGCTTGAAAAGCATCGGTTGTACACCGAACCCCTGTGGGAGGCGCACCCTCGCGGCGATGCCGGCCGCAGGCCTGCCCATGTCTAACAGGGCCTCGGTGCATGCGGTGCGCGGAGCGCACCCTACGATTGCCCGCCGATGATGCGCAACGCGCTCTGGCCGTTGCCCTGACGCTGTACCTGGATCTGCACCGGGATGCGCTCGTGCATTTCGGCCACGTGGGAAATCACCGCCACCTTGCGCCCCTGCGCCTGCAGCGAATCCAGCGCGTCCATGGCGATCTGCAGCGACTCGGGGTCGAGGCTGCCGAAGCCTTCGTCGATGAACAGCGACTCGATCCGCAGCTTGCTCGACGCCATCGAGGCCAGGCCCAGGGCCAGCGCCAGCGAGACCAGGAACGTTTCCCCGCCGGACAGCGAATGCACCGAGCGCAGCTCGTCGCCCATCTCGGTATCCATCACCAGGAGGCCCAGCGGGCTGCCGCCGCGCTTGAGCCGATAGCGCCGGGCCAGTTGGCGCAGCTGCACGTTGGCATGCTGCACCAGCAGGTCGAGGTTGTAGGCCTGGGCGATCTTGCGAAAGGCGCCGCCGTCGCTGGAGCCGATCAGCGCGGCGATGCGTCCCCAGCGCTGGTGTTCGGCGCTGGCGTCGGCAATCTGCGCGAGCAGGGCCTGGCTCTGGTTGCGCCGGCGATCATCGTCGAGCAGCGCGGCGCGGGTCTCGGCGCCTCGCTGTTCGGCCTGATCGCAGCTGGCCTGCTGCTCGCTGAGTTGCTGTTCCAGGGTTTCGGCATCCGCTGCGTCCGGCCGTCCGGCCTGATGCGCGGTCAGTCGTCGTTCGCAGCCGTCCAGGCGTTCGCGAGCGCGGGCGAGCTGTTCGGTATTGGCCCGCAGCCGCTCACGTGCTTCGGCGAGCAGCGCATCGTCGAGCTGCAGCAGTTGCGCCAGGGTTGCATCGTCCAGCTCGGGATGCGCGGCGCGCCAGGCGGCGAGCTCTTCGGTCAGGGTGCTGCGTTCGGCCAGCAGCTCGTCGCGGCGCTGGCTGCAGTTCTGCTGTTCAGCGGCGAGCCGGGTCAGCTCGACTCGGGCCTCGTTCAACTGCCGGTCGACCTCGGTCTGCTGCTGGCGTGCGGTCTGGATCGCGGCTTCCAGTTGCTGCTGCCACGCCCGTGCGCTGGGCTGCTCGCCGAGGCTTTCGCGCAGGCTTTGACGGCAGGCCTGTTCGCGGCCTTCCAGCTCGGCGAGACGGGCACTGCAGGCCTTCTGCTGGTCGAGGCGATGCTGTTGCTGCAGCTGCTCGCGCTCCAGCGCGGCCTGGCGCTGCTGCTGTTCTTCGGCCAGTGCCGTCTGCTGGTCGATCTGCTGGCGCCGCGCCTCGACCTGGCCATCCAGCTGCATGAAGGTCGCGGCGGGTGCCGTGCGCCAGCGCTCGATCAGGGCCGCGGGCAGCAGGCTGGCGAATTCGGCCAGCTCCTCGTCGAGCCTCGCTTCGTCGCGGGCGATGGCGTCGCGCTGTGTGGCCAACGCCTGGCTGGCCTGGACGCAGGTCTCCCGTGCGCTCTGCCAGGCCTGGTGCAGCGCTTCGCTGCGCTGTTGCAGCCTGAGCAGTTCACGCTGACGGGTAGTGGCGCCGGTGATGTCGTTCCCGAGCGCAGTCAACCGGGCCTCCAGCCAAGGCTGGCGGTCCGCTTCCGCCTGATTCAGCAGTTCGGCATGGGCAGGCAAGGCGCTCAGTTGCGGCTCCAGCTTCGCCAGCTCCGCGGTCATTTCCGCCTGTCGTTGCGCGTTTTGCTTGATGCCGGTGCTCAGGGCGATGTGCTGGTCGCGCAAGGCTTGCAGCTTCTCATCGTGGCTATCGAGCTGCAGTCGGGCCTGCTCGACTTCGCGCTCGTCCTGCCGGTCGAGGGCGGCGAGCAGGGTCGCGCCGTCGTGCCAGGGATGTTCGGCACTGCCGCAGACACTGCACGGCTCGCCCGGCACCAGCGCCGCGCGCAAGGCCTCGACGTTGGCGCTACGGGCCAGGCGCTGGCGATCCAGCAGCGCCTGGACCACCTTGAGCGCCTTCTCGGCGTCGTCGCGCTCGGTGCGGGCGAGCTTGCCGGCCCAGGTCAGAACCTCGAGTTCGTGCTGCTGGCGGTCCTGTTCGTTCTGCAAGGTGCGTTGCTGAGTGACGAGCTGCTGTTGCCGCGACCAGAGGCTGTGCAGGGCTTCGAGCTCGCGCTCGGTGGCGCGCCAGGCTTCGAGTTGCGTCGTGAGTTGCGCCAGCTGGTCGCCGAGGCCGGTTTGCCCGCCGAGCTGTGCCTGCAGCTCATCGAGCGCCTGGCGTGCAGTGGCTTGCGCGGCTTCGGCGCAGGTGGTGGCGGCTTCCAGCGCCGGCAATTCCTGACGGCCCTGCTGCGCGCGGGCGGCGATCTGCACGGCCTGCTGCAGGCGCGGCCGATAGCCATTCCAGGCCGCGCACAGCGGCTGCAGTTCCGCGCTGTGGGCGAGCTGCTCGGTAAGGTCGGCGAGCTGCGTGGCGGCCTGTTGCCGCGCCTGGTGCAACTGGGTCAGTTGCACTTCGCCGGTCTTGCTCGCCGCTTCGGCATGTTCGGCCTGCCCGCGGGTTTCCCGCAGATCATTGCCGAGGTGACTCAGGCGTTCTTCTTCGCGGCGCGCTTGCGCAAGTCTCGGTTCGGCTTTTTTGAGCGACTGTTCGGCGGCTTTCAGCGCCTCGGTCGCGGCCCGGCAGGCCTGTTCCAGCTCATCGAGGCGCTGCTGCACGGCGGCGTGCTCGTGGCCGTGGCGGGCCAGGGTCTCGTCGACCTTGGCCAGCAGCGGCGCCAGTTCGCGCTCGCGCATGAACCGATGGCGTTGTGGTGCCAGTTGCTCGAACAGGGCGAGGATGCGCCGGGCCTCGGCGAGGCTTTGCTGTTCGGCTTCGGCCTCGACGAGTTGCTGCCGGGCATTGTCGCGCTCGCCCTGCAGGTGGGTGAGGTCCTGCAACCATTGGCGCTGTTGCCTGAGCGTGTCGAGCTGCTGCTGCAGGGCTTTGAGTTCCACCAGTTGTAGCTGATGCTGGGCTTCCAGCGCCTGGCGCGCCTCGGCCGCCAATGGCTGCACGCCGCCGGCCTGCTGTTGCAGTTGGGCCAGCGTCTCGCGGGCGCGCTTGGCCGCCTCGAACGCGGCCTGGCCGAGGCGGCTGTAGAGGCCGGTGTCGGTGAGTTTTTCCAGCAGGGTGCCGCGCTCATTGTCATCGGCCTTGAGAAAGGCGGAAAACTCGCTCTGCGCCAGCAGCACGGCGCGGGTGAACTGCGCCAGGGTCAGGCCGAGCCTGGCCTCCAGCAACTCCTTGAATTCGCGCTTCTTGCCGCTGGCCAGGAGTTGCCCGTTGTCCAGATCGGTGAGGCTCTGGCTGCTGGCCTGCAGACGGCCGTCGATTTTCTCGCGGGCGCGCTTGACCTCCCAGCGGGCGCGGTAGCGGTGGCCGTCGACGCCGACGAAGTCCACCTCGGCATAGCCGCTGCCGCAGCCACGGCGCAGCAGGTTGCGCTCGTCGCCACCGCCGATCTCGGCATCGAGGTCGGGCACCTTGTTCAACGGCGAGACGCTGTCCAGCCGCGGCGTGCTGCCGAACAGCGCCAGGCACAGCGCATCGAGAATGGTGCTCTTGCCGGCACCGGTCGGCCCGGTGATGGCGAACAGGCCGGCGCTGGCCAGGGGTTCCGCGCTGAAGTCGATGACCTGTTCGCCGGCCAGCGAGGCCAGGTTCTTCAGGCGGATGGCGAGAATCTTCATTGCACGTACCCCTCGCTGGCGAACTCGACCGTTTGCAGCAGCGTGGCGAAGTCGTCCAGCGCCTGTTCGTCCGGCGGGTTGCCGAACTGTTCTTCCCAGGCGCGGGCGAACAGCTCCTGCGGGGTGATCTGGTCGAGCCCGAGCAGCACCTCCGATTCGGCCTCGCCGCGCCTGCCGGCATATTCGCTGGCGATGCGCACCAGTCGGCAGGCCTTGCCGGCGAGCGTCGTCTCGATGCGCTGGCGCAGGTCCGGCAGCGGCTCGTCGAGCAGCACGCGCACCTCCAGCCAGGGCAGGTTCTCGCTGAACAGCCCGATGGGCGGCAGCGCCTCCAGTGCGGCGATCACCTCGGCCAGCGGCGCCCGCCCGATGCGGATCATTTCCACCGCACGAGGCACCGGCAGGCTTTCGACCTGTTGCAGATGTTCGCCGTCGAGCTCGACCAGCAGTACCTGGTGCGGATAGTTCACTTCGGCGAAGGACAGCGGCAGCGGCGAGCCGCTGTAGCGGATGCGCGCCTGGCTGGCGACCTGCTGCGGCTTGTGCAGGTGGCCGAGGGCGACGTAGGCGACGGACTCGGGGAACAGGCTGGCCGGCAGCGCCTCGGCGTTGCCGATGACGATGTTGCGTTCGGACTCCTCGGAGACCGCGCCGCCGGCCATGTGCGCGTGGCTCATGGCGACCAGCGCCTGGCCGGGCCGGCGCACGGTTTCGGCCGCGGCGATCAGCCGTTCGTGCACCTGGCGGATGCCGGCCATGTAGTCGTCGCCGACTTCGAAGCCGGTGACTTCGGCCGGGCGCAGGAAAGGCAGGGCGAGGCACCAGGCGGCGACCTGGCCGCTGGCGTCGTGCAGCGGCAGCAGCAGGCGGTCGTGGTCCAGCTGGCCGTCGGCGATCCAGCCGATGCGGCCGACGGCGTGGGCGTTGAGGCGCTTCATCAGCGGCGCCGGCAACTCGATGCGCCCACCGGAGTCGTGGTTGCCGGCGATCATCACGATGTCCAGCTGTGGCAGGCGTTCATGGGCGCGGACGATGAAGTCGTACAGGCGCTCCTGGGCCCGCAGCGGCGGGTTGACGGTGTCGAAGACGTCGCCGGCGATGAGCAGGGCGTCGGCCTGGTGGGCGACGAGCTGGTCGAGCAGCCAGTTCAGGAACTGCGCGTGTTCATAGTCGCGGTCCTGGCCGTGCAGGGTCTGGCCGAGGTGCCAGTCGGAGGTGTGGATCAGGCGCATTCGCTAGAGGCTCTTGCTGAGCGAAGGGGGAAGCGCCGCGGCATCGGGCCGGTGCGCTGTTCGTTGGGATGGTGGGCTCGCGATGACGCGCGGCACGACGCAGTGTGTTGGACCGTCGCGCTTTTCTCGGTTGCCGAGGAACGTGTGGGGTTCGCGCACCCGGCTCCGTACCCCTTCCATTCGCGAGCAGGCTCGCTCCTCCGCAGGCGAAAGCGCTCCAACCGCCTCACGCGTACAACCATCCCTTGAGTGCCTGCAGGTTGCCCACCTGCAGCTGCTGCGCCGCCGCATTGGCCTGCACGGTGTTCGGGTCGATGCCGTAGCGTTGCAGCACGTACTGCACCAGCGCCCCACGGGTCGCGATCGGCAACTGGCCGTCGAGCATGCCGTAGTCGGTCTCGATGATGGCCTTCTGCTCCGGGCTCAGGCGCGCGTCGGGTTCGAGCAGTACGGTCACGGCGGTATTCCAGGCCTCGTCCCGTTCGCGGGTGTGTTCGCTCGCGTCCATCAGGTCCGGCTCGCCACGGAAGCGGCTGAGGACGAAGTCGCGGTATTCGTGGTTCTTCTCGCAGTAGGCGCGCACATGCCAGCGCATGCCGGTGAACACCAGCGTGTGCGGCGCCATCACGCGGATTTCCGGCTGCGGGTTGGCCAGCGAGACGTACTCGGTTTCCAGCCGCAGGCCCTCGCGGCAGGCCTGCAGGATCGGCCGCAGCACCTCGGGGCGGATGCTGCGGTCCGGCACTTCGAGCACGTCGGTATGGGCATAGGCCAGCGCCAGGCCCTCGATGTGCGGGGCGCGTGAGCGGTTCTGGTCGAGCAGGCGCAGGTAGGCGCTGGCGCTGCCGTCGATGAACAGCGGCTGGAAGCTCCGCGCCGGCTTGTAGCCTTTCAGATGACGGTCATAGGTGAGGTTGTTCGGCGCATGTTCGTTGAGGTAGGTGTTGATGTCCTTCGAGGCCTGCTGCCGGCTGATGCCGAAACTCTGCATCAGGTGGCCCGTGGTCAGGCGGCCTTCCCACCAGGCGATGGTCTCGATCAGCCGGTAGCGCAGCGCCAGGTCCCAGCGGATATGGCTGATCGATTGCGTTCTTTTCATCCGCGCCCACCTGCTGGAAACTTTACGAGCCTCTGTCGGCCTGCTCGACGTGTCGTGCAACGCTACATATATTCGGGGGGCGTTTCAACTCGACCCGGCGGATGAAGTGAGCGCCATGAGCTGATATTCCATGCCTGCCGATGTCCTGCGCCGCGGGGCACGCGATGCTGCTGTTGGCCCCGGCTGGCCTGTGCGAAGGGAGAGGGTCGCTGAGTACCTCCTCGAGGCGACCGTTTGATGAATGCGGTGCGTGTCCCGATGGACGGCTGGAATCTCCAAGCGCGGGCCAGGGTCTTTGTCACAGGCTCATTGCTCGAGACGCTCATGAAGACCTTGTCCCGCCATCTGGCAGAAACCTTCACTTCGCAGTACTGCACGCGCGTCGAGCCGCAGACGGACGGCCGCCTCGTGGTCCATGTCGGCTATCCGATCAACGGCACCGAGGCGACACGGGTCATGGCGGGCCATCAGGTGCAGAACACCCTGTTGGTGGAGACCATCCTCGAAGACATGCGCAACGAACTGGCCCGCCCGCACTAGGCGCTGCCCCCCTTGTAGGAGCAGGCCATGCCTGCGAACAAGGCCCACATCCGTTCCATGGCCATGGCACAGGATGTCTTTTGCAGGAGTCCGCTTGCGGGCGATCGGCCGCAACGCCGATGATCGCCGGCAAAGACTCGGCGTCCCCCCGGGCTCCTACGGGCGCGGTGTGCACAGGCGGCGTTCTCGGGGAGTGAGCTGAGGCTGCATCCGTTTGCTGGGCGACAGCGTTGCTGTCTGCTCCCGCCTCAACGTCCCGCCGGCAGGCGGATCGTGACCCGCAACCCGCCCAGCGGACTGTCGTCCAGTTTCCATTCGCCGTGCCAGGCCGCGAGGATGTCACTGACGATGCCCAGCCCGAGGCCGTGGCCTTGCGCCGACTCGTCCAGGCGGGCACCGCGGGCGAGGACCTTCTCGCGCTGCGCGGGCGGAATGCCCGGGCCGTCATCCTCGACGCACAGCCGATAGCCGCCGTCGGCCCGCTCGATGGTCAGCACGACCTTGCTCCTGGCCCACTTGCAGGCGTTGTCCAGCAGGTTGCCGAGCAGCTCCAGCATGTCCTCGCGGTCGCGCGGCAGGCGGCAGCCGGGCGGGGCCTGCCAGCGCAGGTCGAGGTCCTGGCGGTGGATCATCGCCAGCGTTTCGAACAGTGCCGGCAGCTCCGCGTCGCAGTCGAAGTGCGCGCCGGGCAGCACCTCCCCGGCCAGCCGGGCGCGGCCGAGTTCACGGCTGACGCGCTGCTGGATCTGCGCCAGTTGTTCCTGCAGGCCCGCCTGCAGTTCGGGGTAGGCGGCCAGTTCTTCGCGCTGGGTCAGGCTGCCGAGTACCGCCAGGGGCGTCTTCAGCGCATGGCCGAGGTTGCCCAGCGCGTGGCGCGAGCGCTGCAAGGTGTCTTCGGTATGCGTCAGCAGGTGGTTGATCTGCTCCACCAGCGGTTGCAGCTCCAGCGGCGCCTGGCTGTCGAGCTGCTGGCGCTGGCCCTGCTGCAGCTGGGCGATCTGCTGGCGGGCACGCTCCAGCGGGCGCAACGCCAGCGCCATGGCGTAGCGCTGCACCAGCAGGAACACCAGCAGCGCCACGCCGACCAGGCCCAGGCCGCTCAGGCGCACCCGGGCGAAGCTGTCGAGCACCGGCGTGTAGTCCTGCGCGACGCTGATGACGATGGGCTGGCCGTCGCGCCTGTACTGCGCGCGATAGCTCAGCAGGCGTTGCTGCTGCGGGCCGTCCAGCAGTTCGCTGGCCAGGCCGGGCGTCTGCGGCCATTGCGGCGTGGCATCCCAGAGCGAGCGCGAGCGCCAGGTGCGGCCGGGCAGCTGGATCTGGAAATAGTGGCCGGAAAACGCCCGCTGGTAGCGCGGGCTGAGCCGCTGGGTATCCAGTTGCACGCCGTCGGGGCCGTTGACCACGGCGACCAGCAGGCCTTCGGCTTCCTCGCGCAGGTCGGCCTCCAGGCTGCGCTTGAGGCCCGCCTCGAACAACCAGAGGCTGGACTGCACCAGCAGCAGGGCGACCACCAGCAGCACCGCGACCAGCCCCAGGGCGAGGCTGCGCTGAATGGATTTCACGGCTGGCCGCCGAAGCGATAGCCCTGGCCGCGGCGCGTTTCGATCAGTTCGCGGCCGAGCTTGCCGCGCAGGCGGTTGATATGCACTTCGATGACGTTGGAGTCGCGCTCGGTCTCGCCGTCGTAGAGGTGTTCGGCCAGATGGGTCTTCGATAGCAACTGGCCGGGGTGCAGCATGAAGTAGCGCAGCAGGCGGAACTCGCCGGCGGTCAGTGCGATTTCCTCGCCGTTCTTGCGGCAGCTCTGCCGGCCCTCGTCCAGCTCCAGCCCGCCGGCGCGCAGCAGCGGCTGGTTGGCCAGGCCATGGGCGCGGCGCAGCAGGGCCTGGATGCGCAGCAGCAGTTCCTCTGGGTGGAAGGGCTTGGTCAGGTAGTCGTCGGCGCCGGCTTTCAATCCCTCGATGCGCTCGGCCCAGGAGGCGCGGGCGGTGAGGACCAGTACCGGTGTCGTCAGGCCACGCGCGCGCCAGTCGCGTAGCACCTCGAGTCCCGGCTTGCCGGGCAGGCCGAGGTCGAGCACGATCAGGTCATAGGGTTCGCTGCTGCCCTGGTAATCGGCGTCGCGGCCATCGGCCAGCCAGTCGGTGGCATAGCCGTGGCGGCCGAGGCTGGCGACCAGTTCGTCGGCCAGCGGCACATTGTCTTCGACCAGTAGCAGGCGCATTCAGTCTTCCTCATCCTTGAGCAGGCGCCCGTCGCGGGCATCCAGCTCCAGCTCGCGGGCGACGCCTTCGGCGGTGAGCAGTTCGATCTCGTAGACGTAGAGGCCGTCTTCCTCCTCCAGCTCCGCTTCCAGCAGGCGCGCACCCGGATAGCGTTCCAGCGCGCGTTGCAGCAGGTTTTCCAGTGGCATGATGAGGCCCTCGCGGCGCAGCCGCAGGGCTTCGTCCTGATCCAGGTCGCGGCTCGCCACCGGCGTGGCGGCGAGCAGCAGGGCCAGGGGGAGCGTCAGGAAAAGGGAGGCACGCATCAATCGTCCTGATGGTTCTTGAGCACTTCGCCGGTCTTGGCGTCCAGCTCCAGGTCCCATTGCACACCTTTGGCGTCGCGCAATTCAAGCTGGTAGACGTAGCGACCGTATTCTTCTTCCAGCTCGGTTTCCTCGATGGTGGCACCGGGGTGCTTGGCCAGGGCTGCTTCGTTGAGCTTCTCGAAGGACTGGATGGTCCCGGCGTCGCGCAGGCGCAGGGCCTCGTCCGGGCCGAGGTCCTTGGCCAGGGCCAGGTTGGCGCCGAAGGCGAGGGTGGCGGCGGTCAGCAGGGTAGCGAGGGTTTTCATGGCGGGTTACCTGTGGTTGGTTTCGACGGTTCACAGGCTACGAGGCACGGCTTAAGTCAAACTGAACGCTGCCGACCGCCGGCGAATGCATCCTTTGGCCGAGGGCGCGTGCAACCGTCGCAACTAGGCTTCAGGTATCGGTCAAATGTGCAGGCCATCCCATCGGAGCGATCGTCATGAAAATCCTTCTCGTCGCGGCCCTCGCCGCGCTCTGGCTGAGCCCGCCCGCCCTCGCCGAAGACCTGCTGAAACCGTCCACCACACCGCCCCCGGTTGACGACGTGTCGGCGGGCAACAGCCTCGAGGCCGAAGCCGCCTTCACGGCCGAAGGCGTGATCCGCGCCATCGATGCGCAGCCGGCCCAGGCCAGCGTGACCATCGCCCATGGGCCGGTGGCGGCACTGAAATGGCCGGCCATGGTCACCCCGTTCAAGGCCAGCGCCGAGCAACTGAAAGGGCTGGCGGTGGGCGACGCGGTGGCATTCGAGTTCAGCAACGGCGAGCTGGACCCGCGCATCGTCGCCATCCAGCGCCAGTAGCTAATGGTTAGTTGGCCAACTCACTGGGCATTAAGTTGTGGAGCCAGCTTGCTGGCGATCATCGGCAATGGTGGTCGGGATCGCCAGCAAGAGCTAGGCATCCCCAGGCGCCTACGCTCGAAAGGCTCTTGCGTTTCTCCGGAGTCGCGGCAACACATGGATAAACGAACTTCCAAGACAGTCCGCTAGTGGCGGCAACTGCCGCTATCCGAGCTGGGACGTCCGCTCGGCGCAACGCCGCCGCCGCTGTCGTAGCGGTCATGGTGGCGCACCCAGTCGGTGAGGTCGTGGTTCGGACCGTTCTCGTTGCGTCCGTTGGGCGTCATGTCCAGCAGGACATAGGTGCCGAGCAGCTCTTCCGCGCCGCGTCCGTAGGCAGAGAAGGTATGGAAGAGGTCGCCCTGCTCGTCGCGCAGGAAGATGCTGAAGCCCGACAGTTCCTCGCAGACGAAGGGTTGCCAGGCATGGTTGTAGAAGACCTTGCCGTCGACGATGTCGTCGGCATCGAAGGACACGTGGAAGTCGCGGTTGAAGCGGCTGCCGGCCGACGACAGCCAGCGGAACTGCCAGCCCATGCGCTGGCGGAAGGCTTCCAGCCTGGCGAACGGAGCCCTCGAGATGGCGGCGAAGCTGACGTCGTGGTGCTCCAGGTGCGCCAGCGCGCCCTGGATGTGATCCGCTTCGAACGAGCATCCGACGCAGCCTTCGGTCCAGTCCGGGCCGAACATGAAATGCTTGATGACCAACTGGCTGCGGCCGGCGAACAGCTCGCCGAGGCGGACCGGGCCGCTGGCGTCGTGGAAGATGTAATCCTGTTCGAGGCGACGCCAGGGCAGTTGGCGGCGCTTCGCGCTGAGGGCGTCGCGCTGGTGGGTCAGTCGCTTCTCTTCGAGCAGATGGGCACTGTGGGCGGCCATCCAGTCCTGTTCGGATACGACCTTGTGTGTGGTCATGGGAACCTCCGGTGGTGCGAGTCGGAATCGGTCGGAGCCACCGTCGCGCGGCGATGGGCTCCTGATATGTATCGAACGGCGCCGGGCGTAATCGACGAGAGCCGGCTGATCTTGCGCCGCGAGGCGCGCCGGGCGCGGTTGAACTTCCCGATGGCCGCCGGGCTCGTAATCCTATGAGCCGCAACGGTGGCTCGATCCGTTTCGTTCGCAGAAGGAAAAACGAGATGTACAACAAGACGCTTACCGCCGCGTTCGCTGTTGCAATCCTGGGCTCCGGTGCCGCCTTCGCGGCGGACAAGCCCGGCGCCGACTGGATCACCCTCGAGCAGGCCGTGGAAAAGGCCAAGGCCGCTGGCTACACCGAGCTGCACGGCATCGAAGCCGATGACGATGGCTGGGAAGGCGAGGGCATGAAGCAGGACGGCAAGAAGTATGAGTTCAGGATCGACGGCCGGACCGGCGAGGTGACCAAGGACAAGGAAGACTGATATCGGCTTCCCCGGCAGGGTGCGCTGCTCGCGCCCTGCTGCCGGGGAGGCCAGCCGACCGCATAGCGGTTATCATCGACGGCCCTGTCGGTCACCCGTCCTTCGCACCATGTCCGTCCCGCATTCCCGCCCCAGCACCCTGCATCTGCCGCCAGGCGCATGGCGCACCGTGCTCGACTGCCTGTGCGACCACTTTCCGGCGATCGACCGCGCGACCTGGCTCGATCGCATGGCCCGCGGCCGGGTACTGGATGCCGGGCGGCAACCGATCGGCGCGCAGCATCCCTATCGGGCCGGGCTGCGTATCCATTACTTCCGCGAGGTGCCGAACGAGACGCCGGTGCCGTTCGAAGAGCGCATCCTTCACGCCGACGAGCACCTGGTGGTGGCCGACAAGCCGCATTTCCTATCGGTGATGCCCGCCGGCGAGTACGTCGACGAGACGTTGCTGGCGCGGCTGTGCAAGCGCCTGGACAATCCCGACCTGGTGCCGATCCATCGCATCGACCGGCTCACCGCCGGGCTGGTGCTGTTCTCCAGCAACCGCGAAAGCCGCGGCGCCTACCAGGCGCTGTTTCGCCAGCGCGAGATCCACAAGCGTTACGAGGCGATCTGCCCGGCGCTGCCGCAGCTCGATTTCCCGCTGCGCCGGCGCCTGTGCATGGTCGCCGGCGAGCCGTTCTTCCTGATGCGCGAAGGCGAGGGCGAGCCCAACAGCGAGACGCTGATCGAAGTGCTCGAGCGCCGGGGCGAGCTCTGGCGCTACGGGCTCTCGCCGATCAGCGGCCGCAAGCACCAACTGCGCCTGCACATGGCCTCTCTCGGCGCCGGCATCTGCAACGACCCGTTCTACCCGCGACTACTCGAACGTGGCGAACGCGAGACGGACGACTACGCGCGGCCGCTCAAGCTGCTGGCGCGGGGCCTGCGTTTCCGCGATCCGCTGAGCGGGGAACAGCGCGCATTCGAGAGCGAACTGCAGCTGCAGTGGTAGCCCGACGGCAGGCACGATCCGGGCGATGAAAAGCTGCCCGTCGCGGCCTGCTTGCCGTTCAACGCAGCAGCGGGCGCAGCGCCTCGGCCAGGTGTGGCGCCATCCGTACCGCGTTGCTCGGGTGGACGATGCAATCGGTGCTCCAGATTTCGCCGACGCCGGCTGCACGGATCACCTCGAGCGCATCGCCGGCGAACAGGGCATGGGTCACCGCCACGTCCACCGAGGCGGCACCGGCCGCCAGGAGCTTCTTCGCCGCCTGGGCCAGGGTGTGCCCGGAACTGGCGACATCGTCCAGCAGCACCACGTGGCGTCCGGAAAAAGCCAGCGCCGGCAGCTCGATATCCACCTGATGATCGCCATGGCGCACCTTGCTGCATACGCCGTGCTCGAAACCGTGTTGCGCGGCGGCGGCCTCGATCCACTGCCTGGCTTCGGCGTCCGGGCCGAGCAGCAGGGCATCGGGATGGCGCGCGGCGATCAGCCGGGCCAACGCCGGCGCCGCGCAGAGGGTCACCGCATCGGCCAGCGGCACGGCTTCGGGCAAGGTGGCGACGCGGTGCAGGTGCGGGTCGACGGTGATCAGCCCGTCGAACTGGTTGGCCAGGAGCCGGCCGATCACCCGCTGGCTGACCACCTCGCCAGGGCTGAAAGCGATGTCCTGGCGCATGTAGGCCAGGTACGGCGCGACCAGGATCAGCCGCTTGGCGCCCAGGCGCCGCGCCTCGCCGGCCACCAGCAGCAGCTCCACCAGTTTCTCGTTGGGGTGGTCGAGACCGCGGTAGAGCACCAGTTGCTCGGCCAGCGTTTCGCCCTCGGCCAGCGGCAGGCGCAGGCGCAACTCGTCATCGGGAAAGCGGTGGCGCTCGACCATGGCGGCCGGTAGGCCGCAGGCCTCGGCCAGGCGCAGCGCGGCGTCGCGTTCGTCGTCGAAATACAGCAACAGGCTGTGCATCAGAACTCCACGTAAACGGTCGGGACCTGGTCGGCGCCGCCGAGGCTGAAGCCACTGGCGTGCTCGGTGGCCTGGCGGGCGAAGGCGAGGTCGGCGGGGAAATCGGCATGAACGCGATACAGACCCTCGCCGGCCCTGACCGGTTCGCCGAGCTTGCGCAGCAGGTCGACGCCGGCGCCCTGGACCTTGGGCGCGCCGGCCAGCCGGGCGATGCGCGCCAGTTGCAGGTTGTCGATGCCGGTGACCACCGCGTCGCGGTCGGCCAGCACGTCGAAGCTGAGCTTGGCCAGCGGCGGCTGGTTGTGGTCGAAGACCTTGCCGCCCTGGGCCTCGATGATCGAATGCATCTTTTTCAGCGCACGGCCGGATTCGAGAATGTCGCGGGCGATGGCATAGCCGTCGCCGCCGCGCACGTCCGGGTCGAACTCGAGCATGCGGCCGGCCAGGCGCAGCGCCTTCTGCCGCAGGTCGTTGGGTGCGCGCGGGTCGTTCTGCAGTACGCGCATCACGTCGCGCGCCTCCAGCACCGGGCCGATGCCGTCCCCGATGGGCTGGCGACCATCGGTGATCACCACGTCAAGGGTCAGGCCCAGGCGCGAGGCGACGAACTCGAACAGCTTGCGCAGGCGCTGCGCTTCGGCCATCGAGCGTACCTTGGCGGTGGGGCCGATGGGGATGTCCAGCAGCAGATGGGTGGAGCCGGCAGCCACCTTCTTCGACAGGATCGAGGCGACCATCTGCCCCGGCGAGTCGATCGACAGCGGGCGTTCCACCGCAATCAGCACGTCGTCGGCCGGCGACAGCTCGCTGGTGCCACCCCAGGCCAGGCAGCCGCGCTCGTCGCGAACCATCTCGCACAGGCGCTCGAACGGCAGCTGGACGTTGGCCAGCACCTCCATGGTGTCGGCGGTGCCGGCCGGCGAGGTGATCGCTCGCGAGCTGGTCTTGGGGCAGAGCATGCCGTGGGCGGCGACGATCGGCACCACCAGCATCGAGGTGCGGTTGCCGGGAATGCCGCCGATGCAATGCTTGTCCACCACCGGGTGCTCGCGCCAGTCGAGGCGGCGGCCGACCTGGGCCATCGCGTCGGTGAGGAAGTACACCTCCTCGCGGTCCAGTTCGCCCTGGTTGCAGGCGACGACGAAGGCGGTCAGCTCGATCTTCGAATAACGGTGCTCGGCGATGTCGCGGACGATGGCCTGGAAGTCCTCGCGGCGCAGCCGTTCGCCGGCGATCTTGCGGTGCAGCGCGGGGATGGAGGCAGCCGGCTCGGCCTGGGAAATCGAGGCGGGCACGCCGGCCTCGGCGCCGAGCTGGGCGAAGGCGTCCTCGGACAGCCCCAGCTCGGCGATGTCGACGATGGCCGGGTCGTCCACCAGATTGAGGCTGGCCAGGATGCGCTTGCCGTTGACGCGTATCTCCACCTTGGCCAGGGCCTGGAAGCCCTCGGCGCGACAGGCGGCGCAGTCGCGGTGCAGGTAGGCGACGTTCTCGCGGTAGGTGTCGATGGCGACCCGGCGCAAGGCCAGGTGCACGGGAGATTGGCCGTTGCTGGGCGTATCGCTGGCAATGGTGGTCATGCGGACGGTTTCGCTGGGGGATGAGGGCTATCTAGCCCCAGCGCAGTGTGCTTGCCAAGCGGCCGCGCGGTTTTTGCCCGGCCGCCTTGCCGCAGGTCAGCAAAAACGCTGGCTAGCTTGGAAATTCGTTTATCCATGTGTGGCCGCGACTCGGGAGAAGCGCAAGAGCCTTTCGAGCGTAGGCGCCTCCTGCAACATAATGCCCGGTGAGTTAACAAACTAACCAGGCAGGCCACTGGCTTGGCTACTGCGCGACCCAGCCGCCGTCCATGTTCCACGCCGCGCCACGCACCTGGTCGGCGGCCTCGCTGCAGAGGAACAGCGCCAGCGCGCCCAGCTGCGCCGGCGTGACGAAATCCAGGGAGGGCTGCTTCTCGGCCAGCAGGTCGTGGCGGGCGCGCTGCGTATCGCCATCCTGGCGGGCGCGCTCGTCGATCTGCTGCTGCACCAGCGGCGTCAGTACCCAGCCCGGGCAGATGGCGTTGCAGGTGATCGGCGTGGCGGCGGTCTCCAGCGCCACCACCTTGGTCAGCCCGACCAGCCCGTGCTTGGCGGCGACATAGGCGCATTTCTGCGCCGAGCCCACCAGCCCGTGGGCCGAGGCGACGTTGATGATCCGCCCCCAGCCGCGCCGGCGCATGCCCGGCAGCGCCAGGCGCGTGGTATGGAAGGCCGAGCTCAGGTTGATGGCGATGATCGCGTCCCAGCGCTCGACCGGAAATTCCTCCACCGGCGCCACGTACTGGATGCCGGCGTTGTTGACCAGGATGTCCACGCCGCCGAATTCGTCCTCGGCGAAGGCGACCATTTCGCCGATCTGTTGCGCGCGGGCCATGTCCGCCGGGTGGTGGCGCACCTTGCCGCCGTGCCGGGCCACCTCGGCGACGGCTGCGGCGCTGTCGCCGAAGCCATTGAGCAGCAGGTCGGCACCGGCCTCGGCCAGCCTCAGCGCGATACCGAGGCCGATACCGCTGGTGGAGCCGGTGACCAGTGCGGTCTTGCCTTTGAGATTCATCAGGATTCTCCCGCTTCGAGTAGTCATTGTGCAATGAGCGTAGCCGGCGGGGAGTCGGAAAGGGCGAACGTGGCGAGGCGGTGGTGGCTCGCTGCCGGGCAGACAGGCTATCGTGTCGGCCGGGATGGCCGTCAGGTACGCTGCCGCGGCCGTTTCGCTCCCGGTTTCGCCGATCCAGAGGAAGGTGGTCGATGCGTCTTGCGCTTTTGTTGTCACTGCTGTTGCCGGCGTCGCTCGTGCAGGCGGCCGAGCCGCTGCTGTTGCGCCTGGGCGAGCACCGGCTGGAGGCCGAATACGCCGTCAGCGCCGAGGAGCGCCAGCGCGGCCTGATGTGGCGTACCGAGCTCGCGGCCGACAGCGGGATGCTGTTCCGTTTCGACGAGGTGCGGCGGCACTGCCTGTGGATGAAGGACACGCCATTGCCGCTGTCGGCGGCGTTCATGGATGAGAACGGGGTGATCGTGGATATGCTGGATCTCGAGCCGTTGAGCACGGCGATTCGCTGTTCGCAGGCCCCGGCGCGTTATGCGCTGGAGGTCAATCAAGGATGGTTCGAAAGCAGGGGAGTCGGCCCGGATGCACGGGTGGAGGGAATTCCGGGCCCGTAGGTTGGATAACGGCTCCGCCTTATCCACCGCGAACACCGCTGCGACCTCGATGCTCAATCCAACGGCAATTCCGTGGTTCGCTTCACCTCGCTCATGGCGATGTGCGAATGCGCTTCCTGCACGTGCGGGCGCTGTAGCAGTTGGTCGCGCAGGAAGCGTTCGTAGCTGTCGATGTCCTTGGCCAGGACCTTGAGCAGGTAGTCCGACTCGCCGGCCATGGTGTAGCACTCCAGCACCTCGGGGTAACCCACCACTGCCTGCTCGAATTCGTCCAGATTGCTGCGCCCGTGGGCCGAGAGCTTGATGTTGACGAATACCGTCATGTTCAGCCCGAGCTTCTTCGGGTTGAGCAGCGCCACCTTGCGCTCGATCAGCCCTTCCTCCTGCATGCGGTTGATCCGCCGCCAGCACGGCGATTGCGACAGTTCGACCTTTTCGGCGATCTCCGCTGCGGAGAGGTCGGCGTTGTGCTGCAGCAGCAGAAGGATCTTGCGGTCGATGCCGCTCAGAGGCGAGGTCTGCATGGTTGTTCCTGTTTTGTTGTTGTAGGCGAATGGTTCATGCACACAAGTGCTGTTCTACCGCAAAAGTAGAAAGAAAATCTCTCCCCGTCACGGCCAGACTTTTAACAGGTTGTTGAAAAACGTAGGCGAGGCAGCCAGCGCAAGGCAAAAACAGGCGA
>NZ_JADDIX010000077.1:21559-86770 GCF_015070855.1 Pseudomonas lopnurensis
ATCAGCCGGCGTGGTAGTCCGCGTCGGCTTCCTCGAAGCGCTTGACGATGCTCGGCGCCGGTTCGGCGTCCAGCTTGCTCACCACGAAGATGGCGAGGCTGGCGAGGATGAAGCCGGGGATGATCTCGTACAGGCCCAGGCCGATGAATTCCTTCCACACCACCACGGTAACCGCACCGACCAGCATGCCCACCAGCGCGCCGTTGCGCGTCATGCGCTTCCACAGCAGCGAGATCAGCACCACCGGACCGAACGCCGCGCCGAAGCCGGCCCAGGCGTAGGACACCAGGCCCAGCACCTTGCTCTCCGGGTTGGAGGCGATGCCGATGGCGATCAGCGCGATCAGCAGCACCATGCCGCGGCCGACCCACACCAGCTCGGTCTGCGAGGCGTTCTTGCGCAGCATGGCCTTGTAGAAGTCCTGGGTCAGGGCGCTGGAGCTGACCAGCAGCTGGGCGCTGAGGGTGCTCATCACCGCCGCCAGCACACCGGAGAGGATGATGCCGGCCACCCACGGGTTGAACAGGATCTTCACCAGTTCCATGAACACCCGCTCGCCGTTCTGGCTCACCGCGCCCGCCTGCTCCGGGTGGTCGGCGAAGTAGGCGATGCCGAGAAAGCCCACCGCCACCGCCCCGGCCAGGGTCAGGATCATCCAGGTCATGCCGATGCGCCGGGCGTTGGGGATGGTCTTGATCGAGTCGGCGGCCATGAAGCGCACCAGGATGTGCGGCTGGCCGAAGTAGCCCAGGCCCCAGGCCAGCAGCGAGATGATGGCGACGAAGGACAGGCCACGGAACATGTCGAAGTTGGCCGGGTTCTGCGCTTCGATGGTGGCCATCACGGTGCCCATGTCGCCCAGGGCGAGGATGACGAACAGCGGCGTGATCAGCAACGCGAAGATCATCAGCGTGGCCTGCACGGTGTCGGTCCAGCTCACCGCCAGGAAGCCGCCGATGAACACGTAGAGGATGGTCGCCGCCGCGCCGACCCACAGCGCGTATTCGTACGGCATGCCGAAGGTCGACTCGAACAGCCGTGCGCCGGCCACCACGCCCGAGGCGCAGTAGATGGTGAAGAACACCAGGATCACCAGCGCGGAGAAGATCCGCAGCAGGCGGCTCTGGTCCTCGAAGCGGTGGGAGAAGTAGTCCGGCAGGGTCAGCGCGTTGTGGTTGTGCTCGGTGTGCACGCGCAGACGCCCGGCGACGAACAGCCAGTTCAGCCAGGCGCCGACGATCAGGCCGATGGCGATCCAGCTTTCCGACAGGCCGGCGACGAAGATCGCCCCGGGCAGGCCCATCAGCAGCCAGCCGCTCATGTCCGAGGCGCCGGCCGACAGCGCGGTGACGAAGCTGCCGAGGCTGCGCCCGCCGAGGATGTAGTCGGAGAAGTTCTTGGTGGCGCGGTAGGCGATGAAGCCGATCAGGATCATCGCCGCGATGTAGATCAGAAAGGTGATCAGCGTGGGTGTACTGACGCTCATTGTGTGTCCCTCGTTAGTTGTTGTTCGGCGCAACGCGAGCGGCCCCGCGCGACACCTTGGCAGAGGGCGATGGCGAAAAAGGCCATCACCTGCGACAGACCCAACCCGGGCCCGTCAGTGGCGGAAGAGCGACCGCCAACTGTCCAATTGTTGTTGTGTTCCGGCTGCCGCAGCAGCCGGGAGGTTTACGCCATTCCGTAGGGTGGATGGCCGCAGCCATCCACCAACCCGCTGCATCCGCGTGGCTGCATCCGCGTGGAAAATCGCTTCGCGAGTTTTCCACCCTACGATCTGACCCGCTCAATCGTCGCCGAGCGACAGCAGCGAAGCGTTGCCGCCCACCGCCGTGGTATTGGTCGAGGTGGTGCGCTCGTTGGTGAAGCGCAGCAGGTAGCTGGGCCCGCCGGCCTTCGGCCCGGTGCCGGACAGCCCGCAACCGCCGAAGGGCTGCACGCCGACCACGGCGCCGATCTGGTTGCGGTTGACGTAGAGATTGCCGACCCGCGAAAGCCGCTCGATGCGCGCGGCGGTTTCCTCGTTGCGGCTGTGCACCCCGAGGGTCAGGCCGTAGCCGGTGGCGTTGATCGCCGCGACGACTTTCTCCAGGTCCGCCGCGTCGTAACGCACCACGTGCAGCACCGGGCCGAAGTGTTCTTTCCTGAGTTCTTCGATGCCGCCGATCTCGAAGGCCACCGGCGCGACGAAATGGCCAGCGAGGCCCTCGGGCAGCGTGGCTTCGGCGATCAGCCGCCCTTCGCCCTTGAGCTGCTGGATGTGCGCCAGCAGCGCGTCGCGCGCCTCCTGGTCGATCACCGGGCCGATGTCGTTCTCGCGCAGGTGCGTCGGGCCGACCTTCAGTTCGGCCATGGCGCCCTTGAGCAGCTCGATCACCCGCTCGGCGATGTCGCGCTGCACGTAGAGCACGCGCAGGGCCGAGCAGCGCTGGCCGGCGCTGGTGAAGGCCGAGCCGACGGCATCCTTGATCACCTGCTCGGGTAGCGCGGTGGAGTCGACGATCATCGCGTTCTGCCCGCCGGTCTCGGCGATCAGCGTGGCGATCGGCCCTTCCTTCTCGGCGAGCTGGCGGTTGATGATGCGCGCCGTGTCCGTCGAGCCGGTAAAGCACACGCCGACCACGCGCGGATCGCGACAGAACACGCCGCCCAGGGTGGCACCGTCGCCGGGCAGGAGGGCGATCGCCTCCTTTGGCAGACCGGCGTCGAACATCAGCTCAAGCGCACGCGCAGCAATCAGGCTGGTCTGCTCGGCCGGCTTGGCCAGCACGGTATTGCCGGCGACCAGCGCCGCGCTGATCTGGCCGAGGTAGATGGCCAGCGGGAAGTTCCACGGGCTGACGCAGACGAACACGCCGCGGCCTTCATGGAACAGCTCGTTGCGCTCGCCGGTCGGGCCCTTGAGCTCCTCGCGGCCGAGTTTCAGTCGTGCCTGCTGCGCGTAGTAGCGGCAGAAATCCACGGCCTCGCGCACCTCGTCGATGCCGTCCTGCAGCGACTTGCCGGCTTCCACGGTGCACAGCGCCATCAGCTCGGCGCGGTGCTGCTCCAGCAGATCGCCCAGGCGTTCCAATATAGCGGCGCGGGTCTCCACTGGCGTGGCATTCCAGGTCGGCCAATAGGTGGCCAGGCGATCGATGGCCTGACGCGCCTGCTCGGCGCTGGCGAACTGGGCCTGGCCGACGACCTTGTTCAGGTCATAGGGGCAGCGCACCTCAGCGGGCGTCCCGCTCAGGGGCTGGCCTCCGATCACCGGCGCGGCCTGCCACTGGCGCTCGAGGAAAGATTGGTAGGCGCTGGCCAGTTCGTTCCATTGGTTCTGGATATTCATGTTGATCCCTTGGGAGTTCTTGCGATTGCCGAACAGCGCCGGCGGCAGCGGAATGCGCGGGTTGCCCAGCGCGGCGAACTGGCGCAGCTGGCTCACCGGGTGATCGATCAGCGAGTCCACCGGCACGCGCGGGTCGACCAGCTGGTGGACGAACGAGGAGTTGGCGCCGTTCTCCAGCAGGCGGCGCACCAGGTATGGCAGCAGGTCCTTGTGCGCGCCGACCGGTGCATAGATGCGCACGTTCTTGCGGTACTTCTCGATCACCGTGTCGTACAGCGCATCGCCCATGCCGTGCAGGCGCTGGAACTCGAACTCGCGCGGCTGCGCGTTTTCCTCGGCCATGGCCAGGATGCAACTGACCGTGTGCGCGTTGTGGCTGGCGAACTGCGGGTAGATCACCCCGCGGGTGTGCTCGGACAACAGGTAGCGCGCGCAGGCGAGGTACGAGGTGTCGGTGCCTTCCTTGCGGGTGAACACCGGGTAGCCGTCCAGGCCCTGCACCTGGCACTGCTTGATCTCGCTGTCCCAGTAGGCGCCCTTGACCAGGCGCAGCGGAATGCGCGCACCGAGTTCGCGACCGAGCAGGGTCAGCCACACCAGCACCGGCAGGCAGCGCTTGGAATAGGCCTGGATGACCAGGCCGAACTCGCCCCAGCCGGCGATGGCCGGGTCACGCATGAGCTTTTCGAACAGCTCCAGCGATAGCTCCAGGCGGTCGGCCTCCTCGGCATCGATGGTGATGCCGACGTCGCGCTCACGCGCCAGGATGGCCAGATCGCGGACATTGGCGAACAACTCGGTGAGCACGCGCTCGCGCTGGGCGACTTCATAACGCGGGTGCAGCGCCGACAGCTTGATCGATACCGAGGGGCGCGGTCCCTTGCCGACCTGCGGCTCGGCCCCCACGGTTTCCACGGCCTGACGGTAGTCGGCCATGTACTTGGCGGCATCCTCGGCGGTCAACGCCGCTTCGCCGAGCATGTCGAAGGAATAGCTGTAGCCCTTCTCGCGCTCGGGACGGCCGTTCTTCAGGGCTTCGGCGATGGTCCGGCCAAGCACGAACTGCTTGCCCATCAGCTTCATCGCCTGGTTCATCGCCCCGCGGATCACCGGCTCGCCGGAACGCTTGAGTAGCCGGCCGATGACGTTCTTCGGACGGCCGTCGGCGGTTTCCGGGTCGACCACCTTGCCGGTCATCACCAGCCCCCAGGCGGCGAAATTGACCAGCACGTTGTCGCTCTGGCCGAGGTGGCGCTCCCACTCGGCGGCGTTGAGCTTGTCGCGGATCAGCGCATCGGCGGTGGCCGAGTCCGGCACGCGCAGCAAGGCCTCGGCCAGGCACATCAGCATCAGCCCTTCCTGGGTGTCGAGGCTGTACTGGCGCAACAGCGCATCGAGGGTATCGACGGCGTTCTCGCGGCCGCGCACCGTCTCGATCAGGCTGCGGGCCCGCTCGCGAATGGCGCCGATCCCGGCGTCGCCGGGATCGGCCAGCTGCAGCAGTTCGGTGAGGTAGGCCGCCTCGTCGACGCTGTAATTGGCGCTGATGGCGGGAAAGAATTCTGCGGCTTTCTGGTTGGCGAAGGCGCCATCCAGCACGTGACCGGCCTTGAACATCGCGCCGCTCCTCCAGTGTGGGTGTGTTTGTAATAGCAGGCTGTTGAAAAACGTAGGCGAGGCAGCCAGCGCAAGGCAAAAACAGGCGAAAAAGCGCAGTTTACGAGCGGTAAATGAGCATTTTGAGCCTGTTTTTAACGCCGCGATGGCAACGCAGGTAGTTTTTCAACAGCCTGATAGGTCTAGCCCATCGATCCGGGCACTGGGGCATTGCCGGGCGGATCGTTGCTGAGCGGATGGCGGAATGTAGGGGCAGCGCAGCGCGACGTTCTTGCGAAAAGCTCCGGAGTTTTTGCAGAAGACTGCGAAATTCGACGACGAAAAGCACTGCGCACCAGGATGAGGCAGCCTTCAGGCACTTTGCGCTGGCGCCGCACCAGGACGGCCCGGGCTCAGCCCTCGGTGTCGCGCAGGCGCTTGGGCGTCAATCCCAGATAGCGGCGGGTCGCCGTGGTCAACGCACTCTGGCTGGAGAAGCCGCACTCCTCGGCGATGCGCACCAGCGGCAGCGGCGTCTCGCGCAGCAGGCGGGCGGCGCGATCGAGGCGGGCCTTGAGCAGGTATTGATGGGGCGTCAGGCCGACGCTGTCCTTGAATTGCGCATGGAAGTGCCCCGGACTCAGGCAGGCGACCTGCGCCAGCTCGGCGACGGTGATGCGCCGCGCCAGGTTGTCATGGATATGCGTATCGAGCCGCTCAAGATCCAGCGGGCTGGCCGGGCGCGGCAGCGACTCGCCGAACAGCCGCAGGTGCAGCGCCCGCAGCAGCACGCCGCCCAGCGCGCGGGCGAGCAGCGGATCGCTGCCATAGCGCGCGAGCTCGGCGCCGGCATAGGCGAGCAGGTTCTGAAAATCGGCATCCAGCGCCGGATAGCGCGGCGCCTCGAACAGCCGGGCGAGCAGTTGCGGATCGTCGAGGCAGGCGTCCTGCTCATCCAGGTCGATGATCAGCATGCGGTTGTCGCCCATGCCGGCGAAGCCGTGATCGGCATCGCCCGGCACCAGGCAGGCGCGCATGCGACAGACTTCGCCGCCGGAGCCCTCCACCTCGAATTCCGCGCGCCCAGCCAGCGACATCACCAACTGGTGATAATCGTGGGCATGCTGATGGGCCTGATCATCCAGGCGGAGCAGACGGGCATTGAGCATGGCGGCACTCTACCGAAGCCGGGCGCACATGCCCACCCCCGCCGCCACATCGCCGTGGGATTGAAATCATCCCACGCGCACCCATCTAAGTTGCACGTATTCGAAACGGGTGCCGCATGAACGACGACATCAACCAGGACAATCTCGACCAGGAAATCATCTCCTCCAACGGGCTCGTGCTGCCGGACCAGCAGCAACCGGACAAGCTCTACATCATCCCCATCCACAACCGGCCGTTCTTCCCGGCGCAGGTGCTGCCGGTGATCGTCAATGAAGATCCCTGGGCGGAAACCCTGGAGCGCGTGGCCAAGACGCCGCACCAGCGCGTGGCGCTGTTCTTCGTCGATTCGCCGGTGCTGGACATGGCGACCTTCGACCCGGCCAGCCTGCCGGAACACGGCACCATGGTCCGCGTGCACCACGCCTCGCAGGAAGGCGGCAAGCTGCAATTCGTCGCCCAGGGCCTGGCGCGGGTGCGTATCCGTGGCTGGCTGCGGCGCAAACCGCCGTACCTGGTGGAAGTGGACTACCCCAAGAGCGACGACGATCCGCGCGACGAGGTGAAGGCCTACGGCATGGCGCTGATCAACGCGATCAAGGAACTGCTGCCGCTCAACCCGCTGTACAGCGAGGAACTGAAGAACTACCTCAACCGCTTCAGCCCCAACGACCCGTCGCCGCTGTCCGACTTCGCCGCCGCGCTGACCACCGCGCCGGGTGCGGAACTGCAGGAGGTGTTGGACACCGTGCCGGTGCTCAAGCGCATGGAAAAGGTGCTGCCGCTGCTGCGCAAGGAAGTGGAGGTCGCCAGGCTGCAGAAGGAGCTGACCGGCGAGGTCAACCGCAAGATCGGCGAGCGCCAGCGCGAGTTTTTCCTCAAAGAGCAGCTGAAGATCATCCAGCGCGAACTGGGCATCACCAAGGACGACAAGAGCGCCGACGCCGACGAATTCCGCGCCCGCCTGGAAGGCAAGGTGGTGCCGCCGGCGGCGCAGAAACGCATCGACGAGGAATTGAACAAGCTGTCGATCCTCGAGACCGGCTCGCCGGAATACGCCGTCACCCGCAACTACCTGGACTGGGCGACCGCCCTGCCCTGGGGGATCTACGGCAAGGACAAGCTCGACCTCAAGCGCGCGCGCAAGGTGCTGGACAAGCACCATGCGGGGCTGGACGACATCAAGAACCGCATCCTCGAATTCCTCGCGGTCGGCGCCTTCAAGGGCGAGATCGCCGGCTCCATCGTGCTGCTGGTGGGCCCGCCGGGCGTGGGCAAGACCAGCATCGGCAAGTCCATCGCCGAGTCGCTGGGCCGGCCGTTCTATCGTTTCTCGGTGGGCGGCATGCGCGACGAGGCGGAAATCAAGGGCCATCGGCGCACCTACATCGGCGCCCTGCCCGGCAAGCTGGTGCAGGCACTCAAGGACGTCGAGGTGATGAACCCGGTGATCATGCTCGACGAGATCGACAAGCTCGGCGCCAGCTTCCAGGGCGATCCGGCCTCGGCGCTGCTGGAGACGCTCGATCCGGAGCAGAACGTGGAATTCCTCGACCACTACCTGGACCTGCGCCTGGACCTGTCCAAGGTGCTGTTCGTCTGCACCGCCAATACCCTGGACTCGATCCCCGGGCCGCTGCTCGACCGCATGGAGGTGATCCGCCTGTCCGGCTACATCGCCGAGGAGAAGCTGGCCATCGCCAAGCGCCACCTCTGGCCCAAGCTGTTGAACAAGACCGGCGTGCCCAGGCAGCGCCTGAGCATCAGCGACGGCGCACTGAAAGCCGTGACCGAAGGCTATGCCCGCGAGGCCGGCGTGCGGCAGCTGGAGAAGCAGCTCGGCAAGCTGGTGCGCAAGGCGGTGGTCAAGCTGCTGGAAGACCCGTCGATCAGCCTGAAGATCACCCCGAAGGATCTGGAAAGCTACCTGGGCAAACCGGTGTTCCGTAGCGAGCAGGTGCTCTCCGGCGTCGGCGTGATCACGGGGCTGGCCTGGACCAGCATGGGCGGCGCCACCCTGCCGATCGAGGCGACGCGCATCCATACCCACAACCGCGGCTTCAAGCTCACCGGCCAGCTCGGCGACGTGATGAAGGAGTCGGCGGAGATCGCCTACAGCTACGTCAGTTCGCACCTGAAGGACTTCAAGGGCGACCCGGAATTCTTCGACGAGGCCTTCGTGCACCTGCACGTACCGGAGGGCGCGACGCCCAAGGACGGCCCCAGCGCCGGCATCACCATGGCCAGCGCGCTGCTGTCGCTGGCGCGCAACCAGCCGCCGAAGAAGGGCGTGGCGATGACCGGCGAGCTGACCCTCACCGGCCATGTGCTGCCGATCGGCGGCGTGCGCGAGAAGGTGATCGCCGCACGTCGGCAGAAAATCTTCGAGCTGATCCTGCCGGAAGCCAACCGCGGCGATTTCGAGGAGCTGCCGGACTACCTGAAGGAAGGCCTGACGGTGCATTTCGCCAAGCGCTTCGCCGATGTGGCCAAGGTGCTGTTCTGAGGGGATGACGGCAGGCCTTGCGGCCTGCATTGCCGCGAGGGCGCGGCTCCTGTCGTAGGGCGGGTTACAACCCGCCCTACATTCCACATCGCCGCAAGCCCTTGGGCCTGCGCCCCAATGGCAGCTATCCTTGCCCACTCCCAACCTGACCGGTGTCGATCATGCCTTTCGTCATCTCCCGTCTGTTGCTGCCCGCCACCTTCCTGCTGCTCGCGGCCTGCGCCGGCAAGAGTCAGGCGCCGTCGAGCGTGGTGCTCAGCGACGATCGCCGCTGCCCACAGGCGCTGCAGAGCGGCCAGCAACTGATCGTCAGCCTGCCGAGCAATCCCGCCACGGGCTATCGCTGGACCCTGCGCGAGGCCTCCGCCGAGCAATTGCGCAGCCTCGGCCCCGAGGTGTTCAGCAATCCGAAGGACGACATGATCGGCGGCGATGGCCTCTCCACCTGGCGTTTCGAGGCCCATGCGCCCGGCAGCGGCCGGCTCTACCTGACCTACCAGCGCCCCTGGGAGCCCGATGCCGAGCCGGCCGGCCTGTTCGACTGTCGGATCGAGGTGCATTGAGCCCCGACGGAGTCCGCGCCCGGACATGCTTTCGGCTACAATGCCGCCCCGTTTTTCACACATGCCGCCCGACACCGTGAGTCACGATCCCGATCGCCTGTTCGCCCAGCCCCTCGCCCGTATCCAGGACTTCGTGTTCAACGAGGACGTGGTGCGGGTGTTCCCTGACATGATCAAGCGCTCGGTACCGGGCTACCCGGCCATCGTCGAGAACCTCGGGGTGATCGCCGCGCAGTTCGCCCAGCCGGACACCCGCCTGTACGATCTGGGCTGCTCGCTGGGCGCGGTGACCCAGGCGCTGCGCCGCCATGTGAAGGTCGACAACTGCCGGGTCGTCGCCGTGGACAATTCCAGCGCGATGGTCGAGCGCTGCCGCGAGTACCTGCACGCGCAGGACTCGATGTTCCAGGAGTTGCTGCCGGTGGAGGTGATCGAAGACGATATCCTTGCTCTGGCATTCCAACCCGCCTCGCTGGTGGCGCTGAACTTCACCCTGCAGTTCATCGCCCCCGAGCAACGCCCGGCGCTGCTCGGCCGCATCCGCCAGGCCCTGGTCCCCGGCGGTGCGCTGATCCTCTCGGAAAAGCTGCGCTTCGAGGACGACGACGAGCAACAGTTGCTGACCGACCTGCACATCGCCTTCAAGCGCGCCAATGGTTACAGCGAACTGGAAATCGCCCAGAAACGCAGCGCCATCGAAAACGTGATGAAGCCCGACAGCCTGGAAACCCACCGCCAGCGCCTGCTGGACGCCGGCTTCAGCAAGGTCGTGCCCTGGTTCCAGTGCCTGAATTTCGCCTCGCTGATCGCCCTGCCATGAATCTCGACCTGACGCCCCTCGCCTGGCGCCTGGCCGGCACGCCCCTGGCCACCTGGGCCAACGATGTACAACGGCAACTGGACGCCAAGCTGGAAATCGGCCATGGCGACCTGCCGCGCTGGCGCCGTGCCGTCGACGCGCTGCCGGAGCTGCTGCCGAGCGCCGTGGAACTGCGCGAGGGTTTTCGCCTGGATGCCACCTGCGACGACGCCACCCGCCTGGCCACCCGCGATGCACTGATGGGCCTGTCGCCGTGGCGCAAGGGCCCGTTCGAGGTGTTCGGCGTACACGTGGACACCGAATGGCGCTCGGACTGGAAATGGGCCCGCGTCGCGCCGCACCTGGATCTCGCCGGCAAGCGCATCCTCGATGTCGGCTGCGGCAACGGCTACTACATGTGGCGCATGCTCGGCGCCGGTGCCGACAGCGTGGTCGGTGTCGACCCCAACTGGCTGTTCTTCTGCCAGTTCCACGCGATGAAGCGCTACCTGCCCGAACTGCCGGCCTGGCACCTGCCCTTCGCCCTGGAAGAGCTGCCGCCGAAACTGGAAGGCTTCGAGACGGTGTTTTCCATGGGCGTGCTCTACCACCGCCGCTCGCCCATCGACCACCTGCTCGACCTCAAGGACTGCCTGGTCCGCGGCGGCGAACTGGTGCTGGAAACCCTGGTGATCGAAGGCGACGAGAACACCGCGCTGCTGCCCGAAGACCGCTATGCGCAAATGCGCAACGTCTGGTTCCTGCCCTCGGTAGCGGCGCTGGAGCGCTGGCTGCGACGCGCCGGTTTCGTCGACGTGCGCTGCGTGGACGTCAGTGTCACCCGTGTCGAGGAACAGCGCAGCACCGAATGGATGCGCTACCAGTCGCTGCCGGACTTCCTCGACCCCGAGGATCATGGCAAGACCGCCGAAGGGCTGCCGGCGCCGATGCGCGCCGTGCTGCTGGCGCGCAAGCCCTGACGCGACGCTTGTTTCGCTCCCGCGGAGCGCCTCAACGGCCGGCACTGGCCGCGCAACGTTTCTGCCGCGCCAGGCGCTGCTGCGCCGCCATCACCCGCAGCGGCCGCTCGGTCTTTGCAATCAGCTGCGGCCGAGTCAGGTCACGTGCCGCCAACTGACGATCGTCCAGCGTCGACAACTGTCGATACAGGCGCCGCAGACACCAGGCGCGGTACCAGTCCTGCAGGCTGTACTGCAGTTCCAGCGGCCACATGGCGGGCAGGTAGACGTCGGGCATCCGCGGCTCCGCCTCTCGTCCTGTCCCGCTTCTACGATGTGCAACAGGCATGCTCACCTCCGCTTCGTTCGGCATGGCGGCAAGCCACCGGCTGTGGCTGCCATCCGTCACGAACAGGATGAGGGGGCTTGGATCGTTCAAACAAACGACTAATATAAAAACCTGCGTTCAGAAATATTGAAGCCAAGCCATGTCACAGCCTGCAGAACAACTCCCTACCGCGATGCCGTTGCTGGAAAGCGACGTGTTGCGAACGTTCGTCGCCATCGCCGAAAGCGGCAGCTTCACCCGCGCCGCGGGACAGGTCTATCGCACCACGTCGGCGGTCAGCATGCAGATCAAGCGCCTGGAAGAAACCCTGGGGCGCCCGTTGTTCGTTCGCGAAGCACGACAGGTGCGCCTCACGCCGGCCGGCGAGACCCTGCTGGGCTATGCGCGACGCCTGCTCAGGCTCAACGACGAGGCGGTCGCGCACTTCCTGCAACCGGCGTTGCAGGGACGCGTGCGCTTCGGCACGCCGGGCGATATCGGCACTCGCATCCTGCCCGGCCTGCTGGCGCTGTTCGCCCGCAGCCATCCGGCGGTGGACGTGGACGTCTCGGTCGGGCGCAGCGTCGAGATGATCGAGCGTATCGACGCGGGCGAGCTGGACCTGGCACTGGTCAGTGTCGGCAACCTGGGGCAGGACGACTCGCGGGGGGAAGCCATCCATAGCGAGCCGCTGGTCTGGGCCGGCCGCACCGGCGGCGTCGCCGCGTTGCGCTCGCCGCTACCGCTGGCGCTGGCCAGCCCCGACTGCGCCTGGCGGCGACAGGCCCTGGATGCCCTCGATCGCGTCGGTCGCACCTATCGCATCGCCTATTCCAGCGAGCAGGCCGCCGGTCAGGAAGCGGCGATGATCGCCGACCTGGCGATCGCGCCCTACCCGCTGAGCCTGCTCCGAGCGCCCTTGCAGCACCTGGACGGCCAGTTCGGCTTGCCCGAACTGGGCGAATATCGGATCAAGCTGCTGCGTGGCAGCAACCGCAGCGAACCGGTCGAGGTACTCGCCGAGCACGTAATCGCGGCCTTCGCCGAATACCGCCGCGGCTGGCCCGGCGGCAACCGGTAACGATCGGGAGGGGAACCGCATGGCACGCTGGATGTTCGTCACCGGGGCGGTTCTGCTCCTGCTCGGCGTCGCCTGGCACTATTTCCCCTGGCTGCTGAACTGGTTCGGTCGTCTACCCGGCGACATCCGCATCGAGTCGGGGCGCAGCAAGGTATTCGTCCCGATCACGTCGATGATCCTGATCAGCATTCTGCTGACGGTGCTGATCAATCTCTTTCGCCGCTGAAGGCTTTCGTAGGGTGGAAAACGAGCGAAGCTCTTTTCCACCAAGCAACGGCCAAAGGTGGAAAACGCGTTGCGATTTTCCACCCTACGCCGGCTTCCTCAGCCCCGCGCCGCTGCGGTGACGATCAGTTGCTTCATTTCCTTGACGGCCTGCTTGAAGCCGACGAACAGCGCATGGGCGACGATGGCGTGGCCGATGTTCAGCTCGTTGACGCCGCGGATCGCGGCAATGGCCTCGGTGTTGTGATAGTGCAGGCCGTGGCCGGCATTGACGACCAGCCCATGGCTCAGCCCCGCCTCCACGCCGTCGCGGATGCGCGCCAGTTCGCAGGCCCGCTCGGCGACGCCGTGCGCATCGGCGTAGCGCCCGGTATGCAGTTCGATGGCCGGCGCACCGATGCGGGCCGCCGCCTCGATCTGCCGCGGATCGGCATCAATGAACAGCGAGACCTCGGCGCCACAGGCCGCCAGCCGCTCCACCGCAGCGCGGATGCGCGCTTCCTGGCCGGCCACATCGAGACCGCCCTCGGTGGTCAGTTCCTGGCGGGTTTCCGGCACCAGGCAGACGTGCTCCGGGCGCAGCCGTTCGGCGAAGGCGAGCATCGCCTCGGTGACGCCCATCTCGAAGTTCATTCGCGTCTGCAGGGCGTCCTTCATCATCAGCACGTCGCGCTCCTGGATGTGCCGACGATCTTCGCGCAGGTGCACGGTGATGCCGTCGGCACCGGCTTCCTCGGCATCCAGCGCGGCCTTGACCGGGTCCGGGTAGCGCGTGCCACGGGCCTGGCGCAGGGTGGCGACATGGTCGACGTTGACGCCGAGCAGGATTCGATTGGCTTCAGTCACGCGGGGCCTCCTTCAGGTTCATGAACAGTTCGCGGCTGACCAGCGGTCGGCCGCCCAGATGAGGTGCCAGGGCCTGGCGCATCAGCCGCTTGGCCGCCGCCAGGGCGCCGGGCGTCTGCCAATCGGCCTCGGCCATCGCCAGGAGTTCCGCACCATTGAACAGCCCGGGCTGGAACAGCTCGACCGCTTCCAGCCCGGCGTCGGGCAGCAGCCGATAAAGCCGCTCGGGCTCGACCGGCTGCCCGCCGATGTCGGTGCTCAAGGAAAAACCATAACCCAGCTCGCTCAGCAATCGCCATTCGAAGGCCCGCAGCAGCGGCTCCAGCGGGCGGTGCGCCGCCAGCGCCGGCAGCGTCGCGACATAGTGATCGAACAAGGCGGGGTGGGCGTCCTCGGCGGGCAGGAGGCGAATCAGCAACTCGTTGAGGTACAACCCGCTGAACAGCGCCTGGCCATCCAGCCAATGCGAAGGTCCGGCGCCTTCGAGGCGGGCGACGGTCTTGAGCTCCGACTTGCCGCGCAGCTCCACTTCCAGCGAAACGAAGGGTCGGATCAGGCTGCCGGCCTTGCCACGCGCCGCGCGCATGACGGCGCGCAACCGCCCCTGCGGGGTGAACAGGTCGACCAGCGCACTGCTTTCCTTATAGGGGCGGCTATGCAGAACGTAAGCGCCGAGCTCCAAGCGACAAGCCTCAAGAAGACTTGCAGCTTGCGGCCTGCGGCTTGCGGCTCATTACTGATAGCCCAGCGAATGCAGCGCGCGCTCGTCGTCGGACCAGCCGCCCTTGACCTTGACCCAGAGGTTGAGCATGACCTTGGAGTCGAACAGCACCTCCATGTCCTTGCGCGCTTCCTGGCCGATGCGCTTGATGCGCTCGCCCTTGTCGCCGATGATGATTTTCTTCTGGCCGTCGCGCTCGACCAGGATCAGCGCATGGATGTGCAGCACGCGGCCTTCCTGCTTGAAGTCCTCGATCTCCACGGTGATCTGGTACGGCACTTCCGCGCCGAGCTGGCGCATGATCTTCTCGCGCACCAGTTCGGCGGCGAGGAAGCGGCTGCTGCGGTCGGTGATCTGGTCTTCGGGAAAGAAATGCTCGCCTTCGGGCAGGCGCTCGGCCACCAGATTTTCCAGCGTCTCGAGGTTCTGCCCATGCTGGGCGGAAATCGGCACGATCTCGGCATTCGGCAGTTGCTCGGCCAGCCAGCGCAGATGCGGCAGCAGCTCGGCCTTGTCCTCGATGCGATCGGTCTTGTTCACCGCGACGATCAGCGGGCCCTGGACGTATTGCACGCGCTCGAGCACCGCCTGGTCCTCGTCGGTCCAGCGGGTGCGGTCGACGACGAAGATCACCACGTCGACGTCCTTCAGCGCCGAGGCGGCGGTACGGTTCATGTAACGGTTGAGCGCCGTCTCGCCATTCTTGTGCAGCCCCGGGGTGTCGACGTAGACCGCCTGCACATTGCCTTCGGTCTTGATGCCGAGCATGTTGTGGCGGGTGGTCTGTGGCTTGCGCGAGGTGATCGCCAGCTTCTGCCCGAGGATGTGGTTGAGCAGCGTCGACTTGCCGACGTTGGGCCGACCGACGATAGCGACGTAGCCACAGCGGCTGATGTCCTCTTGCTGTGCGTGCTCGTCAGTCATTTCCGTTCTCCACGCCCAGGGCGATCAATGCGGCCGCCGCGGCAACCTGTTCGGCAATGCGGCGGCTGGCGCCCTGCCCGTGCGTTTTCTCGTTCAGCAGCGCTACCTGGCATTCGACGAAGAATGTCCGGCAGTGCGGCTCGCCCTGGATGTCCACCACTTCGTAGCGCGGCAGCTCGCAGGCCCGCGATTGCAGGAATTCCTGCAGGCGGGTCTTGGGGTCCTTGTTGGTGTCGACCAGGGTCAGGCCCTGCAGTTCGTTGGCCAGCCAGGCGAGCACGCGGTCGCGCGCGGTTTCCATGCCGGCATCGAGGTAGATGGCGCCGATCAGCGCCTCGAGGGAGTCGGCGAGAATGGATTCACGGCGGAAGCCGCCGCTCTTGAGCTCCCCTGAGCCCAGCCGCAGATGCTCGCCGAGCTCGAAACCACGCGCCAGCACCGCCAGCGTCTCGCCCTTCACCAGCCGTGCGCGCAGACGCGACAGCTGCCCCTCGCGGGCCTGGGGAAAGTGGTTGAACAGCGCCTCGCCAGCGACGAAATTGAGGATCGCGTCGCCGAGAAACTCCAAACGCTCGTTGTTGCGTCCGGCATAGCTGCGATGGGTCAGGGCCAGCAGCATCAGCTCCTGGTCCTTGAATTGGTAACCGAGCCTGCGCTCGAGTCGGGCTAACGAAGTGCTCACGGCATCCTTAGGCGATATTCTTTATCGAAGTTCGCCACCAGATCGAGATTGCGGATCAGCGGCTCGCGTTTTTCGTATTTCAGGTGGGCTCTGAATTCATTGTTCTGGACTTCGATCTTCAGCGCTTTCTTGAGATCGATATCCTGGATGCCGTTGACCTGCATCCCCTTGCTGACATGACTATAGAACTCTCCCACGCTGCGAATCTCCAGCGTTTCGTCGGTTTCCACGGACTTGATGATCTTGTCCATGGACATGTAGTCGAAGTAATGCGGGAACATCTTGAATCCGGTACTGGCAAAGAACGCCACGATTGCCAGCACCAGGACCCAGCTCAGCATGGACAGCCCTTTTTGCGAACGCGCAAAACTCATGTCGACCTCTATGTCGTTACGATACCCACCGATCGGGGCAGACCCAATATAGCGAGCCCGCCCGAACGAACAGGGCCGCAATTCGCAATTCACAGCTTTCAGTGAATCAGGCCCACCCGGGAGAAGTTCGGCAGGTTGCCCAGCTTCGGATCGGGCCAGCTCATCCAGACGGCGAAGGCCTTGCCGACGATATTGCGGTCCGGGACCATCCCGGCGAGCTCGGCCGGAATCGTCTCGCTCTGCCAGTAACGGCTGTCGTTGGAGTTGTCGCGGTTGTCGCCCATCATGAAGTAGTGGCCGGCCGGCACGCTCCACTGTCGGCTCGGCTCGATCCGGTAGCGGCCCATTTCCTTGCGGATCTGGTGCTCCACCTCACCCAGCTTCTCCTGGTAGAGCACGGCGCTGCCCAGGCTGCCCGGCTCCTCGCCGACCAGGGTTTCGGCCACCAACTGGTCGTTGATGTACAGGCGCCGGTCGCTGCTGTAGCGAACGGTGTCGCCCGGCAGACCGACGACCCGCTTGATGTAGTTGATGCTCGGCTCGTTGGGGTAGCGGAACACCATGACATCGCCACGCTTCGGATCGCTGACCTCGATCACCTTGCTATCCACCACCGGCAGACGGATGCCGTAGGCGAACTTGTTCACCAGGATGAAATCCCCCACTTCGAGGGTGGGAAGCATCGAGCCGGACGGGATCTGGAACGGTTCGACCAGAAACGAGCGCAGCACCAGCACGATCGCCAGCACCGGGAAGAACGACTTGCCGTACTCGATCAGCAGCGGCTCCTTGTTCAGCGCCTCCAGCGTCGAGGGATCGATTTCCCCGGCGCGCCCTGCGTAGTTGGCGATGGCAGCCCGCCGGCGGGGGGCGAAGAACAACAGGTCGCTCAGTGCCAACAGGCCGCAGACGGCGACGGCGATGACCAGCAACAACGGGAAATTGATCGACATATCAGCTATCTACCTTCAACACCGCGAGGAACGCCTCTTGCGGGATTTCCACGCTGCCGACCTGCTTCATGCGCTTCTTGCCGGCCTTCTGCTTCTCCAGCAGCTTGCGTTTGCGGCTGATGTCGCCGCCGTAACATTTCGCCAGAACGTTCTTGCGCAGCGCCTTGACGGTGGTGCGGGCCACGATCTGCCCACCGATGGCCGCCTGGATCGCCACGTCGAACATCTGCCGTGGAATCAGCTCTTTCATCTTCTCGGTCAACTGGCGCCCCTTGTAGTGGGCATTGTCGCGATGCACGATCAATGCCAGGGCATCGACCTTCTCGCCGTTGATCAGCACGTCCAGCCTGACCAGATTGGCCGACTGGAAGCGCTCGAAGCTGTAGTCCAGCGAGGCGTAGCCACGGCTCACCGATTTCAGCCGGTCGAAGAAGTCCAGTACCACCTCGCTCATCGGCAGGTCGTAGCGCACCTGCACCTGCGAACCGAGGAACTGCATGTCGCGTTGCACGCCACGCTTCTCGATGCACAGGGTAATGACGTTGCCCAGGTGATCCTGCGGCACCAGGATGTTGGCCTGCACGATGGGCTCGCGCATGTCGTCGATGGAGGACAGGTCGGGCAGCCGCGACGGGTTGTCGACGTAGAGGGTCTCGCCGTTCTTCAGCAGCAGCTCGTAGACCACGGTGGGCGCCGTGGTGATCAGGTCCAGGTTGTATTCGCGCTCCAGGCGCTCCTGGATGATCTCCATGTGCAGCATGCCGAGGAAGCCGATGCGGAAGCCGAAACCCAGGGCCTCGGAGCTTTCCGGCTCGTACTGCAGCGCTGCATCGTTGAGCGTGAGCTTCTGCAGGGCTTCGCGGAAGTCCTCGAAGTCGTCGGAACTGACCGGGAACAACCCGGCGTACACCTGCGGCTTGATGCGCTGGAAGCCCGGCAGCATCTCCACGTCGGGCGTGCTGGACAGCGTCAGGGTGTCGCCCACCGGGGCGCCATGGATGTCCTTGATGCCGGCGATGATGAAACCCACCTCGCCCGCCTTGAGGTCGGCGGTGGTGGTGTGCTTGGGCGTGAAGACGCCGACGCTGTCCACCTGGTGGACCTTGCCGGTGGACTTCACCAATACCTTGTCGCCCTTCTTGATGCGGCCGTGACGCACGCGCACCAGGGACACCACGCCAAGATAGTTGTCGAACCAGGAATCGATGATGAGCGCCTGCAGCGGCGCGTCGATCTCGCCCTGGGGCGGCGGAATGACCTGCACCAGGCGCTCCAGCACGTCGACCACACCCATGCCGCTCTTGGCGCTGCAGGCGACCGCGTCGGTGGCATCGATGCCGATGATGTGCTCGATTTCGTCCTTGACCCGCTCCGGCTCCGCCTGGGGCAGGTCCATCTTGTTCAGCACCGGCATGACCTCGAGGCCCTGCTCGATGGCGGTATAGCAGTTGGCGACCGACTGTGCCTCGACACCCTGGCCGGCGTCGACCACCAGCAAGGCGCCTTCGCAGGCGGCCAGCGAGCGGCTGACTTCATAGGTGAAGTCGACGTGCCCGGGCGTATCGATGAAGTTCAGCTGGTAGGTTTTCCCGTCCTGCGCCTTGTAGTGCAGGGTGACGCTGTGGGCCTTGATGGTGATGCCGCGCTCGCGCTCCAGATCCATCGAATCCAGCACCTGCGCCTCCATTTCGCGCTCGGAGAGGCCGCCGCACATCTGGATGAAGCGGTCCGCCAGGGTCGACTTGCCGTGATCGATATGGGCGATGATGGAAAAATTGCGGATATGACTCAGGTCACTCACAGCTCAACACTCGGAAAAGACGCGGACCGATTGCCCGCCGAAAATAGCCGGGAAGTGTAACTGATCAGCCCTTGGAGCGCCACGCGCAAGCTGCCCGCGCATTGCGAGCGCAACGCCGACCGAAGAACGGGCGCCCGAAACGAAGGAGGGCGGTATGAACCGCCCTCCTTCATTTCGGCTGGATCACTCGGCCAGCTTGAAGGTGATGAAGCTGGCACGCCCCTGACGCAATACGCGCATCGACACCGAGCGATTCTTCGGCAGCTGTTCCGCCACCCGACTGAACGTGGCCGCCGAGTTGATCGCCTGATTGTTCAGATGGGTGATCACATCCCCCGGACGCAGACCGATCATCGCGGCAGGCCCGTTGAGGATTTCGGTGATGACCACGCCACCCGGCAGATCGAGGCTCCTCTTCTGTTCCTCGGTCAGCTCGGTGACCTTGACGCCCAGGCGATTGTCGCTGCGCTCCTGGCCGCCACCGGAGGCCGCCACAGCGTCGCCCTCTTCCGGCATGGCGCCGATCTGGACGTCGAGCATCTTGCGATCGCCGTCACGCACCACTTCCATCTTGGCCGTGCTGCCCGGCTTCAACGCGCCGACCAAGTGCGGCAGATCGGCGGACATGACGATCGGCTTGCCATTGAGGCTGAGAATCACGTCGCCGACACGCAGTCCGCTCCTGGCTGCAGGACCACCGTCCATCGTCTGGGCGACCAGCGCCCCGGCGGGCCGCTCGAGGCCGAAGGACTCGGCCAGATCCTTGTTCACTTCCTGGATCACCACGCCGAGCCAGCCGCGATTGACCTTGCCGTCGGTGCGCAGCTGGTTGGCGACATCCATCGCCACATCGATCGGAATGGCGAACGACAGCCCCATGAAGCCACCGGAACGGGTGAAGATCTGCGAGTTGATGCCCACCACCTCGCCCTCGAGGTTGAACAGCGGCCCACCCGAGTTGCCCGGGTTGATCGCCACGTCGGTCTGGATGAACGGAACGTAGCTTTCGTTGGGCAGGCTGCGCCCGGTCGCACTGACGATGCCGGCGGTGACGGTATGGTCGAAGCCGAACGGCGAACCGATCGCCAGCACCCACTCGCCGACCTTCAGCGCATCGGAGTTGCCCAGCTTCACGGTCGGCAGCCCCTTGCCTTCGACCTTCAATACGGCGACGTCAGTGCGCGGGTCGGCACCCACCAGCGTCGCGCTCAGCTCGCTGCGATCGGGCAGACGCACGATGATCTCGTCGGCACCGGCAACCACATGGTTGTTGGTCAGCACGTAACCGTCATCGGAAATGATGAATCCCGAGCCAAGGGATTGCGCCTCGCGCTGCTGCCCACGCCCCGGAGCGCCGGGAATCTGCGGAATGCCGCGCTCGAAGAATTCGCGAAAGATCGGCGGCAGCCCCTCGAGCTCGGGAATCTGCGTGGTGGCGCCACGCGCCGGCACCTTCTGCTTGGTACTGATATTGACCACCGCTGGCGAGGCGTCTTCCACCAGCGGCGTGAAATCAGGCAAAGCTGCTTGCGCGACCAAGGCCTGCCCGAGTAATGCCAAGCCCGCCACAAAGGCAAAGCAGCTATTTCGATTGAACATGACGACACGTCTCCCCACTGAAGAAACAAGAAACTCAGGGGCTCGCGGGCCCCACGAGCATGGCGCGCAGAACGACCGGCTGCAGATTCGGATCATCCGTCACATGCCGGCTTCGCAGGCGCACGACCAGCCAGGAAGCAAAGAAACCTCCCAGCCCTGCCAGAATGACGATCGGCTCGCGCGCCGAGAACTGGGCGGCAAGCAGCGCAGCCGCCATCAGCATGACCAGGGGAAGAAGATAGACAAGGACGGCACCGCGCAGCAATACGTCCTCGCGGATTCCAACGATGACGGAATCGCCGACTTGCAGATTGAGATCGGAAACCGCTCGAATCAGCCCACGCTGCTCACGAACACCCAGGGTATCCATCAGCCCCTGGCCGCAACCGCTCTTCGCGGAACAACCGGAGCAGGTGCTCTTGCGCCGGGTTTCGACCCATACCGCGCCCGCCTCCAGCGCGACCACGCGCCCCGGCTCTTCGATCATTCTTGCGCCTGTTCCGCGCCGTACCTCATGGACAGGGCCACCCGCTCGGCCGTCCCGAGCGGAATCTCGCCGACCACGGTCACCATGACGTCCCCATCGGCGGTACTGATGCGCTTGGATACGGCCACGGTGGGTCCCATCTGACTGCGTGCATCCTCGACCAGCGCACCGCGCAAAGGCTCGAGGAACACCGAGAACTTGGCCAGCCCATCGCCGTAGGAAAGCCAGGCGACGGTCTCCGGCGAAGCGGGGCTGGGCCGCTCATTGGCATCGAGCAACTCGAAGCCCGGCGGCAGCCAGTCCGAATGCCACGCCGAGTCGGGTGTCGCATCCCGCGCGACCACCGCAATGTCCTTGCAGACAGCGCTGGGCTTCAGCAACTGCTCATCGACCGGATCGGCCGTGAACCGGGTGAACTGGAAGCGCTCGAGCAACTGCCCCTTCTCGTTGAGCATCAACGATTTGAGAGGCAGCCCGGTATCACGATCAAGATGCAGTTCGAAGCCGTAGCGGTGCTGATCCCGCGCGGTCACGGCCAGTGCCACCGCGGAACGGCCGGCGACGCGGGAATCCCCGATCACCCGGAATTCATACCATTCGGAAAGTGCTTTCGGATCGAGGCGCTGGCCGTGCCATGCCTGGGCTTCACGGAACTGAGCTGCGAGCTCGTCGGTGGCGCATTGCACCTGCCCATCGACGCGCACCACCTCGGCCGGAGGCCCATCGAGCTGAAGCAGGCGCTCCTGAACGCGCCCGCCCTCCACTCGCTGCCAGACGGCGTGACTGGAAAAGCTACCATTGCGCTCGTAGACGAACGTCCCTGCGTAGCTCTGCTTCTGTTCCGCTGTCGCGAGGCGATCCATCCAGGCCCCGGCATCAGCAGCAAGGGCCGGCATCGATAGCCAGCCCCCCAACACCACATACAGCGGTAAGACGCGCATGCTTCTCCCTAACGTTCTTCCATGCTGGCGGCGCGAGCGTAAGGCAGCGCGCTCTCCGATCCACTACCAAAAGCAGCCTGCTGCGCGTGTTGACGAACATAGGACGGCAGGCGCTCTTCGTGCCAGCGTTCGATCGGCGCGCTATCGGCCGCAGTTTGTGCCGGCACTTCAGCCTGCCCCTCACTATAGCCAGCCAGCACGGTCGACCCCTGACTGGCTTGCGGTACCGAGATGCTCGGCTGCGCGGCTTGCTGAGCCAGCTGCGGCCCGGCAACCTCGTTCTGATTGTACAGACGCACGCCCGCCAGTACAGCGACAGTCACCGATGCCGCTACAGCCAGCCGGCCCAGCCCTTTCCAGCCGGAGCGCCGTGGCTGCGCGGGCGCGGCCTCATCGGCCAGGGCCGCGGAAACTGCCGCAGCGATGTCCAGACGCGGCTCGATCAACTCCTTATGCATGGCGGCACGGGCGAGCTGATAGCGCGACCAGGTGGCACGCAGTTCAGGGTTGTCGCCTGCGAGCATACGACGTAATTCCAACTCGTCCGCTTCGTTATCCATCACCGCGGACAGCGATTCATGCAGGGCTTCACGACTCATGGCGGTTCCTCTCTTGGCTGTCGCCGCTGTCTCAGGATTCATGCAACAGGGGTTGCAACGCTTTATCTATCGCTTCACGCGCCCGAAAGATCCGAGAGCGCACGGTGCCCACCGGACACTGCATGACACTCGCAATGTCTTCATAACTAAGACCATCAAATTCACGCAGTGTTAGAGCAGTACGTAAATCTTCGGGCAACAGCTGAATGGTTCGGTGAACGGTATCCTCTATCTCATCCCTGAGCAGCGCTCGCTCCGGTGACTCGATATCCTTGAGGGCGTGATCGCCTTCATAGAACTCGGCATCCTCGGAACTCACATCACTATCCGGGGGACGCCTGCCACGCGCCACCAGATGATTCTTCGCCGTATTGATGGCGATGCGGTACAGCCAGGTATAGAACGCGCTGTCGCCGCGAAAATTGGCGAGGGCACGGTAGGCCTTGATAAACGCCTCCTGGGCGACATCCTGAGCTTCGTGGGAGTCGTGCACGAATCGCACGATCAACCCGAGAATCTTGTGCTGGTACTTCATCACCAGCAGATCGAAGGCCCGCTTGTCTCCACGCTGCACTCGCTCAACCAGTTGCTGGTCCTGCTCCTGGGTCAGCATAAACGCTCCTCCCTGATGTTGAAGGGGCGTTGCTCACACCAGCAAACCGACCTGCCAGAATAGACCCGGGCTTTACGCAAAAGTTCTCCCCCCTCCTAGCAAGCGTTCCTGCAATACCTGACGGCGATTGCACTACAGCGTCGTCCAGACCCGCTTACGACGCCGTCTTGGTGTCCATAGCAAACCCGCACCGCCCATCAGCGATGGCCAGCTGGTTTGCCTTCATAACTGCCTATTGAGCTTCAGCCTGCAAGAAAAGTTCCCCTTGTCTGGCAACAAGCTTCCGTTTGTCTATTTTGACGTGAGCTCTGCTCTATATACTAGGACCCGATTTCTCTGCGGAATTCGACATGAGCCAAGTTCAACGATACGACGTCCTGGTCATCGGCAGCGGTGCCGCCGGGCTGACCCTCGCGCTCAACCTGCCCGCGGAGCTGCGCATCGCCGTGCTCAGCAAGGGCGACCTGTCCAACGGCTCGACCTATTGGGCGCAGGGCGGCGTCGCAGCGGTACTGGACGACACCGACACCGTGGAATCCCACGTTGCGGACACCCTCGTGGCGGGCGGCGGGTTGTGCCGCGAGGAAGCGGTACGCTTCACCGTCGAACACAGCAATGAAGCGATCCAGTGGCTGATCGAACAAGGCGTCCCGTTCACCCGCGACGACACCCCCGATCGCGAGGATGGCGGTTTCGAATTCCACCTCACCCGCGAAGGCGGTCATAGTCATCGACGCATCATTCACGCCGCCGACGCCACCGGCGCGGCCATTTTCAACACCCTGCTCGCCCAGGCACAGAGCAGGAGCAACATCGAGCTGCTGCAGCAGCGCGTCGCGGTCGACCTGATCACCGAGCACAAGCTCGGCCTGCCGGGCAGGCGCTGCCTCGGCGCCTACGTGCTCAATCGCGGCACGGGCGAAGTGGAAACCTTCCAGGCCCGCTTCGTGGTCCTGGCGACCGGCGGTGCGGCCAAGGTCTATCTCTATACCAGCAATCCCGACAGCGCATGCGGTGACGGCATCGCGATGGCCTGGCGCGCCGGCTGCCGGGTGGGCAACCTCGAATTCAACCAGTTCCATCCGACCTGCCTGTATCACCCGCAAGCCAAGAGCTTCCTCGTTACCGAGGCCCTGCGCGGCGAAGGCGCACTACTCAGGCTGCCCAATGGCGAGCGCTTCATGCCGCGCTTCGACGCCCGCGAAGAGCTCGCGCCGCGTGACATCGTGGCCCGCGCCATCGACCATGAGATGAAGCGCCTGGGGATCGACTGCGTCTATCTGGACATCAGCCACAAACCCGCCGATTTCATCAAGAACCACTTCCCCACCGTTTACGAGCGCTGCCTGGAATACGGCATCGACATCACCCGCCAGCCGATCCCGGTGGTGCCAGCGGCGCACTATACCTGCGGCGGCGTGCTCGTCGACCAGGCCGGGCGGACCGACATCCCCGGCCTCTACGCGATCGGCGAAACCAGCTTCACCGGCCTGCACGGCGCCAACCGCATGGCCAGCAACTCGCTGCTGGAATGCTTCGTCTACGGGCGCGCCGCCGCCCAGGACATGTTGCGCGAACTGCCCCATGTCACCTCGACGGCGGAACTGCCCGCCTGGGATGCCAGCCAGGTCACCGATTCCGACGAAGACGTGATCATCGCGCACAACTGGGACGAACTGCGGCGCTTCATGTGGGACTACGTCGGCATCGTGCGCACCAGCAAGCGCCTGATGCGTGCGCAGCACCGCGTGCGCCTGCTGCTCAGCGAGATCGACGAGTTCTACAGCAACTACAAGGTCAGCCGCGACCTGCTGGAACTGCGCAACCTCGCCCTGGTGGCCGACCTGATGATCCGCTCGGCCATGCAGCGCAAGGAGAGCCGCGGCCTGCACTACACCCTCGACTACCCGGAGCTGCTGCCGGAGGCCGTCGACACTATTCTGCTGCCGCCCACCTACTGCGACTGAACTTCAACCGCACCCTCAGCCGCCGATGCTGGTCGTGCGGCAGTGCGTCTCGCGCAATACACACGCCGCACGCGAAACGCCGCCCCGCCGGGCGGAAACGCAGGATCACCACGAACGGCAGCGCCAGACTCTCGGGCAGCAGCTGGACCGGTTGCCAGCCGTGTTTCTCGCTCCACAGCTGCCAGCCCCGTTCGTCGTGCCGCAAGCCACGCCAGGCGTCCGGGTGCGACAACAAGGCGCCACGGGCAAGCACGCGCGAGGCATGCACGAGACAGAACAGCAGACAGGCCAGCCGCAGCCAGAGCGGTGCGGGCGACAGCACGATGGCCGCCAGGGCCAGCCCCTGAACGGCGAGGTAGAGCGCCAGCAGCAGGCCGGACGGCCGCCAGTGACACTCGAAGGGTTGCCTACTTGGGCTGGACACGATCGAGGATCATGCGAACCATGCGGCGCAGATCCTCGTCCTCGGGCTCGCCACGCTGCATGAACCAGCCGAACATGTCCTGATCCTCGCAACTCAGCAGCTTGCGGTAGCGGCGCTGATCCTCTTCGTCCAGGCCGGGATAGACCTCCTTGACGAAAGGCACCAGCAGCACGTCCAGCTCCAGCATGCCGCGACGGCTCTGCCAGAACAGGCGATTGAGTTCGGATTGCTCGGCCATACATCGGCTCCTTGGGGGAAGGCCGGCATTATAACGGCTGGCGCTGCGCTCACTAGTCGGTTTTTTCGCCGCACCGCGAACCAGGCCTCGCGCAACCCGTTTGCGCGGCCTGCTATGATGGCCCTCCGGATTCTGACGACGACCCATCATGACCGACACTGCTTATTTTTGCGTTCTGTCGCATGAAGGCGTCCTTGCCGTACGCGGCCCGGATGCCAGCAAGTTCCTGCAGGGCCAGTTGACCTGCAACCTCAACTACCTCGGCGCCGACAACTCCAGCCTGGGCTCGCGCTGCACGCCCAAGGGCCGCATGCAGTCGAGCTTCCGCATTCTGCCGGACGACGATGGCTACCTGTTGGCCATGGCCAGCGAACTGCTGCAGCCGCAACAGGCCGACCTGAGCAAATATGCCGTGTTTTCCAAGTCGCGCCCGAGTGACGAAAGCGCGGCCTGGTGCCGATTCGGCCTGGCTGGCGGCGATGGCTCGCTGGCCGGCCTGGGGCTGGATCTGCCCCAGGTCGCTGACCGCGTGGTACGTGCGAACGGCATGATCGCGATCCGCCTGCCCGATGGGCGCGCCGAACTCTGGGTGCCCAGCGCCGAAGCCGAGCAGGTCCGCTCGCGCCTGCGTGCGCAACTGGACGAGGCCCCTGTGCAACGCTGGCTGCTCGACCAGGTCCGCGCCGGTATCGGCCAGGTGTTCGGCAGCACCCGCGAGCTGTTCATCCCGCAGATGATCAACCTGCAGGCGCTCGGCGGCGTGAGCTTCAAGAAGGGGTGCTACACCGGACAGGAAATCGTCGCGCGCATGCAGTATCTGGGCAAGCTCAAACGGCGCCTGCAGCGCCTTGCCGGCGACGGCGCTCCGGACGAACTGCCCGCACCCGGCGTGGAACTGTTCTCACCGGTCCATGGCTCGAGCGTGGGCGAGGTGGTTTTGGCGGCCCCCAGCGCCGACGGCATGGAGCTGCTGGCCGTGCTCCAGGAAGATGCCGCCGCCGACGGCCGGATATTCCTCGGCTCCCCCGACGGGTTGCCGCTGAGCCTGCTCGAGCTGCCCTATGCCCTCGATCCGGACCGGGAAATCCAGCGATAGGCCAGCCTGCCGATACCAACAGGGCGCGCAGCACGGGCGGCGCACCATGCACCGGCCGACCGCCCCCGGCGATGTCGACCGACACCACAAAGGAATGACATGAGCACCCTTGCCGAGAAAGTCCAGCGCGAACTGGCCCTGGCCATCGAGAACGATGAACTGGTTCTGCCCACCCTGCCGGAGGTGGCGCTGCGGGTCCGCGAAGCCACCGAAGACCCGGATATCAGCATCCCCGCGCTGAGCAAGGTGATCGGCAACGACACGGCCCTCACCGCGCGCATCATCAAGGTGGTAAACAGCCCGCTGCTGCGCACCAGCCGCGAAATCGACGACCTGCAGATGGCGATCAGCCGCCTCGGCATCAACTACACCTGCAACCTGGCCACCGGCCTGGCCATGGAACAGATGTTCCAGGCCACCACCGACGTCGTCGATCGCAAGATGCGCGAAGTCTGGAACAAGAGCACCGAGGTCGCAGCCATCAGCCATGTGCTCTGCCGCCATTACACCCGGCTGATGCCGGACCAGGCGACGCTTGCCGGGCTGGTCCACCAGATCGGCATCCTGCCGATCCTGACCTATGCCGAAGAGCACGGCGCACTGCTCGCCGACTCCATCAGCCTCAACCATGTCATCGACAAGATCCATCCGCTGGTTGGCGAGAAGATCCTGCGCACCTGGGACTTCCCCGACGCGATCGCTGCGGTGGCAGGCCATTACACCGACTTCCAGCGCAACTCCGCCACGGTCGACTACGTCGATATCGTTCAGGTCGCCACGCTGCAAAGCCATCTCGGCAGCAGCCATCCCTATACCCAGCTGGACTGGCGACAGGTACCGGCCTTCGCCAAGCTGGGCCTGGACCCGAGCTCGCTGATGCAGGAAGACGAAGATCTTTCGGCGGCCATGGATGCCGCCATGACCATGCTCCAGTAAGCCTTTCCCCTGGCGCGCCCGTAGCGCCCCAGGGGCCTGCCTGGTCAGTTCAGTGCCAACCCAGGCCACCAGCCCACCGTTCGCCCGAAAGCGAGGAACCGCCCCTGCGACGCTCCAGTCACAGAAAGGGACGGCAATCTCGCCGCATCGCGCTTCGTGCATCGCGCCCCAGGCCGGCACGAGCCCTCAGGTAGATGAAGGAGAACGCTATGGCTACAACAACCAAGATTATCTTCTCAGGCGCCTTCGCTCTGCTGCTCGGACTGGCCGCCAACATGGCCCTGGCTGCAGAAGGGGAAAACTTTGTCGATGAGGCCTCCGCCAAAGGCATTGCCGAAATCGAAACCGCGAAAATCGCCCTGGACAAAGGCACCTCCGAGGATGTGAAGCAATTCGCACAGATGATGATCGATGACCACACCCAGGCCAATCAGCAACTCGCGCAGTTGGCCCAGGAAAAGGATCTGGAAATGTCCGATGAAGCGACCCTGATGGACAAGGCCAAAGCCATGATCCTCAAGTGGCGCGATGGCGAGAACTTCGACCAGGCCTACTCCAACAACCAGGTCGTCGCCCACGAGCAGACCATCGAACTGTACCGCCAGTACCTGGAAAGCGGCGAGAACCCCGACCTCAAGCAGTACGCCGAAACCACGCTGCCCAAGCTCGAACAGCACCTGCAGCATGCCAAGGAGCTGCAAGCCAAGCACGGCGCAAACGACTGATCGCACCCCGCGCCCGATGCCACGCCCGGAGGCATCGGGTCACACCTCTGCCGGCAACTGCCAGTCAATCGGCGTCAGCCCCTGCTGCGCGAGGAATTGATTGGCACGGCTGAAGTGACCATTGCCGAAAAAGCCACGATGCGCCGACAGCGGTGACGGGTGCACCGACTTCAGCATCAGGTGCCGAGTGGCATCGATCAGCTTCGCCTTGGATTGCGCATGCGCGCCCCAGAGCATGAACACCAGATGCGGGCGCCGCTCGCTGACCACCTCGATGATCCGATCGGTGAAGCGTTGCCACCCGGCATTGGCATGCGAACCGGCGATGCCCCGCTCCACGGTCAGCGACGTGTTGAGCATCAACACCCCCTGCTCCGCCCAGTGCTGCAGATAGCCATGCCGCGGAATCTCCAGGTTCAGGTCGCGCTTGAGTTCCTTGAAGATGTTCTGCAGCGACGGTGGCGGCGCTACGCCCGGCTGCACGGAGAAGCAGAGACCATGGGCCTGCCCCGGGCCGTGGTAGGGGTCCTGCCCGAGAATGACCACCTTGACCTGATCGAGCGGCGTCGAATTGAGCGCATTGAAAATCATCGGCCCCGGCGGGTAGATGACCTTGCCGGCCGCCTTCTCGCTACCCAGGAATGCCCTGAGCTGCTGCATGTAGGGCTTGTCGAACTCCTCGCGCAGGGCATCCTTCCAGCCCGCCTCGAGTCTGATGCGGTCGTCTTGAGTCATGAGAATTTCCGGTCGGCCAAGCCGTCGCACCCTAGAAAAGCTGGTTGCCGTTGTCAACGCTCGAAGCCGCGCATGCATTGCATCAGCGCAATAACGGCCATCCTCCTTTAGTCATAATCACACCTGGCTCACGTACTGACGCGGACACCTGCCGCCAAGCCCACATAAAGAGTGACGCAAGCACGCCCGCAAGGTAAAAAAAGCCCACTGCCAATAACCAATAACAAAAGCGATAACAAGGAACATGCGATGAACCGGATCACCCTTCTGGCGCTAGGGCTGGGGTTCTGTCTTACGGCCCAGGCGGCAGACCCCATTACGCTCGGCCTCAACTATCCCCGCACCGGCAGCTACAAGGAAGAAGGCCTGGCGCAGATGCGCGGCGCTCTGCTGGCCATCGACGAAATCAACGCCGCCGGAGGTGTCCTGGGGCGACCGCTGCAACTGATCAGCCGCAACAGCGCCTCGCGGCCGGACAAGTCCGTGGCCAACGTCGACAAGATGGCCGACGAAGGCGTGGCCATGCTCTTCGGCGGCGTGTCCAGCGCCGTCGCCATCGCCGCCAGCAAGCGCGCCAAGGAGCGTGGCCTGCTGTACTTCGGCACGCTCACCTACTCCAACGACACCACGGGCAAGGACGGCCACCGCTACATGTTCCGCGAGTGCAACAACGCCTGGATGAGCGCGCGGGTGCTGGGCCAGTATCTGAACGAGAACATGCCGGGCAAGAACTACTTCTACATCACCTCCGACTACACCTGGGGCCATACCAGCGAAAGCTCGCTGCGCCAGGCCACCGGAACCGTCGACGCGAACAGGCACCCGGGTGTCAGGACCGCCTTTCCCGGTGCCCGCCTCTCCGATTATCGGGCCGCGCTGGAAAAAGCCGCCGCCAGCGACGCCGAGGTTCTGGTCCTGGTGCTGTTCGGCGAAGACATGGTGCGGGCGATGCGCATCGCCGACGAGCTCGGCCTGAACAAGAAGATGCAGATCGCGGTCCCCAACCTGACGCTGTCGATGGTCGAACTGGCGGGCCCCGACATCATGCGCGGCGTGCTCGGGACCGAACCCTGGACCTGGCGCGTACCCGATCTCGAAGGCTCCGAGCCCGGCAAGGCCTTCGTGAAGAACTTCGGCGAGCGCTACCAGACCCATCCATCCAGCTCCGCCGCCTCGGCCTACAGCATCGTCTACCAGTGGGCCGATGCCGCCGCGCGCGCCAAGAGCATCAACAGCGAAAAGGTGATCGCCGCGCTGGAGAACCACAGCTACAGCCTGCTCAAGAATCAGCAGCAATGGCGCGGCTTCGACCACCAGAACGTGCAGACCGTCTACGCGGTGCGCGTGAAGCCTCGCGAAGAAGTGCTGAAGGACCGCTTCAAGCAGGACTACTTCGAAATCGTTCATCGCCTGGCGGGTGAACAGGCGGCTCCCACGCTGGCCGAATGGCAGGAGGAACGCCGCTCGGGCGGCCAGCCGACTAGGCTACAGTGACAGAAGCGCGGGATCGTCCATCCTGCATGGCTCGACGATCCCGGCCGGGCCTCCCGGTTCGCAATGGTTGCAACCCCGGAGCATCGGAAGGACTCTGAACAGAAGCAGCGGCAGAACCGCCAGCAACGGAGCCCCGAACCTGTCACGAGGATTGCGTCCATGAGCACTGCTGTAGAGTCCTATCAAGCCGGCGTCTTCGACCTGACCCACAAGCTGACCGTGGAAAAGCACGGCCACACGGCGCTGATCACCATCAATCATCCTCCCGCCAACACCTGGGATCGCGAATCCCTGATCGGCCTCAGGCAAGTCATCGAACACCTGAACCACGACGACGATATCTATGCCCTGGTGATCTGCGGCCAAGGCGAGAAGTTCTTCAGTGCCGGCGCCGATCTCAAGCTGTTCGCCGACGGCGATCACAACCGCGCTCGCGAGATGGCCCGGCGCTTCGGCGAGGCCTTCGAGGCCCTGCGGGACTTCCGCGGCGTGTCCATTGCCGCGATAAACGGCTTCGCCCTGGGCGGCGGCCTGGAGTGCGCGCTGGCCTGCGATCTGCGCATCGCCGAACAGCAGGCACAGTTGGGCCTGCCGGAAGCCTCGGTCGGCCTGCTGCCCTGCGCCGGCGGCACCCAGGCACTGGCCTGGCTGGTCGGCGAAGGCTGGGCCAAGCGCATGATCCTCTGCGGCGAACGCATCACCGCGGACACTGCGCTGCGCATCGGCCTGGTCGAGCAGGTGGTCGAGCCGGGCGAAGCGCGCGGGCATGCCCTGCTGCTCGCCGCACGCGTCGCACAGCAGAGCCCGGTGGCGGTGCGCGCCGCCAAGCCGTTGATCGATGGCGCCCGCCACCGACTGCCGACCACCTTCGCGGCCGCCGAACGCGAAGCCTTCGTCGGGCTGTTCGAGGCCGAGGACACGCTCGAGGGCGTAAACGCCTTCCTGGAAAAACGCGACCCGCGCTGGCGCAACCGATGATCGCCCGGCCGCTCGTCGCGGCGTCGATCACAGCCATACCCGCCGCCAGCATCCAGCGCCGAGAATGCCCATGAACGTCAGCTTCGAAGAATGCCCCGCCCTGCATGGCAACCGTGTCGCCATCGCCAGCCTGGACGCAGCGCACAGCCTCAACGCCCTGAATCTGTCGATGATCCAGGCGCTGCTCGACCAACTCGAGCGCTGGGCCGAGGACCCTGCGATCGTTTGCGTGCTCCTGCGCGGCAACGGCCCCAAGGCCTTCTGTGCCGGCGGCGACGTCCGACGCCTGGCTCGCGCCTGTCAAGAAAGCCCGGGAACGGTGCCAGCACTGGCCGAGCGCTTCTTCGCCGACGAATACCGCCTCGATCACCGGCTGCATACCTATCCCAAACCGATGCTCTGCTGGGCCCACGGTTATGTCATGGGTGGTGGTATGGGATTGCTGCAAGGTGCCGCGATCCGCATCGTCACCCCGGACAGCCGGCTGGCCATGCCGGAGCTTGCCATCGGCCTCTATCCCGATGTCGGGGCGAGCTGGTTCCTCTCGCGCCTGCCCGGCAAGCTGGGGCTGTTCCTCGGCCTCGGCGGCACGCAGATCAATGCGCGCGACGCCCTCGACCTGGGCCTCGCCGACCGCTGTCTGGCCCCCGAGCGACAACATGACCTGATCGAAGGCCTGGTGCAGATCAACTGGCAGGAACAGGCCTCGAGCCAGCTCACCAGCCTGCTCAGGGCGCTCGCCAACGGGACGGTCGAGCATTTGCCGGTCGCCCAGCTGTTGCCTCGGCGCAGCCGCATCGACGAACTGCTCGACGTAGCCGAGCTGCCCCAGGCCTGGCACGCGTTAACCGCACTGACCCGGGACAGCGATCCGTTGCTTGCCCAGGCGGCAACCCGCCTCGCCGAGGCGTGCCCGCTGAGTGCCCATCTGCTCTGGCAACAATTGCAGCGCGGCCGCCGGCTGTCGCTGGCGCAAGCACTGCACATGGAGTACGCGATGAGCCTGAACTGCTGTCGTCACCCGGAATTCACCGAAGGCGTTCGCGCGCGCCTGCTCGACAAGGACGGCCAGCCGCGCTGGCACTGGCCGGACGTCCAGAGCGTTCCCATGGCCGTGGTCGAGGCGCATTTCGAGCCGACCTGGGATGGGTCGCACCCGCTGGCCGATCTGGCCTGAGCGGCGGGCTGCTCGAAACCGCTGGGGATGAGTTTCGTGACTCTTGCTGGGGCGGACCGGGCGGCGACCCGCTTTAGCCCGCACTGGCCAGCGCTGGTGGGCTGAAGTCCCCTGCAGGATCACATGCAGGAGCGGGCCATGCCCGCGATTCGCGCGCATGGCGCGCTCCTACAAAGTACTCGTTGTGCTTGCCTGAACGGGATTGCCATCAACGCCGGTAGTACTGATAACGCCCACCCCGGCCATAATCCGGCCGCAGCCGATGATCGCGCCCATCCCTGATCAACGGCGAACGCTGATAACGGTGCTCCTGGCGCCAGTACTGCCGTCGCTCGAAACCACGCTGGCGGTCGTAGTACTGCGGGGGCAGCTGGCCCTGATAACGCGGCGGCAGGTTGCGCTGATAGTGCGGGTACTGCGGATAGGGGCTACGCGGATCGTACTGATACGGCCGATTCTCGTGGCGATAGCCCGGATTGTAGTAGCGGGGGCTCTCGGCCTGGAAAACCCACACCCCGTCGCGCCGATCCGCATGCGCCTGCGTGGCGACGCCCAGGCTCAGGCAGAGCAGAACCAGGGCGGAACGAATGTTCATGGGCACCTCCAATGCTGTCGCCGGCTTCGACTCATCAGACCACAATAATTAGGCATATGCTGAAGCCGCGGACAACCGGCCTCGCGCATCGCCCGATCGCCGCGACGGGCTGCCGCAGCTTGTATGCCTGCGGCCGCTTCCCGATAATAGCGACCCTTTCGCCCCACGACTCTCGCAGAGCGCGACGGAACCTTCGATGACCGAACTCGCCCTGATCATGGTTAGCGCCATCCTGGTCAACAATTTCGTGCTGGTGCAGTTCCTCGGTCTGTGCCCGTTCATGGGCGTCTCGAAAAAGATCGAGACCGCCATCGGCCTCTCGCTGGCCACCACCTTCGTGCTGACCCTGGCGGCCATGTGCAGCTACCTGGTGCAGCAATACGTGCTCAAGCCGCTGGACCTGGAATTCCTGCGCACCATCAGCTTCATCCTGGTGATCGCGGTGACGGTCCAGTTCACCGAGATGGTGGTGAACAAGACCAGTCCGCTGCTCTATCGCGTGCTGGGCATCTTCCTGCCGCTGATCACCACCAACTGCATCGTCCTCGGCGTGGCCCTGCTCAACGCCAACAAGGCCGAGTTCACCTTCCTCAGCGCCACCGTCAACGGCTTCGCCGCCGGCCTGGGCTTCTCGCTGGTGCTGGTGCTGTTCGCCGCCATGCGCGAGCGCATTGCCATCGCCGACGTGCCGAAATCGTTCCAGGGCGCGGCGATCGGCATGGTCACGGCCGGCCTGATGTCGCTGGCGTTCATGGGCTTCACCGGGCTGATCAAGCTATGAGCGCGGTCCTCATCGCAGTGCTCGCACTGCTCGCCCTTTGCCTGCTCGGCGGTGCCATCCTCGGCTTCGCCGCGGTGCGCTTTCGCGTCGAGGGCGACCCCATCGCCGAACAGATCAACGCCCTGCTGCCGCAGACCCAGTGCGGGCAATGCGGCTATCCGGGCTGCAAGCCCTACGCCGAGGCGATTGCCGGCGGCGACAAGATCAACAAGTGCCCACCGGGTGGCGAGGCGACCATCCAGGCACTGGCCGACCTGCTCGACGTCGAGCCGGAACCGCTGGACGCCGAAGGCGGCGAGAAGCCGCAGATGGTCGCCTACATCCGCGAAGCCGAATGCATCGGCTGTACCAAATGCATCCAGGCCTGCCCGGTGGATGCCATCGTCGGCGCCGCGCGGCAGATGCACACCGTCATCGTTTCCGAATGCACCGGCTGCGACCTCTGCGTCGAACCCTGCCCGGTGGACTGCATCGACATGATCGAAGTGGGCAGCAATCTGCAGAGCTGGAAATGGGATAAGCCGCTGGCGCCCGGCCAGATGATCGCCACCGACCGGGAGCAGGCCGCATGACCGCCATGAAAATCTGGGACATCCATGGCGGCGTTCACCCGCCGGAGCGCAAGGAGCTGTCCAACCGCGCCCCGCTCCAGCCAGCCCCGCTGCCCAAACGCCTGATTCTGCCGCTGGCGCAGCACCTGGGCGTACCGGCCGAGCCCTGTGTGACGCTCGGCGAGCATGTGCTCAAGGGCCAGCGGATCGCCATGGCCAGCGGCTTCGTCAGTGCCCCGCTGCATGCGCCGACCTCCGGCGTGATCAGCGTCATCGGAGCGCAACCCTATCCGCACGTGTCGGGCATGCTCGGCAATGCCATCGTCATCGACAGCGATGGCCAGGACCAGTGGATCGAGCTGCATCCGCAGCCGGACTACCGGCAACTCGAGCGTACCGCACTGCTGGAAATCATTCGCCAGGCCGGCATCAGCGGGCTCGGCGGTGCGGGCTTCCCCACCTCGGCCAAGCTGACGCCACCGCCGACCCAGCAGATCCGCACGCTGATCATCAACGGCAGCGAGTGCGAGCCCTACATCACCGCCGATGACCTGTTGATGCGCGAGAAGGCCGCCGAGCTGGTGGCCGGCATCGAAATCCTCGCGCACCTGATCCAGCCGCAGGACGTGCTGATCGGCATCGAGGACAACAAGCCCGAGGCCATCGCCGCCGTGCGCGCGGCCATCGGCGAACGCCCGTTCACGGTGAAGGTGTTCCCGACCAAATACCCCTCCGGCGGGGAACGGCAGCTGATCCAGATCCTCACCGGCGAAGAAGTGCCCAGCGGCGGCCTGCCGGCGGATATCGGCATGCTCTGCCAGAACGTCGGCACCTGCGTCGCCGTCCATGATGCGGTACTGCTCGGCAAACCGCTGATCTCGCGCATCACCACCCTCACTGGCGAGGCCCTGGCGCGCCCGATGAACGTCGAGGTGCTGATCGGCACGCCGGTGAACGAACTGCTGGCCTTCGCCGGCCTCATGCCGGACAGGCTCAACCGCCTGATCATGGGCGGGCCGATGATGGGCTTCACCCTGCCCTCGCTCGACGTGCCGGTGATCAAGACCACCAACTGCCTGCTGGCCAGCACGCTCGAAGAGCTGCCACCACCCCCACCGGCGCTGCCCTGCATCCGCTGCGGCGAATGCGCCGAGGTCTGCCCGGCGAGCCTGCTGCCGCAACAATTGCACTTCTTTGCCCTCGGCCAGGAGCACGAGCAGCTCAAGGCCCATCACCTGTTCGATTGCATCGAGTGCGGCGCCTGCGCCTATGTCTGCCCTTCGAGCATTCCGCTGGTGCAGTACTACCGCGCCGCCAAGGGCGAGATTCGCGAACTGGAGCACAAGCACCAGAAGGCCGAGCACTCCAGGCAGCGCTTCGAACTGCGCCAGGAACGCCTGCGCCGCGCCGAAGAGCAGAAGGAAGCCGAACGCAAGGCCCGCGCCGAACGCGCCGCCCGCGCCAAGGCCGCGCAGAGCGAAAGCGGACCAGCCACAACGACGGCCGATGCAGCGGCCGTAGCCCCAGCGCAGAAAGCCGGCCTCTCAGAAACGCAAAAGAAGCTGAAGATCGAAGCCAGCATGGCCCAGGTCGCCTTGAAGAAGGCTGAGAAACAGCTGGCCACGCATGCCACGGCGGAACTGGAAGCCCAGGTCGCCGACCTGCGCAACGCCGCCGAAGCCGCACAGCGGGCGCTGGATGCCGCGATGCAGGAAGGCGCCAGCGCTTCACCCTCCACGGTCAACGACACAACTGCGAAGAAAGCCAAGATCGAAGCCGCCATGCTCAAGGCGCAGATTCGCAAGCTGGAGAAGCTCGAAGCGCCCGACGACGATCAGCAGGCCGAACTCGCCCGCCTGCACCAGCAACTGCATGAAGCCGAGCAGGCGCTGGCCGCCGCCCAGAGTGCAGCGCCCGCACCGGCCGCCACGCCGGCCGGCGACGAGGCGCTGAAGAAGGCCAAGATCGAAGCTGCCATGCTCAAGGCGCAGCTCCGCAAGCTGGAGAAGCTCGAAGCCCCCGACGACGATCAGCAGGCCGAACTCGCCCGCTTGCGCCAGCAACTGCATGAAGCCGAGAAAACCCTGGCCGCCGCACAGGATGCGGCACCGGCCGCACCCGCCAAGCCAGCCGGCGACGAGGTGCTGAAAAAGGCCAAGATCGAACTGGCGATGAAGCGCGCCGAATTGAAGAAAGCCGAGAAGGCTGGCGCCGAAGAAGCCGAGCTGAGCCGCTTGCGCGATGCCCTGGCCGCGGCCGAGCAGGCGCTGCATGCCGCCGAAGACGCCTCGGCCAAGCCGGCGCCGCAACTGGTACGTACCGCCAAACCCGGCGTCGACGAACGCCAGCGCGCACTCAAGACCGAGGTCGCCTTCGCCCGTGCCGACCTGCGCAAGCTGGAGCGCGAGGAGAACGCCGAGCCGGCCGCGCTGGAAACCGCCCGGGCGCGTCTGGACCAGGCCGAGCGCCAGTTGGCGGAATACCAGGATCACTGATTTCGGAGAGAGCCCATCCAGGGCCCGCTCCACGTAAAGCATTAGACCGGAGAGCCGATGGCCCTGCCCCGTATCACCTCGCCCCATGCCAAGGGCGCCAACCGGACCCAGCGCGTCATGCTGCTGCTGCTCGCGGCCACCCTGCCCGGGGTGGTCGTGCTGACCTGGCTGTACGGCGCCGGCACCCTGATCAACCTGGCCTGGGCCTGCACGACCGCGCTCGCCTTCGAAGCCGTGATCCTCAAGCTGCGCCAGCGCCCGGTAGGCTTCTTCCTGCGCGACGGCAGCGCGCTGGTCACCGCCGTGCTGCTGGCGCTGGCCTTGCCGCCGTATTCGCCGTGGTGGCTGACGCTGATCGCCAGCGGCTGCGCCATCGTCTTCGGCAAGCAACTCTACGGCGGGCTCGGCCAGAACCCCTTCAATCCCGCGATGGTCGGCTACGTGGTGGTGCTGATCTCCTTTCCCGTGGAAATGACCACCTGGCCCGTGCCCCATAGCGTCGGGCTGGGCAGCGGCCTGCAGCACATCCTCGGCATCGCCTCGCTGCCGGACGGCTGGACCCAGGCCACCGCGCTGGATGTGATGAAGGTGAACAACAGCCTCACCGTCGACGAGCTCTGGCGCAACCCCGCCTTCGGCCACTTCGGCGGTATCGGCTCGGAGGTGGTGAACCTGGCCTTCCTCGCCGGCGGCCTGTTCCTGCTGCACAAGCGCCTGTTCAGCTGGCATGCGCCGGTCGGCATGCTCGGCGCCCTGGCGCTGATGAGCCTGGTGTTCTGGAACGGCTCGGGTTCGGACAGCAATGGCTCGCCGCTGTTTCACCTGCTCAGCGGCGCCACCATGCTCGGCGCCTTCTTCATCGTCACCGATCCGGTGAGCAGCGCCACCAGCCCGCGCGGCCGCCTGATCTTCGGGGCCGGTGTCGGCATCCTGGTCTATGTCATCCGCGCCTGGGGCGGCTATCCGGACGCAATGGCCTTTGGCGTATTGCTGATGAACCTGGCTGCCCCCACCATCGACTACTACACCCGCCCGCGCACCTACGGCCACCGCAAGGCCGAGCGCGGCTTCAAGCTGGGCGAATGACATGATGCTTCCGGAAATCAGCCGCTCGATGCTGAAGAACGCCGCGGTGCTGGGCCTGTTCGCCATCGTCACGGTGGGCGCGGTGACGCTGCTGCAGCAGGGCACCGCCGAACGCATCCAGGCCGCCGAACGCGCCGCGCAGGTCCGCGCACTGGGCGAAATCCTGCCTGCCGGCAGTTATGACAACCACCTGCTCGACAACAGCGTGCCGATTCAGGACCGCCTGCTGGGCAATAGAAGCCCCCTGCCCGCCTACGTCGCAATGAAGGACGGGCGTCCGAGCGCAGTGATCCTCCAGACCATTGCGCCGGACGGTTACAGCGGCGCCATCCACCTGCTGGTGGGCATTCACGCTGACGGCCGGGTCGCTGGTGTCCGGGTCATCGGCCACCGTGAAACGCCAGGCCTGGGCGACAAGATCGAACTGGCGAAGAGTCCGTGGATTCGCAGTTTCGAGGACAAGTCACTGGGTAATCCCGCGGACGCCGGCTGGGCCGTCAGGAAGGACCGGGGCGAGTTCGACCAGTTCGCCGGTGCCACCATCACCCCGCGTGCAGTGGTCGCCGCGGTGCATCGCGCGCTGCAGTACTTCGACGCGCACAAGACCGAGCTGCTAGCGACCGATGCCGGTACGGCGGAAGCGCCGGCCCCGCTCGACGACCACAGCGAGCCCGCCGAAGCCACCACCCACTCCCGTGCCGGCGACGCCGCGACGCGCGACGAGCTGCCTGCCAGCGATCCTCGAGCCAAACCGGAGGGGGACCAGCCATGAGCGCACCCAGCTACCGCGAACTGACCGTCAACGGTCTGTGGAAGAACAACCCGGCACTGGTGCAACTGCTCGGGCTCTGCCCGCTGCTGGGGGTGAGCAACTCGGCGGTCAACGCCCTCGGTCTCGGCCTGGCGACGATGCTGGTGCTGACCTGTTCCAACATCGGCGTGTCGCTGGTGCGTGGCGTGGTCAACACCGCCGTGCGCCTGCCGGCCTTCGTGATGATCATCGCCGCACTGACCACCTGCATCGAGCTGCTGATGCAGGCCTTCACCTACGAGCTCTATCAGATTCTCGGCATCTTCATCCCGCTGATCACCACCAACTGCGTGATCCTCGGCCGCGCCGACGGTTTTGCGGCCAAGCACAATCCACTGGTGGCCGGCTTCGACGGCCTGGTCATGGGCATCGGTTTCTGCCTGGTACTGGTGGTACTCGGCGGCCTGCGCGAACTGTTCGGCACCGGTGCGTTGTTCGCCAACATGCACTTGCTGTTCGGCCCCATCGCCAACGACTGGCAGATCACCCTTTTCAGCGACTACAAGGGCTTTTTGCTGGCGATCCTGCCGCCCGGCGCGTTCATCGTGCTCGGGCTGTTGATCGCCCTGAAGAACCGTATCGACCAGCAACTGGCCGAACGCGCCAGGGCGCGGCAACCCGAAACGCCCGTGCAGAGCCGTCGCGTACGCGTGACCGGGGTGATCGAATGAAGTGGCAAGCTGCAAGCTTCAAGCGGCAAGTAGAAGCGGCAGTGATTCTGACATCGGCCCCGGCTTGACGCTTGTGGCTTGAAGCTTGGAGCTGTTTGCATGAACACCGAAAAACGCCGGGAAATCTTTCGCCGCTTTCACGAAGACAATCCCGAGCCGAAGACCGAGCTGGCCTATAGCACGCCCTTCGAACTGCTGATCGCAGTGATTCTATCGGCTCAGGCCACCGACGTCGGGGTCAACAAGGCCACGGCCAAGCTTTATCCGGTGGCCAACACCCCAGAGGCGATCTACGCGCTCGGCTACGACGGGCTCTGCGAGTACATCCGCACGATCGGCCTGTATCCGAGCAAAGCGAAGAACGTCATCGAAACTTGCCGCATCCTGATCGAGAAACACGGCGGTCAGGTTCCGGACAACCGCGAGGATCTGGAGGCCCTGCCCGGCGTCGGCCGCAAGACCGCCAACGTGGTGCTCAACACCGCGTTCCGCCAGTTCACCATGGCGGTGGATACGCACATCTTCCGGGTCAGCAACCGCACGCGCATCGCACCGGGCAGGAACGTGCTGGAGGTCGAGCGCAAGCTGATCAAGTTCGTGCCCAGGGAATACCTGCTCGACGCCCACCACTGGCTGATCCTGCACGGCCGCTATGTCTGCAAGGCGCGCAAACCGCAGTGCGGCAGTTGCCGGATCGAGGACCTGTGCGAATACAAGCACAAGACTTCGGACGATTGATCGCTCACGTAAAAAGCGTGCCTGGCGATTGAAAAAAACTTTTTTACCGGCCCCGGATTTGCCGCTATAAGGTGCGCCAAGAGCGCCCCCGTAGCCTTGGAGTGAACAAGTGGCCGAGAAAGAAGACATTCAGATCGAAGACGATTTCATCGCCGAAGATGACGACGAGAGCAGCGAAGCCCCGGTCGAGGTCGCCAAGACCAATCTGACCAAGCGCCGGATCATCGACAACCTGCTCGAGGAACGCCGCCTGCAGAAACAGTTGAACGACTTCGACTTCGACCTGTAAACGAAAAAGCCCCGCAAGGGGCTTTTTCATAGGCTACGGCAGGGCTGGCTGTTACGGATGGACATACCCCCGGAGGAGCGGGCCATGCCCGCGAACACCCAGCGCACAAAAGCTTCGCGGGCATGGCCCGCAGTGAAGCCTGGGGCGCTTGTAGGAGCCCGCTTGCGGGGGATCCGCCGCAACGCCGATGATCGCCGGCAAGGACTCGGCGCCCCCCGGTTCCTACGGGCGCCGTGTGCAATGCGGCTTTCTCGAAGAGTGACCTGCGACTGCACTCTGCTTGCTGCACGACAGCGCTGCGTCGAAGACCCGGAGGCGCCTCCTACGGACATCCGGAACACATCCGCACTGCGAGCAACACGGGGGCATAGGCTTGGTATCGGCTGCTCAGTCGCCCCGCTGCGGCGACAGCAGCTCGATCTTGTAGCCGTCCGGGTCTTCGACGAAGGCGAGGATGCTCGAGCCGTGCTTCATCGGGCCCGGCTCGCGGGTGATCTTGCCGCCACGGGCACGGATGTCCTCGCAGGCCTTGTAGACGTCTTCCACTTCCAGGGCGATATGCCCGTAACCGTCACCCAGCTGGTAGCTGTCCACGCCCCAGTTGTGGGTCAGTTCGATGACGCTGTTGTGCGCCTCGTCGCCGTAGCCGACGAAGGCCAGGGTGAACTTGCCTTCCGGGTAGTCCTTGCGACGCAGCAGGGTCATGCCCAGCACTTCGGTGTAGAAGGCGATGGATTTGTCCATGTCGCCGACACGCAGCATGGTATGCAAAAGACGCATGTCATCTTCCTCACGGTCAGAAAATGAAACCCCGGCGTCATGGGCCAGGGCTTTTTAGCTGCAAGCGGCAAGCCTCAAGCCACAAGCGCGCTCCCGCCGCCTGAAGCTTGAAGCTTGAAGCTTGAAGCTTGAAGCTCACAACAAGGTGCGGCCCTTGCCGGCGGCGATGCGCATGCGCAACGCGTTGAGCTTGATGAAGCCACCGGCATCGGCCTGGTCGTAGGCGCCGGCATCGTCCTCGAAGGTGGCGATGTTGGCGTCGAACAGCGAGTCGTCGGACTTGCGGCCGACGACGATGACGTTGCCCTTGTACAGTTTCAGGCGCACCACGCCGTTCACGCTGACCTGGGAAGCATCGATCATCTGTTGCAGCATGCTGCGCTCGGGGCTCCACCAGTAACCGTTGTAGATCAGGCTGGCGTACTTGGGCATCAGTTCGTCTTTCAGGTGAGCCACTTCACGGTCGAGGGTGATCGACTCGATGGCGCGGTGGCCCTTGAGCATGATGGTGCCGCCGGGGGTCTCGTAGCAGCCGCGCGACTTCATGCCGACGTAGCGGTTCTCGACGATGTCCAGGCGACCGATGCCGTTTTCGCCACCGATCTGATTGAGCTTGGCCAGGACGCTCGCCGGGGTCATCTCGACGCCGTCGATGGCGACGATATCGCCCTTGCGGTAGGTCAGCTCGATGTAGGTCGGGGTATCCGGCGCGGCTTCCGGGGACTTGGTCCAGCGCCACATGTCCTCTTCGTGCTCGGTCCAGGTGTCTTCCAGCACGCCGCCTTCGTAGGAGATGTGCAGCAGGTTGGCATCCATGGAGTACGGCGACTTCTTCTTACCGTGGCGCTCGATCGGGATGGCGTGCTTCTCGGCGTAGTCCATCAGCTTCTCGCGCGACAGCAGATCCCATTCGCGCCAGGGGGCGATGACCTTGACGCCGGGCTTGAGCGCGTAGGCGCCCAGTTCGAAGCGCACCTGGTCGTTACCCTTGCCGGTGGCGCCGTGGGAAATGGCGTCGGCGCCGGTGGCGTTGGCGATCTCGATCAGGCGCTTGGCGATCAGCGGACGGGCGATGGAGGTGCCCAGCAGATACTCGCCTTCGTAGACGGTGTTGGCGCGGAACATCGGGAAGACGAAATCGCGGACGAACTCTTCGCGCAGGTCGTCGATGAAGATTTCCTTCACACCCAGCGCCTGGGCCTTGGCACGGGCCGGTTCGACTTCCTCGCCCTGGCCGAGGTCGGCGGTAAAGGTCACCACTTCGCAGTTATAGGTGTCTTGCAGCCACTTGAGAATCACCGAGGTGTCCAGGCCACCGGAATAGGCCAGAACCACCTTCTTAACGTCCGCCATGCCATCAGCTCCACGGGTTGTACGGAAAACCTGTGATTCTACCGATCGCGACCGTGGTTTTACAGGGGCGCGCGGCCATGCCTGTGCTCAGGACGACGGGCCGGCCTCGGCGGCCGAGGCCGTGACCGGCACCGTTTCGCGCTCCAGGCGCAGGGTCACGCGGCGGTTCTTCGCCCGATTGGCCTCGCTGCTGTTGGCCACCAGCGGATAGCGCTCGCCATGGAAGCGCAGGGTGATCTGCTCTGGCGGTACGCCGTTGGCGAGCAGGTAGTCCTGCACCGCCAGGGCACGGCGTCGGGACAGGTCACGGTTGAGCAGGCGATTGCCACTGTTGTCGGAATGGCCATCGAGGAGAATGCGGTTGACGCTGGGGTCGGCACGCAGGTACTGCAGGACGATATCCAGCCGCGCCCGCGCCCGCGGGTCCAGCGCCACGTCGGCGCTGGGGAAGCCGAGCTGCGATTGGCGAACCTGATCGAAATTCACCGGCAGCAGCTTGGCGGTGCAGGCCCGGTAATCCTCGTAGGCCTTGCCGAAGCGCGCCGGCAGCAGGCGAATCTCCAGCGTCTCGCCGTGCAGCGTACGATGGCGGACCACCGGGCTGCGCCCTTCGAGCAGCCCGCTGAGCAGCCGTCCGGCCTGCAGCTGGGTGCTGTTGAATGGAATCTCGCCGCCGCCCACGGACACCACGCCCAGATTGATGTCGCTGCGCGTCGGCTGCCAGGGCGCGGCGGCCGCGAGCAGGGTCGCGGAGCCGGCGCCCAGCCAGCGCTCCGGAGACTGCAGGCGGAAGATCGCCTGCTCGCCGGCGCGACGGACGAACTGGCCGCTGCCGAAGCCGGCGATGGGCTGCACCAGCCGGCACTCGAACTGATCGCCCTCGACCTGCCACTGCACCCGTTCCAGACGAGTCTGGAACGTCAGGGCATTGGCCGGCGAGGCCAGCAGGCACAGCAGTACGAGGGGACGCAGGCGCACGATGAGCTCCGGGAGGATGCGTGTTCCTGTTGCGTATCGGTGCGCATGAGCAAAACTTGAGCGCAGCCTTCACGCTCGGCATGACCTGCCGAACAGCCGGAAGCCGCGCGCAGAGACGAAGCCGGCGTGCCGTAACCAGGCTTTTCCGGTAGCATTCGCGCACGTTTCACCCGCCTGGAAACCCCGCATGCTCGACCGACTCACACTGCTGCGCCCCGACGACTGGCACATCCACCTGCGCGACGGCGCCGCCCTGCCCCACACGGTGGCGGACGCCGCCCGTCAGTTCGCCCGCGCCATCATCATGCCCAACCTGGTGCCGCCAGTGCGCAACGCCGACGAGGCCGAGGCCTATCGCCAGCGCATCCTCGCCGCCCGTCCGGCGGGCAGTCGCTTCGAGCCGCTGATGGTGCTCTACCTCACCGACGGCACCCGCCCGGAGGATATCCGTGCGGCCAAGGCCAGCGGTTTCGTGCATGCAGCCAAGCTCTACCCCGCCGGCGCCACGACCAACTCGGCATCCGGCGTGACCGCCATCGACAACATCTTCGGCGTGCTGGAAACCATGGCCGAGGTCGGCCTGCCGCTGCTGGTCCACGGCGAAGTGACCCGTGGCGAAATCGATATCTTCGATCGCGAAAAATATTTCATCGACGAGCAGCTGAGCCGGGTGACCGCGCGCTTCCCGACGCTGAAGGTGGTCTTCGAGCACATCACCACGCGCGACGCGGTGCAATTCGTCGAGGCGGCCGGCAGCAACGTCGGCGCCACCATCACCGCGCATCACCTGCTGTACAACCGCAACCACATGCTGGTCGGCGGCATCCGCCCGCATCTGTTCTGCCTGCCGGTGCTCAAGCGCAACCTGCACCAGGAGGCGCTGCTCGACGCGGCCACCAGCGGCAACCCGAAATTCTTCCTCGGCACCGACTCGGCGCCCCATGCGCAGCATGCCAAGGAAGCCGCCTGCGGCTGCGCCGGCTGCTACACCGCCCATGCCGCCATCGAGCTGTATGCCGAGGCTTTCGAACAGCGCCAGGCGCTGGACAAGCTGGAGGCCTTCGCCAGCCACTTCGGCGCGGACTTCTATGGCCTGCCGCGCAATACCGCGAAGATCACCCTGGTTCGCCAGGACTGGGACGTACCGGCCAACCTGCCGTTCGGCGAGCAGGTGGTCGTCCCGCTGCGGGCCGGTGAGCGCCTGCACTGGCGCTTGGAGGAGAGCGTATGAGCGACGACAACTTCGACGACGAACTGGAAGTTGAAGGCCACCCGCCCGGCAAACCCCGCTCGCCGATGGCACGGCGCTTCCGTGGCTTCCTGCCGGTGGTGATCGACGTCGAGTGCGGCGGTTTCAACTGCGCCACCGATGCGCTGCTGGAAATCGCCGCGGTCACCATCGCCATGGACGAACAGGGCCTGCTGTATCCGGAGGAGCCGCAGTTCTTCCGCATCGAACCCTTCGCCGGCGCCAATATCGAGGCCGCCGCGCTGGAGTTCACCGGGATCAAGCTCGACCACCCGCTGCGCATGGCCGTGGCCGAGTCGCACGCCCTGGGCGAGATCTTCCGCAACGTGCGCAAGGCGGTGAAATCCAACGGCTGCAAGCGCGCGATCCTGGTCGGCCACAACAGCAGCTTCGACCTGGGCTTCCTCAACGCCGCCATCGCCCGCTGCGAGATCAAGCGCAACCCCTTCCACCCCTTCTCCAGCTTCGACACCGCGACCCTGGCTGGCCTCGCCTACGGCCAGACCGTGCTGGCCAAGGCCTGCCAGGCGGCGGGAATCGACTTCGACGGTCGCGAGGCCCACTCGGCCCGCTACGACACCGAGAAAACCGCCGAGCTGTTCTGCGGCATCGTCAACCGCTGGAAGGAGATGGGCGGCTGGGAAGAGTTCGACGACTGAGCGCGTCGCCCCCAGCCAAGGGCCGCCCGGCGCGGGCGGCCTGCATCTGATTGCCGGCAAGGCCCGCGCCATCGGTGCGCGGGCCTGCCAGCGGTCACCTCAGGCCAGCGCCCGCTCCAGTACCCTCGCCACATGCAACGCCGTGCGCTGGGCGCCATCCTGGATCTGGTGCCGACAACTGGTGCCGTCGGCCACCACCAGGTCGCCCGCCTCGGCCTGACGGACCGCCGGCAGCAGCGCCAGCTCCGCCATCTGCATCGAGGCCTCGTAGTGCTCGTGCTCGTAGCCGAAACTGCCGGCCATGCCGCAGCAGGAGGTTTCGATGGTCCTGACCTGCAGGTCCGGTATCCAGCGCAATACCCGTTCCACCGGCCGCAGCGCGTCGAACGCCTTCTGATGGCAATGGCCGTGCAACAGCGCCCGCGGCGTCTCCAGGGCCTTGAGCCTGAGCTGCAGATGGCCGGCATCGTGTTCCTTGACGAGAAACTCCTCGAACAGGAAGGACGCCTTCGCCAGTGCCTTGGCCTGCTCACCGTAGCCGTAGCGCAGAAACTCGTCGCGCATCGTCAGCAGGCACGAGGGCTCGAGGCCGACGATGCTCACGCCGCGTTCGACGAACGGCAGCAGATGATCGAGCGTGCGCCGCGCCTCGGCCTTGGCCTTGTCGACCTGCCCCGCCGCCAGGTAGGTACGCCCGCAGCACAGCGGTCGTTCCTGCGGCGCCTGGTTGAAGTGCACCCGATAGCCAGCGGCCTCGAGCACCCGGCAGGCCGCCTGCGCGTTCTCGGGTTCCATGTAGTTGTTGAACGTGTCGACGAACAGCAGGACTTCCCGCGTGGACGCCGAAGGGCTCGCGCGGGTGCTCGCCAGGAAGTTGCCCGCGAAGCGCGGCAGCGCCCGCTGCTCGGCCAAACCGAGCCTGCGCTTGAGCCAGTGCGATAGCAGTGGCATGCGCTCGACGGCGGCGGTCAGACCTGCCAGATGGCGGGCGTAAGGCGCATAGCGCGGCATCTGCGCCACCAACCGCTCGCGCAGCGGCAGCGGATTGTTCCTGGCCCAGGCCGCGCGGGCCTCGATCTTCATCTTCGCCATATCGACGCCGGTCGGGCACTCGCGCTTGCAGCCCTTGCAGGACACGCACAGATCGAGCGCCGCCTTGACCTCCTCGCTGGCCAGCCCCTCGCTGCCGAGCTGCCCGGACAACGCCAGGCGCAGGGTGTTGGCGCGCCCGCGAGTCAGGTGCTGCTCGTTGCGCGTGGCGCGGTAGCTGGGGCACATGGTGCCGGCGTCGAACTTGCGGCAGTGGCCGTTGTTATTGCACATCTCCACGGCACCGATCAGCCCGCCAGTCGGATCGGCGCCGCTGCCGGGCGCACTTTGCTCACCAGTCAGCGGATCGCGCAGTACGTTCCACTCCGACCAGTCCAGTACCGGCGTTACCGGGATCGGCTGATAAGTCCTGGGGAAGCGGAAATAGCTGTGATCATCCATGCGCGGGGTGTCGACGATTTTGCCGGGATTGAGCAGGTTCTGCGGATCGAACAGCTGCTTGATCTCCTTGAAGGCGGTATTGAGCTGCGGACCGAATTGCCACGCCACCCATTCGCCACGGCATAACCCGTCGCCATGCTCACCGGAATAGGCACCCTTGTAGGCGCGTACCAGCGCCGAAGCCTCTTCGGCGATGGCACGCATTTTTTTCGCGCCATCACGGCGCATGTCGAGAATCGGCCGGACATGCAGGGTGCCAACGCTGGCATGGGCGTACCAGGTCCCCTCGGTGCCGTGCTTGTGGAACACCTCGGTGAGCTTGGCGGTGTATTCGGCGAGATGCTCCAGAGGCACGGCGCAATCTTCGATGAAGGACACCGGCTTGCCGTCGCCCTTCATGCTCATCATGATGTTCAGACCGGCCTTGCGTACGTTCCACAGCGCCGTCTGTTCCGCGGCCTCGGTCATGCTCACCACGCTGCCGGGCAGGCCGAGATCGGCCATCAGCTCGGTCAGCCGGTCGAGGCACTGGCGCAGACCGGCGACGTCCTCGCCCGCGAACTCGACCAGCAGCAGCGCTTCGGGCTGGCCGATCAGCGCCTTCTCGATCACCGGTTTGAAGGACGGATTCTCCATCGACAGGTCGATCATGGTGCGATCGACCAGCTCGACCGCCGTCGGGTCGAGCGTGACGATGTGCTGGGTCAGGTCCATCGACTGGTAGAAAGTCGGGAAGTTGACCACCGCCAGCACCTTGTGCCGCGGCAGCGGTGCGAGCCTGAGCTTGATCCGCCGGCTGATGCCGAGGGTGCCCTCGGAACCGACCAACAGGTGAGCCAGGTTGGTCTGCCCGTCCGGGTCGTAGGGGCGCGGGTTCTGGCAATCGAACAGGTCCAGGTTGTAGCCCCCGACCCGGCGCAGCACCTTGGGGTAATGCGCGCGGATGTTCGGCTGCTCGCGCTCGGCGATGCGCTGCACCTCGCGGGCGATCTGGCGCACCCGGTCACCCTCGGCGAGTTCGTGCAGGAAACCGAAGCGGCCTTCGCTACCGTCGGCCAGCAGCGCGTCGATGCCCAGCACGTTGTGCACCATGTTGCCGTAGCGGATCGAACGCGAGCCGCAGGAGTTGTTGCCGGCCATGCCGCCGAGCGTGCACTGGGCGGACGTCGACACGTCCACCGGGAACCACAGGCCATGTGGTTTGAGCCAACGGTTCAGATCATCGAGCACCAGCCCCGGCTCGACCACCACGGTAAGCGCCTGCGGATCGAACTCGACGATCTGGTTCAGCCAGCGACTGGCATCGACCACCAGGGCGTCGCCCACGGTCTGGCCGCACTGGCTGGTGCCGCCGCCACGGGCCAGCAGCGGCACCTTGGCGTCGCGGGCGATATCCAGCGCCACCTGCAGGTCATGCTGGTGACGCGGGATCACCACGCCGACCGGCATGACCTGGTAGATCGAGGCATCCGTGGCATAGCGGCCGCGCGACGCCGTGTCGAACAGCACCTCCCCGGCGATCTCGCGCTGCAGGCGCGCCGCCAGCGCGGACATACGCTCGAGCGGCACCTTGCTCGCCGGTATTCTGGGTTCGGTAAACGAAGTCATCATGACCTCCCATGTCAGCGGTCGAAGGGGATATCAGCGCGCGTCGCCCAGCGGATGCGCGGCGAAATAGTCCAGCGCGGCGAGCACGCCGCTGCCCTCGAGCTTCACCCCGGACAACTTGAGGCCGGCCTCGCAGCCGCCGAGGGTGGCGATCAGCGTCAGGTCGTTGCAGTCACCCAGGTGGCCGATACGGAACATCTTGCCCTTGGCCTTGCCCAGCCCGGTGCCCAGCGACAGGTCGAAGCGCTGGTAGATCAGGCTGCGCACGCTGTCGGCGTCGATCCCGTCGGGCATCACCACGCCGGTCAGCACCGGCGAGTAGACACTCGGGTCCTGGCACTGCACTTGCAAGCCCCAGCACTCGACTGCGGTGCGCACGCCGGCCGCCCAGCGCTGGTGACGGGCGAACACCTGCTCCAGACCTTCCTCGAGGAGCATGTCCAGCGCTTCGTTGAGGCCGTACAGCAAGTTGGTGTTGGGGGTGTAGGGCCAGTAGCCGCTCTCGTTCAGGCCCAGGATCTCGTCCCAGGCCCAGAAGCTCCTGGGCAGCTGCGCGCGACGGCTGGCCTCGATGGCCTTGTCGGAAACGGCGTTGAAACTGATGCCCGGCGGCAGCATCAGGCCCTTCTGCGAGCCGGAAATGGTCACGTCGACGCCCCAGCCATCGTGCTGGTAGTCGGCACAGGCCAGACCCGAGATGGTATCGACCAGCAGCAGCGCCGGGTGCCGCGCCTCGTCGATCGCCCGGCGCACGGCGGCGATGTCGCTGGTCACGCCGGTGGAGGTTTCGTTGTGCACGACGCAGACCGCCTTGATGCTATGGTCGCTGTCCTCCTTCAGGCGCCGTTCGATCATGTCGGCCTGCACCCCGTTGCGCCAACCGTCGTACCCCGGCAAGCCGAGAAACTCCGGTTCGAGCCCCAGGCGGCGCGCCATCTTCTCCCACAACGTGGCGAAGTGGCCGGTCTCGAACATCAGCACCCGATCGCCCGCCGACAACGTATTGACCAGCGCCGCCTCCCAGGCGCCGGTGCCCGACGCGGGGTAGATGACCACCGGCTGCTCGGTCTTGAACACCTCGCGAATCTTGCGTAGCACTTCCAGCCCCAGCGCGCCGAACTCGGGGCCGCGGTGGTCGATGGTCGGCAGGCTCATGGCCCGCAGGATGCGATCCGGCACCGGAGACGGCCCCGGGATTTGCAGGAAATGGCGGCCGGAGGGGTGGAAATCGAGCTTCAACATGGCGGTTCTCCCGATTGTTCTTGATTTTGTATTTTGCGTTTTGAATTCAAAAGCATATAAAAAACGAAGCGGCCCCTCAGCGGATGCAGCCCTCGTTGCGCAAACCGAGAATTTCCTCGTCACTCATGCCGATGCCCTGCAGCACCTCGTCGGTGTGCTCGGCGAACAGGGGTGCCGGACGGCGGATCTGCAACGGCGTGCGGGAGAATTTGGAGGGAAAGCCGATGGTTTTCATGCTGCCGACCACCGGGTGCTCGACCTCCTGGACCATCCCACGGGCCAGGTAGTGTTCGTCCTGCATGGCCTGGGCGAAGTCATTGATCGGTCCCGCCGGCACGCCGGCCGCATCGCAGCGTTCGAGCCAGTGCTGGATCGGTTGCCGGGACAGGATGTCTTCGAGAATGTCTTCGAGCGCCTCGACATGGCGCGCACGGTCGCTGTTGGTGACGAAACGCTCGTCGGCCAGCAGATCCTCACGCCCGATCACGTCGCGGCACAGACGTTCCCAGGTGCGCTGGTTGGCGCAGCCGAGCATCAGGTAGCCATCCTCGGCCCGGATCGCCTGATAAGGCGCCGAGACACGGTGGCGCGAACCGGTGGGCTGCGGCACCTTGCCCTCGGCGAAATAGGCCGCCGCTTCCCAGCTGAACCAGGGCAAGCCGCATTCGGTGATGGCGATGTCGATGTGCTGCCCTTCGCCGGTGTTCTGCTTGTGGATATAGGCGGCGAGAATGGAATAGATCGCGGTGATGCCGCCACCGATGTCGTAGACCGCGACACCGGTTTTCATCGGGCGCCGCCCCGGCTCGCCGGTCATCGACATCAGCCCGCTCATGCCCTGGGCGACCAGGTCGAAGCCGCCCCTGTTGCTGTAAGGGCCGGTCTGGCCGTAGCCGGAGATCGAGCAATAGATGATGCCGGGATTGATCCGGCTGATCGTTTCGTAGTCGATCTCCAGCGACTGGGTGACACCCGGTCGATAGTTCTCGACGATCACGTCGGCTTCGCTGGCCAAGCGATAGAAAATGTCCCTGGCGCGGCTGTCCTTGAGGTTCAGCGAAATGCTCTTCTTGTTCCGGTTGATCTGCAGGAAGCAGCTGGACTCGCCATTGACGTAAGGCCCCATCTGCCGGCTGTCATCGCCGCCGTTGGCCTTTTCCACCTTGATGACCTCGGCGCCCATGTCGCCCAGCACCATGGTGCAGTACGGCCCGGCCATGATTTGCGATATATCGAGGATTTTCATGTTCTGCAGTGCAAGCATGGTGTTCTCCAAGGCTGTGAGCGCCGATGTCATTCACCGGACCACTCGAAGGACGTTTTGCTGACGAACCGGCCGACGGCGGCCTTGAAGTCCCGGCTGCCATAACAGGCCCGTACCCAGTCGTCGCCGGCATCCGCCGCGGTGCGCCGGTGCGCGAGCACCCGGTTGATCAGCTCCTTGGAGGCCTGCACGGTGAGCGGCGCCCGGCCGGCGAATGCCTGCGCCTTGCGGGCTACCTCCTGATAGATGACCTCCGGCTCGAGTACCGCACTGACGAGCCCCATCGTTGCCGCCGCGGGCGCCTCGATCAGCGTGGCCGCCATGAGGATTTCCTTCGTCCGTGCGACCCCCACGAGGTCCATGAGACGCGAGACATTGGTCGCCGACAGGCAATTGCCGAGCGTCTGTGCGATCGGCACGCCGAACTTCAGCGACGGCGTGCAGTAGCGGAAATCACAGGCCAGCGCGATGGCCGCCCCGCCACCGACACAGAAGCCTTCCAGCAAGGCGATGGTCGGTTTGCGCAGGTTTTCCAGCCCGGCGATGGCGCTGTCGATCCGGCGCTCGTAGGCCACCCCCGCCTCGCCGTCGAAATCGGCGAACTGCTTGATATCCGTACCGGCGACGAACGCCTGGCCACCGCATCCGTGAAACACCACGGCGGTGATGCCGCGGTCGGCCTCGACTTCCTGGCACAACCGGGCCAACGTGTCGTACATGTTCCAGGTCATCGCGTTGCGGCTCTCCGGGCGGTTGAAGCCGATCCAGGCCACGCCTTGTTCGACACGACAATCGACCTGCCCCTTGGATGTATCGCTCATCGTTCTTTCTCCGTTGAGTGGCCCTTAGCCGTAGATCAGGTTTACCAGTGCCATGGCAAAGGCGGGAATGTAGGTGTTGATCATCAGGATCAGCACGAGCACCCCGAGGAACCAGAGATTGGTACGGGTCGTGGCCCAGATGTCCGCCTTGGCGATGGAGCAGGAGGCGATCAGCACACTGGCCACCGGCGGCGTCTGCTGGCCGATGGCCAGGTTCAGCGTGACGATGAGGCCGAAGTGGATCGGGTCGATGCCGACGGCGAGTACCAGCGGCAGCACGATCGGCACGACCAGGATGATGGCCGCAGCCGAGTGCAGGAACATGCCGAGGATGAGGAAGATGATGTTGAGCAGCGCCAGGATGACGTACTTGTTGTTCGTCATCTCGCCGATCGTACCGGCCAGTTGTTGTGGCAACTGCGTTTCGGTCAGGTACAGCCCGACCACGGCCGAGCTCGCCACCAGCAACATCACCACCGCCGTCTGCACCCCAGCGTCGAGACAGGCCTTGTAGAAGGTGGCAAGGGTGAACTCCCGGTACACCACGGCGCTGATGAATATCGCCACCACCACCGCCAGCGCAGCGCCTTCGGTGGCCGTCACGACCCCGCCGAAAATGCCACCAAGAATGATGACCGGGATCGACAGCGCCCAGATCGCGCCTTTGAAGGTCTCCCACAGCCGTTTGCTCTGGAAGGCGCCCTCCGAAGGGAAGTTGTGCTTGCGTGCCAGGTAATAGCACATACAGGCCAGACCAAAGGCGCCGAGCAGGCCCGGGAATATGCCGGCAACGAACATCTTGACCACCGACTCACCGGACATCACCGCATAGAGGATCATGGGAATCGAAGGCGGCAAGATGATCGCCAGGCTCGCCGCCGAGGACGACAACGCGGCGGAAAACTCCTTCGAGTAGCCCTTGTTCTTCATCGCCGGGATCATGATGCTGCCGATGGCCGAGACTCCGGCCACGGCGGAGCCGGAAATCTCCGCGAAGAAGATCGAGGCGCCGATGGTGACCATCGACAGCCCGCCCTTGATGAACCCCAGCAGCGCCGAGGCCAGGTCGATCAGGCGCCGCGAGATGCTCGAGGCGTTCATGATCGCGCCGGCGAGAATGAACAGCGGAATGGCGATCAGGGGGAAGCTGGTGGTGCCGTCGTACATGACCATCCCGATATTGGGAAGCGCCAGTGCGCCGTAACTCATGAAGATCGCCACCGCACCGACGACACCCAGCGCGATGGCTACCGGGACGTTGATGAGTATCAGGAATATCAAGCCAAGGAACATGTAGAGGATGGTCATTTCTTGTTCTCCCCGAGCGCCCGCCACGGACGCTCGTTATGCGTTTCGGCCATTCACGCCTTGGCGAGCTTGATGCCGGCTTCTTCGAGTTCGTGATCGATGAATCCGCTGCCCTTGGCGCTCTCGATCACCTCCGGCAAGCGCAGCAGCTCGGCGATGATGAACAGCGCCGAACCGATCGGCAGCACGGACTGGGTCAGTTGCAGCGACACGCTGGTCAGGCTGACCAGCGTCGAGCCTTCGAGGATCAGCACCACCTGCATGCCGGTCCAGGCCAGCAGCACGAAGAAACCGATGGTGATCGCTTCGGCGACCAGCGCAACGGCCAGGCGCAACGTCGGCGGGAAGTAATTGATCAGGCTCGGGCAGCCGATATGCGCCCCTTTCGCGGCCGCCAGCGCCGCGCCGTAGTAGGTCAGCCAGGCGAGCCCCACCGAGGCCACTTCGTCGTACCAGCTGAACGGCGAACCGGCCAGCCGCGAGACGAAGCCGATGGTGATCACCAGGGCCAGCGCCACGACGTTGAGGACCACGATGATTTCGAGAAACTTGGAAAAACCCTTTCTGAAAGCGGCGACGGAATTCATCAGCTCTCTCCGATCTATCTGAGGCATCGCCGCACCGGGCCGGGTGCGGTCATGCGGAGGCAGGTGGGTTACATCTGGCGGAGCTGTTGCACCTTGTCGAGCATCGCCTGGCCGCCCTCGACTTCCTTGGCGAACTTGGCGTAGATCGCGGCGGAGCCGTCGATGAAGGCCTGCTGGTCGACTTCGTTCACTTCCATGCCGGCCTCTTCCATCTTGGTCACCAGGCTTTCGTCGAGCGCCTGGCCCTGCTCCAGGGCATAGGCCTCGACCTGTTCGGCGGCCTCGGTCAGCGCCTGCCTCACGTCCTCGGGGTAGCGTTTCCAGCTCGCGCCGGTGAGCACGAAGGCGGGGGTGTAGACGTGGTTGGACATGGAGAGGTATTTCTGGACCTCGTGGAAGCGCTGCGAATAGCTCTGCACCAGGGGATTTTCCTGGCCGTCCATCGCGCCGGTCTGCAGCGCCACGAAGGCTTCGGAGAGCGCCATCGGCGCCGGGTTGGCACCGTAGCTCTTGAACATCTCGACGCGCCAGATACCGTTCGGCGTCCGCAGCTTCAGGCCTTTCAGATCACCCGGCACGACGATCGGGCGGGCGTTGTTGGTGATCTGCCGGACGCCGTTCTCCCAGACCCCGATGATCTTGTAGCCCTTGCCTTCCGCGGCCTTGTACAGCACGTCGCGAACCAGTCCGTCGCGCACACGCTTCATGTGTTCGCGGTCGCTGATCAGGTAGGGCATTTCGAATAGCGAGAATTCCGGCGCCACGCTGCTCATCACGGTCGAGGGAAGCGCCAGGTCGAGCGAGCCGAGCTTGAGTTTGTTGAGCATCTGCGAGTCGTCACCGAGCTGGCTGGAGCCGTAGACCACGACCTTGGCCGTGCCTTCGAGCTTCTCGTTGGCGATGCGCGCGAACTCGTTGGCCGATATTTCGAACAGCGACCCGGGGCCACCGACGTGGCCGAACTTGATCTGGATTTCCGCCGCCTGGACAAGCGACGCAGTGAGACCCAACAACGACCCGATCAACGCTGATTTGAAGATTTTCATGCTGCCTCCACTCTTGTTCTTATTGAGGTGGTACCGCAATTACCCGTGGCTCAGGCCGGCCCTGACGATTCGATCCGAACGTAGGCACCACTGACGGATAGGCAACCCGCCAGCCAGCAGATGCGTTGGGTATCGTTCAATCAAAGTCGGCCACCAAGAAATGAATTCATTATTCACTTCCCGAAACAGACAGTAGTTCAGCTTTTTTCCAAGCGCCAACCTCGGAGAAAAATTTTCGGCGCCTCCAGGACCAACGGTCTTCGCCATGCCCTTACCAGAACGTGATGGAGCGCAGGCGAGACCTCAGCGCACGCGCAGGCAAACGATGAGCGCAGGTATGGGGCGAGGGGGGGCGTCGCGCCGCCGGATTGCCGTTCCGCTCGGCGAGCGCATCGGAGCGCTGGGCCTGCATGGCGGCGAAGACGTACCAAAGCCCGGGCACACAGCGTCATGCCGGCCCGTTAAGCGTTTGGTTCCCGTGAAATTGAAATGTCGGGCTCGTAGGCGGCAGCTTGCTGGCGATGCCGTGGAACCGCCGATCGCCAGCAAGCGGCTCCTACCCAAAGCGCCCCTACCATAACCACAGAGGGGCACAGAGCCTTAGCTGATCGGCATCAGTACACCGCGGCCTTTTGACCAAGCGGGCTGCAGCGCGGCCAACAACGAGATGCCGGCGGCGCATGCTCGCGAATGCACAGCACTGCGCGCGCTCCGGCAACTGCCGGGCGCTCAGGCCGGAACGATTCCCGCCTTGAAGCCAGCCGCCTCGATACCGGTCACAGCCACGTGCTCGTCTTCCTCCGACGACGCACCGCTGACGCCCACGGAGCCGATCACCTCGTCCTGCTCGTCGAGGATCAGCACGCCGCCGGGCACGGGAATGAAATTGCCGCCCGAAGCTGCGGCGACCGCGGCGAGGAATGCCGGGCGAAGTTCATTGCGCTCACCCACCGTTCGGCTGGAGATGCCATTGCCCAGCGCGGCGAACGCCTTGCCCCGGGCTACCGGCAGGCGCAACGGGGCGCAGCCGTCCTCGCGCTCGGCGGCAATGAGGTTGCCCCCACCGTCCATGATGAATGCGGTCAAGGGCTCCATGTCCTTGGCTCTCGCCTCGGCGAATGCCGCATCGAGCATGCGCCGCGCCTGGGCACGGGAGATGACGACGCTTGAACGGTAAACTTTTCCGGCCATGTTCAGATCCCCTCGGGTCATGTCGTAACGTGCAGTCGCCCCGTCTGCCACTGTTCACCGCGACCGGCGAGGCCAGCCGGCGCCTGCATCGGCAGGTACGACTGAAAGATAGGTTTTCGCTGTCTGCACTTTGAGCTATTTTGAATTCTTAATACAAAAGCTAGCACAGCTTTTCCGACATGCTTGCCCAAGCCATCCATCAGGTGCCGATATGACGCTACCCGTCCCGGACAACAGTGTGGACAAGATCCAACACAAGATTCTCTATCTGGAAGCTGCCGATCGCATCCGTGAATTGATCGAGCACGGGGGGCTTGTGGCCGGCGAAAAGATCTCCGAAAAGCAGCTCTGCGAGAAATTCGGCATCTCCAGAACGCCGCTACGCGAGGCGCTGAAGGTGCTGACGTCCGAAGGGCTGGTAGAGATCATGCCGAACCGCGGGGCACGCGTGAGCCTGCTGACCCTGAGCGACGTCGAGCACACCTACGATGTCATGGGCGCGCTGGAAGGGCTTGCCGGCGAGACGGCGTGCCGCCATGTGGACGACGACGAACTGGCGCGCATCTGCGCGCTTCACCAGCAGATGGTCGGGCATTACCAGCGCAAGGAGCTACAGGCCTACTTTCATGCCAACCAGCAGATCCACGAGCGCATCCTCCAGGCGTCACGCAATCCCATCCTGCTCGAGATGTACAACAACCTCAGCCAGCGGATCAAAAGAATTCGCTACTCGATGGAAATGAACGAGGCGTTCTGGCGCAAGGCGATGAACGAGCACGAGGAAATGATCGAAGCGCTACGCGACCGGGACGGGAAACGCCTGGGAGACATTCTCAGGGGGCATCTGAGCCGCAAGCTCGAAGCGGTCAATCTCGCGGGCGTGATCAGCCACGATTGACGAGCGCTGCGGGAACGCGGCGAACAACGAAAAAGCCGCCAGAGCACACGCTGACGGCTTCCGCTTGCAGCTTGTCGTTTGCCGCTTATAGCCGCCTTACAGCGGTTTGCCGCGGTTGCCGTGAGCACTGACGAAGGCCTGGACCGCCGGCAAGTCGTTGGCCAGTACCGTGCAACGCTCCGGACGCTCGAAGAGATCCGCCAGATGTGCCGGTAGTTCCAGGGCCTTGCCGATGCCGGCCTTTTCCACCGCATCGGGGAATTTCACCGGATGCGCGGTTCCCAGGGTGACCATGGGAATGCTCAGGCTGCGGCGGCACTCGCGGGCGGCATGTACGCCGATGGCGGTGTGCGGATCGAGCACCTCGCCGGTTTCCTCGAACACCTGGGCGATGGTCGCGCAGGTCTGCTCGTCGTCCACGGCCAGCGAGTCGAACAACTTGCGCGCCTCGGTCCAGCGATCCTCGTCCACCGACAGCTTGCCGCTGGCCCGGAAGGCATCCAGCAGCTCGGCCACCGCCTTGCCGTTGCGGCCGTGCAGGTCGAACAGCAGGCGCTCGAAGTTGGACGAGACCATGATGTCCATCGATGGCGACAGGGACGGGTGCAGCGTGTCCTTGTCGTAGCGGTTGCCGGACATGAAGCGGTGCAGGATGTCGTTGCGGTTGGTGGCGACGATCAGCTGGTTGATCGGCAGGCCCATGTTGCGCGCCAGGTAGCCGGCGAAGATGTCGCCGAAGTTGCCGGTCGGCACCGAGAAAGCCACCGAACGGGCCGGCCCGCCGAGCTGCAGCGCGGCGTGGAAGTAGTAGACGATCTGGGCCATGATCCGCGCCCAGTTGATCGAGTTGACCGCCACCAGCCGGGTACCCTTGAGGAAGCCCTGGTCGGCGAAACTGGCCTTGACCATCTCCTGGCAGTCATCGAAGTTGCCTTCGATGGCGATGTTGTGGATGTTCTCGCCGAGAATGGTGGTCATCTGCCGACGCTGCACCTCGGACACGCGGTTGTGCGGGTGCATGATGAAGATGTCGACGTTGTCGCAGGCCTTGCAGCCTTCGATCGCCGCCGAACCGGTGTCGCCGGACGTGGCGCCCATGATCACCACACGCTCGCCGCGCTTGGCCAGCACATGGTCGAGCAGGCGGCCGAGCAACTGCAGGGCGAAATCCTTGAACGCCAGGGTCGGGCCATGGAACAGCTCGAGCACCCATTCGTTGCCGTTCAGCTGACGCAGCGGCGCAACGGCGCTGTGGGCGAAGACGCCATAGGTGTCCTCGAGAATCCGCTTGAAATCGGCGTCGGGAATACTCCCGGCAACGAACGGACGCATGACCCGGAAAGCCAGCTCGTGATACGGCAGGCCGGCCCAGGAGGCGATCTCCTCGACCGTGAAGCGCGGCAGGTTCTCCGGCACGTACAGGCCGCCATCGGTGGCCAGGCCGGCCAGCAGGACATCTTCGAAATTCAGGGCCGGTGCCTGGCCGCGGGTGCTGATGTAGCGCATATGAAACCTTCGGTTTTTGAGCTTCGAGCCTCAAGCCTCAAGCTGCAAGCAGCTCGGCGCGGCTTGTAGCTTGCAGCTTGAGGCTTGCGGCTGTCAGTTCAATTGTTCGACACGAATCCGCACGACCTTGTCCACCACGTCGTCGAGCGCTTCCAGCGCGGCGATGGCGTCGTCGATGCGTTGCTCGATCACCCGGTGCGTGACCAGGATGACCGGAACCAGGCCGTCCTGGACCTCGGCCTCCTTCTGCATGATCGACTCGATATTGATGCCGCGCTCGGAGAGGATGGTCGCCACCTGCGCCAGCACGCCCGGATGATCCTTGGCCTGGATGCGCAGGTAATAGGCACTCTCGCAGGCAGCGATCGGCAGAATCGGGTGGTCGGACAGCGAGTCGGGCTGGAATGCCAGGTGCGGCACCCGGTTGTTCGGATCGGTGGTCAGCGCCCGCGCGACATCGACCAGGTCGGCCACCACGGCCGAAGCGGTCGGCTCCATGCCGGCGCCGGCGCCGTAGTACAGCGTGCTGCCGACGGCGTCGCCATTGACCATCACCGCGTTCATCACGCCATTGACGTTGGCGATCAGACGATCGGCGGGGATCAGCGTGGGATGCACGCGCAGCTCGATCCCGGCATCGGTGCGGCGGGCCACGCCCAGGTGCTTGATGCGATAGCCCAGCGCCTCGGCATAGTTGACGTCGGCGGTGGTCAGGCGGGTGATGCCCTCGGTGTAGGCCTTGTCGAACTGCAGCGGGATGCCGAAGGCGATGGACGCCAGGATCGTCAGCTTGTGCGCCGCATCGATGCCTTCGACGTCGAAGGTCGGGTCGGCCTCGGCATAGCCGAGCGCCTGCGCCTCCTTGAGGACGTCCTCGAAAGCACGACCCTTCTCGCGCATCTCGGTGAGGATGAAGTTGCCGGTGCCGTTGATGATCCCGGCCAGCCAGTTGATCCGGTTGCCCGCCAGGCCCTCGCGAATCGCCTTGATCACCGGGATGCCGCCGGCGACGGAGGCTTCGAAGGCGACGATGACGCCCTTCTCGCGCGCCTTGGCGAAGATCTCGTTGCCGTGCACGGCGATCAGCGCCTTATTGGCGGTGACCACGTGCTTGCCGTTCTCGATCGCCTTGAGCACCAGCTCCCGGGCCAGCGTGTAGCCGCCGATCAGCTCGACGACAATATCGATGTCGGGGTTGTCGACGACGTCGAAGATGTCCGCGGTGATGGGCGTGGCGCCGGTCGCGCACTTGGGATTCGGCTGACGGGTGGCAATCTGCGCAACCTCGATGCCGCGCCCGGCACGGCGGGCAATCTCCTCGGCGTTGCGTTCGAGCACATTGAAGGTACCGCCACCGACGGTTCCCAGCCCACAGATGCCCACTTTCACCGGTTTCAAGCTGAACTCCCCCTTCACAGCGAAACGGCCGGACCTGCCGGCCGACAAAAGAGTCGCACATTACGAAGGGCGCGGGCTTTAGTCAATCGACCCGGAGCGTGCGGCTACCGCGAGAGGCCCAGCCTTTGGTGCCATTGGGCGAGCGACTCGTCGGGATACTCGGCGAAGCAACGATCATGCGGAGCGATTTGCGGCTCCACCCACCCCGCCTTGGAGCCAAGCATCAGATGGGTGTGCTCCGGCGGCACCGGCAATTCGCTGTCGATCGCCGACGCATGCGGGTGCACCAGTTCGGGCCAGGTCGGGTCCCACAGCCACAAGGCGCTGCCACACTCCCGGCAGAAATGCCGCCGTCCCTCGCTGACCCTGACTTCGCCGGTTTGCGGATCGGCGAGCCGCGCCTGGTAGACGCCGATGTGTTCGCGCCCTTCGACCAGCAGGGTGCGGTAGTCGCCGCCCAGGTTGATGGCATAGCCGCCGCCCGCCGTCTTGCGACAGATCGAGCAGTAGCAGCGCATGAAGGGATAGGGCTCGGCGGACTCAAGACTGAACCGCACGGCCTGGCAGTGACAGGAACCTTCGAGTTTCATCGCGACTCACCTCGTTCAGACCCACAGGGTTTGAACACGGCGAGTCGCCCAGTTCCACCGGCCAGCGATCGGCCTGGCGCCATCGGACCGACGGCACCGGAGCGATCACTCGGCCCTGAGCGCCACCTCGGCCAGCTGCGCGGCCGGTTGATAGCCAGGGATCATCTGTCCATTGGCGAGAATGATGGCCGGCGTGCCCTGCACCCCGATCATCTGCCCCAGTTCATACTGCTTGGCGATCGGGGTATCGCAGCTGGCCGCGGCGAGTTCCTCGCGGGCCTTCGCCTTGTTCATCGCATCCTGGCGATCCTTGGCGCACCACACGCTGGCCAGGGTGTTGGCGCCATGGCTGCCCATGCCCTGGCGCGGGAAGGCGACATAGCGCACCTCCACGCCGAGACGGTTCAGCTGCGGCACCTCGCTGTGCAGCTTCTGGCAGTAGCCACAATCGGTGTCGGTGAAGACGGTGATGTGGGTCTTCGGATCCTTCGGTGCGAAGACCACCATCTCGCTCGCCGGAATCGCATTGATCTGCTTGGCGACCGACTTGCTCTGCGCCTGCTCGGTCAGGTTGACGGCCTGGCCGTTCTGGAACTGGTACAGATAGCCCTGGATCACGAACTGGCCATCGGCGCTGGCGTACAGCTGGCGCCCACCCTGGAGCTGGACCTGGTAGACACCCGGCATCGGGCTTTCGGCGACGGCCTCGATGGGCATGTCCGGCTGGATCTTCTGCAGCGACTGGCGAATCGCCTGATCGGGATCGGCAGCCATGGCAACAGCGCTGGCCAGACCGACGGCGGCGGCAGCGAACAAACGAATCACGCCCATGGGAACTCCTGGCAGCGACGATCGGGGAAAGGTGCACAGCCTACCATAGCCATGCCGCCGCAAACTGCCGGCTGCTTCTCCGACAGGCGCCACGGAACGATCCGCCGGGGCGCCTCACGTCCCAGGCCATGCCGCGCCATTCCGCCCATGGGCTTCACTGCGCTCGACCTCGGCAGCCCCACCCGACCTTGTATCGGGGATGTCATGGACCGTTGGGTCGGGGCGCGTAGCCTGAGGCGCGCAGCGCCGAAGCCCAACTCACACCGAGCCATGCCCGTCAGGCTTCGCAAAGCTCAACCCAGACAGCCCCGGTGCCGGCTCACATTCGTGCGATCCAACCCACGGGACGCCTAGCCGCGCGGATGATGCGCCGCATGCAGTTCCTGCAGGCGCGCCCGGGCAATATGGGTGTAGATCTGGGTGGTCGACAGGTCGCTGTGGCCGAGCAGCATCTGTACCGTGCGCAAATCGGCGCCATGGTTGAGCAGGTGCGTGGCGAAGGCATGGCGCAGGGTATGCGGGGAAATCGACGCGGCAACGCCCGCGACCTTCGCATGCAGCTTGATCCGGTGCCAGAAGGTCTGGCGCGTCATCTGCTCACCGCGCAGGCTGGGAAACAGCACGTCGCTGGCCTTGCCGGCCAGCAGCAGCTCGCGCCCATCGCGCTGATAACGCTCCAGCCAATACAGGGCTTCGTCGCCCAGCGGCACCAGGCGCTCCTTGTTGCCCTTGCCGAAGGTCCGCAACACCCCCTGGCGCAAGCTGACCTGTTCCAGCGTCAGGCTGATCAGCTCGGTCACGCGCAAGCCGCAGGCATACAGCACCTCGAGCATCGCCCGGTCGCGCAGGCCGAGCGGATCGCCGAGATCCGGCGCGGCCAGCAGCGCTTCCACATCCGCCTCGGACAACGCCTTCGGCAGTGGACGACCGAGCCGCGGCAGGTCGACCCGCAACGTCGGGTCGAGCGTGATCTCGCCTTCACGCAGGAGGTAGCGATAGAAACCCCGCAGCCCCGATAGAAAGCGCGCCGTGGAACGCGCCTGGTAACCGTTGTTCAGGCGCCATGCCAGGTGATCGAGAATGATTTCGCGTCCGGCGGCGGCCAGGCGCACGCCGCGCTCGTCGAGCCAGCCATTGAACAGCGCCAGGTCGCTTCGATAGGCCTCGCGGGTATTGTCCGCCAGGCCCTTCTCCAGCCAGAGGGCATCGAGAAAGCGGTCGATGGCAGGATCGTCGAGTGCGGGCATGGCAGCTTCCATCAGGAACGGGCGCGACAGTGTTCCATAGCGGACCTGCGTACGACCACCACCGACCCAATCGCGGCGGAGGCTCGGTCACCCGCAACAACATCGCTGGAGCGTGAGGCGGACTCGCGAAACGAGCCACGCCAAAACGAAAAAAGCAGCCCGAAGGCTGCTTTTTCTGTCCCGAGGAAGGCGGTCCTCAGACCAGCTTTTCCTTGATGCGGGCGGCCTTGCCGGACAGCGCGCGGAGGTAGTACAGCTTGGCCTTGCGCACGTCACCGCGACGCTTGACGCTGATGCTGTCGACCATCGGGCTGTAGCTCTGGAACGTACGCTCCACGCCCACGCCGTTGGAGATCTTGCGCACGGTGAACGCGCTGTTCAGGCCGCGGTTGCGCTTGCCGATCACCACGCCTTCGAAGGCCTGCAGACGCTGACGCTCGCCTTCCTTCACCTTCACCTGAACGATCACGGTGTCGCCCGGGGCGAACGGCGGGATTTCCTTGTTCATCTGCTCGGCTTCGAGCTGCTGAATGATCTTGTTGGTCATGCTGTGCTCCTAAGGTCAACCCAGCGGGTTGCCATCGATACGTTAACTATCGTCCCGCTGACGGATGTATTCCGTCAGCAGCTTCTGTTCTTCTCCAGAAAGCGAGCGGCTATCCAGAAGATCGGCCCTGCGCTCCCAGGTCCTTCCGAGGGACTGCTGCAAGCGCCAGCGCCGGATGTGTTCATGGTTGCCGCTGAGCAGCACCTCAGGAACACATTTATCCGCATACACTTCCGGTCGCGTGTAGTGCGGGCAGTCGAGCAGGCCGTCGGTAAACGAATCCTCCTCGGCGGAATCAGCATGACCCAGGGCGCCCGGAAGCAGCCTGGTCACGGCATCGATCAGCACCATCGCCGGCAGCTCGCCGCCGGACAATACGTAGTCGCCGATCGACCATTCCTCATCCACGTGCGCCTCGATGAAGCGCTCGTCGATGCCTTCGTAGCGGCCAGCGATGAGGATCAGCGCCTCCTCCTTCGCCAGCTCGCGAACGCCAGCCTGCTTCAGCTGACGCCCTTGCGGCGACAGGTAGATCACCTTCGCCGTCTCGCCAGCGGCCTGCCTGGCATCGGCCAGCGCAAGCTCGAGCGGCTTGATCTTCATCACCATGCCGGGACCTCCACCGAACGGGCGGTCATCCACCGTCTGGTGACGGTCTTCGGTGTAGCTGCGCGGGTTCCAGCAGTTCAGCTGCAACAACCCCTGCTTCACGGCACGACTGGTAATCCCGAAGTCGCGGATCGCAGCGAACATATCCGGGAAGAGGCTGATGACTTCAACGCGCAAAGCGGCCATGCCGTTCAGAAATCCGCGTCCCAATCGACCTGCATCTCGCCCGCCGCCAGATCGATCTTCAATACGCATTGATCGGTGTACGGCAGCAGTCGCTCGCGATCATCCAGGCTTCCAGCACAAGGCTTGACCACCAGGACGTCGTTGGCTCCGGTTTCGAGCAGATGGTCGACCTGGCCGAGCAACTGCGCGGACTGGTTGATCACTTTCAAACCCTGGAGCTGATACCAGTAGTACTCACCGTCGACCAAGTCGGGCAACTCACTGCGCGGGACGCAGATCTCGAAGTCGGCGTAGGTACGCGCCACTTCGCGATCGCTCAAGCCCCTGAGCGTTGCCACCAGGATCTTGCCCTGGAGGCGCCCCTTGACCAACTCGACCTGCTTGACCTCGCCCCCTCGCCTCAGCGTCCAGCGGCGATAGTCCAGCAGATTGTCGATCGGATCGGTAAAGGAATAGACCTTCACGTCACCGCGCACGCCATGCACCGAAACGATCTTGCCGATGACGATCAGGTCATCGGCCGGAGCAGACGTTGCGTTCATGCGATTCAGGCAGCGGCCTTGGCAGCTTCCTTCAGCAGCTGAGCAACGCGCTCAGACGGCTGTGCGCCCTGGCTCAGCCAGTAGGCAGCGCGCTCCTGGTTCACAGAGAGCTTCACTTCCGCACCCGTGGCGATCGGGTTGAAGAAACCGATGCGCTCGACGAAGCGACCATCGCGCGCATTGCGGCTGTTGGTCACGGTCAGGTGGTAGAAGGGGCGCTTCTTGGAGCCGCCACGGGCGAGACGAATAGTTACCATGTGAACATCGTTCCTGTAGTCGGTGCTAACTTAAGGCACACACTTTAAAATGGGCCTGGGCCCGAAAGGCCGCGCATTTTACGAGTAAAAGAGGCAAGCTGCAAGCTGCAAGCTGCAAGCTGCAAGCTGCAAGCTGCAAGC
>NZ_JADDIX010000077.1:86820-99512 GCF_015070855.1 Pseudomonas lopnurensis
GCAAGCTGCAAGCTGCAAGCTGCAAGCTGCAAGCTGCAAGCTGCAAGCGTGCGGGCCGGAGCCCAAAGTCCGTCAAGCTTTTCTCTTGCAGCTTATGGCTTGCAGCTTGCAGCTGCTTTTCTAGAACTTCGGCATCCCGCCGCCGGGGAACATGCCGCCCATGCCGCGCATCATCTTGGTCATGCCACCCTTGCCGGTGACCTTTTTCATCATCTTCTGCATCTGCTTGTGCTGCTTGATCAGACGGCCAATATCCTGCACCTGGGTGCCGGAACCCATGGCGATACGGCGCTTGCGCGAGCCACTGATGATGTCCGGGTTGCGCCGCTCGGCCGGGGTCATCGAGTTGATGATGGCTTCCATCTGCTTGAACTGCTTCTCCGCCGCGCCCTGGGCATGCCCCATCTGCGACAGATTCACCCCGCCGATCGACGGCAGCTTGTCCATCAGCCCGCCGAGGCCGCCCATGTTCTTCATTTGCTGCAGCTGGTCGCGGAAATCCTCGAGATCGAAGCCCTTGCCTTTTTTGAGCTTCTTGGTGAGCTTCTCGGCCTTCTCGCGATCGAGCGTCTGCTCGGCCTGCTCGATCAGACTGAGCACGTCGCCCATGCCGAGAATGCGCGAGGCGATACGATCCGGATGGAACGGCTCCAGCGCGTCGCTCTTCTCACCCATGCCGAGGAACTTGATCGGCTTGCCGGTGACATGGCGCACCGACAGCGCGGCGCCGCCACGGGCATCGCCATCGACCTTGGTCAACACCACACCGGTCAGCGGCAGCGCCTCGCCGAACGCCCTGGCGGTATTGGCCGCATCCTGGCCGGTCATCGCGTCGACCACGAACAGCGTCTCGGCGGGAGTGATCGCCGCATGCACGGCCTGGATCTCGGCCATCATCTCGGCATCGATGGCCAAGCGACCGGCGGTATCCACCAACACCACGTCGATGAACTTGAGCTTGGCCTCGCGGATCGCCGCCTGAGCGATTTCCACCGGCTTCTGGCCAGTGTCCGAAGGGAAGAACGTCACCCCGACTTCAGCCGCCAGGGTTTCCAGCTGCTTGATCGCCGCCGGACGATAGACGTCGGCAGAGACCACCAGCACCGTCTTCTTCTTACGCTCCGTGAGAAAGCGCGCCAGCTTGCCGACCGTGGTGGTCTTGCCCGCACCCTGCAGGCCGGCCATGAGCACCACCGCCGGCGGCGCGACGTTGAGCGCGAGATCCTCGTTGGCCGCGCCCATCAATTCTTCCAGCTCGGCGCGGACGATCTTCACGAACGCCTGGCCCGGCGTCAGGCTCTTCGAGACCTCGGTGCCGACGGCGCGCTCCTTGACCCGGCTGACGAACTCCTTGACCACCGGTAGCGCAACGTCGGCCTCGAGCAGGGCCATCCGCACTTCACGCAGGGTGTCCTTGATGTTGTCCTCGGTCAGCTTGGCCTTGCCGGTGACATGGCGAAGCGTTTGTGAGAGGCGATCGGTTAGGTTTTCGAACATGAGCCATTCCACGCTGGATGTGCTGAAGGGCGCGATTATAGAAGGTGGAGGCGCCAGGCCGGTACCCCGAGCGCGATGCTTTTCGTCCCGCGAGCGGGGCATCGCGTCTCCATCCGCAAGCCTGCCGGGTCGGAGCGGCACGCCGCGAGTACCCGAAGCAGGGCCCGGCGCGACGATCCTTACCCAGCCGCTTTTGCGCCTCCGGTGTTTGTGCCACACTCACGACCTTTCGAGCTCGTTACCAGAACCTATGCATCCTCTGCTACCCAGCCTAGCCGCCGCCGCTCTGTATGCGGGCGTCACGGGTTATCAAAGCTTGCGTCTGGCGCAACGCGCGGTGCCGGACAAGCGCCTGCTGCTCGCCATCGGCGTACTCGCCCTGCTCGCCCACAGCTTCAGCCTCTTCATCCAGCTGTTGTCGCCAAGCGGCCTGCATCTCGACTTCTTCACCGCTTCGAGCCTGATCGCCGCCGCGGTCATCCTGCTGATCCTGCTGGCGCTGTACCGCATGCCGGTGGAGAACCTGCTGCTGCTGCTGTTCCCGCTGGGCTGCCTGACCGTGCTCTTCGCCCAGTTCGCGCCATCCGGCACGGCACCGACCATCATCGAGGCGCCGGGCATACTGGCGCACATCCTGTTGTCGATCCTGGCCTACGGCATGCTGACCATCGCCGTGTTCCAGGCCCTGCTCCTGTTGTTGCAGGATCATCATCTCAAGCACAAGCACCCCTCGGGCCTGATCCGCAATTTCCCACCGCTGCAGACCATGGAGAGCCTGCTGTTCGGCTTCCTCTGGGCCGGCTGGATACTGCTGTCCGCCTCGCTGCTCTCGGGATGGCTGTTTCTCGACGACCTTTTCGCCCAGCACCTGGTCCACAAGACGCTGCTTTCAGTCATCGCCTGGGTCGTCTTCGGCCTGCTGCTGTGGGGTCGGCACCAGCTCGGCTGGCGCGGCTACAAGGCCATCCGCTGGACCCTGGCCGGTTTCTGCCTGCTGATGCTGGCGTACTTCGGCAGCAAGCTGGTCCGCGAATTCATCCTGCACATCTGAAGCGAACAGGCTAACGCGTGGAAAATCTACACCCCGGCTTTCTGGTCGGCCTGCTGGTCTTTCTGCTGCTGTGCTCGGCGTTCTTCTCCAGCTCCGAGACCGGCATGCTCAGCCTCAACCGCTATCGCCTGCGCCACCAGGCCAGGGAAGGGCATCGAGGCGCGCGGCGCGCCAGCGAGCTGCTCGCCCACCCGGATCGCCTGCTCGGCACCATCCTGGTCGGCAACAACTTCGTCAACATCCTCGCCTCCTCCATCGCCACCGTGCTGGCCATGCAGCTGTGGGGCGAGGCGGGCATCGCCATCGCCACCATCGGCCTGACGATCATCCTGCTGATCTTCGGCGAAATCACCCCCAAGACGCTGGCGGCGCTGCGCCCGGAGATCATCGCCTACCCGGTGAGCCTGCCCTTGATGCTGCTGCAGAAGGTGCTCTACCCGCTGGTCGCCCTGCTCGGCTGGGTGAGCAACGGGCTGCTCAGGCTACTGGGCGTCGACCTCTCCAACAAGGGCGACCACAGCCTCTCCACCGAAGAGCTGCGCAGCGTGGTGCGCGAGTCCGGCAGCGACCTGCCCGTGAATCGCCAGAACATGCTGCTGGGGATCCTCGACCTCGAGCGGGTCACCGTCGACGACATCATGATCCCGCGCAACGAGGTGACCGGCATCGACCTCGACGACGACCTGGAGTCCATCGTCAGCCAGTTGCGCACCACGCCCCATACCCGCCTGCCGGTGTTTCGCAACGACATCAACCAGGTCGAAGGCATCGTCCACATGCGCCAGATCGCCCGCCTGCTCAGCCATGACCAACTGACCAAGGACAGCCTGCTCGCAGCCAGCAGCGAGCCCTACTTCATCCCCGAGAACACACCGCTTTCCACCCAACTGCTGAACTTTCAGAAGCAGAAGCGCCGGATCGGCATCGTCGTCGACGAATATGGTGATGTACGCGGCATCGTCACGCTGGAAGACATTCTCGAGGAGATCGTCGGCGAATTCAGCAACCAGGACAGCCTGCGCAGCCCGGACATTCATCCGCAGGACGACGGCACGCTGGTCATCGACGGTGCCGCCTACATCCGCGAAGTGAACCGCGCCCTGGACTGGAAGCTGCCCTGCGATGGCCCGAAGACGCTCAACGGCCTGATCACCGAAGCCCTGGAGCATATTCCCGACAGCGGCATCTGCCTGCAGGTCGGCGACTACCGCCTGGAAATCCTCCAGGCGGCGGACAATCGCGTGAAGAGTGTGCGCGCCTGGACCATCGGCGACGCGCAGGCGGACGAGGAATCGGAATGACGGGAGCCGGCACGAACCGGCACCCTTTCGATCAAAGCTGGACTTTCACCGCACCCGCGGCGCGCAGGGCCTTCTCCCGCGCCGCGTCGATCGAGACGTCCCGCGCCAGCGCAACGCCCATGCGCCGCTGCCCGCTGACGCCAGGCTTGCCGAACAGTCGCAACGCGGTATCCGGCTCGCCGAGCGCGGCAGCCAGGTTGCCGAAGCTCACTTCGCTCGATTCGCCTTCCGCCAGGATCACCGCCGAAGCGGCCGGACCGAGCTGGCGAATCGCCGGAATCGGCAAGCCGAGAATCGCCCGCGCATGCAGCGCGAACTCCGAGAGATCCTGGGAAACCAGGGTCACCAGGCCGGTATCGTGCGGCCGCGGCGAAATCTCGCAGAACCACACCTGATCGCCCTTGACGAACAGCTCGACGCCGAAGATGCCACGCCCGCCCAGGGCATCGGTGACGGCCAACGCGATCCGCTTCGCCTCCGCCATGGCCGCCGGGGCCATCGCCTGGGGCTGCCAGGATTCCTGGTAATCGCCCTTCTCCTGACGGTGCCCGACCGGCTCACAGAAGCGGGTGCCGCCCGCATGACGCACGGTCAGCAGGGTGATTTCGTAATCGAAGTCGATGAAGCCCTCGACGATGACCCGCCCCCGGCCCGCCCGACCGCCGGCCTGGGCGTAATTCCAGGCGGCCTCGATATCGACCTCACCGCGGAGTACCGACTGGCCCTTGCCGGAGGAACTCATCACCGGCTTGATCAGGCACGGGAACCCCAGCGCCTGCGTCGCGGCGCGGCACTCTTCCAGCGAATCGGCGAACCGATAGGGCGACGTCGGCAGGCCGAGCTCCTCGGCCGCCAAACGCCGGATACCTTCGCGGTTCATCGTCAGCTGAGCCGCGCGGGCGGTGGGAATCACCGTATAGCCCTCACCTTCCAGTTCCACCAGCGTGGCGGTGGCGATGGCCTCGATCTCCGGCACGATGTAATGCGGCCGCTCCTGCTCGATCACCGCCCGCAAGGCGGCGCCATCGAGCATGTCGATCACGTGGCTGCGGTGCGCAACCTGCATCGCCGGCGCGTTGGCGTAGCGATCGACGGCGATCACTTCCACACCCAGACGCTGCAGTTCGATGACCAGTTCCTTGCCGAGCTCACCGCAACCACAGAGCAGGACGCGGGTGGCGCTGGCGGACAGCGGAGTGCCTATTCGTGGCATGGGATTCCTCGTTACCTGAAAAATACAGCGCAAACCGCGCTACTTACATCAACTGGCCGCTCATGCGGGCCCGTTCGTTACAACGCCGCAAGACCTCACGACGCTCATTGTCGTCCATCAGCCCCCAGCGCCGGATCTCATCGGCGCTGCGCTGGCATCCTACGCAGACATCGTCTTCATCCAGCGCGCAGAGGCTGACGCAGGGCGAGGCGACAGGCTTCTCCCCGGCAGTCACTCATCCGGCTCCAGGTCGCGCGCATAGCGCTGGGCGTTGTGTACGTAATGAGCCGCGCTGGCCTCGAGCATCTTCTTCTGCTCCTCGCTCAGTTCGCGCACCACCTTGCCGGGCGAACCCACCACCAGCGAACCATCGGGAATCTCCTTGCCCTCGGCGATCAGGGTGTTGGCGCCGATGATGCAATGCCTGCCGATCTTCGCGCCATTGAGCACCACGGCATTGATGCCGATCAGGCTGTAGTCGCCCACGCTGCAGCCATGCAGCATGGCGTTGTGGCCGACCGTCACGCCGGTGCCCAGCGTCAACGGGTGCCCCATGTCGGTGTGCATCACGCTGCCGTCCTGGACATTGCTGTTCTCGCCGATATGGATCAGCTCGTTGTCCCCGCGCAGCACCGCGCCGAACCAGACGCTGGCACCCGCATCCAGGCGGACCTTGCCCACCAGCGTCGCGTTGGGCGCGATCCAGCTCTGCGGATGGGCATCGACACGCGATTCTCCCAGACGATATTTCACAACGCGGACCTCTCTATCATGATGAATGGAACGCTGGCCGGCCGGACGTGCGTCGGCATCTCGGCGACCCGTTTCAGGGCTCGCCGCGACCGGACAGGTCGACGAAGGTTTTCGGCGCGCGGCGCATCTCGATACCGGCGTCGTACACCAGGTTCACCAGCTCGACGATCATGATCGCCGTCAGCCCCCAGATCTGGTATTCGCCATAACGGTAGGAGGGGATGTACCAGCTCCGCCCCTGGTAATCGATGCGATGGGTGACTTCGCGCGGGTCCTGGCAGAAGAAGCTCAGCGGCACCGAGAACACCGAGGCGATCTCGGCATCGTTGGCGCGATACTCGACGTAATCCGGGACCAGCCCGACGTACGGCGTGACATGGATACCGTGCACCGACACCAGACTGCTGAGCGGGCCGATGACCTCGACCATCCCCGGCGCCAGGCCGACCTCCTCCTCGGCCTCGCGCAGGGCTGTCTGCAACAGGTCGCGGTCTTCCGGATCGCGACGCCCACCGGGGAAGGCGACCTCCCCGCCATGGGTGGACAGGCCGGCGGCGCGGAGCGTCAGCACCAGCTCCGGCGATTCACTGCGCGTGATCGGCATCAGCACGGCCGCCTCGGGCAGACGCCCCTCCGGCTCCAGGAGATGCGGGGAATAGTCGCGCACCCGTTGGAGTATTGTGTCCAGCATGAATGTTCTCGTTTCGTCTTTGATTGGCATCATGGCATGAAAGGCTGAACCGCCCAAGGCCTCAAAAAAGCCTATCGAAACCATCCTTTGGTTCGATGACGATGACGCCACGGCGCGACGCCCGACACGGATCGTCAGCCAGGCGCCAACGCCGACGCGGCCTTGCCGAATCGCCACGGACGAACCAAGATCTGCCACAGACCCCAGGCCTGGGAATCGTTCATGAAGTTCTGCAACCTGTGCGGCAATCCCGTATTTGTCCGCATCCCCGATGGCGACAATCGACCGCGCTTCGTCTGCGACAGCTGCCAGACCGTGCATTATCAGAACCCGCGCATTGTCGCCGGCTGCGTCCCCATCTGGGAGGACCGCGTGCTGCTCTGCCGCCGCGCGATCGAACCACGCCGTGGCTACTGGACCCTGCCGGCCGGTTTCATGGAAAACGGCGAGACCCTGCAGCAGGCCGCGCAACGCGAGACCCTGGAGGAAGCCTGCGCCAGAGTCAGGGACCTGCAGCTGTACACGTTGTTCGACCTGCCGCACATCAACCAGGTGTACATGTTCTTCCGCGCCGAACTGGTCGATCTGGATTTCTGCGCCGGGGACGAGAGCCTGGAAGCGAGGCTCTTCCAACAGCAGGACATCCCTTGGTCCGAGCTGGCTTTTCCGACCATCGGCCGTACCCTAGAATGCTTCTTCACCGACCGGGTGCAGCAGACCTTCCCGGTACGCAACGAGGCCATGGCGCCCATGCGCAGAAGAACACAGGTCTGATGCAGTTCCCACTCAGGAAAAGCTTCGATGCGTTGGCTGTTCGCCCTTGCCTGCCTCATCTTCACCGTGCTCTCCCACGCCAACGCGACGCCCAGCCTGGCGGGCACGTCCATCGACAAGATCCTGGTGGTCAAGTCGGAGCGTCAGCTGCACCTGATAAGCCGCGGCCAGACGCTGAAAAGCTACCGCATCTCACTCGGCAAACAGCCGCAGGGGGCGAAGCTGCGCGAAGGCGACCAGCGCACGCCGGAGGGTTTCTACTGGGTCGACTGGCGCAAGACCAGCGACAAGTTCAACCTGGCCATGCATATCTCCTATCCCAACGCCCGCGATCTCGCGCGCGCCCGGGAACAAGGCGTAGCCCCCGGCAGCATGATCATGCTCCACGGCACCCCACTGGATGAGGACTATCCGGAATGGTTCTTTCACACCCTGGACTGGACGGAGGGCTGCATCGCGCTGAAGAACGACGACATGCGCGAGATCTGGACGTTGGTCAAAGACGGCACCCTGATCGAGATTCGTCCATAGGGGGATCGCTGGGCGCGGCTGCCGAGCGGCTCGACTCAGAATTGCATGTCCGACAGGCGCCAGACGTCGAAAGCGGGCGTTTCGTAGGGATGGGCCTTCTTCATCGCCTTGACGCTGTCGTGAATCAGCTCGTCGGCGACCACCATTTCCACCTTCCATTCGGCCACGTGCTGCACCTGCCCCAACTGACCCAGGAACGGCTGGCTGCCCTCCAGCGGACGGTACTGGCCCTGGCCAAGCACTTGCCAGCAGCAGCTGTCGTACGCGCCGATCCGACCAGCGCCCGCGGCGAACACTGCTTTCTTGACTGCTTCCAGATGGCTTTCCGGAACATAGAAACACAGCTTGTACATCGACCTCTCCGTGCGAAAGAAACCCGGTGCTAGCGCATCGGGCAAAAAAGGGATGGCATTTTGCCATTTGCACTCACGGCAAAAAGTGTTGCAAATCAAAACTGAGGCATCGGCAACCGGGGCCGGTTCACGGGCAACGCATGGCCGAATTGAAAGGTTCTGTCTGAGTCGGCTGTTGCGGATAGACGTACCCCTGCAGGAGCGGGCCATGCCCGCGCCTACGGACGTTCAGAACACCTCGACACTTCGAGCAACACGCAAGTGGGACAGAGCCAATTGAAAAGGCCCGCTGATACGTCGCATCAGCGGGCCTGCGGGGAACGAGCCGGGTTTCAGCCGATCAGTCCACCCACACCCGCGCATTACGGAACATGCGCATCCAGCCGCCGTCTTCCTGCCACTCGTCCGGGCGCCAGGAGTTGGTTACGGCGCGGAACACCCGCTCCGGGTGCGGCATCATGATGGTCACGCGTCCGTCGCGACTGGTGAGACCGGTGATGCCGCGCGGCGAACCGTTCGGGTTGGCCGGGTAGCGCTCGGTGACCTTGCCGTGGTTGTCGACATAGCGCAACGCCACGCTGCCGGATAGATCGGCCTGCAGCAGCGCTTCCTCGCTTTCGAACTCAGCATGCCCCTCGCCATGGGCAATGGCGATCGGCAGTCGCGAGCCGGCCATGCCCTGGAGGAAGATCGATGGCGAGTCCTGCACCTGGACCATCGCCACGCGCGCCTCGAACTGCTCCGAGCGGTTGCGTACGAAGTGCGGCCAGTTCTCGCTGCCCGGAATCAGCTCGTGCAGGTTGCTCATCATCTGGCAGCCATTGCACACGCCGAGCGCGAAACTGTCCTTGCGCTCGAAGAAGGCCTGGAAGCCGTCGCGGGCACGCGCGTTGAACAGGATCGACTTGGCCCAGCCCTCGCCGGCGCCGAGCACGTCGCCGTAGGAGAAGCCGCCGCAGGCGACCAGCCCCTTGAAGGCGTCCAGGCTGACACGACCGGAAAGGATGTCGCTCATGTGCACATCGATCGCGCTGAAGCCGGCACGGTCGAACGCCGCCGCCATCTCCACCTGGCCATTGACGCCCTGCTCGCGCAGCACCGCCACCTGCGGGCGAATGCCACGCTTGATGTAGGGCGCGGCGATGTCCTGATTCACGTCGAAGCTGAGCTTGGCGCTCAGGCCCGGATTGTCCTCTTCCAGCAACGCATCGAATTCCTGGTCGGCGCAGTCGGCGTTGTCGCGCAGGCGCTGGATCTGGTAGCTGGTCTCGGCCCACTGGCGTTGCAGCAGGCGGCGATCGCCACTGAAGACGTCATTTCCGTCGAGCCGCACCGACACATAGCCATTGTTGACCGGCTGGCCGATTACCGCGACACAATCGCCGAGACCGGCCGCGCTGAACTGCGCGAGGACGATTTCGGTGTCGTCCTGGCGCACCTGGATGACGGCGCCCAGCTCCTCGTTGAAGAGCACGGCCGGAATGTCGTCGGCATCGTCCAGCAGGCCGTCCAGGCTCAGGTTCAGGCCGCAATGGCCGGCGAAGGCCATTTCCAGCACGGTGGTCAGCAGGCCGCCGTCGGAACGGTCGTGGTAGGCCAGCAGCAGGCCGTCGGCATTCAGTCCCTGGATCACGGCGAAGAACGCCTGCAGATCCTCGGCATCGTCGACGTCCGGCGCCTGGCGGCCGAGCTTGCCGTAGACCTGGGCGAGGATCGAGGCGCCCATGCGGTTCTGGCCGCGACCGAGATCGATCAGGATCAGGTCGGTGGCGCCCTTGTCCAGGCGCAGCTGCGGGGTCAGGGTCTGGCGGATGTCGACGACCGGGGCGAAGCCGGACACGATCAGCGACAGCGGCGAGGTCACGCTCTTCTCGGTGCCCTCCTCCGACCAGCGGGTCCTCATCGACATCGAGTCCTTGCCCACCGGGATGGTGATGCCCAGCTGCGGGCATAGCTCCATGCCGACGGCGCGGACGGTGTCGTACAGCCGCGCATCCTCGCCCGGATGGCCGGCGGCGGCCATCCAGTTGGCGGACAGCTTGATGTCGGAAATCTTCTCGATGCGCGCGGCGGCGAGGTTGGTCAGCGTCTCGCCGATGGCCATGCGTCCCGAGGCCGGGGCATCGAGCAGCGCCAGCGGGGTACGCTCGCCCATCGCCATGGCTTCGCCGGTATGCACGTCGTAGCTGGTGGCGGTCACGGCGCAGTCAGCCACCGGCACCTGCCAGGGGCCGACCATCTGGTCGCGCGCCACCTGGCCGGTGATGCTGCGGTCGCCGATGGTGATCAGGAAGCTCTTGCTGGCCACGGCCGGGTGACGCAGCACGCGCGACACGGCATCGTCCAGGTAGACCGAGGCGGCATTGAAATCATCGCCCAGCTCGGCCTCGCGGCTGGCGCTGCGGTGCATGCGCGGCGCCTTGCCGAGCAGCACGTTGAGCGGCATGTCCACCGGCTTGTTGCCGAAATGGCTGTCGGCGACGGTCAGGTGCGGCTCCTCGGTGGCCTCGCCGACCACCGCGAACGGGCAGCGTTCGCGCTCGCAGATGGCCTTGAAACGCTCGAAATCGGCCGCATCGACCGAGAGCACGTAGCGCTCCTGGGACTCGTTGCACCAGATTTCCAGCGGTGCCATGCCGGGCTCGTCGTTGGGGATGTTGCGCAGCTCGAAGCGCCCGCCGCGGCCACCGTCGTTGACCAGCTCGGGGAAGGCGTTGGACAGGCCGCCGGCGCCGACGTCATGGATGAACTTGATCGGGTTGTGCTCGCCCAACTGCCAGCAGCGGTCGATGACCTCCTGGCAGCGGCGCTCCATCTCCGGGTTGTCGCGCTGCACGGAGGCGAAATCCAGGTCCGCGGAGCTGGTGCCGGTGGCCATGGAGGACGCGGCACCGCCACCCAGGCCGATCAGCATGGCCGGGCCGCCGAGCACGATCAGCTTGCCGCCGACGCTGATTTCACCTTTCTGCACATGATCTTCGCGGATATTGCCCATGCCGCCGGCGAGCATGATCGGCTTGTGGTAGCCGCGCACCTCGTCGCCATGGGGGGTGGCGATCGACTGCTCGAAGGTGCGGAAATAGCCGGTCAGCGCCGGCCGGCCGAATTCGTTGTTGAACGCGGCGCCGCCCAGCGGGCCTTCGATCATGATGTCCAGCGGCGTGACGATACGTTCGGGCTTGCCGTAGGGCTTTTCCCAGGGCTGCTCGAAACCGGGAATGTTCAGGTTGGACACGGTGAAGCCGGTCAGGCCGGCCTTGGGCTTGGCGCCGCGACCGGTGGCGCCCTCGTCGCGGATCTCGCCGCCGGAGCCGGTCGAGGCGCCGGGGAACGGCGCGATGGCGGTCGGGTGGTTGTGGGTTTCCACCTTCATCAGGATGTGCACCGGCTCCCGACTCGCGGCGTACTCACGCGTTTCAGGGTTCGGGTAGAAGCGCCCGGCAACGGTGCCGACGATTACCGCGGCGTTGTCCTTGTAGGCGGACAGCACGCCTTCGCTGTGCAACTGGTAGGTGTTCTTGATCATGCCGAACAGGGACTTGTCCTGGCTTTCGCCATCGATGTCCCAGCTGGCATTGAAGATCTTGTGCCGGCAGTGCTCGGAATTGGCCTGGGCGAACATCATCAGTTCGATGTCGTGCGGGTTGCGCCCCAGATCGGTGAAGGCCTGCACCAGGTAGTCGATCTCGTCCTCGGCCAGGGCCAGGCCCAGTTCGACGTTGGCCTGTTCCAGCGCCGCACGGCCGCCGCCGAGCACGTCCACGGCGGTGAGCGGCTTGGGCTGGGCATGGCTGAACAGCTGGGCGGCTTCCCCGAAGCGGCCCAGCACCAGCTGGGTCATGCGGTCGTGCAGCGCGGCGGCGACGAGCGGCACGTCGCTGTCGGCGATATCGCCCTGCACGTAGTAGGCGATGCCGCGCTCCAGGCGCTGGATCTTGTCCAGGCCGCAGTTGCGGGCGATGTCGCTGGCCTTGCTCGACCAGGGCGAAATGGTGCCGAAGCGCGGTACCACCAGGAACAGCCGGCCGGCGGGTTCCTGTACCGGCACGCTGGGGCCGTACTTCAGCAGACGGGCCAGCACGTGCTGCTCATCCGCGCCGAGCGCGCCGGATACCTCGGCGAAATGAGCGAACTCGGCATACAGCCCGCTCACCGCGGGGACCTTCTCGGCCAGTTGTGCCAGGAGCTTGCCGTGACGGAAGGCGGAAAGAGCGGGAGCGCCGCGCAGGATCAACATCGTCGGAACAGCCTCGGAGGGGGGAGCAGTCGGGGCGCGTATTCTAGCCCATGACGGCAGCCGAGCGTAGGCCGGGTTGAGGCGCATGGCACCGAAGCCCACCACCACGCCGAAGTCGGCGTCCGACACCGCGCGCGCTGGGCTTCGCTGCGCTCCCCCCCAATCTATGGGCTGCGTAGGGTGGATGTCGCTTTTTACATCCACCGTAACTCCGCTCGTCGGGTCGGAGAAGCATGACCCGATCTGCAAGCTGCAAGCTGCAAGCTGCAAGCTGCAAGCTGCAAGCTGCAA
>NZ_JADDIX010000077.1:99562-233644 GCF_015070855.1 Pseudomonas lopnurensis
AAGCTGCAAGCTGCAAGCTGCAAGCGAATCAGCGTGCGGGCTGGCGCCGAAAGCCCGCCAAGCTTTTTCTTACGGCTTGAGGCTTGTCGCTTGAAGCTGCTTTCCCCGCTTTTTTCTTCCAGCTTCAGGCTTCCGGCTTCAAGCTGCCCTTAATGCAATATCTGGCTGAGGAACAGCTTGGTCCTGTCGTTGACCGGGTTGGTGAAGAACACCTCCGGCTCGGCCTGTTCGACGATCTCGCCCTTGTCCATGAAGATCACCCGGTCGGCCACCGTGCGCGCGAAGCCCATCTCGTGGGTCACGCAGAGCATGGTCATGCCGCTCTCGGCCAGGCCGATCATGGTGTCGAGCACTTCCTTGACCATTTCCGGGTCGAGCGCCGAGGTGGGCTCGTCGAACAGCATGATCTTCGGCTTCATGCACAGGGCGCGGGCAATCGCCACGCGCTGCTGCTGGCCACCGGAGAGCTGCCCGGGAAACTTGTCGGCCTGTTCCGGGATGCGCACCCGCTCGAGGTAGTGCATGGCGATTTCCTCGGCCTGGCGCCGCGGCAGCTTGCGCACCCACATCGGTGCCAGCATGCAGTTCTGCATCACCGTCAGGTGGGGGAACAGGTTGAAGTGCTGGAACACCATGCCGACCTCGCTGCGGATCGCCTCGATCTGCTTGAGATCGTTGGTCAGCTCCACGCCGTGGATGACGATGCGCCCCTGCTGATGCTCCTCCAGCCGATTGAGACAGCGGATGGTGGTGGACTTGCCGGAGCCGGACGGCCCGCAGAGCACGATCCGCTCGCCCTGGCGTACGCTCAGGTTGATGTCCTTGAGCACGTGGAACTGGCCGAACCACTTGTGCACGCCCTGCATCTGGATGACCGGCTCGCTCGACTGCTCGGGCTGCCTGCTTGATTCGTTCATATGAAGCTCCTAACGCTTGTGGCCGGTGTCCAGCCTGCGCTCCAGGCGCATCGAATAGCGGGACATGCTGAAACAGAACATCCAGTACACCAGCGCGGCGAACACGTAGCCCTCGGTGGACATGCCCAGCCAGGCCGGGTCCGCGGTGGCGCGCTTGATGCTGTTGAGGAAGTCGAACAGGCCGATGATGATCACCAGGCTGGTGTCCTTGAACAGGGCGATGAAGGTGTTGACGATGCCCGGAATCACCAGCTTGAGCGCCTGCGGCAGGATCACCAGCAGCGTGCTGCGCCAGTAGCCCAACCCCATCGCCGCGGCGGCCTCGTACTGCCCCTTGGGGATCGCCTGCAAGCCGCCGCGCACCACCTCGGCGATATAGGCGGCCTCGAAGAACACCACCATCAGCATCGCCCGCAGCAGCTTGTCCAGGTTCATGCCTTCGGGCAGGAACAGCGGCAGCATCACCGAAGACATGAACAGCACGGTGATCAGCGGCACGCCGCGCCAGAACTCGATGAAGGTCACGCAGAGCACGCGAATCGCCGGCATGTCCGAACGCCGCCCCAATGCCAGCAGGATGCCCAGCGGCAACGCACCGGCAATGCCCACCGCGGCGATCACCACCGTCAGCATCAACCCGCCCCACTGGCTGGTCGGCACCGTTTGCAACCCGAGGAACCCGCCATGCAGCAGCCAGTAGGCCAGCAGCGGGTAGACCGCCAGGTAGCCCAGGCCATAGCGCAGCTTGTGCGGCATCTGCCGCAGCAGCAGCGGAGCTGCGCCGATGATCGCCAACCACGCCGCGGCATCCACGCGCCAACGCAGCTCGGTGGGGTAGAAGCCGTACATGAACTGGCCGAAGCGGACCTGCACGAATACCCAGCAGGCACCCTCGCGACTGCAGTCGGAACGGCTGTCGCCTATCCAGTCGGCCTTGAAAATCGCCCATTCCAGGACTGGCGGCACGACCAGCCAGACCAGGTAGAGCCCCAGCAGCGTCAGCAGGGTGTTGAGCCAGCTGGAGAACAGATTGGCCCGCAGCCAGCCGAGCGCGCCGATGCTGATCGTCGGCGGCGGCAGGTCGGGCTTGAAGGTATGGGTGGTCATGCGCTCACCGTTCGATCAGCGCTATGCGCTTGTTGTACCAGTTCATCAGCAGCGAGATGCTGATGCTGATGGCCAGATAGACGCTCATGGTGATGGCCATGGTCTCGATGGCCTGCCCGGTCTGGTTGAGCACCGTGCCGGCGAACAGCGACACCATGTCCGGATAACCGATGGCGGCAGCGAGGGACGAGTTCTTCGCCAGGTTGAGGTACTGGCTGGTCAGTGGCGGCACGATCACCCGCAGGGCCTGCGGCACGATCACCAGCCGCAGTACCTGGCCGGGACGCAGCCCGAGGGAGGCTGCCGCTTCGGTCTGGCCATGGCTGACCGACTGGATGCCCGAGCGCACGGTTTCGCCGATGAACGCGGCGGTATACAGCGACAGCGCCACGACGATCGACACCAGTTCGGGAATCACCACCCAGCCGCCACGGATGTTGAAGCGCTGCAGCTCCGGCACTTCCCAGTGGAAGGGCGCGCCGGCGATCAGCGTGGCCAGCCAGGGAATCACGATGAACAGGCCGAGGCTGCTCCAGAACACCGGGAACATCTGCCCGCTGGCATGGCGGCGGGCACGCGCCCAGCGGCTGAGCGCAACCACCCCCAGCAACGCGACGAACAGGGCCAGCCAGAATGGCCAGAAGCCTTCGCCGGCATTGGGTGCCGGCATCTGCACGCCACGGTTGTTGATGAAGATCGCGTCCAGCAGGCTCAGGCTGTTGCGCGGCCCCGGCAGCGGGCTGAGCACTGCGAAATAGACGAAGAAGATCAGCAGCAGCGGCGGGATATTGCGAAATATCTCGATATAGAGCGTCGCCAGCTGGCGGATCAGCCAGTTGCTCGACAGCCGCCCGACACCGAGGATGAAGCCCATGACGGTGGCGAGGACGATGCCGATCACGCTGACCAGCAGGGTATTGAGCAGCCCGACCCAGAATACCCGGCCGTACGTATCGCTCTCGCTATAGTCGATCAGGTGCTGGGAAATGCCGAAACCGGCGGCATTGTTCAGGAAGCCGAACCCGGAGGTGATGCCGCGATGGGCAAGGTTGGTCTGGGTGTTGTGGAACAGGTACCAGCCGAATGCCACGACGGCGATGACGGCGATGATCTGGAACAGCCATGCCCGCACCTTTGGATCGTTCAGTAGCGATCCGCCGGCCGGCCTGGGATTGTCGATGGTTCGCATCGAAAGTCCTCATACGGCGCCGCCGGCGCGTTGTGCGCACCGGCGACGCTTCTCCCCTTGGAAACGGGGCCGGTGCAGCCGTTATGTTGTTCAAATAAGCGTCGGACATCGCAGCTCCCCTCTCCCTTGGCGGGAGAGGGATTCACATGCCCAACCGACAGTTAAGTGAACAGCACTACGGTGTAGCCGACCCCGTTCGATCAACGTACCGGCGGGGCGTATTGCACGCCGCCGTCGTTCCAGAGGGCATTGAGGCCGCGCTCGATCTTCAGCTCGCTGCCGGCACCGACGTTGCGATCGAAGATCTCGCCATAGTTGCCGACCTGCTTGACGATCTGCACCGCCCAGTCCTTCGGCAGCTTCAGGTCCTTGCCGTATTCCCCCTCGGCGCCCAGCAGGCGGGCCACGTCGGGATTCTTGGTGCTCTTGGCCATGTCCTCTACGTTGGCCGAGGTGACGCCCAGCTCTTCGGCATTGAGCATGGCGAACAGGGTCCAGCGGACGATGTCGAACCACTCCTCGTCGCCCTGGCGAACCGCCGGGCCGAGCGGCTCCTTGGAGATCACTTCCGGCAGCACCACGTAGTCATCGGGCTTGGCCAGCTTGATGCGCTGGGCATACAGCTGCGACTGGTCGGACGTCAACACGTCGCACCGGCCGGACTCCAGCGACTTGGCGCTCTCGTCGGAGGTGTCGTAAGTGATGGGGGTGTATTTCAGATTGTTGGCGCGGAAATAGTCGGAGAGATTCAGCTCGGTGGTGGTCCCGGCCTGAATACAGACGGTGGCACCATCCAGTTCCTTGGCGCTGCTGACGCCGAGCTCCTTGTTCACCAGAAAGCCCTGCCCGTCGTAATAGGTCACGCCGGTGAAGTTCAGCCCCATGGCCGCGTCCCGCGAGCTGGTCCAGGTGGTGTTGCGCGAGAGCATGTCGACCTCGCCGGACTGCAAGGCGGTGAAGCGCTCCTTGGCCGTCAGCGGGCTGTACTTGACCTTGCTGGCGTCGCCGAAGACCGCGGCCGCCACCGCACGGCAGACATCCACGTCGATCCCCAGATACTGCCCCTTCGCATCGGCGAAGGAAAAGCCCGGAAGGCCGTCGCTGATACCGCACTGCACGAATCCTTTCTTCTGCACCGCATCGAGAGTCGCCCCCGCCTGTGCCAGCCCGCTGAGCCCTAGCATCGTCGCGGCGCTCAGCACGGCCAGTGTGGATTTCACCCTAATCATCGAAACCTCCAGTTTGCTTTCTTATTCTCGGGTCTGGGTCGTGCCATTCTCCGGCGCCATCGCGATCCGATACGCACCCAAAAAGAGCAGAATCCAACCTGAGTCTAGTCGCCCGTGGATGATCGGCAATTTTCCGATGCACGATCCCTGCGGTTCTTCGAACCGGGCCGGGACCAGGGACCGACAGGTCAAAGCAAGCGGCGTACCAGCTCGCGGCGAAATGCGGCCCAGGGCTGCTGGCGCGGGTTCTATCACCGCCCGGGAACGGGTAATCTCGCGCAACTTCCTCGGTTGTGGTGAACGTCATGCCCCAAGACGAGGCAACCCGCCCCCTACTGGAGCCGAACCATGAGCGAACCGCTGATCATCGAGCCCACCGACGTAGCCGACGCCTGCGTCATCTGGCTGCACGGCCTGGGCGCCGATCGCTATGACTTCCTGCCGGTCGCCGAGGCGCTGCAGCAGCGCCTGCACAGCACCCGCTTCGTCCTGCCACAGGCGCCGACGCGCCCGGTGACCATCAATGGCGGCTGGAGCATGCCGAGCTGGTACGACATTCTCGCCATGAGCCCGGCCCGGGCGATCGACAGCGAACAGCTGGAAGCCTCGGCGCAACAGCTGATCGCGCTGGCCGAGGCGCAACGTGACGCCGGCATCGATCCGGCGCGCATCGTCCTCGCCGGCTTCTCCCAGGGCGGCGCCGTGGTGCTGCATACCGCCTTTTTCCGCTGGCAAGGGCCGCTGGGTGGCGTCATCGCCCTTTCCACCTACGCGCCGACTTTCGGCGAGCACCCCACCTTCTCTGCCGATGCCCTGCGCTATCCGGTGCTGTGCCTGCACGGCAGCCGCGACGACGTGGTGCCGCCGGCGATGGGCCGCGCGGCGTACCAGTGCCTGCAACAGGCAGGCGTGAAGGCCACCTGGCGCGAATACCCGATGAGCCACGAAGTGCTGCCGGAGGAAATCCGCGACATCGGCGACTGGCTGGTGGCGCTGCAAAAGTCCTGACGCGCAGCCGCTGACCCGGCCATTTGCGGCTACGCTTGTTTGCGAATGCCGCGCCGGGGCTGCGCTTGCACAGGCGATTCGGTGCCTGCTTTCGCGACGATGAGGATGGCTTGCGATGACGACGCCCGCTGCGCCTCATCGAAGCCAGCGACTGCGTGGGCGAAGTCAGCTTCTGCCGATTGTCACTCGCCATCCGCCTCTCTGGTCGCCCACCAGCCCAGCCAGTTGCACCCGCACAGCCGAGCGGACCAGGCGCTGCACCAGGTCCAGGAACAAGGCCGCAACTGCTTCTGCGGTTGGGCATCCGGACGGCGAACGGGCAAGGCTTCGCCCTGCATGCATCTTGCATTACACTGACGCGCGACTCTTTCCTATCTGACGACGAGAAGACCGTGCTCAAAGCACTCAAGAAAATCTTCGGCAAGGCCCCGGGCGAACAGCCCGCCGTGCCGGCCAGCAGCACCCGGAACCACGACGAGGCGCCACGGCGCACCAAGCCCGCCCCACAGAAGCCGGCGGAAAAAACCGACAGCGCGGCGCAGCAGGCGCCGACCGAGCGCACAGCCGACAAGCCACGACGTCAGCGCAGCAGCAAACCCGCCAAACCGGCCGCTCCGGCCTGGAAACCGGAAGACTTCGTGGTCGAGCCGGCCGAAGGCAAGACCCGCTTCCATGATTTCAAGCTCGCCCCCGAGCTGATGCACGCGATCCACGACCTGGGCTTCCCCTATTGCACGCCGATCCAGGCGCAGGTCCTCGGCTACACCCTCAAGGGCCAGGACGCCATCGGCCGCGCGCAGACCGGCACCGGCAAGACGGCGGCCTTCCTCATTTCCACCATCACCCAGTTGCTCGAAACGCCGCCGCCGAAGGATCGCTACATGGGCGAGCCGCGCGCGCTGATCATCGCGCCGACCCGCGAACTGGTGGTGCAGATCGCCAACGACGCCCTGGACCTGACCAAGTACACCAACCTCAACGTGATGAGCTTCGTCGGCGGCATGGACTTCGACAAGCAGCTCAAGGCGCTGGAATCGAAGTACTGCGACATCCTGGTCGCCACGCCCGGCCGTCTGCTGGATTTCAACCAGCGCGGCGAAGTGCACCTGGACATGGTCGAGGTGATGGTGCTGGACGAAGCCGACCGCATGCTCGACATGGGTTTCATCCCCCAGGTGCGCCAGATCATCCGCCAGACGCCGCCCAAGAGCGAACGCCAGACCCTGCTGTTCTCCGCCACCTTCACCGATGACGTGATGAACCTGGCCCGGCAATGGACCATCAACCCGGCCGTGGTCGAGATCGAGCCGGAGAACGTCGCCAGCGACACCGTCGAACAACACGTCTATGCCGTCGCCGGCAGCGACAAGTACAGGCTGCTGTACAACCTGATCACGCAGAACGACTGGACGCGAGTGATGGTCTTCGCCAACCGCAAGGATGAAGTGCGGCGAATCGAGGAGCGCCTGACCAAGGATGGCATCAGTGCCGCGCAGATGTCCGGCGACGTGCCGCAGCACAAGCGCATCAGGACCCTGGAAGGCTTCCGCGAAGGCAAGATCCGCGTCCTGGTGGCCACCGACGTCGCCGGCCGCGGCATCCACGTCGACGGCATCAGCCACGTGATCAACTTCACCCTGCCGGAAGATCCGGACGACTACGTGCACCGCATCGGCCGTACCGGCCGCGCGGGCACCAGTGGCACCTCGATCAGCTTCGCCGGCGAGGACGACGCCTTCGCCCTGCCTCCGATCGAAGCGCTGATCGGCCGCAAGATCCAGTGCGAGATGCCGCCCGCCGAACTGCTCGCGCCGGTCCCACGCACGCAGCGCTGATCGGCCAGGCTTGTCGTTCAGCCTCGCCCGCGGGGCTGATACAGGTCATTACGCCTGGTTCCGAAAGGACTAAATTGACAGCATTTCCCGCAGAGAACGGAGTTCGTCCATGCAGCATATCGACTGGCTGATCATCCTGATCGGAACGGGCTTCGTCCTGCTGGGCTTCGGCTACAACTTTCGCGACCGGGGCTGGGGCATCGGCATGATCGCGGCCGGCATGCTGACGATGTTCTCCACCATCGCCTTCAAGGTATACATCACCTTTAGCTAGTGTTTCTGTCCCAGCGACAGGCGAATAACATCGATGCAGTTTCTCGAGCATCCCATCTGCGCTGGCGATCCAGCGCAAGGGCTGACAGTTGCCGCAGCATGAAGCGACGAAGGTGCTCGATACCGGCAAACCAATGTGCGCACCTCCGTCTGGCGGGGGGCTAGCGCCACGACTGGGCGCGGGCCGGCCCCCATACCCCGCCGTCGATGCCCTCGCGATTGAGCGGGCTCACGCCTTCCAGCGGTCGGCGGCGGTCTGGTCGCTATCGCGGCCGTCCACCCAGCGTGGGCCCTCGGGCGTCGTTTCTTTCTTCCAGAACGGCGCCCGCGTCTTCAGATAGTCCATGACGAAACGGCACGCGTCGAACGCCGCATCGCGATGCGCACTGGCGGCGCCGACGAAGACGATCGGCTCGCCGGGCTCCAGCGTGCCGACGCGATGCAGCACGTCCAGGCGCAGCAGCGGCCAGCGCTGTTCGGCCTCCTCGACGATCTTCGCCAGGGCCTTCTCGGTCATGCCCGGCGCATGCTCGAGGAACATGCCGGCAACCTCCTGCCCGTCGTTGAAATCCCGCACGTAACCGACGAACCCGGCCACCGCGCCGATGCCCAGGTTGGCCGCATGCAGCGCATTGAGTTCGACGCCGGGGTCGAACGGTGCCTGTTGTACGCGAACGCTCATGCTCAGCCTCCGGTCACGGTCGGAAAGAAGGCCACCTCGTCGCCGTCGGCCACGGCCTCGTCGAGGCCGCAGAGTTCCTGGTTGCGCGCGCACATCAGGTTCTGCTCGCCAAGTACCCGCCACTCGCCACCGCGCGCCAGCAGACGCTGACGCACGTCGTCCACGCAGGCCAGCGAGGCATCCCATTCGAGACGCTCGCCATCGATGCCGAGGGCTTCCCGGTAACGGGCGAAATATTGAATCGAGATCATGCCTGCACCTGCCAGTGGCCGCTCTTGCCTCCCAGTTTTTCCAGCAGGCGCACGCCTTCGATGACCATGCCGCGGTCCACCGCCTTGCACATGTCGTAGATGGTCAGCGCAGCCACGCTGGCGGCAGTCAGCGCCTCCATCTCCACGCCGGTCTGCCCGGCCAGTTTGCAGGTGGCGCGAATCCGCACGCCGTCCTCGCCGTCCGCCTCCAGTTCGACCTTGATGCTGGTGAGCAGCAGCGGATGGCAGAGCGGGATCAGTTCATGGGTCTTCTTCGCCGCCTGGATACCGGCGATTCGCGCCACGGCGAAGACGTCGCCCTTGGGATGACCGCCCTGCTGGATCATCTGCAGCGTCTGCGGCAGCATCCGCACGCGCGCCTCGGCCACCGCCTCACGCGTGGTGACGGCCTTGTCGGTGACGTCGACCATGCTGGCACGGCCCTGGAAGTCGAGATGGGTGAGCATGGGGAATCCTGCTGAAACTATAAGGAACGGCAGTTTAGCTCAGCTGCAAGCTGCAAGCTGCAAGCTGCAAGCTGCAAGCTAGCGTAGGGTGGATGTCGCTTTTTACATCCACCGTGACTCCGCTCGTCGGGTCAGTGAAGCGTGACCCGACCTCAGCTGCAAGCAAATTCAGCGTGCGGGCTGGCACCAAACACCTGCCAAGACTTTTTGCTGGCGTTTGGTGGGCTGAAACGGATCGCCGCCCGACCCACCCTACCGAAGCGGAACGCTGCCCGACTCACACTGCGCACTGCCGCCGCTTTTGCGCTTTTTCTTGCAGCTTATGGCTTGCAGCTTGCCGCTGCTTTTTACATATGCGCTTCGGCATATTCCGCAAGCACCGAGCGCGGCACGCCCTGCAGGGTGATATGCACGCCGTGGGGGAAGTCCTTGAAGCGCTCGGTCAGGTAGGTCAGCCCGGAGCTGGTCGCCGAGAGATAAGGCGTGTCGATCTGCGCCAGGTTGCCCAGGCAGACCACCTTGGAGCCATTGCCGGCGCGGGTGATGATGGTTTTCATCTGGTGCGGCGTGAGGTTCTGGCACTCGTCGATCAGGATCAGGCTCTGCTGGAAGCTGCGGCCGCGGATGTAGTTCAGCGATTTGAACTGCAGGGGCACCTTCTGCAGGATGTAGTCGATGCTGCCGTGGGTGTTCTCGTCGTCCATGTGAAGGGCTTCGAGGTTATCGGTGATGGCACCCAGCCAGGGCTCCATCTTCTCCGCTTCGGTACCGGGCAGGAAGCCGATGTCCTCGTCCAGGCCCTGTACGCTGCGGGTGGCGATGATGCGTCGATAGCGCTTGCTCACCACCGTCTGCTCGATGGCGGCGGCCAGCGCCAGGATGGTCTTGCCCGATCCCGCCGCGCCGGAAAGATTGACCAGGTGGATATCCGGATCGAGCAGGGTGAACAGCGCCAGCGCCTGATGGATGTCGCGCGGCCGCAGCCCCCAGGCTTCCTGATGCAGCAGCGGCTCCTGATGCAGGTCGAGCAGCAGCAGTTCGCCGCCCTTGATGCCCTTGATCCAGCCGACGAAGCCCTGCTCGTCGATGATGAATTCGTTGATATGCACGGCCGGCAGGTTGTCGGTCAGCTGTACGCGATGCCAGGTGCGCCCATGGCCCTGATGGGTCTCCACCTTGCTCACGCGATCCCAGAACGAACCGCTGACGCTGTGATAGCCCGGGGACAACTGGCCCACGTCGTCGACCAGCTGGTCGGTGTGGTAATCCTCCGCCGCCACGCCGCAGGCACGCGCCTTCAGACGCATGTTGATGTCCTTGGTGACCAGCACCACCGGCACGCCGGGCCGTTCCTTGCTGAGCTCGACGACCTGATTGATGATCTTGTTGTCGTTCAGGTCTTCCGGTAACGCGTTGGTCTCGGCGCGCTTGCTCATGAGAATCGAAAGGCTGCCACGGGGTCCGCTCTTGCCGCGCTGGATCGGCACACCCACCTCGACCTCTTCCGGCGTGGCGTCGCCCAGCAGCTTGTCGATCAGGCGGATCGCCTGACGGCACTCGGCCGCCACGCTGTGCTTGCCGGTCTTGAGCTGATCGAGCTCCTCGAGCACGGTCATGGGAATCGCGACCTGGTGTTCCTGGAAATTCAATAACGCGTTGGGATCGTGGATCAGGACATTCGTGTCGAGGACGTAGAGCGTGGGCTGGGTAGCACGAGATCTGCCAAAGTCATCCATACCGATCACCTTCTTCTAGGGCCAGAAACGAAGTGCCAATGGCACTGCGCCGCAGGGAAACCGCCATGCAGAGAGGTGAGCGGACGAGGGAAGCCGGTGGATTCGGGGCTGCCCAGGAGCCGCCACCTGTGTCGCAGGGTTCGGCGGTCTGAACTCGGTAATACCGTAAAACTTATGACAGACAAAAGACTTTTCTGTTGGATGCGAATTATTTTCGCAAATCGACAGAACGGCCTTGGCATGCACCTTTCGCGCGAGCTACAGTCCGCGTTCGCGGTGTGCGCTTTCGTCGCAGCGGTTCACTTCGACGGTGACGTGCACCAGCTGTGGGAAGCTCTGCAGCGCAGTCTTGTAATGGTCTGCGGTATAAGCCTGATGCGTCACCACGCTCAGGATGCAGCCGTACTGCGCGCGGCCTACGCGCCACAGATGCAGATCCGCGATTTCGGTATCAGGCACGCCTTCCAGCTTCTCCCGTACCCTGCGCACCAGCGGATCGTCCATTTCCCGATCCAGCAGCGCCTTGGCCGTATCCCGTAGCAGGCCCTGGGCCCAGACGAGGATGACCACGGCGCCGACGATCCCCATCGCCGGGTCCAGCCAGCTCCAGCCGAAGAACTTGCCGCCCAGCAGAGCGACGATCGCCGCAACCGACGTCAGGGCGTCGGTCAGCACGTGGATGAATGCCGCGTGCCGGTTCAGGTCCCGTCCCCCGGCAGCATGCGGGTGCTCGTGCCCGTCATGACCGTGGTCGTGGTTGTGACCATGGCTATGGCCGTGATCATGCTGATCGCGCAACAGCCAGGCGGAGACCAGGTTCACCATCAGGCCGAGCACGGCGACCATCAGCGCCTCGTCGAATCCGATCACCGCCGGCGACCAGAAACGCAGCAGGGACTCGCCGATCATCGCCAGCGCCACGATGACCAGCAGCAGTGCGCTGGCGAACCCCGCCAGCACCTCGATCTTCCAGGTGCCGAAGGCGAAGCGCCGGTCCGCCGCATAGCGTCGCGCCAGTAGATAGGCCAGGGCGGCGAGGCCGATGGCGACCATGTGCGAGGCCATGTGCCAGCCGTCCGCCAGCAAGGCCATCGAGTTGAACCAGTAGCCGGCGACGATCTCCACCAGCATCGTCAGGCCCGTCAGGATCGCCACCACCCAGGTCTGGCGCTCCGCGCCATGCTCGAGGGGCCGATAATCGTGGGGCGGCTGCCACTGCGCATGGTTGCAGTCGGACATATGAACTCCTTCGTCGATGAAAACAGCTTGTGCCCCGTCCCGCGGGCAAGGTCAACACCCGCGATCAATCGCTCCCATAGCTGGAGCCGGGTCGTGGATGACGCCTACAATCGCGCCATCACAAAGGAGACCAGCACATGCTGATGGTGATTTCCCCCGCCAAGACCCTCGATTACGACACCCCGCCGATTACCCAGCGCTTCACCCAGCCGCAATACCTCGAACATTCGCAGCTGCTGATCGAACAGTTGCGCACCTTCTCGCCGGCGCAGATCAGCGAACTGATGCACCTGTCGGACAAGCTGGCGGCGCTCAACGTCGCCCGCTATGGCAGCTGGACGGCCGAGTTCACCCCGCAGAACGCCAAGCAGGCCCTGCTCGCCTTCAAGGGCGACGTCTATACCGGCCTCGCCGCCGAGGACTTCTCCGAGGACGATCTGGATTTCGCCCAGCGGCACCTGCGCATGCTTTCCGGACTCTACGGGGTGCTGCGCCCGCTCGACCTGATGCAACCCTACCGCCTGGAGATGGGCACCAAGCTGGCCAATCCGCGCGGCAAGGATCTCTATGCCTTCTGGGGAACACGCATCAGCGACTGGCTGAACCAGGCGCTCGCCGAACAGGGCGACCAGATGCTGCTCAACCTCGCGTCCAACGAATATTTCGGTGCCGTGCAGCGCAAAGCGCTGAACGCCCAGGTCATCGACGTCGACTTCAAGGATTGGAAGAACGGGCAGTACAAGATCATCAGCTTCTATGCGAAGAAAGCCCGGGGCCTGATGGCGCGCTGGGTCATCAAGGAACGCATTGAAAATCCCGATCGACTGCCGGCCTTCGACCATGAAGGTTATCGCTACAGCCCCGACGACTCCTCGGCGCAGCGCCTGGTCTTCCTGCGCGACAGCGCCGACAGCTGACCCGCGCGACGGTCGCGGAGCCCGCCGGGGGCTCCGCCGCCGATCCAGCCAATCGACTCTGCGCCACATCTGATCGCTCCCATCCAGACCTTTGTTCCCCCTACCCGACGCCCGGATCGACCCAACACTGCGCCTCGTCGGCCCCTGTTTGCCTTTCGAGAAAACTCGTCGATCAACGGCAGCCATCATGGGAACTATCGAGCAACCCTGGCAATCATAAGCGCGTACCGACAATTCCAGCTGGAAAGGGACGTCGCACATGAACGTGCATTCGAAGGACGTTGCAAACCACTCCGCTCCCTGCCGGGAAGCAGCCACAGGGCCATCGCAACCTCGGGCGACGACACTGCAGGGCCGGCGGCCAACAGCCGAGGCGTCAGCCACAACCCGCACGGCACGCGGTCCCACGACCGAGACCGCGCAAGGCACGAACGGAGGGTTCCGGCCATGCGAACGCACCGCCCCTACCCAGCGCGAGACGTACGCGAAGCACATCGCGCATGGGCCGCGAAGACGGAGCGAGGCGCCGCCAAGCAGCCGGTCGAGCGCAGCAGCCGTACGGCCGCAACCGGCGGCACGCATCGAGCATAGCGCCGAACGAGCCATGCACACGTAAGCAATGCCTGTACCTGACAGCAGTTTTCGCTCTCGAGGTTCCGCCTCGAGAGGGAGCGGATTTTCGTTGCGGCCATCCAGCGATGATTGCGCGCCGAACAAGGCAAATCGAGGCGCAGCCCGGCGCTGGCACCTACAGACAAGCAGAACGACCTTAGAAACGATTCAGGAGAACCAACATGATCCCGGTTATTCTTTCAGGTGGTAGCGGCTCCCGGCTATGGCCCCTGTCCCGCAAGTTGTTTCCCAAGCAATTCCTTGCACTCACGGGCGAGCAGACCCTGTTCCAACAGACCATCGAACGCCTGGCTTTCGAAGGTATGCAACAGCCGTTGCTGGTGTGCAACAAGGAACATCGCTTCATCGTCAAAGAGCAACTGGCTGCGCGCAAACTCGCCGTGCAGAGCCTTCTCCTCGAGCCCTTCGGTCGCAACACCGCACCGGCCATCGCCATCGCCGCCATGAAGCTCGTCGACGAAGGTCGCGACGAATTGTTGCTGGTCCTGCCGGCCGACCATGTGATCGAAGACCAAAAGGCATTCCAGCGTTCCTTGGCGCTGGCGACCAATGCTGCCGAAAACGGCGAAATGGTGCTTTTCGGCGTTCCCCCGACCCGCCCCGAAACCGGATATGGTTACATCAAATGCGACCTCGCCAGTGAAGGCGACCTGCCGGAAGGCATCAAGCGCGTGGCACAGTTCGTCGAGAAGCCGGATGAGGCGCGCGCGCAGAGCTACGTCGAATCGGGTGATTACTACTGGAACAGCGGCATGTTCCTGTTCCGTGCCAGCGTGTTCCTGGATGAATTGAAGAAGCACGATCCGGATATCTACGACACCTGCTGGCTCGCGCTCGAGCGCAGCGTGAAAAATGGCGAGGAAGTGCTCATCGATCCGGCTACCTTCGCCTGCTGCCCGGACAACTCCATCGACTACGCGGTCATGGAAAAGACCCAGTTGGCCTGCGTGGTGCCGATGTCGGCCGGCTGGAGCGATGTCGGCTCCTGGGCTTCGATCTGGGACGTGCACCAGAAAGACCAGAACGGCAACGTCCTCAAGGGCGATGTGATCGCCGAAGACTCGCGCAACTGCCTGGTGCATGGCAACGGCAAGCTGGTCACCGTGCTCGGCCTGGAAAATATCGTCGTGGTGGAAACCAAGGACGCCATGATGGTGGCGCACAGGGACAAGGTCCAGGACGTCAAGAAGCTGGTCAACCAGCTCGACGCACAAGACCGTAGCGAGACCAAGAACCATTGCGCCGTGTATCGCCCCTGGGGCTGGTACGACTCGGTGGACGTGGGCGGTCGCTTCCAGGTCAAGCGCATCTGCGTGAAGCCGGGCGCCAGCCTCTCGCTGCAGATGCATCACCATCGCGCGGAACACTGGATCGTGGTTTCCGGCACGGCACAGGTCACCTGCAACGACAAGACCTTCCTGCTCACCGAAAACCAGTCGACCTATATTCCGATCACATCGGTACACCGTCTGGCCAACCCCGGCAAGATCCCGCTGGAAATCATCGAAGTGCAGTCCGGCAGCTATCTGGGCGAAGATGATATCGAGCGGTTCGACGATGTTTACGGCCGCGCCGAGCATGGCAACGAGGCCAATATCGCCCGCTGAGCCAGCCAACGATAAAAGAACCCGCGCCTGTCGCGGGTTTCTTTTTCTCTGAGCCTTTGCCCTGCACAGCCAGAGGGCGCATACTTGCAAAACCTGTTGCAATGACGCTGTCATTGCTGCAATGCCCAAGTTCCGCTTGCCCGCACAAGCTGAAATACGCAGCGCTAACCCCCGCGTTTTTTGAACTACTGCACGTTTGCGCACGCTTTTGCAGCTTGCGCCGGCCATGCGTAAACCTTTTCAATTCAACAGCGTCGTATAGCTATAAAGCTTCTGCCGAGCCGGCAAACTTCGGTTACAGCTGCTTGTGCTCGCCCACATTTCAAGATGCATTGTCAACGCATCCATATAGGTCAATTACGTGACAAAAGACGAACTGCGCGCCGAACTTGAGCGTCAGGCGCAGCGCTTTACCGACGTTTATGGCGGAGAAGTAACGACTTACGCCGCCGAACGCGAGCCCGAACGCAAGCCATGGCGTAAAAAACCCTCCGTTCTGGATCAGGTGTTCCAGCAGGAACTGCAGAAGATGGAAAAGGAACGCTCCGATCTGGAAAACGTTTCCCACGGGCAAGCCTGAACACCGCCCTCTTCAGGAGCGGCCTGTAATCCCCCCGGCTAGTGGACTGTCTTGGAAGTTCGTTTATCCACGCGTTGCCGCGACTCGGGATAAGCGCAAGAGCCTTTCGAACGTCGGCCTCTAGTCCTTGCTGGCGATCCCGACCAGCATTGCCGATGATCGCCAGCAAGCTGGCTCCTGCAACATAATGCCCGGTGAATTAGCAAACTAACCGGACAGGGCACTTGCGCTCGTTGACGGCGCATTACAATGGCGCAAACCACGGCAGGCATGATGCCGCGTATTAACGGTAGTTGAGGTAGCGTCAGCCTTACCCTGCCGGACTGATCAGCGTTTGCTGCCGAGCAGTGAACCCAGCAAGCCCCTGGCCAACTGCCGCCCCAGTTGACTGGCCGCCTGGCTCAGCGCACTTTTCACCGCCCGCTCGGCCAGATCTCCCAGACCGCCATCGCTCCTGCCCCGACTGCTCCGGGCTTTTTCGGGCACCTCGGGGCTGCGCGTTGCGGCTTGCCGTGCCCTGGCACTGAGCATTTCGTAAGCCGACTCGCGATCGATGGGCTTGTCGTAGCGCCCGCGCAAAGCCGATCGGGCGATGAGACCTGCACGCTCGTCTTCGCTCAGCGGCCCCACGCGCGACTGCGGCGGCGCAATCGACACTCGCTGAACCATCGCCGGCGTACCTTTTTCGTCCAGCCCGCCGACCAGCGCCTCGCCGATCCCCAATTCGGTCAGCACCTCGAGGGTGGAAAATGCCGGATTGGCGCGCAAGCCATCGGCCACCGAGCGCAGCGCTTTCTGTTCCTTGACCGTATAAGCCCGCAGGCCATGCTGGATACGCAGCCCGAGCTGCGCCAGGACCTGATCCGGCAGATCGCTCGGCGACTGGGTCACGAAGTAGACGCCCACGCCCTTCGAGCGGATCAGCCGTACCACCTGTACCAGCCGCTCCTGCAGTGCCTTGGGCGTATCGCCAAACAGCAGGTGCGCCTCATCGAAGAACAGCGCCAGCAAGGGCCTGTCGGCATCGCCGCGCTCCGGAAGCTGCTCGAACAGTTCGGCCAGCAACCACAACAGGAACGTGGCATAGACCTTCGGCGCCTCGTGCACCAGTACGCGGGCGTCGAGCAGATGGATACGGCCTCTGCCGTCACGATCCGGATGCAACAGATCCTCGAGCTGCAGCGCCGGCTCGCCGAACAACGCCTCCGCTCCCTGCTGCTCCAGCGTCGCCAGGCGCCGCAACAATGCCTGGGCCGAGGCGCCGGTGAACAGCGCGCTCTCCTCGCCCAGCATCTGCGGATCGGCCTTGAGGTGGTTGAGCAGCGCCTTCAGATCCTTCAGGTCGAGCAGCAGCAGGCCTTCCCGGTCCGCCACCATGAACGCGGCATAGAGCGCCGCCTGCTGGCTATCGCTCAGGTCGAGCAGATTGCCCAGCAGCAACGGCCCCATCTCGCTCAGGGTGGTGCGCAAGGGATGACCGCTGCGACCATGCACGTCCCACAGGGTCACCGGGTAGGCCTGTGGCTGGTGGCCCAGCCAGGGCATGCCGGCGATGCGCTCGGCGATCTTGCCTTGCGGCGCACCCGCGGCACCCAGGCCGCACAGATCACCCTTGATGTCGGCGGCGAACACCGCGACCCCGGCATCGCTGAACTGCTCGACCAGGCGCTGCAGGGTCACCGTCTTGCCGGTCCCCGTGGCGCCGGCGATCAGCCCGTGCCGATTGGCCAGACGCAGAGACTGGCCGTTGGGTTCGCCACTGGCATCGGCGCCGAGCACCAGGCGGTCGATCAATGCCTTCATCGGCCCATCTCCCTATCATGCAGCGTCTGTGAGGATGTCCTGTCAGCGTTCCCGTCCATCCGCATCATCATCATGCCCGTCCGGCAGCGCAGGTTCGGCCTTTTCCTGTTCCTGCAGCCGGGCCCAGAGCGCCGCGGCCTCGGCGAACTCGGCGCCATGCTCGGGCGTCAGCGCCTCGGGATCGTAACGCCGGGTACAGCCGCTCCCGATGATCGGCAGCGCCTTCGAAGCGGCTCGCTCGAGGGGATCGCCCATGACGGCTCCTGACTCAGTTGAACACCAGCGTCTTGTTGCTGTGCACCAGCACGCGGTCCTGCAAGTGATAGCGCAGGCCACGGGAAAGCACCATCTTCTCCACGTCCTTGCCGAGACGGACCATGTCCTCGATGCTGTCGCGATGGCTGACACGGACCACGTCCTGCTCGATGATCGGCCCGGCGTCCAGCTCTTCGGTGACGTAGTGACAGGTCGCGCCGACCAGCTTCACGCCACGCAGCGAGGCCTGATGGTAGGGCTTGGCGCCGATGAAAGAAGGCAGGAAGCTGTGATGGATATTGATGACGCGCTGGGCGAACTCGGCGCACAGCTCCGAAGGCAGGATCTGCATGTAGCGCGCCAGTACGATCACGTCCGCCCGCTGCTCACGCACCAGGCGGGTCACCTCGGCGAAGGCCTCCTGCTTTTTCCCGGGCTCGACCGGGACGTGGAAATACGGAATGCCGTGCCACTCGACCATGCTGCGCAGGTCGTCATGGTTGGAAATCACGCAAGGAATATCGCAATCCAACTCGCCGCTGTGCCAGCGGTGCAACAGATCGGCCAGACAGTGCGACTCGCGGCTGGCCATCAGCACCACCCGCTTGCGTTGCTCGGAGTCGGTGATGCGCCACTCCATGGAAAACTCGCGGGCGATAGGCGCGAAGGCCTGGCGGAACCCCTCCAGATCGAAGGGCAGCGAATCCGCGCGAATCTCGTGGCGCATGAAGAACCAACCGCTCTGATGATCGGAATGGTGGTTGGCTTCAGTGATCCAGCCATTGTAGGTAGCAAGGAAATTACTGACCTTGGCGACAATGCCAACGCCATCGGGACAGGCAATGACCAGCCTGAAAGTGCGCATTTAAAGGGTTACTCCGGCTCAAAAAAAGTAGGACGCCGCATTCTAGCCCAGCAAGCAAAAGCACAGCCATCGAGTTAAGCACAGCCGCGGCAGCCTTCGTCAGCCAACTAAAAGGCGAAGACAGTCGCTGGACGAGCCCGCACCGACGGCGGCAGCGCTTAAAACCATCGTCTCATGTGGCGGTTAAGGCTCACGCTAAAACTTGTCCAATAAACCAGAATATTGCGCCGAGTATTAGTTGAGGCTCGCCAGCCGGCGTAACGCACCTCTCCAGACTCGAAATATTTCCTGCAAATACTTGCCATGGTTTTTTAGCACTCTATATTTACTTGCGCATTACGCAGGCCTATCATTGCTGTCACTTGCGTTCAAACCTATCCCAAGGAAGTCATATGTCACTGATCAATGAATATCGCGCCACTGAAGAGGCCATCAAGGAACTTCAGGAGCGGCTGAAGTCACTCTCGGAAGATGACAAGCTGAAAAAGGAACTCGAGTTCGAAGGCAAGCTGCGCGAACTCATGGGCGAATACCAGAAGTCGCTGCGTGACATCATTGCCCTGCTCGATCCGGATGCCGCGCGCACCAGCAAAGCCCCGCGTTCTGCCAAAGCCCCGGTCGCCAGCAAGCGCGCGCGCCGCGTCAAGCAGTACAAGAACCCGCACACCGGCGAAGTGATTGAAACCAAAGGTGGTAATCACAAGACACTGAAAGAATGGAAAGCCCAGTGGGGCTCCGAAACCGTTGAAAGCTGGGCCACCCTGCTCGGCTAAGCAAAGCGGTTCTTTATAACGAAACGCCGTTTCTCGACGCGTATGCGCGTGTCGAGAAACGGCGTTTTTTCGTATGGAACTCAGGCCCGCCGAAGAGTCCGTCGAGCGAAGGTCGGACAAGCCGATATTCAATGCAGCATGAGCGCGCGGAGTCCTTGCGTTAGAACGTGTGCTGTCAGGCGAGCATCGCGGCGAGCCATGACAACAGCACTGGGGCGAGAAGTGGCAACGCCGCCTGACGGCAAAGGGCGCCGCCAGAATCGAACAGGCAACTTCTGAGTCAGCACAGATAACGCTCCCGCAAGCGCTGCCCGTAGTGATGCCACAGTTGCAGGAGTTCCTGTTGCGCCGGCGTGGCGCTGGCCAGGAATGACTGCATGTCCTGCTCGAACTGCGCCAGGGTATTGGGCGCGCCCCATGCGGGTTCACTCAACCGACGCCGGCAGAACTGCTGCCATTGCAACTGCTCTTGCGTGGACAAGGCGTCCGGAAAATTGCGGGCGCGGTAGCGAAACAGCAATTCCGCAAGGCGGGAATCATCGAACGACCATGTCTGCCTGGCCAGCTCCGCCGGCGACAGGCTTCGGACTTGCTCGCATAAGTGCCGGTCCCGCTCACGGAGAAAGCCGTCATATAACTGTTGCTCGGGGTCCTCACTCGCGGCAAAGCCCTCCTCTCGGTAGATCTCGTCCAGCTTGCCGCTCCAGCCTTGGCGGTTTTCACGCAACGCGGCGGCGCGCGACTGGCAACCGTGCACGTCCAGCCCCAGGCGCTGGACGTCGGCCTCGCGCAGCACCTTGAGCGGTGCCAGGACCGGACAGCGATTGACGTACACCAGCTTCAGGGGCACCGGCAGCGCACCCTCGGCGAGCGCTTCGCGACGCGTATAAAGACGCTGGCGCAAGGTCTCGGCCGGCTCCTGCCACAGCGGACCGGGGTCGGCCTGCAGATCGCAGACGATCAGCGCGTTGCGATTGCGCGGATGCCACGCCAGCGGCAGGACAATGGAGAGGAAATGCCGGGCCGCCGAAAAGCGCCCGGACACATGGACCAGCGGCTTGAGCAGCTCGATCTGCTCGAGCACCGCATGCTTGCGTCGCAGGTTGTAGAGATAGTCGTACAGCCGTGGCTGGCGACTGCGAATGAGCTTCGCCAGGGCAATGGTGGCGCGCACATCGGACAACGCATCGTGCGCCTGCAGATGCTCCAGCCCGTTGGCGGCGCTCAGGCGTTCGAGCTTGAGCGTCACTCGCCCGTCCTCTTCCGGCCAGACCAGCCCTTCGGGACGCAGCGCATAGGCGGTGCGCACCAGATCGATCAGGTCCCAGCGACTGTTGCCACCCTGCCATTCCCTTGCGTAGGGATCGAAGAAGTTGCGGTACAGGCTGTAGCGGGTCACCTCGTCATCGAAACGCAGGCTGTTGTAACCGGCGCCGCAGGTCCCGGGCGCGGCCAGTTCCCGATGCAGGCGCTGGACGAACTCGGCTTCGCAAAGCCCCTTCTGCTGCAGTATTGCCGGGGTGATGCCGGTGACCAGGCAGGCGGCCGGGTGGGGCAGAATATCGTCCGCGGGGCGGCAATAGATATTCAGCGGCTCACCTATCTCCTCGAGCGCCTCGTTGGTGCGAATGCCGGCAACCTGCAAGGGGCGATCGCGGCTCGGGGAGATGCCGGTGGTCTCGAAGTCATACCAGAAAATGCTCGGAGTCACGTAAAGATCCTTCTCGATCAGCGGCAGCCAGTCTAGGGTCTGTTGAGATTTCGCCACAAGCCGCGTTGCAGCGCCGCACAGCACGGCGCCCCGAACGCCCTCTTTGCGGCCGACGTCCCGCAACGACACCGGCATTCGGCCATAATCACACGCCGACCCGCCATGCCGACGCTTGCCCCGGCGCATTGCTCCAGGCACCGTTGGCGCATAGCATCGGCCTTTGCTCGAACCCAGACGACATCACCCTTGCCCTCAGCTCTCGATCACCAGCCACCGCTGGACAACTGCCACAGGGTGGAAACCCCAGAAGGCATCGACCTGCTCCTGCGCCCGGCCGGGCTCGTGCCGCGCGCCCTCGCCTTTACCCTGGACCTGGTCATTCGCGCGGCGATCCTGCTCGCCCTGTTCATCGGCCTCGGACTGCTGGGCACGTTCGGCATGGGGCTCGCCGCCCTGCTGCTGTTTCTCGTGCAGTGGTGGTACATGGTGCTGTTCGAGGTGTTGAACCAGGGCCGTACACCGGGCAAGCAATGGCTGGGGCTGCGCGTGGTACATGACGATGGCACACCGGTCGGTTGGACCTCGTCGCTGACCCGCAACCTGCTGCGCTTCGTCGACATGCTGCCGTTCGGCTATTTCCTCGGCGCGCTCAGTTGCCTGGGCCACCCGGTCTTCAAACGCCTGGGCGACCTTGCCGCCGGCACCCTGGTGATCTACCAGGAGAAGCCGCAGGCGCGCCCGGAACTGCCACCAGCCGAAGCCCAGCAGCCACCGTTCAGCCTCACCCTGGACGATCAGCGCGCGCTGATCGGCTTTGCCGAGCGCCAGTCGAGCCTGTCCGCCGAACGTCGCCTCGAGCTGGCTGCAATCCTCGCCGAGCCGCTGCGAACCACCCGTGAGGAGGCCGAAACCAGAATCCATGGCATCGCCCGCGGGCTGCTGGGGCCGCAATGAAACAGGCCGCCTTCGAACGCCGGTATCAACCCGCATGGCTCGCCTTCGCCGCCCAGCTGGATGCGCTCGAGCGCGGCAAACCGCCCCCGATGCAGGCCGATGCCTTCCCGGCCGCCTATCGGCAGATCTGCCAGCAACTGGCCCTGTCCGAAGCGCGCGGCTACAGCAGCCACCTGATCGAACAGTTGCAGCAACTGGCGCTGCGCGGCCATCAGCAGTTCTATCGCCATCGCAGCCCGTTGCTCGGGCGGTTGCTGGGCTTCGTCCTGGGCGGTTTCGCCCGCTCGGTACGGGCCCAGTGGCGCTATGTGCTGGCCGCCAGCCTGCTGTTCTATGGCAGCCTGATCAGCATGGGAATGCTGGTCCATGCCTTTCCCGAGCTGGTCTACAGCCTGCTGCCAGCGGACCAGGTGGCGCAGATGGAGCGGATGTACGATCCGGACGCCAGCCGCCTCGGCCGCTTCGCCGAACGCGGTTCCGGCGACGATTGGCTGATGTTCGGCTATTACGTGATGAACAACATCGGCATCGCCTTCCAGACCTTCGCCAGCGGCCTGCTGTTCGGCCTCGGCAGCCTGTTCTTTCTCCTGTTCAATGGCCTGACGATCGGTGCCGTGGCCGGTCATCTCACTGAGATCGGCTATCACCAGCCGTTCTGGTCGTTCGTCATCGGCCACGGCGCCTTCGAACTGACGGCCATCACCCTGGCCGGCGCGGCCGGCCTGAGGCTCGGCAGCGCGCTGGTCGCGCCGGGGCGACTGACGCGTGGCGCGGCACTGCGCCAGGCCGCCGCGCTCGGCATCCGCCTGGTCTGCGGCGCCATCGGGCTCCTGCTGATCGCAGCTTTCGTCGAGGCGTACTGGTCGTCCATGACGGTGGTCTCGCCGACGACCAAGTATGTCGTCGGCGCGTTGCTCTGGCTGCTGGTAGCCAGCTATTTCGCTTTCGCCGGCCGGAGTCGCCATGCAGCTGACTGACGCCAGCGTCTCGATTCGCCCGCGCAGCGCCTGGGAGGCGCTGGATCTCGGCACCCTGCTCGCCCGACGCCACGCCGGCCTGCTGATGGCGAGCTGGGCGGCCGTCACCCTGCCGGTGTTCGGCGCCCTCAGCCTGCTGCTCTGGGAGCAGCCGAGCCTGGCGCTGCTGCTGTTCTGGTGGCTCAAGCCACTTTATGAACGATTGCCGCTGCATATCCTCTCGCGAGCGCTGTTCGGCGATATCCCCACCTTTAGCGAAAGTCTGAAGGCCCTGCCCGGCCTGTTGCGCCCGCAGTGGTTGGCCAGCCTCACCTGGCGCCGGCTGAGCACCACGCGCAGTTTCGACCTGCCGGTGCAACAGCTCGAAGGGCTCGGCGGCACGAAGCGCCGTGAGCGCCTGGTGACGCTCGGCCTGCGCAGCGGCCGCGCCGCCAGTTGGCTGACCGTGGTCGGCGTGCATCTGGAAGGCGCACTCTGGCTCGGCCTGCTCGGCTTGCTGTACTTCCTGCTGCCGGCGCAGCTGGTGCAGAGCTGGAGCTGGCAAGATCTGCTCGGGCTCGGCAGCGAATGGCTCTGGCTGGAACACCTGTCCAACCTGCTCTATGCGCTGGTGCTGATCGTCTGGGAACCGGTCTACGTCGCCTGCGGCTTCAGCCTCTATCTCAACCGGCGCACCCAGCTGGAGGCCTGGGATATCGAACTGGCTTTCCGCCGTCTGCGCCAGCGCCTGCTGGGCGCATTGCCCATTCTGCTGCTCGCCTGCAGCCTGCTGCTGTGGCCGGCGGACAAGGCGGCCTGGGCGGCTCCCGCGCCACCGCCAGACGCAACGCAGGCCGGACCGGAGGCCGAGCGCTTGCGCAATCAGCCGCTGACCGGCGAAGCGGCACGCCAACGCATCGGCGAGCTGCTGGACCAGCCGCCGTTTCAACAGCGCGAGACGGTCACCCGCTGGCGCTTCGGCGACACCACCGACGAACAGCAGCCCGGTGCGCTGGCGCGCCTGCTGGAAACCCTGCTGCAGGGCGGCAAACTCTGGCAAGGCCTGGAAAAGCTGGCGCAGCTGCTGGAAATACTGCTGTGGACGGCACTCGCACTGGTGATCGCCCTGCTGCTATGGCGCTACCGTGAATGGCTGCGAACCTTCGGCGTCCGTCTGCGCCGGCCGGCCAGTCAACTACCGCCACTACCGAAGCGGCTGTTCGGCCTGGACGTCACGCCCGAGCACCTGCCCGCCGATATCGCCGCCGAGGCCGAGCGGCTCTGGCAGGAGCATCCGCGCGAAGCGCTCGGCCTGCTCTACCGCGGGCTGCTCAGCCGGCTGCTGCATGATTTCCGACTGCCGCTGAAGGCGGCGCATACCGAGGGGGAAATCCTGCAGCTGGTGCGCCAGCTCGAACGTGCCGAGCTCAGCCGCTTCGCACAAACGCTGACCCGCCATTGGCAGGACCAGGCCTACGGCCACCGGAACGCGCCCGCGGCGACGCGCGACGAGCTATGCGCCGGCTGGCGCGCGCTGTTCGCACAGGAGGGTCGCGCGTGACTCGGCATCGTTCGCAGCTGCTCGCGGCCCTCGGCGTTCTGCTGCTCGCGGGCCTGGCCATCTGGCTGCTCGGCAAGCTCGAGCCCTACGAGGAGACCATCGAACAGGGCCCCGCGCCGGAGGCACGGGCCAACCCCTACCTGGCCGCGGAGTTGTTTCTGCGCGGGCTCGGCCTGCAGGTGACCCACCATGAAGGCGTCGCCGGGCTGCAAGCGCTGCCTGGCCATGGCCAGACCCTGCTGCTGCTCGGCGATCGCCGCCAGCTGACACCGCGCCAGAGCGATCGACTGCTGCAATGGGCCGCCGCGGGTGGCCATCTGGTGTTCGTCGCCGAGCGACTGTGGGACGAACAGGCCGGCAAGAGCGGCGACCTGTTGCTCGATCGCCTGAACCTGCAGCAGTACATGACCGATGAGCTGGATCGCGGGGCCGCCGGGGCGACAGCGGCGTCGGCCGAGCAGCATCCGCAACTGACCAGGCTCTACCTGGAGAATGAAAGCGCGCCGGCCTATCTGGCCTTCGATACCGCCTTTCACCTCTACGACGCCGGCAACCGCGCCCATGCCTGGGCGAACAGCGCCGGCGCCACCCACATGCTGCAACTGCGGCACGGCGACGGCCTGATCACCGCACTGACCGACGCCTGGATCTGGCAGAACCCGCACATCGGTGCCTACGACCATGCCTGGCTGCTCTGGTACCTGACCCAGGACAGCGTCGTGACCCTGGTGCACCGCAGCGAACAGCAAGGGTTGTTCGAACTGCTGCGGGCCTATTTCCCGGAAGCGCTGACCGCGCTGGGCCTGTTGATTCTGCTCGCGATCTGGCATGTCGGGCAGCGCCTCGGCCCCCTGCAGGAACCCGCCAGCCCGGCGCGACGCCAGTTGCAGGAACACCTGCGCGGCTCGGCGGAATTCCTCCTGCGCCATGGCGGCCAGCGCGGCCTGCTGCAGCGCCTGCAGCAGGACATCCGGCACCGCGCCAGCCATCGCCATCCCGGCTTCGAACAACTGCCGGCCGATGCGCAGCTGCGGATACTCGCCCAGCTCGCCCGCCTGCCGGCGGCGAGCATCGATCAGGCCATGAGAGCCTTGCCGCAACGGCGCATCTCCGCCACCGAATTCACCCGCCAGGTAGCCCACCTGCAAAGCCTCAGGAACGCCCTATGAGCGAACAGACCCCGGAACCGAACCCCGCGGCGACCGGCAATCCGGCGAGCCAGCGCCAGCGCGCCAGCCAACTGGCCCAGGCGTTGCGCGACGAACTGCACAAGGCCGTGATCGGCCAGGACGAAGTCATCGACGGCGTGCTGGTCGCGCTGATCGGCGGCGGCCACGTGCTGGTCGAAGGCGTGCCCGGACTCGGCAAGACACTGCTGGTACGTGCCCTGGCGCGCTGCTTTGCCGGGGAGTTCTCGCGCATCCAGTTCACCCCCGACCTGATGCCCAGCGACGTCACCGGCCACGCGGTATACGACCTGCAGAGCGAGCAGTTCAAGCTGCGCAAGGGGCCGGTGTTCACCAACCTGCTGCTGGCCGACGAGATCAACCGCGCGCCGGCCAAGACCCAGGCGGCGCTGCTGGAAGTCATGCAGGAGCGCCAGGTCACGCTCGAAGGGCGCGCCCTGCCGGTGCCGCAGCCGTTCCTGGTGATGGCCACGCAAAACCCCATCGAACAGGAAGGCACCTATCCGTTGCCGGAGGCCGAGCTCGACCGTTTCATGCTGATGCTGCGCATGGACTATCCACAGGCCGACGAGGAACTGGCGCTGGTGCGCCAGGTGACCCGCTCGGCCCGCGCCGACATGCTCGACGTCAGCGCCCTGCGCCAGTTGATCCAGGCCAAGGACGTGCTGGCCCTGCAGAAGATCGCCAGCGACCTGCCGCTGGACGAGCAGGTGCTGGACTACGCCGTGCGGCTGGCGCGCGCCACGCGCGACTGGCCGGGCCTGGCGCTGGGCGCCGGGCCGCGGGCGTCGATCGCCCTGGTCCGCGGCGGGCGCGCCCGGGCGCTGCTGCGCGGCGGCGAATTCGTCACGCCGGACGACATCAAGTCCTGTGCGCTCTCGGTGCTGCGACATCGGGTACGGCTGTCGCCGGAGCTGGATATCGAAGGGTTGTCGGTCGACCAGGTGCTGCGGCAACTGCTCGATCAGATCGCGGCGCCGCGCCTGTGACGAGTGCAGGCACGCCCACCGGAGCGGCGCGCGGATGACGCCGTCCTCCCGCCTGATCGTTGCGCTGGCCGCGCTCTTGCTACTGGCCTTGCCGCTCGGCGTGCTCGCCACGCTCGGCCAGACGGACCGCTGGCAACCCGTCTGGTGGGGGCTGCTGCTGGCCCTCGGCGTGCTGGCGCTGCTCGACGTGCTCTGGCTGCAGCGGCTGCCTTCGCCGAGCCTGCAGCGCAGTCTTTTCGGCAACCTGCCATTGGGCCGCTGGAGCCACGTGCAACTGCTCGCGCGCAACGGCGATACGCGTCCCATGGAGCTGGACATCTTCGACCACGTGCCGGCCGGCATGGCCTTCGAGCAATTGCCGCAGCGCATCCGTTTGCGACCGGGCGAACACTGCGAATTCGCGTACCGCCTGCGGCCGACCCGACGCGGCCATTTCACCTTCGCCCGCTGCGAGATCCGCCTGACCAGCCCCCTGGGCCTCTGGCGCAGCCGGCGACAGCAGGCGCTGTGCGACGAAACCCGGGTCTACCCCGATTTCACCCAGCTGCATGGCGCCGGCCTGCAGGCGGTCGACCACTGGCTCAGCCGCCTCGGCGTGCGCCAGCGGCCGCGCCGCGGGCTGGGGCTGGAATTCCATCAGCTGCGCGAATTCCGTGAAGGCGACACCCTGCGGCAGATCGACTGGAAGGCCACGTCCCGCGCGCACATGCCCATCGCCCGCGAATACCAGGACGAACGCGACCAGCAGATCCTGCTGATGCTCGACTGCGGCCGACGCATGCGCAGCCAGGACGGCGAGCTCGCGCATTTCGACCATGCGCTCGACGCCAGCCTGCTGCTCGCCTACGCCGCGCTGCGCCAGGGCGATGCGGTCGGACTCTGTACCTTCGCCGGCGACTCGCCGCGCTACCTGGCGCCGGCCAAGGGCCAGCGGCAGCTGAGCGTGCTGCTGAACACTCTGTACGACCTGCAGACCACCCGGCGCCCCGCCGACTACGCGGCGGCGATCGAACGGCTGCTCGGTCGCCAGCAGCGCCGGGCACTGGTCATCCTGCTGAGCAACCTGCGTGACGAGGACGATGCCGAACTGCAGGCAGCCCTTGCGCGCCTTTCCCGCCGGCATCGGGTACTGCTGGTGAGTCTGCGCGAAGAAGTGCTGGACCAGTTGCGCCAGCAGCCGGTGGAAAGCCTCGACGATGCCCTCGGCTATTGTGGCGCACTGGACTACCTGAGCGCCCGCGACGAGCTGCACCGACGCCTGGCCGCCAGCGGCGTGCCGATACTCGATGCACGACCGCGCGAATTGGGCCCCGAACTGGTGGGGCGCTACCTGGCCTGGAAGAAATCCGGGACGCTCTGAGCGCCGCTCACAGGCCGTGACAACAATCCTTGTCGGTGAACCTGTCCGGCGCCGCGCCGGGATAAGGCGCCGTTACCGCGGGGAGGTGCTGTATCGGCTGGAAACTGAAATAGTGATGCAGCGCCGCGATCATTTCCTTGATGTCGCCCGGTGGTTCGATCAGCGAGAAGCCGGTATCGAAACTGCCGGGCGTGACATCCTCGCGCGACCACAGACTGAGCGCGCTGAAGTCCACATGCCGCACCTGGCCGACCTGTCCGGGGATTTTCAGACGCATTTCGAAACGCACCCCGAGCATCATCGGATACGGGCTGATCAACATCAGTCCACCCGCGGACAGGTTGCCGATGAAACCCAGCGGTTTGTCGGTAAACCGATTGAAGACGTTGAGATAGTACGGCAGTTGGTGCCGCTGGATACGACGCTGGTTCGCCATGTTCATTTCGATGAGCCTTTAGGCTGCTTTGCGAGTCCGTTCAGCTCAGTTGCACGCCTGGTCAATATGTGTAGCCAGTTGCTGTCGAGCTGCCGCTATTTCGCTTTCACTGTAGTAGACACGTTCTGCGGCTGCATCGCTGCGAAAGAAACGCCCACCCTGCTTCAGCTGCGCGAGACGGCTGCGCAGGCTCCGGCACTCCTGCTCGCGCTTGGCATGCCGCTCGCTGGCCTGCCGGTCGGCGGCCTGCTGCTCCTGCCGGCGCGCCTCGAAAAAACGCTCGCTGCGAGCCTCGCGCTCGCGGGTCGACGCGTCGCGCTCCATCACCTGCGGGCGCACCTCGATCCGCTCGGCGCCAGCTGGCGGACGCTGAGCGAAATGCACGCGGCCCTGGGCGTCGGTCCAGCGATAGATCTGCGCCGATGCCAGCATCGGCAGCAGCGCGAAAACCACAAGCAGGGCACGCATGATTTCCCTCCTGGAGGTCATGCCGAACGAAACCGTGCTCAGAAAGCGCTCAGCGCTTGGCCGGCAGGCTCACCACGCCCGGCGCGTCCGGCTGATAGTGCCCCAACTGTCGCAAGGTCTCCAGCCGTGCGCGGGCGCGGTAGGCGTATTCGCTGGCCGGATGACGCTCGATGATGAAGCGATAGGTCTCGCTGGCATCGACGAACAGGCCCTGGCGCTCCAGGCACTGCCCGCGCAGCAGGGAGATCTCCGGCTGCAGCTGGCTGTGTGGCCTGCTGCGCCGCTCCGCCTGGGAAAGGGACAGCATGACCCGCTCGCAGTTGTCCGCCTCGTACTGCTGATAGGCGGCATCCAGGTGACGGTCGAGAGCGTGCCGGCTGCTGCAGCCGACGGTGAGAAACGTCAGAAATACTAGGGTCAGGGTGCGCATGGGATCCTCCGGATGCCCCCTGTATCGACCGCTGAGGGGAATTCTGCAGACAGTTTTGTCACACCACTGGAAAGGGTAGTGGCCTCCGGGCGATGACTACAGCGGACGAGCATAGTAGCCTCGGGCACAGCCAGAAAAAGGAGCAAGTAATGATTCCGCGTCGCACCAAGATCGTCGCAACCCTGGGCCCAGCCAGCAGCTCGCCCGACGTGCTGGAGAAAATGATCATCGCCGGGCTGGACGTCGCTCGGCTCAACTTCTCCCATGGCACCCCGGACGAACACCGTGCGCGGGCCGAGCTGGTGCGCGAAATCGCCGCCCGCCACGGCCGCTTCGTCGCGCTGCTCGGCGACCTGCAGGGGCCGAAGATCCGCATCGCCAAATTCGCCAGCAAGCGCATCGAACTGAAGGAAGGCGACAGCTTCCGTTTCTCCGTCACCCACCCGCGGGACGCCGGCACCCAGGACGTGGTCGGCATCGACTACCCGGACCTGGTCAAGGATTGCAGCGTCGGCGACGAACTGCTGCTGGATGACGGCCGCGTGGTCATGCGCGTCGATGCCGCCACGGCCGACGAACTGCACTGCACCGTGCTGATCGGCGGCCCGCTGTCGGACAACAAGGGCATCAACCGCCGTGGCGGCGGCCTGACCGCACCGGCGCTCACCGCCAAGGACAAGGCCGACATCAAGCTGGCCGCGGACCTGCAACTGGACTACCTGGCCGTCTCCTTCCCGCGCGATGCGGCGGACATGGAGCTGGCGCGTCGGCTGCGCGACGAAGCCGGCTCCAGCGCCTGGCTGATCGCCAAGATCGAACGCGCCGAAGCGGTCGCCGATGACGAGGCGCTCGATGGTCTGATCCGCGCCAGCGACGGCGTGATGGTGGCCCGTGGCGATCTCGGCGTGGAAATCGGCGATGCCGAGCTGGTCGGCATCCAGAAGAAGATCATTCTGCATTCGCGCCGCCACAACAAGGTGGTGATCACCGCGACCCAGATGATGGAGTCGATGATCCACAGCCCGATGCCGACCCGCGCGGAAGTCTCCGATGTAGCCAACGCCGTGCTCGACTACACCGATGCGGTGATGCTCTCGGCCGAAAGCGCCGCCGGCGAGTACCCGGTCGAAGCGATCAAGGCCATGGCGCGCGTCTGCGTCGGCGCCGAAAAGCACCCGACCAGCACCAAGTCCGGCCACCGCCTCGGCCAGCGCTTCGAGCGCTGCGACGAAAGCGCCGCGCTGGCGGCGATGTACACCGCCAACCACTTCCCGGGCGTCAAGGCGATCATCGCCCTGACCGAAAGCGGCTACACACCGCTGATCATGTCGCGTATCCGCTCCTCGGTACCGATCTTCGCCTTCTCGCCCCACCGCGAGACCCAGGCGCGCGTCGCCCTGTTCCGCGGCGTGCAGACGGTGCCGTTCGACCCGGCCGCGCTGCCGGCGGACAAGGTCAGCCAGATCGCCGTGGAAGAGCTGCTCAAGCGCAACATGGTGCAGCCCGGCGACTGGGTGATCCTGACCAAGGGCGACAGCTACCACGACAGTACCGGCGGCACCAACACGATGAAGATCCTGCGCGTCGGCGATCAGTAATCGAACGCGTCGGGAACGGTCCGGCGGTGCACGATACGCGCCGCCAGGCCCCGATGGACGACGCACCTTGTAGACGTGAGCCCTGCGCGCGAACAGGCATCGCGGGCATGCCCGCGCCTATGGCCCTCGCCTAAGGCGGCGTGCCCGCCCCCTCCCGCTCGACGAAGGCGTCGCTGAACACCTGCCCACGCGGCAGGCCCGCCATGAACAGGCGCTTGGCGCAGGCTTCGACGAATGCCGGACGCCCGCAGATCAAGGCGATCGCCTGGCGCGATGCCGGGTGTAACGCCTGCAGGCAGCCTGCCCGCTGATCCTCTCCCACCCATTCCAGTTGCAGGTTTTCGCAGCGGCTGGCCAGTTCCGTCAGCGGCCCGGCCAGATAGTGGTCGCCACGGGCGAAATGCAGCAGCCTGATCGGCCCTCGATGTCCCTGACGCAGGGCCTCGCGCAGCACGCTCCAGAGCGGCGCCATACCCGTGCCGGCGGCCAGCAGCAGCAACGGCCGCTCGGACCAGTCCGGGTCGTAATGCAGCGCCCCACCGTGCAGCTCGCCAAGCCGCAGGCCGTCGCCCGTGCGCAACCGCCGTGCCGCATCGCAGAATGCCCCTGGCCGGGAGCAATCCAGGTGGAACTCCAGCCATGGCTCCTCGCCCGGCAAACTGGCCAGCGAATACGGCCGGGCGTCGCCCTCGGCATTCCAGAGCAGCACGTGCTGCCCCGCGCGATAACGCAACGCGCGCTCCGGCAGCAGCCGCAGGCGCAGCACCCCGTCAGCCATCCAGGCCAGGTCCTGGACACGTGCCGCAAAGCCGTCACGTCGCGGGTCGAAGACGTCCACACGCAGGTCCTGTTCGACTCGACACTGGCAGGCCAGGCGCCAGCCTCGACCATGTTGTTCCCTGCTCAGCGCCTCGGGTTGCAGATCCACTGGCTCGCCGCTGACGCAACGCACCAGGCAGGCATGACAGCTACCGGCACGGCAGCTATACGGCACCCGCAGCCCGGCGCGATTCAGCGCATCGAGCAGATTCTCGCCGGCCTGCACCGTCCAGCTCGCCCCGGCGCAACTCAGTTCAGGCATTGCGAGCGTCCCGTGTTAGAGGTTCAAGAAATTTGGCGAGTGGATTCTGCCCTCGGACAAGGTGCCGTGACGAGTCATAGCGGAGCGATGGCGAGGAGAAAAACCGGACGATCAGTTCAAAGTCAGGCCACTAGTGGCCTGTGCGGTTGGTTGGTTGACTCAAGTTCGGATGCATGAGGCTCTGAGGCAAGGCGCCGCGACGACTCATAGTGGGGCTATGGGCAGGAGTGGCAACGCCGTATCGGGGCCTCAGGCGCCGAAATTGGCCAACTGAATTAACCAAACAGGCCACTAGGGTTCCAGGCCGGCTCGCAGCGATTGCGCCCGCCGCGCTTGGCGCGGTAGAGCGCCTCGTCGGCCCGTTGCAGCGATTCGTCCAGATCGTCGCCGGCATTGAGCAACGTCAAGCCGATCGACAGGCTCAGGTGCCCGGCCTCGATGCTGGCGTCCAGCGGCCGCGCATTGGCGAAGGCCTCGCGCAGGCGCTCGCAGCAGGCACTGAACTGCTCGGCATCGGTGTTCGGCAGCAACAGCACGAACTCCTCGCCACCGTAGCGGGCGAGCACGTCGTCGTCGCGCAGGCAGGAACGCGCCACGGCGGCGAAGGTCTGCAGGACGCGGTCGCCGGTGGCGTGGCCGTGAATGTCGTTGATCCGCTTGAAGTGATCCAGATCGATCAGCGCCAGCCCCGACTGATGGCCCTTGCGCAGGCGGCTCAGCTCGGCTTCGGCCATGCGCAGGAAGCGCCGCCGGTTGTACAGCCCGGTGAGCTCGTCGGTGGACGCCAGGTCCTCGAGCTGGCGCATCATGCCGCGCAGCGTTTCCTGGTGAGCCTGCAGGGCGAAACGTCGCTGGCGCATGCGCTGTCGCAAACGGTAGACATGGCCGACGAACAGACACATCCAGATGAGCGTCACCAGCAGTACGCTGGCCTCGAGCAGAAAGAAGGCCGGATCCACCGAACGTTGCAGGAAGTAATCCAGCGCGCTGACGACGACGAAGCTGAGGAACGCCAGGGCGGCGTAGCGGATGAATCGCTTGGGCGGCAGGAAAACGGCGAACATCAGCACCAGTACGTAGAGCACCAGCAACGAGCCGCGCGCGCTGCCCACGTTGAACAGGAAATAACTCAGCCATACCAGCGCCACCAGCACCTGGGGTTCGGTCAGGCTGGGGTCTTTGCAGCGCAGGTTGATGCCGCGGTAAAAGATCCAGAAGAACACCAGTTGGCTGAGCACGATCAGTGCGGAACCGATCACTGCGCTGGCGATCGAGGATTCGTAGAATCCACCGACGACGGCGACCCAGGTCAGCGGCAAAGCCAGGCCATAGGTGAGCGCCGCCATCGCGAACCGCTTCGTGACCAGTTGCTGCAAAGCCCGCTGGTCGGTCTCGTCACGCATCGCACTCATAGGGATCCATCCCACTGTGGCAATTTGCCGCACTCTACGCCTACCCAAATCAAAAACCTAGCCGGCATGCCCATCACTCCTGGTCCATCCGTGTACCCGGCAGCCCGACGCGTTATACTGCCGCGCATTTTTTTACCGCGGCACGCCGGCTGCCATGCTCGACGCGCCACTTCCCGCCCGCCATGAGGACGCGCTGCATGACCGTGATCAAGCAAGACGACCTGATTCAAAGCGTAGCCGACGCTTTGCAGTTCATTTCTTACTACCATCCCGTCGATTTCATTCAGGCGATGCACGAAGCCTACCTGCGTGAAGAATCTCCGGCCGCGCGTGATTCCATGGCGCAGATTCTGATCAACTCGCGCATGTGCGCCACTGGTCACCGCCCGATCTGCCAGGACACCGGCATCGTCACCGTATTCGTCCGGGTCGGTATGGACGTGCGCTGGGATGGCGCCACCATGAGCCTGGACGACATGATCAACGAGGGCGTGCGCCGCGCCTACAACCTGCCGGAAAACGTCCTGCGTGCTTCGATCCTGGCCGACCCGGCAGGTTCCCGCAAGAACACCAAGGACAATACGCCAGCCGTCATCCACTATTCCATCGTTCCCGGTGACAAGGTGGAAGTGGACGTCGCGGCCAAGGGCGGCGGTTCCGAGAACAAGTCGAAGATGGCCATGCTCAACCCGTCCGATTCCATCGTCGACTGGGTACTCAAGACCGTCCCGACCATGGGCGCCGGCTGGTGCCCGCCGGGCATGCTCGGTATCGGCATCGGCGGTACCGCCGAGAAGGCCGCGGTGATGGCCAAGGAAGTGTTGATGGACCCGATCGACATCCACGAGCTCAAGGCCCGCGGCCCGCAGAACCGCATCGAGGAACTGCGCCTGGAGCTGTTCGACAAGGTCAACCAGCTGGGCATCGGCGCCCAGGGCCTCGGCGGCCTGACCACCGTGCTCGACGTGAAGATCATGGACTACCCGACCCACGCCGCCTCGCTGCCGGTGTGCATGATCCCCAACTGCGCCGCCACCCGTCACGCCCACTTCGTGCTCGACGGCTCCGGCCCTGCCGAGCTCACACCGCCGCCGCTGGACGCCTACCCGGAGATCGTCTGGGAAGCCGGCCCGAGCGCGCGTCGCGTCGACCTCGACAGCATCACCCCGGAAGAGGTGCAGAGCTGGAAGCCGGGCGAAACCGTCCTGCTCAACGGCAAGATGCTCACCGGCCGCGACGCCGCGCACAAGCGCATGGTCGACATGCTGAACAAGGGCGAAGAGCTGCCGGTCGACCTCAAGGGCCGCTTCATCTACTACGTCGGCCCGGTCGATCCGGTCGGTGACGAAGTGGTGGGCCCGGCCGGCCCGACCACCGCGACGCGGATGGACAAGTTCACCCGGCAGATCCTCGAAAGCACAGGCCTCTTGGGCATGATCGGCAAGTCCGAGCGCGGCCCGATCGCCATCGACGCGATCAAGGACAACAAGGCGGTCTACCTGATGGCCGTCGGCGGCGCCGCCTACCTGGTCGCCCAGGCGATCAAGAAGTCCAAGGTACTGGCCTTTGCCGAACTGGGCATGGAAGCGATCTACGAGTTCGAAGTGAAGGACATGCCGGTCACCGTAGCCGTAGACACCAAGGGCGAGTCGGTGCACATCACGGGACCTGCGATCTGGCAGCAGAAGATCGCCGAGAGCCTGGCCGTGGAAGTGCAGTGATCGCCTCCTCGTGCTGAAAACGGAAAGCCCGGCCTTGCGCCGGGCTTTCCGCTTTCTGGCCCGGCGCTTCAGCCTCGACCGTCGCGCAGCCTGACGAACAGCGTCTCGACCTTTTCCCGCGCCCAGGGCGTGCGGCGCAGGAAGGTCAGGCTCGATTTGATGCTCGGCTCGCTCTTGAAGCAACGAATGTCGATTCGCTCAGCCAACCCTTCCCAGCCATAGTGAGCTTGTAATTCGGTCAGCATGGCAGCCAATGTGATGCCGTGCAGAGGATCTTTTGCCTGGGTCATGGTGCTCCGGCTGAAATGTGTAGATAAGTGCTTTCGTAGGAGTCGGCTTGCCGGCGATGGCCGTACGGGATNGCCGGCTCCTACATTGCCAGGCATCGAAGCTGACGAGCGCAGCGGCATCTTACAGGGTGATACGCGTACCTAGCACCTGCACAAAGGCAGCGAGCCAGGCCGGATGCGCCGGCCACGCCGGGGCGCTGACCAGATTGCCGTCGGTATGCGCCTGGTCCACCGCGATATCCACATAGTCGCCACCGGCCAGCTTCACCTCCGGGGCGCAGGCCGGATAGGCACTGCATGCGCGCCCTTTCAAGACGCCGGCGGCCGCGAGCAGTTGCGCACCATGGCAGACCGCGGCGATCGGCTTGTTCGCCTCGTCGAAGGCACGGACCAGCGCCAGCACCTGCTCGTTCAGGCGCAGATATTCCGGCGCGCGGCCGCCGGGGATCACCAGCGCGTCGTAGTCCTCGGCGCGCACCGCGGCGAAGTCGAAGTTCAGCGCGAAATTGTGCCCCGGCTTCTCGCTGTAGGTCTGGTCGCCCTCGAAATCGTGGATCGCCGTGCGCACGGTGTCGCCGGCCTTCTTCTCGGGGCACACCGCATGCACGCGATGGCCAACCATCTGCAGCGCCTGGAATGGCACCATGGTCTCGTAGTCTTCGGCGTAGTCGCCGACCAGCATCAGAATATTCTTCGCCGCCATGATCGCTCTCCTTCTCGACTGTGGAGCATCGCTCCGGGCGCGATGGCTTCAAGGCCGCGCCCGTTTCGCCGCACACCGCGAACGAACCGGAGACGACTTCTAGCCACCACGATTGAAAATGTTCACTAGCAGCCGGTCGAGCCAGCCCCACATGCGCTGATACAGCCGCAGATGGAGCGGCCGTGCATACCACCGCTGCAGATCGATCTCGACGCTCTGCTCGAAGTCCCGCTCGAAACTCTGCCGCACCTGCGCACTCAAGGAAGCATCGATCGCTTCGAGATTCGCTTCGAGATTCCAGCGTAGATTCCAGTGGTCGAAGTTGCACGAGCCGATGCTGACCCAATCGTCCACCAGCACCATTTTCAGGTGGGAGAAGTGTGGCTGATATTCGTGAATGCGCACGCCGGCGCGCAACAGCCGCGGGTAGAAACGCTGCCCGGCATAGCGTACCGGTGGATGGTCGGTATTGCGGCTGGTCAGCAGCAGGCGCACCTCCACGCCGCGCCGCGCCGCGCGGATCAGCGCCCGGCGTACCTTGCCGGTGGGTAGAAAGTAAGGCGTCGCCAGCCAGATGCGCTTTTGCGCGTAGCGCAGATTGCGCAGCAGGCTGTGCAGAATGTCGCGATGCTGGCGTGCCGCGGCGTAGGCGACACGACCCAGGCCGGTGCCCGCGGGCAGCAGCGGAATGCGCGGCGCCCGCTGTGGCAATGGCAACTGCCAGATGCGCCGCTTGAGGCAGTGCACCCACTGGCTGTCGAACAGGGCCTGCCAGTCCTGCAGCAGCGGACCGGACATCTCGACCATCGCTTCGTGCCAGTGCCCGTCGGCTTTACCGGGATTCCAGAATTCGTCGGTCGCGCCCGCCCCGCCGACATATCCCGTGCAGCCATCGACCAGCAGGATCTTGCGATGATCGCGGTGCAGGTTGCGCAACCTGAGCCGTAGCGACAGCGGGTTGTACAGGCGCAGTTCGATTCCCCCCTCGGCCATCCGCTCGCGGTTGGCCTGGCTCATCTTCAGGCAGCCGAATCCGTCGAACAGGCAGCGCACCCGCACGCCGCGCGCGGCGGCTTGCAGCAAGGACTCGAGCAAGCGATCGAGACACTGCCCGTCCTCTACCAGATAGAGTTCGAGATCGACACGCCGCTCGGCCCGCCCGATGGCCTCGAGCATGGACGGAAAGAACTGCGGGCCGTCGATGAGCAGCCGAAAGCGGTTTTCGCTGCGCCAGGGAAATACGGCCCCGGCCAGCATCATCGGGCGACACCCATGGCGTACGACGAACAGCGAAGCGAAGGTTCAGCTAGACAGCGCAATGAGAAATCCTTTTTCCGTTGGCATCCCGAGCCGCAGCGGGACCCTGGCATCGCCCGCCCGGCTCGCCAGCGAAGGCGACGTGGATGATCGGAGGTAGCTTACCCAGTCTCCTCGGCAAGACAAGGCGACCGGGCACTCGCGACCCACTTCGACCATCCAGGCTGCCCTACCCCGAACCGCAAAGTGGGACGCCAGCGCCTCGGACCAGACCTGGGAGCCGTCCGATATAGGTCAGCGCCGCCGGGCAGAGTTCCCCAGCCGCTGGCGTTTGCCGCAATGGCATCCAGGCCGGTCCGGCGGGCGCACCCAGTCCCTGCGCGTTCCTCCCCATCGACCCGCGGATCGGGCGGGACAGTCATTCAAGCATCATCGATTCGTCACAGCGGCGACATGCCTCGCCCCTAGCCTGAGCCGGCAACCAGATAACCGGGCGCAACCATAACAACCAGGTGCTCGCGTTGCATTTGCCAACCCGCCACTGCCACGGCGGAACAGGAGACAGAGCATGAATGCTATTGCCGATCCACGCAGCACGCGTCAACTGCAAGCCGAACGCCTGGATGGCGAACAGGCCCTGCGCGAAGCCCAGGCCCTGCGCTATCGGGTATTCAGCGGTGAATTCGATGCCCGCCTGCAGGGCGCGGAGCTGGGCCTGGATATGGACGATTTCGACATTCACTGCCGCCATATCGGCGTACGCGACCTCATGACCGGCGAACTGGTCGCCACCACCCGCCTGCTGGATCACCTCACCGCGCGCCGGCTGGGCCGCTTCTACAGCGAAGAGGAATTCGCCCTGCACGGGCTGGCCGAGCTCGACGCGCCGGTGCTGGAGATCGGCCGCACCTGCGTCGATCCGGCCTACCGCAATGGCGCCACCATCGCGGTGCTCTGGAGCGAGCTGGCGGAGGTGCTCAACCAGGGCGGCTATCGCTACCTGATGGGCTGCGCCAGCATCCCGATGCGCGACGGCGGCATCCAGGCCCGGGCGATCATGCATCGCCTGCGCGAGGCGCACCTGAGTACCGAGCTGCTGCACGCGGAGCCCAGGATGCCCCTGCCCGAGCTGGAACTCGCGGATAACGTCACCGCCCAGTTGCCGCCCCTGCTCAAGGCCTACATGCGCCTCGGCGCGAAGATTTGCGGCGAGCCCTGCTGGGACCCCGACTTCCAGGTGGCGGACGTCTTCATCCTGCTCAAGCGCGAGGAGCTTTGCCCGCGCTACGCCCGCCACTTCAAGGCCGCGGTATAGATGGCGCGGCTACGCCTTTACGGGCGCCTGCTGCGCGTCGCCGCAGTGGTCCTGCTGGGGTTGCTGCTGGCCGCCGGCCTTGGCCTCGGCGCATATTGCGGGGTGCGGGCTTCGCCGTTGCGCAAACAACGGCTGACCCGCTGGCTCCTGGCCCGCCTGGCCGATGCCCTGCCCTTTCGTGTACGCGTCATCGGCGAACGGCCGTCGCAACCGATGCTCTGGGTCGCCAACCATGTTTCCTGGTGCGACATCCCGTTGCTGGGGATGCTGCTGCCGATCTCGTTCCTCGCCAAATACGAGGTTCGCGCCTGGCCCGCGCTCGGCTGGCTCGCCCAACAGGCCGGTACGCTCTTTATCCGCCGCGGCGCGGGCGATGCGCCGCAGATCAACCGGGAACTGGCGATGCACCTCGAACAGGGTCGGCACCTGCTGATCTTCCCGGAAGGCACCTCGACCGACGGCACCCGGCTGCGCAGATTCCATGCGCGCTTGTTCGCCTGCGTGATAGAGGCCGGTTGTGCGGTCCAGCCCGTCGCCATTCGCTATCTGCGCAACGGCGAGATAGACCCCGTCGCACCCTTCGTTGGAGACGACGAATTGCCGTCGCATCTGCGAAAGCTACTGGCCAGCGAAGTGGCACAGGTGGAAATTCGCCTGTTGCCCCCCATCCACCTTACGGCGCCTGGCCGCAACGCCCTTGCCGAGCAGGCGCATCGTGCGATCGAGGGCGCGCTGTTCGCCGACCGGCACGAACCCGAAAAAGCCGCCGCCTGATTCCGCAGCAGAGGCGCCTGAACCCGGCTGCTGGGTTAAGCTCGACGCATGAACTATCTCGCACACCTCCACCTGGGCGGCCCACGCCCCGCCGACATGCTTGGCAGCCTCTACGGCGATTTCGTCAAAGGGCCGCTGCAAGGCCGCTGGCCTGCCGATATCGAGGCCGGCATTCGCTTGCACCGGCAAATCGACGCATTTACCGACAGCCATCCGCTGGTGCTGCAGGCCAAGGCGCGCTTTGCCGCGCAGCGGCGGCGCTATGCCGGCATCCTGCTGGATCTGTTCTTCGATCACTGCCTGGCGGCCAACTGGTCGGACTATTCCCCCGAGCCGCTGGATCGGTTCACCCAGCGAGCCTACCGGGTACTCGCGAACGAACCCGAACTGCCCGGCAAGCTCGCCGTGATCGCGCCGCGCATGGCCGCCCAGGACTGGCTGGGCAGCTACCGCGACTTCGCGGTGCTGGACAGGGTGCTGAGCAACATGAGCCGCCGCCTTTCCCGTCCGGAGGGCCTGGCGGGCGGCCTGGTGGAGCTGGAGCGGCTGTACGCGCCGCTCCTCGATGATTTCCGTCTTTTCTATCCGCAGCTGCAGCGGTTCGCCAGCGACGCGGCGTAACGCGGCCCCCGTGGGGCCTGTCGAAATCCACCGCTAAATGTCGGCGACCGTAGGAGGCGCCTGCGCGTCTTCGATGCAGCGCTGTCGGGCAGCAAACAGGTGCAGCCCCGAGAAAGCCGCATGTGCACACCGCGCCCGTAGGAGCCCGGGGGGACGCCGAGTCCTTGCCGGCGATCGGCGCTCACGAACAGCGTCGCCAGCAGGCTGGCTCCAACAAGCGTGCGTTCCCGCTCAGCCGCGCAGGGCCGTGGCGAAGGCGTCCAGCCAGGGCTCGGCGTCGCTTTCCGGGGTGACCGTTTCGCTGGCGTCCAGGCGCAGCATCTCCTGCACTTCACGCACGCCGAGTTCGGCGAACAGTTCACGAATCAGTTCGCCGCCCCCGCAGAAGGTGTCGCCGTAGCTGGCGTCGCCGAGGGCGATGACGCCGCCGGGCAGTCCGCTCCAGGCCGGGAACCGGTCACGGATGGCCGAGTACAGGGGTATGAAGTTGTCCGGCAGCTCGCCCATGCCAGTGGTCGAGGTCACGACCAGCAGCGCCTCGGGCGCGAACTCGAGGATCTGCGGCAACGCTGCGCGGGGATCATGCCAGGCATCGAAACCGGCGGCCTTGAGCTTGCTTTCGGCGTGACGGGCGACGTCTTCGGCGGTGCCGTAGACGGTGCCGGAAAGAATGGCGACTTTCATGGTGCGGCTCCGAGGCGGATCAAAGCCGCACATTATGCCGCAATCGCCGCCCCTCGGCGCCCGGACGAGCGGCCGGCCCGACGGTGACCGCCCCCCGCGTCGTTCGGCGGCGCCCCCGGCGCGGCGGAACTAAACGCTCGGCAGCCGGTCACAGCGCCGACAGCCCCCTGCAGCCAACCGGCCGCAGCGCTACCAATGAAGGGCACCGTCCTTCCGAGGGTATCCGCATGGCGGACCAGACGATCCTGAGCAAAGACGAGCTCACCTTCATCAACAAGCTGATGCAGCGCAATGGCAACGGCACTGCCGAACGCGCGACGGGTTTTCGCCTCGATGGCGGTCCGCAGTCCAACGAGCTGCTGATGCAACTGGCCGCCCACGCCGAGCTCTCGCTACAGGCCGAGTTCGATGATTTCCGCATGACCTTCCCCCTGCAGCTCAAGGAAGACGAACTGCACAGCCTGGACCTTCAGCTCGCGCCGCCGGCGATCTACGAGCGCGGGCCGGTGACCCGCGCCTGGCGCCTGCATCTGGAGCAGCCGCTGCCCCTGCTGGAAACCGACGGCGGCAAGAGCTCGCTCAGCGTGCATGAACTGTCCTCACACGGCGTGCTGGTGGATGCCGGCAAGCGCCGCAAGCCGCCCAAGCACTTCCACCTGCGCCTGGCCCTGCCGGACGACACGCCCTTGGAAATCGACGCCCATCGGGTCCGCGAGCTGGACGACGGCCTGGCCGCCTATGAAGTCGAATTCAGGCAGGAAAAGGACGCCGAACGCATCCGCTCGTTCCTCTATCGACAACACCAGCGGCTGCACCCGGAACTGCAGCCTGAGTTGCCCGTCGATCTGGTGTAAGCTGTCGGGTCCGCGGCGCGAAGCGTAGCAGGCCGTTGAAAACGTAGGCGAGGCAGCCAGCGCCAGCGAATCAAACAGGCGAAAAACGCAGTTTACGAGTTGTAAATGAGCATTCTGATCGGACTCGCGCCCGAGCCTGTTTTTAACGCCGCGATGGCAACGCAGGCAGTTTTCAACGGCCTGCTAGCGCTCGCCGCCCATTCACAAACGACAAAAGCCCATGACCCAGGCCCCGATCCTCATCACCGGAGCCGGCCAGCGGATCGGACTGCATTGCGCCGAACGCCTGCTGGACGACGGCCACACGGTAATCGTCAGCTACCGCCGCGAGCGTGACGGCGTCGCCCGCCTGCGCGAGCGCGGAGCCATCGTCCTGCAGGCCGACTTCGCCGACGAGGCCGGCATCATGGCCTTCATCGCGGCACTCAAGGAGCGGACCGGGCAACTGCGGGCGATCGTTCACAACGCCTCGGAATGGCGCTCCGACGCCCCGGGGCAGGAAGCCGAGGCCTTTCGCCAGCTGTTCCAGGTGCACATGCTGGCGCCCTACCTGATCAACCTGCATTGCGCCGACCTGCTGCGCCACGGCGGCCCGGCGGATATCGTCCATATCGGCGACGATGTCACCCGCAAGGGCAGCAGCAAGCACATCGCCTATGCCGCGAGCAAGGCCGGCCTGGACAACCTGACCCTGTCCTTCGCCGCCAGCCTGGCGCCGGCGATCAAGGTCAACGGCATCGCCCCGGCGCTGATCCAGTTCAACCCGGACGACGATGCCGCCTACCGCAGCAAGGCATTGGCCAAGTCGGCGCTGGGCATCGAACCCGGCGCCGAGGTGATCTACCAAAGCCTGCGCTACCTGTTCGACAATCCTTACGTCACCGGCACCACACTGACCGTGAACGGCGGCCGCCACCTGATCTGAACGACAACAAGGAGACGACATGCCCCGACTGGAACCCGCAATGGCACGCATCCGCGTCAAGGACCTGCGGCTGCGCACCTACATCGGCATCAAGGAAGAAGAGATCCTCAACAGGCAGGATGTGCTGATCAACCTGACCATGCTCTACCCCGCCGCCGCCGCGGTGCGCGGCAACGACATCGAGCAGGCGCTGAACTACCGCACCATCACCAAGGCGATCATCCAGCACGTCGAGGACAATCGCTTCGCCCTGCTCGAACGGCTGACCCAGGAGATCCTCGACCTGGTCATGCAGTACCCGCAGGTGCGCTATGCCGAAGTCGAGGTCGACAAGCCCCATGCCCTGCGTTTCGCCGAGTCCGTCTCCATCACCCTGGCAGCGCATCGGGATTGACGCTGCGCAGGCTGGCCCGTCCAACGGCGCGAGGTTATGATCCCGCCGACTCAGCCAAACGCCGAGACCCTACAGATGAACGACCAAGAACGCACCGAACTCGAAGCCGCCGCCTTCCGCCGCCTGGTCCAGCACCTGCGCACCCGTCCCGACGTGCAGAACATCGAACTGATGAACCTGGCCGGTTTCTGCCGCAACTGCCTGTCGAAATGGTACAAGGCCGCCGCGGACGACCTGGAAATCGAGCTCAGCGCCGACCAGGCCCGCGAAGAGGTGTACGGCATGCCCTACAGCGAGTGGAAGAAACGCTACCAGAAGGAAGCCACGGCCGAGCAACAGGCCGTGTTCGACAAGGCACAGAAAGAATGAAAGACCTGAAGGATTTTCGCGCGAGCCTGCGCAACCGCAACCAGCCGTTCAGCGAAACGCTGGCGTTCATCGAAAGCGCCTACGAATACCAGCCCAGCCGTTTCGTCAATGGCAGCCTGGAAAACGCCGCCGGCGAGAACGAAGGTTCCTGCAAGACGCTGGGCATGGCACTGCTGGAAGGTTTCACCACCGAAGAAGCCCTGCTCGCCTTCGGCGAACACTACCAGGCCGTGCTGGCCAACCCGAGCGGCAGTGATCACCGCAATATCCGCGCGCTGATGGAAACCGGCCTGCCGGGCGTACGCTTCGACACGCCCCCGCTCGAACGAAAATAAGCGGACCGGCTGGCCTGTGCCCGTACGGGGCGGGTAGGTTGGGTTGAGCCTGCGAAGCCCAACGGACGGACTATCGGGCCGGCGCTTGAGCGACAGGGCGCGTGTGAGCGTCGCCCGCCTCATCGACCAACGAACAGCCCCTGCCGGGGATTCGCTCGGCACCGAAGCTGCGAATAAAAAGGGATCACCCCAGACACTTTAGGGGAAGGCTGAAGGAGCGGATGACCCCGGAAACCATTGATGCGTACCTTACGCCGCCATGGTCCGCGGGGGAAATTCAGAGCCTGCATGCCCATCATAGGCATTGCCTATTCATCGGCCTCCTGCCCAGCAGAACATTTTCAATCTGGAGTCGCTCATGCCCGTATCCGCCCTTTCCGGCCCGCAGTACCTGCGCGAAGGCCTGCGGCTGGTGCTCAGCCCAGGGTTGCGGCTGTTCGTGATCCTGCCGCTGACGGTCAATGTACTGCTGTTCTTCGGCCTCGTCTGGCTCGCCATCCGCCAGTTCGGCATCTGGGTCGATGCGCTCATGCCCAGCCTGCCGGACTGGCTGGCCTTCCTCGAATACGTGCTCTGGCCGCTGTTCGTGGCACTGGTGCTACTGATGGTGTTCTTCACCTTCACCCTGCTCGCCAACATCATCGCCGCGCCGTTCAACGGCTTTCTGGCGGAAAAGGTCGAGGTCGTGGTACGTGGCGACGATGCCTCCCCGCCATTCAGCTGGGCCGAATTGCTGGCCATGCTGCCACGCACCATCGGCCGCGAACTGCGCAAGCTCGCCTACTTCGCGCCGCGCGCCCTGGCGCTGCTGGTGCTGTCTTTCATTCCGGTGCTGAACCTCGCCGCCGCACCCTTGTGGCTGCTGTTCGGCGTGTGGATGATGGCGGTGCAGTACATCGACTATCCGGCGGACAACAACAAGATGAGCTGGGCCGAGATGATGGCCTGGCTGCGCCAGCGTCGCTGGCAGAGCCTGAGCTTGGGCGCGGTGACCTATGCCGCGTTGCTGGTGCCGGTGCTGAACCTGCTGATCATGCCGGCGGCGGTGGCCGCGGCCACGCTGTTCTGGGTACGCGAGGGCGGGCCGAATCGGCAGCTCGATCGGCAACAAGGGTGAGCCTTGCCTGGCGGCATGCGTCGTTGCCGGACGTGAGCTTTGATGCCGGACTGGCAAGATTGGATGGTGGTGCCATTTGGTTTGGACTTGGACCTCGGCGATCAGGGCGCTTACCGAGTGTGCTGATAGTCTTGGTTTTCGGCCCCCCGGGCCGAGTCACTTTCTCTTTGCTCCGGATCGCCGGCCGGCGCGAAAGAGAAAGCGCGCCCGGCATCCGGGTCTGTCCGCTATGCGGCCAGACTTCCCTCGTTCCGGTGCCGCTCCGGGGGTCGTCACGATGGGACGTCCCTGTCCCATCGCTCCTCGCTCGGCGTCCTGCCTCGCGTTCCCCTGCGCGACACCTCCACTCGGCCTCCTGGCGGGAACGGGGTCCGAGTTGCCTGGAAGATCGTTGACGTTTGCTTTGGCTTGGCTTTTTCTTTCTGCACGAACCATCAGGCGACACCCAACGCCCCTTCAGGAGGGTGAACGGAATCGTTGCGTAGGGGGTTGAGCCGCAGGGATGCGGCGAAAGGACTCGGCGTCCCCGCTTATAGGGCCAGGGATGGCCCTTGTAAGCCGACCCCTGGAGCGGCGATGGAGCGAACGAACCCCGGCGCAGCCGGGGCCGTATGCAGGGGCAAGCGTTTTTGCTTACTTTTTTCGCGACTGAAAAAAGTGAGTCGCCCAGCAGGGCTAAACCAATCTCTCAAGCAGCTCGCTAAACGCCCCATGAAAGCAAAACTTTCATTCGATACACACTAACTTGCCAGTCTGGTATCAAGCCAACCTCGCGAAGGGGCAGGACGAGAAGCCAGGGTCTGGCGCAGAACAGCCTCTGCTGCCTCACACCCATCACGCCAGCGTCTTCAACGCCTCGCGACTGAACGGCAGGATATCCTCCATCCGCCCTTCCCGGACTTTCACTGCCCAGTCGGGATCGACCAGCAGCGCCCTTCCCACGGCCACCAGGTCGAACTCCGCCCGGTTCAATCGCGCCAGCAAGCCCTCGATATTGGCTGGCTGGGCCACCTTGTCGGTCTTGACCATGAACTGCAGGAACTCATCGTCCAGGCCGACGCTACCGACGGTGATGGTCGGCTTGCCGGTCAAGCGGCGGGTCCAGCCCGCCAGGTTGAGCTCGGAACCTTCGAACTCCGGCTCCCAGAAACGCCGTGTCGAGCAATGGAAGATATCCACCCCGGCCGCCGACAGCGGCCCGAGGAATTCACCCAGTTCCTCGGGCGTCCGCACCAGCCGCGCGCTGTAGTCCTGCTGCTTCCACTGCGAGAAGCGGAAGATGATCGGGAACCCCGGCCCTACCGCGGCACGCACCGCCTGGACCAACTCGATGGCCAAGCGCGAGCGATCGGCCAGGCTGCCGCCGTATTCATCAGTACGCTGGTTACTGCCTTCCCAGAAGAACTGGTCGATCAGATAGCCGTGGGCGCCATGGATCTCCACGCCGTCCATACCGATCGCCTTGGCATCGCGCGCGGCCTGGGCGAAGGCGCCGATCACATCCTGGATGTCCTGCCGGGTCATGCCATGGACGATGACCTGGCCATCCTTGCGCTTTTCCATCGGCCCGTAGCCCGGCACCTCGGGCTGCGGTTCGGTGCCCTTGCGCCGCACGTTGCCGACGTGCCAGAGCTGCGGGACGATCTTGCCGCCAGCCGTATGCACCGCCTCGACCACCGCCTTCCAGCCGGCCAGCGCATCACCGCCGTAGAAGCGCGGCACATGCGGATAACCGTTGGCCGCGGCATGGCCGACCGTGGTGCCCTCGGTGATGATCAGGCCGACACCGGAAGCGGCGCGGCGACGGTAATACTCGACCACCTCGGCGGTCGGCACGCCATTGGGCGAGAACGAGCGGGTCATCGGCGCCATGACCACGCGGGTCGGCAATCGCAGGGCGCCCAGTTCGAAGGGCTGGAACAGGGCTTGTACGCTGGCGGTCATCTATCGGCTCCTGGGCAATTGATCGAGGCGGCCGGGCGCATGCCGTCCGGCGAACAAGCGGATGCCTCTGGCTGCTCGGGCTGGCTTCCGAGTGCCTGGCAGGCTTGCAGGGTGCTCACTCAGCGAGCATATGGCCGCTCGTCTCGCCCGCCCAGCATCATCCATGCGGCTTATCGTGCGGCAACCAGCGGGACGATGGCCTGGCTTCGGCGGTATCTGCGGAGAAATGCGACGGGCATGGCCCGGGCTGGCCGGCCGGCGAGGGGAACGACAGGGCGACTGCCAGGAGCAGCCGCTGCTGTCGCGCGGCCAGGGATCAGCTCAGTGCGTTCTCGATGGCCTGGATCAGGGCTGGGTCATCCGGCGTGGTGCGCGGCGAGAAACGCGCCAGCACGCGGCCGTCCTTGCCGACCAGGAATTTCTCGAAATTCCAGGTGATGTCGCCGGGGAAGTCGGCGCCCTCGCCGGCCAGCAGACGATACAGCGGATGCCGTTGCGGCCCGTTGACCTCGAGCTTGCCGGTCAGTGGAAAGCTGACCCCATAGTTGAGGCTGCAGAACGCGCGAATCTCGTCGTCGTTGCCCGGCTCCTGCCCGGCGAACTGGTTGCAGGGCACGCCGAGCACGCTGAATCCCCGCCCCTGGTACTGCTGGTGCAGTTGCTCCAGGCCCGCGTACTGGGGCGTCAGCCCGCACTGCGAGGCGACGTTGACCACCAACGTGATCCGCTCGCCGAACTCCGCCAACGGCAGTTCCCCACCGCCCAGACCTGGCAGAACCAACTGGTGGAATGCGCTCATGACATCTCTCCTAACAAAAAACTTCCCGGAGAAGTTTTCGACGCCGCGTAGCGACGGCCCGAAGAGTGACCGCCAGCGATGGCAGGCCACAAAAAAACGCCCCGGCAACGGCCGGAGCGCTCTTCCTGACGGTCAGCACGGCGACCTCTCGAGCCGCCGTGAATCCGGACGCCGACATCAGTGGTGGTGGCCACCCTCGCCGTGAACGTGACCATGGGCCACTTCTTCTTCGCTGGCGTCACGCACGTTGACGACCTTGACGTCGAAGTTCAGGCGCTGGCCGGCCAGCGGATGGTTGCCGTCGACGATCACGTCGTCGCCTTCCACATCGCGAATGGTGACGATCTGCATGCCGCCATCAGGGCCGGAGGCGTGGAACTGCATGCCGACTTCCAGCTCGTCGACGCCTTCGAACATGGCGCGGTTCAGCGTCGCGACGAGCTCCGCGCTGTACTCGCCGTAGGCATCCTGAGGCTCGATGGTGACCTGGATCTGGTCGCCGCCCTGCTTGCCTTCGAGGGCTTTTTCCAGACCGGAAATGATGTTGCCTGCACCGTGCAGGTAGACCAGCGGCGCGCCGCCGGCCGAACTGTCGATCACCTCACCGGCGTCGTTGGTGAGGGTGTAGTCGATGGAGACAGCCTTGTTAGCGGCAATCAGCATGGGGCAAAACCTTTGCTTGAGAGGATGGATGCCAAAGTTTAACCGCCCATAGCGACGAATGCGAACCGAGGCCGGATAAACGGGGCGCTCTCGCCACTTGACAGCCCCCGCATGTAGTGTCTTGGAGAGCCGGACTACAACCTTTGGATGGCATCCCTTTCGCGGCGTATGTGCAAGAATCCGCGCAGATTTCTTTGGCAGCCCATTTCAATAACATTCAGCAAACCAAGGAGCACCGATGTCGGCTCGTAACATCCTGGTGATTAACTGCGGCAGCTCGTCGATCAAGTTCGCACTGGTCAACGAAGCGCAAGCGACTTTCCCCCTGCAAGGCCTGGCCGAATGCATCGGCAGCCCGGAGGCTGTCATCCACTTCGAGAGCGCCGCCGGCAAGGAAAGCGTCAAGGTGCCGAATGCCGATCACCAGGCTGCCCTCGCCCAGATCCTGCCACGCGTGGAAGATGCCGCCGGCGGCCACCTGGACGGCATCGGTCACCGCGTGGTGCATGGTGGTGAAAAGTTCTTCGCCTCGTCGCTGCTGAACGACGAAACCCTGGCCGGCATCGAAGCCAACATTCAACTGGCTCCGCTGCACAACCCGGCCAACCTCAGCGGCATCCACGCCGCCATCAACCTGTTCCCGAAACTGCCTCAGGTCGGCGTGTTCGACACCGCCTTCCACCAGAGCATGCCGGAGCACGCCTACCGCTACGCCGTGCCTGACGTGCTTTACAAGGAACATGGCGTGCGCCGCTACGGTTTTCACGGCACCAGCCATCGCTATGTCAGCAAACGCGCCGCCGAACTGGTCGGCGTGCCGGTGGAGAACAGCAGCTGGCTGGTCGCCCACCTGGGCAATGGCTGTTCCACCTGCGCCGTGGTCAACGGCGAGAGCCGCGACACCAGCATGGGCCTGACGCCGCTCGAAGGCCTGGTGATGGGTACTCGCAGCGGTGACGTCGACCCGAGCCTGCACAACTTCCTCTACAAGACCCTGGGCTGGGACCTGACCAAGATCGACAACATGCTCAACAAGGAAAGCGGCCTGAAGGGTCTGTCCGGCCTGTCCAACGACATGCGCACCCTGGCCGAAGCTCGCCAGGCGGGCCATCCGGGCGCCGTGCTGGCCTTCGAGGTGTTCTGCTACCGCCTGGCCAAGTCGCTGGCGGCCATGTCCTGCGCCCTGCCGCAACTGGACGGGCTGCTGTTCACCGGCGGCATCGGCGAGAACTCCGCAGCGGTGCGCGAGCGCACGCTGGAACACCTCAAGCTGTTCGGCTTCAAGCTCGATGCCGAAGCCAACGCCCGCTGCACCCGCGGCGTCGCTGGCGAGATCCAGGCCGAGGGCAGTCCGCGCGTGATGGTGGTACCGACCAACGAGGAGCGTCAGATCGCCCTCGACACGCTGGCCCTGCTGGACGCCTGAGCGCGCCAGGCGCGCCAGGCGCGCTGCGATGATCGCGACCCGACCGCGCAAGCCGTCGGGTCTCTGTCCATACGGGCCGCGGCAAACAGGCAGTTTCCGGATGCGCGCCATTCGCCTAGCCTGGCCGGCGCCCCAGCCCCGTTACCACGAGCACCTGCTTCTCATGGAGATGCCATGCACACACTCTTCCTCGCCCCTAGCGGTTTCGGCGGCGGCCTCAACTCCATCAGCCTCGGCCTGATTCGCGCCCTCGAGCGCGCGGGCCTGAAGGTCGGCTTCTTCAAACCGATCGCCCAGCCCTTCCCCGTCGACCAGGGCCGCGAGCGTTCCTGCATCCTGGTCGAACGCACGCTGCAGCTGTCCTCGCCCGAGCCGCTGCCGCTGGAGCAGGTCGAACGGCAACTGGCCGACGGTGAACTCGATCTGCTGCTCGAAGACGTGGTGAGCCGCTACCAGCAGGTCGCGGCCGGCAAGGACGTGGTCATCGTCGAAGGCATGGTGCCGACCCGCGAATCCAACTACACCCAGCGCATCAACACCCACCTCGCCAAGAGCCTGGATGCCGAAGTCATCCTGATCGCCGCCCAGGGCAACGACAGCCTCAAGCGCCTGGCCGAACGCATCGAGATCCAGGCGCAGCTGTACGGCGGCGCCAAGGACCCCAAGGTGCTCGGCGTGATCCTCAACAAGGTCAAGAGCGAGGAAGGCGTCCCGGCGTTCGTCGACAGCCTCAAGCAGCACCTGCCGCTGCTGGGTGGCGCGGACTTCCAGTTGCTCGGCGCGATCCCCTTCGCCGAAGAACTCAACGCCCTGCGCACCCGCGACATCGCCGAACTGCTCGGCGCCCAGGTGCTCAATGCCGGCGAAGCCGAACAGCGCCGCGTCAACAAGATCGTGCTCTGCGCCCGTGCGGTGCCGAACACCGTGCAGTTGCTGCGCTCCGGCGTGCTGGTGGTGACTCCGGGCGATCGCGACGACATCATCCTCGCCGCCAGCCTGGCCTCGCTCAACGGCGAGAAGCTCGCCGGCCTGCTGCTGTGCAGCGACTTCGCGCCGGACCCGCGCATCCTCGAGCTGTGCAAGGCGGCGCTGGACGGCGGCCTGCCGCTGATGACCGTCGAAACCAACTCCTACGACACGGCCAACAACCTGTTCGGCCTGAACAAGGAAACCCCGTCGGACGACATCGAGCGCGCCACCCGGGTGACCGAATTCATCGCCCAGCACCTGCGCCCCGAATTTCTTCACACCCGCTGCAGCGTGCCGCGCGGCGAACCGCGCATGTCGCCGGCGGCGTTCCGCTACCAGTTGGTCAAGCGCGCCCAGGACGCCGACAAGCGCATCGTCCTGCCGGAAGGCAACGAGCCGCGCACCATCCGCGCCGCCGCCATCAGCCAGGAGCGCGGCATCGCCCGCTGCGTACTGCTGGCCAGGCCGGAGGAGGTTCAGCAGGTCGCCCGCGAGCAGGGCATCACGCTGCCGGCGAGCCTGGAAATCCTCGACCCGGACGCCATCGCCAACCGCTACGTCGAGCCGATGTGCGAGATGCGCAAGGCCAAGGGCCTGACGCCCGATGACGCCCGCGAGCAGCTGAAGGACACCGTGGTGCTGGGCACCATGATGCTCGCCCTGGACGAAGTGGACGGCCTGGTTTCCGGCGCCGTGCACACCACCGCCAACACCATTCGCCCCGCCCTGCAGCTGATCAAGACCGCGCCGGGCTACAGCCTGGTGTCCTCGGTGTTCTTCATGCTGCTGCCGGACCAGGTGCTGGTCTACGGCGATTGCGCGGTGAACCCCAACCCGAACGCCACCGAGCTGGCCGAGATCGCCCTGCAGAGCGCCGAGTCCGCCGTGGCCCTGGGCGTCAATCCGCGCGTGGCGATGATCAGCTATTCCACCGGCAGCTCCGGCAGCGGCGCGGAAGTCGAGAAAGTGGCCGAAGCCACGCGCATCGCCCAGGAACGCGCCCCCGACCTGCCGATCGACGGCCCACTGCAGTACGACGCCGCCTCAGTGCTCAGCGTCGGCCGCCAGAAGGCGCCGAACAGCAAGGTCGCCGGCCAGGCCACGGTGTTCATCTTCCCCGACCTGAACACCGGCAACACCACCTACAAGGCAGTCCAGCGCAACGCCAACTGCCTCAGCGTCGGCCCGATGCTGCAGGGCCTGGCCAAGCCGGTCAACGACCTGTCCCGTGGTGCCCTGGTGGACGATATCGTCTTCACCATCGCCCTGACCGCGCTGCAGGCCGCCAACCAGAAGGGCTGATCGCAATCCTCGAAAAGAGCGTGAGCGAGCGGCAGGGACGCCGCGAATAGCGGGACGCGTCGCCTCAGGCAATCGGCATATCGACGCGGTTGAGGCGTGTGGCGCCGAAGCCCAACGCACAGCAGGGTGTCGCCTGTCGCACCGCCCGTTGGGCTTCGCTTCGCTCAACCCAACCTACGCCCTCCCATAGGCACGGGGTGCACACGTAGGTTGCGGTTGAGGCGCGTAGCGCCGAAGCCCAACACACGCCGATGCGTCGCCGGTCACATCGCCCGTTGGGCTTCGCTCCGCTCAACCCGACCTGCCTGGCGAGCCGTTGCGCTCGACAGTTGCAGTTCGGCGCGCAATCGCTACCCTTGGCGCCTCGAATCAGCCGTATCGACGAGACGACCCATGCTGAACTTCCTTCCCTCGCCCCTGCGAGGCACCCTCGCCGCGCTGATCCTGGCGCTCAACACGCTGTTCTGGTGCTGGCCGCTGTTCGCGCTTTCGCTGCTCAAGCTGTTGTTGCCCGTTCCCGCGATACAACGCACCCTGCGTTTCGGCATGCACTGGATCGCCGAGTCCTGGATGGCGGTCAACAGTTTCTGGATGGACCTGGTGCAGCCCATCCGCTGGGACGTGCGGGGCCTCGAACAGGTCGACATGCGGCATTCCTACCTGGTCACCAGCAACCACCAGAGCTGGGCGGACATTCTGGTGCTGCAGTATCAGCTCAACCGGCGCATGCCGATCCTCAAGTTCTTCCTCAAGCAGGAACTGATCTGGGTCCCAGTGATCGGCCTGTGCTGGTGGGCGCTGGAGTTTCCCTTCATGAAGCGCTTCAGCAAGGAATACCTGGCCAAGCACCCGGAGAAACGCGGCCAGGACCTGATCACCACACGCAAGGCCTGCGAACGTTACCGGACCAATCCGGTATCGGTGTTCAACTTCCTCGAAGGCACGCGCTTCACGCCGACCAAGCACGATCAGCAGCAGTCGCCGTTCACCCACCTGCTCAAGCCCAGGGCCGGCGGCATCGCCTTCGTCATCGATGCCATGGGCGAGCAACTGACCGCGCTGATCAATGTCACCATCCACTACCCCGACGGCCGTCCGAGCTTCTGGGACCTGCTCGCCGGGCACATCCGCCAGGTGGTGCTGCGGATCGAGTCACAGCCGATCCCCGCCGAGTTGCTCGGCAAGAACTACGATCAGGACGAGGCCTATCGGCTGGCCGTCCAGCAGTGGGTCAACCAGCTCTGGACCACCAAGGACGCGCAGCTGGAGCAGCTGCACCGGCAGTTCCCGGTAACACGCTGAGCGCTGAATGCTTCAGCGCCCGTCCCACTCCACCTGGGCGGGAAACGCGCTGGCCCGCTCCGCCGATACCGCCGGGGAGACGAGGAACCCCTGCATCACATCGCAGCCGTTGTCGACCAGCCAGTTGCGCTGCGCCAGGTTCTCCACGCCCTCGGCCACCACTTCCAGGCCGAGGTTGCGCCCCAGGTCGATGATGGTGCTGACCACGGCCGCATCGCGCGGCGAATCCAGCATGTTGGCGATGAACAGCCGGTCGATCTTCAGCGTATCCAGCTCGAAATGGCGCAGATAGGCCAGGGACGAATAGCCGGTACCGAAATCATCGATGGCCACCCGCACGCCCAGCTTGCGTAGCTGGCGGAGCTTGTCGCAACTCTGCTCGAGATCCTGCATCAGGGTCCCTTCGGTGACCTCCAGCTCCAGTTGTGCCGGATCGAGGCGGTACTCGTCGAGCAATCGCCGCAGCGAGTCGAGCAGCCCGGCACGGCTGAACTGCACCGGGCTGACGTTCAGGCTGAGGATCAGCTCGTTGCCGAAAGCCGGCAGCCACTGGCAGTGCTGGTTCATCCCCTCGCGCAGTACCCAGTCGCCCACCCGCTCGATCAGCCGGGTTTCCTCCAGCAGCGGAATGAACACGCCGGGCTGGTTCTGGCCGACTTCGCCGCGCGGCCAGCGCAGCAGGCCCTCGAACCCCCTGAGCTTGCCGCTGGCGAGCATGACCTGCGGCTGGTAGAGCAACTCGAAGTCATTGCGCTCGGTGGCGCTGCGCAGGTTCTCCTCCATCATCAGCCGGGCGTGCGCCCGCTCGTTCATGTCGCTGGAGAAGAAGCGGTACTGCCTGCGCCCGGCACGCTTGGCCTCGTACATCGCCATGTCCGCCGAGCGCAACAGCTGATCGACGCTCACACCGCAATCGGGGAAATGCGCGATGCCGATACTGGCGCCGAGCGTCACTTCGGTGCCATCGACCTTGTGCCGGACCGAGATCAGCTCGATGAGCTTCTCCGCCACCCGCGCGGCGTCTTCCGGCTGGTCCAGGGAATCCAGCAGCGCGGTGAACTCGTCGCCACCCATGCGCGCGATGATGTCGTAGGGGCGCATGCAGGTTTCCAGCAGACGGGCCACCTTGCAGAGGATCTCGTCACCGGCGTCGTGGCCGAGCGAATCGTTGATGCGCTTGAAGCCGTCGAGGTCGATGTAGAGGATCGCCATGCGCTTGCCGTTGCGGTCGACCCGCGCCAGCGACGATTCAAGTGCCTGGTGAAAGCCACGCCGGTTCAGCAGGCCGGTCAGCGAATCGGTGACCGCCTGGGTTTCCAGCTGGACGTGCAGGTTGCGTACCACCGACATGTCCAGCGCGATCACCACCATCGAGCGCTGCTGGCGCGGCAGCGGCGAGCTGGACAGCGCCACGGGCAGCGTCGCGCCGTTGGCCGTGTGCAACTGCGCTTCGTGCAGGCGATAGGTCGAGCCGCTGCACCAGTACTGGTAGAAGTCCGACTCGCGCCAGTTGCTCGGCATCTCCGGCGTCGCCAGGTGCGACAGCAGCGGCGTGCCCTGCAGGTCGTCGACGCGCGTGTGCAGCATGCCGGCGATGGCCGGATTGGCGAAGCTGATGTAGCCGTCCTCGCCGACCACCAGAATGCCTTCGGCGGCATTGCTGAGCACCGAGGCATTGAACGCGCGGGCACTGTCCAGTTGCTGAGTGAGCAGTTGCAGATCGCGGCGATTGTGCTCATGGGCCAGCAGGGTGTTGATCTTGTGCTTGAGCACCTGCGGATCGAACGGCTTGAGGATGAAGTCCACCGCGCCGGTGGCGTAGCCGCGCAGCACCGAATCGCGGGTGTGCGCGATGGCCGAGACGAAGATGATCGGCGTGTAGCGCGTGTGCGGGCTGCCGCGCATCAGGCGCGCCACCTCGAAGCCGTCCATGCCGGGCATCTGCACGTCCAGCAGCACCAGCTCGACGTCCAGTTCGAGCAGCGCCTTGAGCGCCGCTTCGCCGGAATTGACGCTGTGCACCTGCCAATCACCATCGCCGAGCAGCGCTTCCATGGCCACCAGGTTCGCCTCGCGGTCGTCGACCACCAGCAGCGTGCGGCTGCGCGGCTTCGACTTAAGCTGCGTCTGTGCCATGAGCGGCCTCCCTGTGAGCTGTACCGGACTGGCAACCAGCGCGCCTCATGGCCGGCGTGCCCCCGGCAGGTGGCTGGCTGATCGTTGCTCTGCGTCCGGGATATTCGACGTATGCCAACTCGCTACTCCTCTTCAGCATCGGCCGAATCCGCTTCCAGCCCCAGCCAGTGCCGCAACATCTCGCGCAGCGCCGCGGCCTCGACCGGCTTGACCAGCACCTCGTCGGCCCCGGCGGCGGCACAGCGTTCGCGCTCCTCGGCGCCGGCTTCGGTCGCCAGCGCAATGATCGGTGCCTGCAGGCCGTACTCGTGCCTGAGTCGCCGGGCCAACTCCGGACCTTCCACACCGGGCCGGCTCATGTCCAGCAGTACCAGATCGAAGGCATCCTCCTCGAAGCGTTGCCGGGCGTCGCCGGCATTGGTCACCGGCACCACCTGCAGCCCCAGTTCGTCGAGCTGGGCGGTCAGCGAATAGATCAGCCGCATGTCCTCGGCCACCAGCAGGACCCGCTGCCCCGGCAATGACAGCTGCAGCGCCGCGGCCGGCCCCGGCATCTCGGCGGCTGGCTCCGGGCGCAACAGGGCGCCCATGCGTTCCAGCCCGTCCTGATCGGACAACGCCACCCCCGAATGGCGGCGCAGGCGTTGCAGATCCACCTCCGACAACGGCTCGCGGCTGCTGAGGATCACCGTCGCGCCCCGCAGCGGGCGCAGCCGTTCCAGGGCGTCGAGCAGATCCAGGCCGCTGTCGCCGGACAGCTCGTGGCCGACCACCAGCACACTGAACGGCTGTCCGGCATAGGCCAGGCGCGCCGCCTCGACGGTCGCGGCCAGGCTGACGCTGTAACCCAGGCGCTCGAAATAGTCGCGGACCTGCGCCCGCCGCCACGAATCGCTCTCCACCAGCAGCAGGCGCAGCGGGTTGTGTTCGTGCCGCGCCAGTTCGATGAAGATCAGCTCCAGCTCCGCCTGCGGCACCGGTTTGAGCAGGTAGCGCGAGTTGTCGTCGTGCCAGTCCTGCGGCTGTGGCACGCAGGAAAGGATGATTGCCGGCGTGCCATGGTGGCGCTCGGCGGCCCGCAGCTCGCGATAGACCTGCCAGCCGCTGATGTCGGGCAGCAGGATATCCAGGATCAGCGCGGCGAAACGCTCGTGTTCGATGGCTTCGAGCCCTTGCTGACCGGTGCTGCAGATCATGCTGGCGAAGCCATGCCTCTGCCCCACCTCGGCGACCACCGAAGCGAAATCCGCATCGTCCTCGACGATCAACAGGCCCAGGCCATGGCCACGCGACTGCAGTTGCGGCTGGCGCTGCGGTCGCGGCAGGGACGGCGCGCTCGAGGCGACGGGCAGCTCGACGGTGAAGGTCGAACCGCGCCCCAGTTCGCTGTCCACGGTGACCTGGCCGCCCAGCACCTCGGCCAGTTGCCGGGTGATTGCCAGCCCGAGGCCGGTGCCACCGTAGCGCCGGCTGATGGAACCGTCGATCTGCTGGAAGGCCTGGAATATCCGCTCCTGCTGGTCCTGGGCGATACCGATGCCACTGTCGCGCACCTGGATCTGCAGCGTTCGGCAGGCTTCGCCGTCGGGCAGGCAGCGCACCGACACCTCGACCTCGCCCTGCTCGGTGAATTTCAGCGCATTGGTCAGCAGGTTGCGCAGGATCTGCTGCAGGCGCGCACGGTCGGTGCTCAGCGTCGCCGGTACATCCGGCTCGATGCCGATCTTCAGGACCAGGCCCTTCTGCTCGGCCATGGGCCCGAGCGCGCCCTCGAGCTCGCTCAGCAGCTCAGGCAGGTTCAGCGGCTCCAGCTTGAGCTGCATGCGCCCGGATTCGATCTTGGCGAGGTCCAGCACATCGTTGATCAACTGCAGCAGCTCGTGGCCGGCATGGTGAATGATGTCGGCATGGCGCACCTGCTTGTCGTTGAGATTGCCGGTGCCGTTCTGCCGCAGCTGGTCGCTGAGGATCAGAATGCTATTGAGCGGCGTGCGCAGTTCGTGGGACATGTTGGCAAGGAATTCCGACTTGTAGCGGTTGGCCATCGCCAGCTGATCCGCCTGTTCGCGCAGGCGGCGCTCGGCCTCCTTGCGGTGGCTGATATCGATGATCACCGCCTGGACCAGGTGCTCGTCGCCGCTGCGCAACGGCGACAGCCCGATTTCCACCGGCAGCGCATTGCCATCGCGATGGCGGCCGAAGAGCTCGCGGCTGCCCCCCATGCGCCGCGGCTCCGGATGCTCGGTATAGCCCTCGCGCAAACCGCGATGTGCCTCGCGCAGCGCCTCGGGCAAGAGCAATTCCACCGGCTGGCCGAGCAGTTCCTGGCGGCTGTAGCCGAACAGCAACTCGGTCTGGCGGTTGACCATGACGATGGTGCCGTTGACGTCGACCAGCACGAAGGCGTTGGGCGAAGCCTCGACGACGTTGCGGAAGCGTTCCTCGTCGCGCTTGCGCGGCTGCAGGTCGAGCAGGTTGAGCAAGTGGTACAGCGCATCGTCATGCCGGAAGCTGGTCAGGCTGGCCGCGACCGGAACCGGACGGCCGTCCTCGCGTTGCGCCAGGAGCTCCAGCTGGCTGGTCTCGCGCAACTGCTGCAGGGTCTGCTCGCTGAGTACACCCGGCACGTAGCGGCTGACCCGCTCGCCCGCCAGCAGCTCGGTGCTGCTGACGAGCAACTGCCCGGCGCTCTGGTTGGCCAGCTCGATACGGCCGCTGGCATTGCACAGCAGCGTAGCCACCGGCAGTTGCTCGATCAACTGGCGGAAACGCGCCTCACGTTCCTGCAACTGCAGGCTGATGGCCTGACTGCTGCGCAGGGCACGCTCGCGCAGATAGAGATAGCCGCCCACCAGCAGGGAGAGCAACGCCGCGGCGGTCAGCGCCACCACCAGGCTGAACGCGCGACTCCTGTCGCGCAGGATCGCCTCGTATTCGGGCGTGCTGGCCACCTGCAGCTGCCAGCTGCGGCCGTACATGTAGATATTGCGGACCCGCTGGAACGCGGCATCGGCACTGACCGGCGCGCGCCCCGCCAACAGCGGCGAGTCGGGATTGGCGGCATCGAACAACTGCAGTTGCAGCAACCGGCTGCGCGAACCGAGGATGCCCTCCATCAGGTCGGTCAGGCGGAAGGCGCCGTGCAGCGTACCGACGAAGGCGCGCTGGCGTTCCTCCTCGGTGGTCACCGGCGCGGCCGGCGCATAGACTGGCAGGAACAGCAAGACGCCGGTCTGGATGTTCTGCTCGGTTTCCTGCTTGAGCCGCAGCGGCCCGGTGAGCACCGGGTTGCCGCTATTGCGCGCGCTGATGATGGCTTCGCGACGGGTTTCCTCGCTGAACAGGTCGAAGCCCAGCACCCGGCGGTTACGCCAGTCGGTCGGGTGGATGTAGTCGACGACGACATACTCGTCGCGCTCGCCCGGCGGGTACATGCGAAAGCGCTCGCGGCCGGAACGGCGGATCTGCTCGATCATCGCCGGCAGGCTGGCGAGGGTGGCGTAACGCGCCAGCGCGACGCCCTGGATACCGGGATAGAAGTCCTGCAGCTGCAGCTGGTCCGCGGCCCTCGTCCAGTCTTCCACATGCACGTCTTCGCTACCGGCCACCAGCCCGGCGAGGCCGCGCAACACCATCTCGTAGGCGCGCATCCGTTCGCGAAGGGTGTGTTCGATATCATCGACGGCGAAGGTGAAGCGCTGCTCGTGCTCGACCTGGCCACGCATTTCCTGAACGTGCCACTGCCAGCCGATCCATCCTCCCAGCCCCGCCAACAAAGCCAGTGCGACCAGCAATGGCAGCCAGGGCCTGCGGGAATGGAGAGCGGGACGATCATCCATTCGACCTCCTCTGTGCCACTACTGGCGTGCTATCGAATTTCAGATTCGCGAAGCGCAGAGAGGTTCAATTGCAGGAGGAAATCAGCGGGTCCATGGCGCCGGCATTACGGCACGCGCGAAGCCGTTGCAGCTCCGCGCGCTATGACTGCGTTACAACGGACGCAGGTTGATTTCCACGCGGCGGTTCTGTGCCCGGCCGGCGGTCGTGTCGTTGCTGGCGATCGGCTGGCTGGGCCCGGCGCCGTAGGAGGAAATGCGCGACGCGGCCACGCCATTGGACACCAGGTAGGAGGCGACGCTTTGCGCGCGGCGGTTGGACAGATCCTGGTTCAGTTGCAGCGAGCCGGTGCTGTCGGTATGACCGACGATGTCCACGCCGTTCTTGTTGAACTCCTTGAAGACCTGCACCAGCGAATTCAGGGTCGGGTAGAAGCTGCTGGAGATGTCGGCCGAGTTGCTGGCGAAGGTGATGTTGCCCGGCATGATCAGGGTCAGGTTGTCGCCGTCGCGCTGGACCTGAACGCCGGTGCCCTGCAGGGTCTGGCGCAGCTTGGCTTCCTGGGTGTCGACGTAGTAGCCGTAGCCGCCGCCAGCCGCGCCACCGACCGCCGCGCCGATCAGCGCGCCCTTGGCGCGGTCCTTCTTGCTCGACGTCGCGGCGCCGATGACCGCGCCACTGACGGCACCGATGCCACCGTAGACCCCGGCCTTGCCGGCCTGCTGCTCGCCGGTATAGGGGTTGGTGGTGCAGCCGACCAGCAGGGCGACACTCGCGGCGAGGGCGGTCAAGTTCAGCATTCTCATAAACGTACTTCCTTCATCTCGTCAGTTATCAGCGGCCGCCGTCCTTCCGAACACAGGCCTGAAAAAAAGCGCTAGGTTACCATCGGCCCCGGGAAAGAATCAGGAACGAAACGACAGAACCATCAGGCGCGGACGAATGGGTTTTCGCGCATCTCGTCCCCCAGCCGCGTGTCCGGACCGTGGCCGGTCACCACCGTGGCGTCCTCGTCCAGGCGGTAGAGCCTGCCCCTGATGGAGCGCTCGATGCTGGCCTGATCACCGCCCCACAGATCGGTGCGGCCGATTCCCCGACGGAACAGGGTGTCACCGGCAATCAGCAGCTTGGCCTCGGGAAACCAGAAGCTCATCGAACCAGGCGTATGCCCGGGCGTGTGCAGCGCCACGCCGCAGCCGCAGGCCAGCGCCTCGTCGTCGGCCAGCCACTGGTCCGGTGCCGGTACCGGGACATAGCGCACGCCGAACAGGCGGCACTGCATTTCCAGGTTGTCCCAGAGGAAGCGGTCGTCCTTGTGCAGGTGCAGCGTGGCCCCGGTCTTCTCCTTCATCTGCCCGGAGGCGAGGAAGTGATCGAGATGCGCGTGGGTGTGGATGATGCTGACCACCTGCAACCCCAACGCTTCGACACGGGCAAGAATTCTTTCGTGATCGCCGCCCGGGTCGACCACAATGGCCTTGCCTGTCAACGGATCGCCGATGATGGTGCAGTTGCACTGCAAGGGCCCGACGGGGAAGGTTTCGCGGATCAGTGGCGGGGCGGGCGAATCCAAGGCAGGCTCCTCAAAAATGATAAATTCCAGCAAGCAGCGGCTTCGCTGAGCCGACATACACAACCGCACGGGAGTTCGAATCATCGTTACCCGAGATCTGCAGGCGATCTTCGATGCGCTGCCAGGCGTCTACCTGGTGCTGACGGCGGATGAAGCCTACACCATGGTCGCCATCAGCGAGGAGCGCCTGCGCGTCACCATGACCCGCCGCGACGAAGTCATCGGCAAGCGCCTGTTCGAGGTCTACACCGACGATCCGTCCCACCCCGACGCCCAGGGTGTCGCAGCGCTGCGCGCCTCGCTGCAAGAGGTCGTCGCCAGCGGCCGGACCCAGCGCATGAGCAATGTGCGCTATTCGCTGAAACGGCCCGACGAGGACGGGGGTGGCTTCGCCGAGCATTACTGGGACGTGATCAACGCACCGGTGCTCGGCGCGGACGGCAAGGTGCGATACATCATTCACCGCGCCGAGGACGTCACCCAGCTGCTGCAGAGCCAGGAACACACGCGCAATCGCCTGCGGCAGAGCGACGAGCGCCTGAATGCGGCGCTGCTCGCCTCCGGCACCGGCACCTTCTACTGGGAGCTGGCCAGCAACCGGCTGGACATGGATGTGGCCATGCAGCGCCTGGTCGGCCTGCAGGGTGCGGCCGAACTGACCCTGGATGCGCTGCTGCAACGGGTACATCGCGACGACCGTCCGGGCATCATCGCCCAGTGCGAGCGCTGCGCCGACCTCGGCGAAGATTTCGAGATGCAGTTCCGCGTGCAGCTCTCCAGGGCCGGCCTGCGCTGGCTGTTCGTCAAGGCGCAGACCTTCCACGATACGGATGGCAGGCAGTCCTACCTGGTCGGCGCCTGCATGGACATCACCAGCCACAAACGCACCGAGCAGGCCCTGCATCGCCTCAACGAGACCCTGGAACAGCGCGTCAACGAAGAAGTGGCGGCGCGGGCTTCGGCCGAGGCCGCGCTACGCCAGTCACAGAAGATGGAAGCGGTCGGGCAGCTCACCGGCGGCCTGGCACACGACTTCAACAACCTGCTGGCGGGCATCATCGGTTCGCTGGAACTGATCGATCTGCGCGTGCAGCAGGGACGCACCGGCGAACTCGCGCGCTATCTCGAGGCGGCCCTCGGCTCCGCCAGCCGCGCCACCGCACTGACCCATCGACTGCTGGCCTTCGCCCGCCAGCAGACCCTCGACCCCAGCCCCACCGACGTCAACGGTCTGGTGGCCGGAATGATGGAGCTGCTGCAGCGCACCACCGGCCCGCTGGTGGAATTCCACAACGAGGCCGATGCACGCCTCTGGCTGACGCTCTGCGATGCCAATCAACTGGAAAACGCCCTGCTCAACCTCACCCTCAACGCCCGCGATGCGATGCCCCATGGCGGACGACTGACCCTGGCGACCGGCAACGAGAGCCTCGAGCAGAACGCGGCCAGCCGTTTCGGCCTGGCGCCCGGCGATTATGTGACGCTACGCGTCAGCGACACCGGTACGGGCATCGCACCGGAAAAGCTGAGCTACGTCTTCGATCCGTTCTTCACCACCAAACCGCTGGGCGAAGGCACCGGTCTCGGCCTGTCGATGGTCTACGGCTTCGCCAAACAGTCCGGCGGCGGCGTGCATATCGAAAGCAGTCCGGGCGGGACCACGGTCAGGCTGTTCCTGCCGCGCCATTTCGGCGAGATCCGCACCTCGATCGTGCAGAATGAGGCCCCCTGCATACCGGAACGGCGACAAGGCCGCACGGTATTGGTGGTCGATGACGAGCCCAACGTGCGCATGCTGGTGGTGGAGGTCATGCAGGAGCTCGGCCACCAGGTCCTCGCTGCCGCATGCGGGGCCGGTGCCCTGGAGCGGCTGGGCGAGGCACGTGAGGTCGATCTGCTGATTTCGGATATCGGCCTGGCCGGCGGCATGAATGGCCGTCAGCTCGCCGACGCGGCGCGCCGGGCCCGCCCCGAGTTGAAGGTGCTGTTCATCACCGGCTATGCCGAGGAAGCGGTGCTCGAGCGTAGCGGCCTGCACCTGGATTACGAGGTACTGGTGAAGCCGTTCAGCATCCAGGCGCTGGAAGACAAGGTGCAGGCGATGTTCGAGGTCAATTGACCCTCAGAGCGCGGATACTGTGTCGCTGCCCTCCTCCAGCCAGCGGGCGACCTCCACGCGAATGCGCTTCTTGTCCAGCTTGCCGACGCTGGTCTTGGGAATCGCCTCCACCACGGCGATCTGCTGCGGAATCGCCCATTTGTTTATGTGCCCCTCGGCTACCGCGGGTTCGAGGAAATCCCGCAGCCCGCGCGCATCGAGCCGCTGGTCGTCGGCGAGCACCAGCAGGGCGAACGGCCGCTCGCCCCAGCGTTCGTCCGGCACCCCGACCACGGCCACGTCGCGCACGGCCTGGTGACGGCTGATCAGCCCCTCCAGCTCCAGCGAAGACAGCCATTCCCCACCGGTCTTGATCACGTCCTTGATCCGATCGCGAATCTCGATATTGCTCATCTCGTCGATGACCGCCACATCGCCGGTGTGCAGCCAACCGCCGGCCCAGAGTTCTTCGCTCTTTTCCGGCTCGTTGCAGTAGCCCTGGGTCAGCCAGGGGGCGCGCAGCACCAGTTCGCCCTGCGACGAGCCGTCGGCGGGCAGGAGGCTGCCGTCCGGCGCCTGGATCGCCGCATCCACCAGCACCACCGGGACCCCGGCCTTGAGGTGATGGATGCTGCGGGTCTCGTCATCCGCCCGCAGCAGTTCGTCGTTGATGTGCGCACCGGAGATCAGCGGACAGGTCTCGGACATGCCATAGGCGGCGATCAGGTCCATCCCGCGCGCCCGGGCGACGTCGTAGAGACCGCGGGTCAGCGCACTGCCGCCGATGGTGATCTTCCAGCCCTTGAAATCCGTGCCTTGCGCAGCCTTGGCGTTGAGCAGCATCTGCACGATGGTCGGCACGCAATGGGAGAAGGTCACCTGCTCGCGGCGCCACAGCTCGATGAGGAAGTCCGGATCGTAGCGCCCGGGGTAGACCTGCTTCAGGCCGAGCATGGTGGCGACGTACGGCAGGCCCCAGGCGTGCACGTGGAACATCGGGGTGATCGGCATGTAGACGTCGCCCGAGCCCATCAGACGTGGATTCTCCCGCGCACTGACGGTGACCGCGGCGGCCAGGGTATGCAGCACCAGCTGGCGGTGGGTGAAATAGACGCCCTTGGGATTGCCCGTGGTGCCAGTGGTGTAGAAGGTGGTGGCGACCGAGTCCTCGTCGAAATCCGGGAAGTCGTAGTTCGGCTCGGCGGCGGCGAGCAGGCGCTCGTATTCGCCGATGCAGTCCGGCAGGCCGCCCTCCTGCTCGGCCGCATCGGTGAGCAGCAGGGTCTTCTGCACCGTCGTCAGTTGCCCGGCGATCGCCTGGTACAGCGGCGCGAATTCGCTGTTGACCAGCACGAAGCGGTCCTCGGCGTGGTTCATGGTGTAGAGGATCTGATCCGGCGACAGGCGCACGTTGATGGTGTGCACCACCGCGCCGATCATCGGAATGGCGAACATGCATTCGAGGTAGCGGTGGCTGTCCCAGTCCATCACCGCCACGGTGTCGCCCGCTTTGACGCCAGCTTCGGTCAGCACGTTGGCCAGCCGTGCGATGCGCTGGTTGAGGGTGCGGTAGTCGTAGCGCAGCCGGTCGCGATAGACGATCTCGCGGCTGCGCTCGTAGCGCACACCGGACAACAGCAGGCGCTTGATCAACAGGGGGTACTGATAGGCGTTCGCCGCGGGCTTGATCACACGGGTCTGCAACATGCGGGCATCCTGTCTTTTCTTGGAGTTGTAAGCTGCACTCTAGAGCGTCCAGGGCCGCGCAAAATCAGTCCAAAGGATTATTTTCTTTCGAGACATTTCGGCCGGCTAGCCGATCTCGCTCAGCGCCAGGCGCGCGCCCAGGCCGATCAGCACCGCGCCGGTCAGGCGATCGAACCAGTGCCCCATGCGGGAGAAGCCAGCACGCACGCGGCCTCGGCTGAACAGCCAGGCCACCAGACAGAACCAGAGCGCCGTGGCGCAGGCCAGGTAGAGCCCGTAGCCGGCCTGCACCGGCAGCGGGGTATGGGGGCTTATCACCACCGCGAATCATGACAGGAAGAACAGCGTCGCCTTGGGATTCAGGCCGTTGGTGACGAACCCGACGACGAACGCGCGCCACGCCGAATGCCGTGCGGGCGCCGGCGCATCGGCCTGCAGGTCCAGCTTCATAGGCCGCGCCTGCAACGCACGCCAGCCCAGGTAGAACAGATAACCGGCCGCCAGCCATTTGAAGAGGTTGAACAGCACAATCGACTGCGAGACGATCAGGCCGATGCCCAACAATGAATAACCGACGTGCAGGAAGATCCCACAGCCGATACCCAGCGCGGTCCAGTTGCCCGCCCGCCGGCCCCGGGTGACGCTCTCGCGCACCGCCACCGCGAAATCCGGTCCTGGGCTAGGGTCTGTTCTCGTTTCATTCGCGGCCGCGCCGGAGCCTGTTTTTGCGCGAGGCAAGGCGCGAGATGCGAAGTTTGGTCGCCCAAATGAGCCATCGAGTAACGCAGCATCGCGCAAAAACAGGCCCGGCCCGAAGGGTTGCGCGGCAAATGACGCCATGCGGCGTTGCGGGACTTGGCAAGGGATCACCATTCCCTGCGTCCCGCGCCTTGCCTGGTGTCATTTGGCGCAGCAACGCGGCTCGCGATGAAACGAGAACAGACCCTAACACCGCGAGCAGATGCACCAGCGCCACGGTCGTAAACTCCATCCAATACACGATCATTTCTCCGCCATGCGTGTCAGGCGGCATTGTCCGCCCGCCCCGGCCCCATCGAAAGGTACAGTTGATGTCCAATCGCGCCGTTTTCCTCGATCTCTCTCCCCTCGACCAGGGCGACCTCGATCTTGCCCCGCTGCGGGCGACCTTCGACGAGCTCGTCTGCCATCCCCAGAGCACAGCGGAACAGGTGAGCGAACGCCTGCGCGGCGCCCGGGTGGCCATCGTCAACAAGATCGCATTGAGCGCCGACACCCTCGCCGCCTGCCCCGAGCTGAAACTGATTCTGGTCGCCGCCACCGGCGTCAATAACATCGACCTGCAGGCCGCCCGTGAGCGTGGCATCACCGTCTGCAACTGCCAGGCCTACGGCTCCGCCACGGTGGCCCAGCACACCCTGATGCTGCTGCTGGCGCTGGCCACCCGCCTGCCCGACTACCAGGCCGCCGTGGCCCGTGGCCGCTGGCAGGAGAGCGGCCAGTTCTGCCTGCTGGACTTCCCCATCGTCGAACTGGCCGGCAAGACCCTCGGCCTGCTCGGCCATGGCGAGCTGGGCAGCGCGGTGGCGCGCCTGGCCGAGGCGTTCGGCATGCGCGTGCTGGTCGGCAACCTGCCGGGCCGGCCACCACGCCCGGAACGTCTGGATCTGGACGAACTGCTGCCGCAGGTGGATGCGCTGACCCTGCACTGCCCGCTGACCGAGCAAACCCGCAACCTCATCGGCGCGCGTGAACTGCAATTGATGAAACCGACCGCCTTTCTCGTCAACGCCGCCCGTGGCGGCCTGGTCGACGAACAGGCCCTGGCCGATGCCCTGCGCCGCGGCCACCTGGGCGGCGCCGCCACCGACGTACTGACCAGCGAACCGCCGCGCGACGACAACCCGCTGCTGGCCCCGGGCCTGCCACGGCTGATCATCACCCCGCACAGCGCCTGGGGCAGCCGCGAGGCGCGCCAACGCATCGTCGGCCAGTTGGCGGAGAACGCCAAGGCCTTTTTCGCGGGCACGCCGACACGCCAGGTGAACTGAACAGCGAGCGATAGCGGCTCCATTGGCCATTCACGACAGCCATTCGATAGAAGCGCTGGAAGCCTGAAGCTGAAAAGCATCGCCCCGGGGGCGGGCAATCCACGGGGATGTGGTGAATGCCGCAAGCCCGTCGGGAACGGGCGCGGCCTTCCACAAGAATAGCCTGTGCCCACCGAGCGCCTGTGGGAGGTGCGCCCTCGCGGCGATGCAGCGCGTTGGATGGGGCCGCCGAAGCCCAACACCACACCGAAGCAATGAGTGACGCCTTGCCCGTTGGGCTTCGCGGCGCTCAACTCAACGGCGCGCCAGACAGCCCTATCCGCGGCTTGCGACGAAACGCCAACTGCCCCTAAGCTCCCCGACTTTTTCAGGAGACGCCCATGGATCCTCGAAGCGAAGTACTGCTGCGCCAGGCCGAGCTGTTCGGCGGCAAGCTGCTGTTGGCCGGCCTGCCCGCCGACGACCTGCTGGGCCATCTGCCAGGGGCTGTCGGCTGGAGCTGGCACGCCGGCGAACAGCAGTTGCTGGAACGGCGTTTTTCCGGACGTTGCAGCTTCGGCGTCAGCGCTCCGCAGGCGGACTTCGAAGCCGCCGTGCTGTTCCTGCCGAAATCCCGCGAACTGACCGAGTACCTGCTCCAGGCCCTGGCGGCCAAACTCGAGGGCCGCCCGCTGTACCTGGTCGGCGAGAAACGCGCCGGGGTCGAACGCGCCGCCAGGCAACTGACCGGCTACGGGCGCGCATGCAAGCTCGACAGTGCGCGCCATTGCCAGCTGTGGCAGGTGCGGGTCGAGCAGGCCCCGGCCATGCCGGACCTGCAGGCGCTGGCCCAGCATTTCAGCCTGCAACTGGCGGACGGTCCACTCGAGGTGGTCAGCCTGCCCGGGGTGTTCAGCCATGGCCGGCTCGATCGCGGCAGCGCCCTGCTGCTGGAACACCTCGACGATCTGCCGAAGGGGCGCCTGCTCGACTTCGGCTGCGGCGCCGGCATCCTCGGCGCCGTGCTGAAGCGGCGCCACCCGCAGAGCGAGGTGGTGCTGCTCGACGTCGACGCCTTCGCCGTCGAGAGCAGCCGCATGACGCTGGCCGCCAACGGACTGGCGGGCGAGGTGATCGCCGGCGATGGCATCGCTGCCGCGCCGCGGCAACTGGCCGCGATCATCAGCAACCCACCGTTCCACCAGGGCGTGCATACCAGCTACGAAGCCAGCGAGGCGCTGATCGAGCACGCCGCCGAACACCTGCTCGGCGGCGGCGAACTGCGTCTGGTGGCCAACGCATTCCTCCGCTACCCACCGCTGATCGAGCGCCACCTCGGCACCTGCCGGACCCTCGCCGAGCGCGACGGCTTTCGCATCTACCGCGCCTCGCGCGCCTGATCCACCCGCGCCAGGCGGTTGCACGACGGGGCGGCTTGCGGCAAACTCGCCGCCGTCCTTGGGGGAGTAGTCTCCGACGAGCGCCCCGCTCGTCCGGCATGCGTCAACACACTTGGTCCGCAGACCATGGCGCATGCGACCGGCCAGAGCGTAGCCATACGCCCGGCCCCGGTTTGACAAGACCCATGACATGTACACCTGACCCGGGCGGGCAGGTTGCGCATGTCATGGAGAACTGTCGACCCGCCCTTAAGGAATCTCGTTTGGAAGCTTTCTTCGTTCCCACCCTGATCGTTGCCCTGGCCGAAATCGGCGACAAGACCCAATTGCTCGCGCTGCTGCTGGCGGCCCGTTATCGGCGCCCCTGGCCGATCATCTGGGGCATCGTCGTCGCCACCCTGGCCAACCATGCGGCCGCCGGTGCGGTCGGCAACTGGGTGTCGAGCCTGCTCTCGCCGGTGATGCTGAGCTGGATACTGGCGTTCAGCTTCGCTGCCGTCGCCGCGTGGACGCTGGTGCCCGACAAGCTGGACGACGACGATGCCCGCCTCGGCCGTCCCTACGGTCCCTTCGTCGCCACCACCGTGGCCTTCTTCATCGCCGAGATGGGCGACAAGACGCAGATCGCCACGGTGATGCTCGCCGCGCAGTATCCCGAATTCATCCTGGTCATCCTCGGCACCACGCTCGGCATGCTGCTCGCCAACGTCCCGGTGGTGCTCGCCAGCCACTTCGCCGCCGACCGTCTGCCCTTGGCGCTGATTCGTCGGGTCGCTGCTGCAGGTTTCGCCGCGCTGGCGCTTTATGCCGGTTACGAAGCGTTGAACATGGGCCCGATTGTCTCAGGCTGATACCCAGCGCAAATCCGCAACACCGGGCAGCTGATAGAGTGCACAGCCGCAGCGCACCGTCAGCGCCCCGAGGAGACCAGGCTGCATGTCAGCGGATGGACGCAAGAAACGAGTCTGCAACCATATCGACCTGAGTTGGAACAAGGGCCGCCTGGCCCTTTCCGAGCAGATGCAGAGCAAATATTTCAGCTACAAGGGCTCGTTCATCAGCCGGCCGCTGAACAGCGCCGGCTTCGCCGAGCTGGTGCGCACCGTGCGCAGCGCCATGCCGGACCTGGAAGTCGTGGTGGACGAGTGCGTCTGCGAAGGCCACAAGGTGGTCACCTCCAGCACGGCGATGGGCACGCTGGCGACGCCGCTGCTCGGCTATCCTGCCAGCGACAAGATCCTCGCCATCGCCGCGATGAGCGTCTGGACGCTGAACCCGGCCGGCGACATCGAAGAGGTCACCACCCTGGTCGATCTCGAAGGCATGCGCCTGCAGCTGGGCATCGACACGCCTCTCGCCGCATTGCTGCCATCGACCTGAACGATCGATGGCGGGCGGCCGGGTCAGCGGCCGCTACGGGCCTGCTGGTAGAGCGGCATGACTTTCGGGATATTGGCTTTCAGCGCCGCGGTACGGGTGCTGGAAGACGGGTGCGTGCTCATGAACTCCGGCGGCGCCGAACCGCCGGCCGACGCCATTTTCTCCCACAGGGTGAGCGCCGCATTCGGGTCGTAGCCGGCACGCGCCGCCAGCTCGAGGCCGATCAGGTCCGCCTCGTTCTCGTTGCTGCGGCTGTTGGGCAGGGTCATCAGGTACTCCACCCCCATGTTCGCCAGCTGCAGGCCACCGGTACCGACGCCCATGGCCGAACCCAGCTGGGTGGCCATCTGCACGCCATAGGCCTTGGACATGGCCTCACGGCCGTGCTCGCGCAGCGCATGGGCAATCTCGTGGCCCATGACGGCGGCGATCTCGTCGTCGGTGAGTTTCAGCTGTTCGATCAAGCCGGTGTAGAAAATGATCTTGCCGCCCGGGCCGCAGTTGGCGTTGAGCTCGGGGCTGTCGATCACGTTGACCTCCCAGGCCCACTGCGCCGCATCCGGACGGAACACCGAGACGTTGGCGATCAGCCGCTGGGCGATGGCGTTGACACGCTTGTTCACCGCGCCGCTCTTCTCCAGCGCGCCCTTGCTCGAGGCTTCGCTGAGCGTCTCCTGGTAGGACTGGGCATACATCTGGTTGACCTGTTCGGTCGACAGCATGCTGAACATGTACTGCTTGCGGTCGATACCCACGGCACCACCGCTGGTGGTGTTGACCGCCTGGCAGCCCGCCAGCAACGCGGCGGCAATCAGCAAGGACAATGGTTGCGGCTTGAACATGGAGCTTCTCCGAGGAATCTGCGCCGTATGCTAGGGCCTGTTCCCGTTTCGTCGCAAGCCGCGTTGCTGCGCCGGATGGCGCCAGGCCGGGCGGCGATCCGCATGGCGCGGGGCGCAGCCAATGGTCATCCTTGGCAAGTCCGGCAACGACGCATGACGCCGTGCAACCCGCAGGGCCCCGGCGCGGCCGCGAACGAAACGGGAACAGCCGCTAAAGCGAGCCCAACGCTCAGACAACCGACGGCGTGACTGCAGCAACGGCGGGGCCTGCCGATAGGTTCTTACCAGCCATAACAACAAGAGTGGCCACACCATGTTCAGATCGATCCAGACCTCCTTTGCAGCGCTTGCCGGCGCCTGCACGCTCGCCATCATCGCCGCCCTGCTGCTCTACGCGCTGATATCCGGCATGCGCACCCAGGAACTGCTGGAAAGCCGCACCCGCGCGCTGATCGACGACATGGTCGAGCAGCGCGTGACCGCCCTGGCGCAATGGCAGGTCAGCCATATCCAGGCGCAGCTGCAGGAGCCGCTGCAGATCGCCATCGGCCTCGCGCGGGTCAATGCCCTGCCCGGCCTGACCGATGAGCAGGGCATGCCCATGGCCAACCTCACCCGCGAGGAATTGATCAACCTGGCACGCGAAACGCTGCTGCAGAACCCGTCGCTGAACAGCATCTCCATCGCCTGGGAACCCAACGGCGTGGATGCCAACGACGTGATGTACCGCGGCGACGCACCCGGCATGCTCAATGGCCGTTTCGCCAGTTGGCTGTATCGCGACAACAGCGGCAGCGTCGTGCTGGACAGGCTCACCGACTTCGAAGACACCCGCATGCTCGAAACCGGCGTGCGCGCCGGCGAGCCCTACCTGTGCGCACGCGAACGACTGAAACCCTGCGTGGGCGATCCGGCCCCCTACGCAATGAATGGCGAGAAGGCGCTGCTGTCCTCGTTCAGCGCACCGATCATCATCGACGGCGAATTTCACGGCATCGTCGGCAGCGACATCCGCGTCGACTTCATCCAGCAGTTGCTCAACGGCGTCAATGAGCAACTCTATGGCGGCGTCGGCGAGATTGCGCTGATCTCCGACAATGGCCGCCTGGCCGCCTACAGCAAGGACGCCGGGCTGCTCGGCAAGCCGGCGGTGCAGATTCTCGATGCCCAGGACCAGGAACTGGTCAAGCAACTGCCGGTTGGCCAGGTCCACTATCAGGCCGACGAAGCGCTGGGCCATATCGCGATGATCCTGCCCTTCTCCTTCGCCGGCACCGACGCGCGCTGGGTGTTGATGCTGGAGCTGCCACTGGCCGTGGTCATGCAGGACCAGGAACAGCTCATCGCCGCCCTGGCCGAGGAAAACCGCAGCAGCCTCGGCGCCATGCTGCTGATCGGCCTGCTGGTCGCCGTGGTCGGACTGACCGTCATCTGGCTGATCAGCCAGCGCATCACCCGCCCCTTGCGGGTCATGGTGGCCATGCTCGAGGACATCGGCCAGGGCGAAGGCGACCTCACCCAGCGCCTGAACATCGACAGCCGCAACGAGTTGGGGCAGATCGCCGCCGGCTTCAATGCATTCCTCGCGCGCCTGCAAAGCATGATCGGCGAGGTGATCGGCTCGGTACAGAAGGTCAGCGATGCCTCGGAGCACACCGCCGACATTGCCATCCGCACCGACAAGGGCGTGCAGAACCAGCTGGCCGAGATCGAACAGGTCGCCACCGCGGTGCACCAGATGACCGCCACCGCGCAGGATGTCGCGCACAACGCCAGCCAGGCCGCCGAAGCGGCGAACAACGCGGACCGCGCCGCCAACCAGGGGCGTCATATCGTCCAGGACACCGGTTCGGCCATCACCGAACTGGCCAGCGAGATCGGCCGCGCGATGGACGTGGTGCAGACCCTGGCCCGCGACAGCGAAAACATCGACGCCATCCTGGTGACGATTCGCAGCATCGCCGAGCAGACCAACCTGCTCGCTCTCAACGCGGCGATCGAGGCTGCGCGCGCCGGCGAACAGGGCCGCGGTTTCGCCGTCGTGGCCGACGAGGTGCGCAACCTCGCGCAGAAGACCCAGCAGGCCACCGGCGAGATTCAGCACATGATCCAGCAACTGCAGAACGGCACGCGGGACGTCGTCAGCGTGATGGAGCAAAGCCAGAGCCGCACGCGACATAGCGTCGAGCAGGCCAGCGCCGCCGCGCAGGCGCTGCAGGCGATCACTCAGGCGGTCTCGCAGATCAATGACATGAACAACCAGATCGCCAGCGCCGCCGAAGAACAGAGCGCCGTCGCCGAGGACATCAACCGCAACGTCGCCAATATCGGCCTGGTGGCCCAGCAGGTCGCCGGTGGCGCCGAGGAAGCCAGCCAGGCCAGCGCCGACCTGACGCGCCTGGCCGAACAGCAGCGTCGGCTGATCAACCAGTTCAGGGTCTGAAACGCATGCAGGAAAGCGCCGCAAGCCTGCCGTATCGCCTGTATGCGCTACGTATCCGGCTTGCATGTTGGGTTGAGCGCAGCGAAGCCCAACGGGCAAGACGTCCCCTCATCGCTTCGGTGTGCTGTCGGGCTTCGGCGCCACACGCCTCAACCTCGGCGGTCCCACCCCGGCCTACGCCGGCGTCAGGCACTCCGGCGCGTCGAGCTTGGGATCGTTCACCAGCGTCGCCAGCGGGCGCTCGCGCAGCGGCGGCTGTGGCTGGTCGAGCAATGCCTGCAGGGCATCCGGCGGGGTCGCCGGGTCGAGCCAGGCGGCCCGCCCCGCCTCATCGAGCAGCAGCGGCCGGCGCAGATTCGCCGCCGGCAGGGTCACCACCGCGGTGCTCAGGTAGGTATGGCCCTGTACCGGATAGGCTTCCCACAACGCCGCGAACCAGCTCAGCGAGCCTTCGCCGGTCATCCAGTAGGGCCGCTTGCGTGCCGCGCCACGCCACTCGTAGAAACCATTGGCCGGCAGCAGGCCACGACGCAGGCGAAAGGCGTCGCGAAACATCGGCTGTTCGGCCAGGGTTTCGGCGCGCGCCTGCGCAGGGGTGCGGGTCAGATCGGTGAGCCAGGCGGGCGTCAGGCCCCAACGCACCCGACTCAGTTGTAGCTGGTCGTCGACCTGGCGCAGCAACAGCACCGAGGCGCCGGGCGCCAGGCTCCAATGCGGCGGCTGGTCGGCGGGAAAGCCGGGCAAGGCGGCGAAGTCCTGGCTCCAGCGAAAAAGGGCGTAGCGGCCACACATAGAAAAACTCGTCAGCAGATCAGTTCGCCGGGGTAGCTCTCCGGTTCATCGCCCGGCAACGGCTCGGCGCCATTGTACGCGGCGATCAGCTCACGTGCCCGTTCGGCATCCTCGTCAGGCACCATCAGGCCCAGCAGCCCCACCGCCGGCAGTTCGCCCATGGCCCCGATCAGGTGGCTGCCGGCAAGAAAGGCATCGATGCCTTCCCCCATCAGCATGCCGCTGAGCATTTGCGCCTCCAGCAGGTCGCGCGGCTCGTAGATGCGCTGCATTCAGTCGTCCTCCCTGAAGGTTTCGAGTTGCCATTCGATGCCGTCGGTACGCAGGTCGAACACGACCGGCCGGCAGCACACCGCGCAATCCTCGATGTAGCGCTGGTCACCGCCACTGAGATCGAGCGTGGTCTCGACCGGCTCGCCGCAGTACGGGCATTGATAGACCTGTATCTCCAGCATCCGTCCTCCACGTGACTTGTCGCTATAATCGCCGTCTATAGGGTCTCTGTTTTTCATCGCAAGCGCGCCGAAAAGCCGACAGACCTCAAGAACTGACCAGGGTGCGCCTCGCAGGAGGTGCGCCGGCCGCATGCCGGAACATGGCGGGCGATCAGGCAGACAAAGCGGCCGCTGTGCTCCGAGTATGGGCCAGACGGCCCCGGCCCGTTCTGCAAATTACCCGCTGCGTTCGCTGCACAGGCCCCGTTTCTCGCCGTTTCCTTTACAGAGAGCATGATGGACGAATTCGAAGCCATCCGACCCTATGCCGACGCCGAAGTCCCGGTCGTCATGGCCCGCCTGTTCGCCGATCGGGAGTTCCTCGACATTCTGGCGCATTTTCGCTTTCCGCGACTGGCCGACGCCATGGGCTGGCTGATCAAGCCCTTCATCGCCCGCAGGCTGCGCCGCGAGTTCGCCAGCATCCATACCGTGGACGCCCTGCAGCACAAGATCGAAGCCTATGTCGACCGCACCATCGAACGCGCCACCGACGGCGTGACCTATTCCGGCCTCGAACGGCTGCAGCAAGGCCGCGCCTACCTGTTCCTGGCCAACCACCGCGACATCGTGATGGACCCGGCTTTCGTCAACTACGCGGTCTACCAGGCGGGCATTCGCACCCCGCGCATCGCCATCGGCGACAACCTCCTGCAGCGCCCTTTCGTCAGTGACCTGATGCGCCTGAACAAGAGCTTCATCGTCCGCCGCTCGATTACCGGCCGCCGCGAGAAACTGGCGGCCTACCAGATGCTTTCGGCCTATATCAACCATTCGATCCGCAACGACGGCGAATCGGTGTGGATCGCCCAGGCCGAAGGCCGCGCCAAGGACGGCGATGACCGCACCGACTCGGCGATCCTCAAGATGCTGCACATGAGCCGCAAGGACGAATCGTTCGCCGACGCGCTCGCCGCGTTGCGGCCGATTCCGGTGGCGATCAGCTACGAATACGATCCCTGCGACCAGGCCAAGGCGCGCGAGCTGTATATCCGCGCCACCACGGGCAGCTATTGCAAGGCGCCGGGCGAGGACGATGCCAGCATCGCGCTGGGCATCACCGGCTACAAGGGCCGGGTTCACGTGGCCTTCGGCACGCCGATGGACAGCGTTCCCGAGGATGCCAAGCAGATGGCCGCGGCCGTCGACCGCCAGATCCTCGGCGGTTACCGCCTGTTCCCCGTGCACTACCTGGCCTATCGGCTGTGGGATGGCCGCGATCCGGAGATCGAGGTGCCCAGCGCGGCCGAGCTGTTCAGCCGCGAGGAAGTGGAGCGCGCCGAGGCCGAGTGGGCCAGGCGCCTGGCGGCCTGCCCCAGCGTGCAACAGCCCTACCTGATCCAGCAGTACGCCACGCCGGTGCGCAATCAGTACCGGCTCGATGCCGGGCTGGAACCATAGCCGCCTGCCGCGCGCACGCAGCGGCAGTGGCGGGCCCTCCGGGTGCGGCTGCGCTCAGAGCAGCCGGCCGCCCCAGGAAAACGCCAGGGCCAGCGCCAGCCCGGCGAAACCGACCCGATAGAACAGCCGATTGAGTCGAATCGTCGCAGCCTGTTCGGCATCCGCTGCGCCAGTGGTGACATTCGTCGCCAATAGCCGTGTCGCCGCGCGCTGCTCGCGCCAGCGGGTGGCCAGCAGCAACCAGCCACCGCACAGGGCGCAGAGCAACGCCACGCCGTGGAGTAGAAAAGACGGGGCTATGACCAGGTGCGCCTGCAGCGACATCCAGACCTCCGCTCAGGTGTAAATCGAGGTACCCGGCGCGGCCGAATACAGCCGCGCAGTGTACCCGGGCGATACGCTGCCACTGGATTTTTCCGACGGAACGGCGAGCCGGAGCCGAGCATTATCAAGCCGGCTTATGACGCCATGTTCATCGTTCAATATTGACTGTGGCACCGCCCACCTTCACCCTCGAAACACCTCGAAGCAGCAAGCTAGAGCGTGCGCAGCCAGGCGGGGCGGCGGGACGCATTCGGGCTGGGTGGCTGACTGTCGCGCCCCAGCGACGCGAGCAATCCCTCGAAGCCCGATCAGGACGTCGCATCACTCGGCGCCCTGACGATACGCCCAGCGCTGCGGGGCACCAGCTATTCAGGACCACAGGAATCAGATCATGACAAAAACAATATTCACAACCGGGGCCCTCACATTGTCGCTACTGACCAGTAGCACCATGGCGGCCGTATCCGAATCCGAAGCGGCCAGGCTCGGCAACGCGCTCACGCCGATCGGCGCCGACAGGGCCGGCAACGCCGCCGGCACCATCCCCGCCTGGAGCGGCGGGCTGCCACAGGACGCCGCACCGGTATCGCCGGACGGTTTCGTCGGCGATCCCTACGCCAGCGACGAGCCGAAATTCACCATCACCGCGCAGAACTACGAGCAGTACCAGGACAACCTGAGCCCCGGGCAGATCGCCATGCTCAAGCGTTACCCGCAGACCTACCGCCTGCCGGTCTTCGAAACCCGCCGCAGCGCCGCCATGCCGCAGCATATCTACGACGCGGCCGCGCGCAATGCCCGCCAGGCCAGCATGGTGCGCGGCGGCAACGGCCTGGAGAACTTCGAGACCGCCATCGCCTTTCCGATTCCCAAGGATGGCCTGGAAGTCATCTGGAACCACATCACCCGTTACCGCGGCAGCTCGGCCCGCCGCGTCGTCGTCCAGGCCACGCCACAGGTCAACGGCAGCTATAGCCTGGTCAAGTTCATCGACGAGGTGGTCTACACCGACACCCTGACCGACTACAGCCCGGAAAAGCACGGCAACGTACTGTTCTACTTCAAGCAGCAGGTGACCGAACCGTCCCGCCTGGCGGGCAACGTGCTGCTGGTGCATGAAACGCTGGACCAGGTGAAGGAACCGCGCATGGCGTGGATCTACAACGCCGGCCAGCGCCGCGTGCGCCGCGCCCCGCAGGTTGCCTATGACGGCCCGGGCACCGCCGCCGACGGCCTGCGCACGTCCGACAACCTGGACATGTTCAACGGCGCGCCGGATCGCTACGACTGGAAGCTGGTGGGCAAGAAGGAACTGTACATCCCCTACAACGCCTACCGTCTGGACTCGCCGGAACTCAAGTACGGCGACATCCTCAAGGCCGGCCACATCAACCAGGACCTGACACGCTACGAGCTGCACCGTGTCTGGGAAGTCGAAGCGACGCTGAAGTCGGGCGAACGCCACATCTACGCCAAGCGCCACTTCTTCATCGACGAGGACACCTGGCAGGCCGCGGTCATCGACCACTACGACGGCCGCAACCAGCTGTGGCGCGTGGCCGAGGCGCACAGCACCTACATCTACAATGTGCAGGTCCCGCTGTATGCGATGGAAACGCTCTACGACCTCGTTTCCGGCCGCTATCTGGTCATGGGCATGAAGAACGAAGAGAAGAACCCCTACACCTACAACTACAAGGCCAACTCCAACCAGTACACCCCGGCGGCCCTGCGCAACTCCGGCGTGCGCTGAGCCCGGCCTCCCCGCCACCAGCGGAGGCCCCGCCCGGTGCGTAATGCCGTTCAGATAAGCACAGAACACTGTAGGAGCGCGCCATGCGCACGAATCGCGGGCGCGGCCCGCTCCTACATTTTCCCCAGCATCCAGCTCGTGGGAGATGTCGGCGTGAAGTGAACAGCATTGCGCCCTGTGCGAGGCGTCTGCGTTTCAATAGACAGCCTCAGGTCCTCCTCCCTGGAATGTGGATGGAATACCTATCCCATAACCAGCAAACAAAAACGTACGGGAGACGTTTTTGACGTCGCCCCGCGACGGCCCGAAGGGTGACAACCAGAGATGGCAGGTCACAAAAAACGTCCGGGAGACGTTTTGACGTCGCGCAGCGACGGCCCGAAGGGTGACAGCTAAGGATGGCAGGTCACAAAAAACCCGCCTCGATAAGACGGGTTCGTTGTGACGTCCGGGGAACGGGGCGACGCTACTCGGCCAGCAGTCGACCGATATTCTCGTCACGAAACACGCGGGTCAGCGCATCGCTCAGAACGTCGCTGACCAGCTTGGTGTTGGTCTGCTCGTTGGGCGCCATGCCGAAACGCTGATTCAGCGAAGCACCATAACGACCGTTGTAGCGCTTGCCGGCATTCTGCACCTCGACCTTCAGGGTCGCGCCGATATTGGCCTCGGTGACATAGAGGCCTTCCTTGGGCGACTGGTACTTCAGCTCGGCCAGCGTCAGGGTCAGCTGCGGGGCGTTGTAGGCATTCGGCGACGGCGTGAAGCCAAGCAGTCGCACCGCCGCTTCCGTCTGCGCCTGCAGCTTGGGGATGACCTTGGCACTCGGCACGATCACCGCGCTGGTTTCCGGATAGAGGCCGCCGCGGGTGCCCAGGGTGGGCGAAGGCCTCGCATCGACGACCCGCACCACCACGGGCTGGCCCTGCCCGACAGGGTTGATGGTGCCGTTGAGTTTGGGATTCGGATCGAGCTGCTGCGGGCTGTGGGCACAGCCGACCAGGCTCATTCCAAGGACAGTGACAAGACCGAACAACAGGCGTTGCAGCATGCTGTTTTCTCCAGGGTTAGGGGCGACGAATGCCGCGCAGTATACCCAGCGCCGCCACGGGCCGACAGTGATGAGATTCAGACCGGGCGTAACACCGGCACGTTCCTTTCATACGATTGTCACAGCCGTTTGCGATAACCAGCGCATCCCCGATCGCGACGAGCAAGTCCCATGCTGAAACTCCTGACACGCCTGCGTCGACGCACACCTCGCCACTATGCGCTGCTCGACGAGCATGGACGCTGCCGCATGCTGTTCAGCGGCGCCAGCCGCCCCGAAGGCGCCAACTGGGTCGAGGTACAGGAGGCGCGCCTGAGCTGGATAGGCCGTCCGCTACCCACCGAAAGCCTGCGCGCAGCCTGAACGGCATAGAGCAATCGCGATTTCCATGGCCCGCGAATATAAAAAAGCCCCGTACCATCCGTACGGGGCTTCTTGTTCAGCCGCAAAGCGAGTGACTGGACTCAGTACTCCAGCCCTAGACGCTTGTCAGCCATCTCGCTGATTTCACGATAGGCCGCCGCATCCTGCTGCAGTACGGTCTCGCGCGCCGGGAACATCTCCTGCAGCTTGCTCGTCCAGGCCTGGGAGCGGTACCGCTCGGGGAAGCAGCGCTCGAGCAGGTCGAGCATGATCGACACGGTGACCGAAGCACCCGGCGAAGCACCGAGCAGTGCGGCGATGGTGCCGTCCTTCGCCGCCACCAGTTCCGTGCCGAACTGCAGGATGCCACCCTTCTTCGGGTCCTTCTTGATGATCTGCACACGCTGGCCGGCCACTTCCAGACGCCAGTCCTCGGCCTTGGCCTCGGGATAGAAGCCGCGCAGGGTTTCCAGGCGATCCTCCATGGATTGCATCACTTCCTTGATCAGGTAGCGGGTCAGATCCATGTTGTCGCGGGCCACGGCCATCATCGGGCCGATGTTGCTCGGACGGATCGACAGCGGCAGGTCCATGAACGAACCGCGCTTGAGGAACTTGGTGGTGAAGCCGGCGTAGGGTCCGAACAGCAGGGATTTCTTGCCGTCGACGACACGGGTGTCCAGATGCGGCACCGACATCGGCGGCGCGCCGACCGCCGCCAGGCTGTAGACCTTGGCCTGATGCTGCTTGACGATCTCGGGGTTGTCGCAGCGCAGCCACTGTCCGCTGACCGGGAAGCCGCCGAAGCCCTTGCCCTCATCGATACCGGACATCTGCAGCAGCGGCAGCGCCGCACCACCGGCGCCAAGGAAGACGAAACCGGCCTGTACTTCGCGCGAATCGCCGCTGCGGGTGTTCTTGATGTCGACCTTCCAGCCGGAAGCGGTGCGGGCGAGACCGGTAACCTTCTGGTTGTAGGAGACCTTGACGCCGGCACTGCGCGACAGATAGGCGAGCAACTGGCTGGTCACCGCGCCGAAGTTGATGTCGGTACCGTTCATGGCGCGAGTCGCGGCGATCGGCTCGTCGGCGGCGCGGCCCGGCATCATCAGCGGCATCCACTCGGCCAGGGTCGCACGGTCTTCGGTGTAGACCATGTCGGCGAAGGCGTGGTGGGTCTTCAGCGCGTCGAAGCGGCGCTTGAGGTAATCGATGTTCTTGCTGCCCCGCACGAAGCTCAGGTGCGGCACCGCGTTGATGAAATCACGGGGAGAGCCGAAGCCTTCGCGGTCGGCCAGGTAGGCCCAGAACTGCTTGGAGACTTCGAACTGGGTATTGATGAGGACGGCCTTCTTGATGTCGATCGTGCCGTCTTTGCTGTCAGGGGTGTAGTTCAGCTCGCAGAGGCCCGCGTGACCGGTACCGGCATTGTTCCAGGGATTGGAGCTTTCGATGGCTCCGGACTCCTGCAGTTCGACGATTTCCAGCTTGATATCGGGATCGAGTTCCTTGAGCAGTACCGCCAGGGTCGCACTCATGATGCCGGCTCCCACCAGCACCATATCCACTGCTTCGCTATCGTGTTGCGTCATCAACGCGTTCTCCAGAATCACAGCATTAAACTGTCGTGACCGCAGTACGCGGCCGCGTAATACCCACCAGCCAGACGGTCGGGAACGGAGCCTGGTCCCATACCGCTGCTCGGGAGCATGTGCCCGAGAACAGGCGTCGAAACACTGCCTGCCAGCTGTCGGAAGGGCGGCTTTTGGCCTCCTTCCCCTCGCTGCGATTCATCCGGAGCGGGCTTGACCCAAGGCTCTACGGACGACGCTGCGAGAAAAACGATTGCGAATCCTGCTTGCCGAGCCCGGCCGCATGCACGCGCTTCGTACCCCGCGCGCTGGCGACTATGCCCGATGCTTCGATACGAAGCGGCGACCCTTCGAATCAGCCGCGCATGGCCTCGATCAATTCGATGTAGGGCCTGGCATGGCGCTGGTCGGCGACTAGATCGATGAAGTCCTGCCCCTTGGCATTCCGGGCGTCGAGGTCGTAGCCGGCCGCCACGAAGAAGCCGAGAAAACGCTCGAAGTCATCGAGGCGCAGACCGCGATAGGCCTTGACCAGCTTGTGCAACGATGGGGGCGTGTCGTCGGCCGGCTCAGGCTGTAGAAACAGCTTGATCGACTCGTCCGCGATCTCGTCGCCAATCACCTGTTTCTTGTCTTTACGCATGCCGCCTCCGCTCCACCGGGTCTCACGGGGGCGGCAGTTTACTCCTCGGAGCCGGCGCACTCAACGCGCCAGGGACGCTTGCGACCAAGGTCGTACATCGCCACCCCGCATACCGAGCGATCTTTCGGTACGAATAACAAGATGGTTTCAGCGCCTATAATGGCGCTTTGCGAACAAGGAGCGTCCCGGCATGAAGTTTCCCCCGCTGTTTGCCGCCTGGCGCCAGGCCCTGCGCCTGGGATACGGAGCCAGCGCCCTGCGCGGCGACATCGGCGCCGGGCTGACCGTCGGCATCATCGCCATTCCGCTGGCCATGGCGCTGGCCATCGCGGTGGGTGTCGCACCGCAGCACGGGCTCTATACCGTGCTGGTCGCCGCCCCGCTGATCGCCCTGACGGGGGGATCACGCTTCAACGTCACCGGGCCGACCGCCGCCTTCGTGGTGATCCTGCTGCCGATCACCCAGCAGTTCGGCCTCGGCGGGCTGCTGCTGTGTACCATGCTCGCCGGCCTCATCCTGATCACTCTCGGCCTGCTGCGCGCGGGGCGCCTGATCGCCTTCATTCCCTACCCTGTCACCCTCGGCTTCACCGCGGGCATCGGCATCGTCATCGCCACGCTGCAGATCAAGGACCTGTTCGGTCTGACCCTGCTGGAGCAACCGCAGCACTACGTCGAGCAGGTCGGCCTGCTGGTGCGCTCGCTGCCGGGCGCCCAGCTCGGCGACGCGCTGGTGGCGGCGATCTGCCTGGGCGTGCTGATCCTCTGGCCACGCTGGGTGCCGAAGGTGCCCGGACATCTGGTGGCGCTGACCGTCGGCGCCCTGGCGGGGCTGGCGCTGGAATCGTCCGGCCTGCCGGTGGCCACGCTCGGCGAGCGCTTCAGCTATACCCTCGACGGCGTGACCCATCCGGGGATTCCGCCGTTCCTGCCGAACTTCGCCTGGCCATGGCTGCTGCCCGGCCCGGACGGCCAGCCGTTGCAGCTGACCTACGAGCTGTTTCACCAACTGCTGGCACCGGCTTTCGCCATCGCCATGCTCGGCGCCATCGAGTCGCTGCTCTGCGCCGTGGTCGCCGACGGCATGACCGGCAGCAACCATGAACCGAACGGCGAACTGATCGGCCAGGGCCTGGGCAATCTGGTCGCCCCGCTGTTCGGCGGCATCACCGCCACCGCGGCCATCGCGCGGACTGCGGCGAACGTGCGCGCCGGGGCATTCTCGCCGCTGGCGGCGATCATTCATGCCGGCGTGGTGCTGGTGGCGATCCTCTGGCTGGCCCCGCTGTTCAGCTACCTGCCGATGGCCGCGCTGGCGGCGCTGCTGCTGATGGTGGCGTGGAACATGAGCGAGGCGCCGCACGTCATGCACGTGCTGCGCATCGCGCCGCGCAGCGATGTGCTGGTGCTGCTGACCTGCCTGGTGCTGACCGTGCTGTTCGACATGGTGCTGGCGGTGGGTGTCGGCCTGCTGCTGGCAGCGGGCCTGTTCATCAAGCGCATGAGCGAGCTGACCGACACCACCGTGCTGTCGCGCGAACAGCGCAGGATCCTTCGGGACATGCCCGAGCACGTCGCCACCTATGCGATTCGCGGCCCGCTGTTCTTCGGCGCGGCGGAAAAGGCGCTGGGTGCGCTGCGCCGTTTCAATCCGGAGGTCAAGGTGGTGATCGTCGACATCAGCGCGGTGCCGATGCTCGACATGACCGCCCTGGCGGCACTGGAAAACGTGCTGGTGGACTACCGCAAGCTGGGCGTCACGCTCATCCTCAGCGGCAGCAATGCACAGGTCCGCCTGAAACTGCGCCGCGCCGGCATCCACCGGCTGGAGGGGCACCTGCTGTATGTGCGCGACCTCAGCCAGGCCCGCGAAAAGGCCCTGCGCCTGCTGCAGCCGGACATGCTGGCGGCGCCGGTCTGAACCGCGCAGGCCAGCGCAGCCTCAGCCGGCGTGCTTCTGCAGGTTGGCCATCATCTCCCTGAGCGCCTCGATGTTGTCCGCCGGATGCGCGGCATTCTCGAAGTCGCAGATCCGCTGCCAGTGAGCGGCGACGTCCTCGGCATCGAAACCGGATTTCGGGTCGAAGCCCATGCCCAGGCTGCGCTCCCAGCGCACCTTGCCCATCCAGCCGCCACCGACCTCGAACAGGCCGGCGGTTTCCTGGCAGCGCTCGCTGGCCAGGTACACCACCAGCGGGCTGACCAGCTCCGGCTTGAGCTGCTCGAACACCTGCGGCGGGATCAGCCCTTCGGTCATGCGCGTGCCGCCGGTGGGGGCGATCGCATTCACCAGGACGTTGTTCTTGCGGCCTTCCAGCGCCAGGGTACGGGTCAGCCCATAGAGGCCGAGCTTGGCCATGCCGTAGTTGGACTGGCCGAAATTACCGTAGATGCCGGACGTCGAGGCGGTGAAGATCACCCGGCCGTAGCCCTGCTCGCGCATGTGCGGCCAGGCGGCATGGGTGACCTTGTAGGCGCCTTCGACGTGCACGCGATAGACCAGGTCCCAGTCGGCATCCTCCATCTTGTGAAAGGTCTTGTCGCGCAGGATGCCGGCATTGTTGACCACCACATCGACGCGGCCGAAGGCGTCCAGCGCCTGCTGCACGATCCTGCCGCCATCGGTCACCGAGTCATGGCTGGCCACCGCGGTGCCGCCCGCCTGGCGAATCTCTTCCACCACGCGATCGGCGGCCGAGTTATTCGCCCCCTCGCCCTGGGCACTGCCGCCCAGATCGTTGACTACCACCCGTGCGCCGTGACGGGCGAACAGCAGCGCGTGGGCACGGCCGAGGCCGCCACCGGCTCCGGTCACGATCACTACCTTGTCTTCGAAGCGGATGGCTTCACTCATTCGGGGCTCCTTCAGCGGGTTGCCATTGGCGGTTTCGTCGATGGATCGAGTGTCGGCGAGGCCCAGGCCTCCCACAACCAACCGGCCGCGAATGAATGCCCGGGCATAAGGCAGCGGGATGATCGCGGCGCCACGGCCGTACGGGCGATGCCACAGCCGGTTGGCCACTACGCCAGGTCATGAACAATTTTCAGCCAACAGGGTCTCAGGCCGCGCCGAAACAGCCCCTCGGGCATCTGCACCCAAACAACCCACAGAGTTTTCCACAGCTTTCGTGGATAAGCCTCGACAACCTTCGCCGGCCATTTGGCACCCCTCGAAAGCACGTCAAGAAAGCGGCTAAACCAGCGCCAGTGCGGCGCTCAGCCGCACGCACAGCATTGCTGGACAAAAAATGTACGCACCACGCCAGCCCCGATGCGGCCTCGCCTGCAGCCGCTATTCCCAAGCTTATCCACAGATCGCTGCACAGACTTGGGGGATAAGCCAGACGCTTGGAAATAGCCTTGGTCCTATCACATCGATGCTCATAATCAACGGGTCGGCAGGTCACGACGCCCATAAGATGGCTGCGTCAATCGCCGAAGGAGTCTGATCATGTTCAATCGCAACCTGCTCGAACGCCTGTTCGCCAACTACGCCTCGGCGGCCGGCGGCGCCTGGATCGACGCATGACCCTGCCGGAGCGTCGCTTGGCCCCGGCGGCTGCCCGGCGTAACCTGCGCGCAGTTCCATTCAGCGGAGTCGACGATGTCCCTGCGTTCCATTTGCGTTTTTTGTGGCGCCAGCACCGGTGCCAACCCGATCTATGAACAGGCCGCCACCGAACTCGGCCACACCCTGGCGGCCAACGGCATCACCCTGGTCTATGGCGGCGGTGCCGTAGGCCTGATGGGTGTGGTGGCCGATGCCACGATGGCCGCTGGCGGCGAGGTCATCGGCATCATCCCCCAGAGTTTGAAGGATGCCGAGGTTGGCCATACCGGCCTCACACGCCTTGAGGTGGTCGACGGCATGCACGCGCGCAAGGCCCGGATGGCCGAACTGTCGGATGCCTTCATCGCGTTGCCCGGCGGCCTGGGGACCCTGGAAGAGCTGTTCGAAGTCTGGACCTGGGGCCAGCTCGGTTACCACAGCAAGCCGCTCGGCCTGCTCGACGTCAATCACTTCTACAGCAAACTCAGCCACTTCCTCGACCATCTGGTCGAGGAGCGTTTCGTGCGCCCCGCGCATCGCGACATGCTGCAGCGCAGCGACTCGGCGCAAACGCTGCTGCGGCTGCTCAACGACTGGCAGCCCACCGTACATGCCAGATGGGAAAAAACCGCACCGGCGTGACCGCCGCGAGGTTCGGTAATACGGTCATCGCCCGTGTCCAACGGGCGATGCACGAGCTGAGCAAAATTCAACCAGCAATGCGAACGTGGCGAACGACGCGGCCTGGCGCCGCCTTTGCCCATGTTATCCACAGCAGCGTCCACAATAAGCGGGGATAACCGAGCGCAAGCTCGCCAGCCTCGCCTCGCATTTGCCCGAATTCACCCGTCTCGACGTTTTTTCCTTGGGACACAAGGTATTGAGCAAAGTTTGAACAAGCCGCACCAGGCCTGGCAGTGCAAGGCCTGGCGCGAGTCCTCCCAAGCTTATCCACAGAATGCTACACAGCTGAAGTGGATAACAAGGGAAACCATTTACGCGCCGCGTACTCCACTGTTCGACGACCCGCTATGCAACCAGACGGAGGCAGCATGATCGGATGCTTCATCAAGCCAGGCGCACCTGCGCTGCCAGCCGGGCGAGGCCGTGACGGATGAACTGGCTCATCCTGACCCTGGTCGCCTTCGTCTGCTTCGCGCTGGTGTTCTTCATCAAGAACAGACAGCTCAGCCATCCGGCGCTGCAGTTTCCCTATCGCCTCAAGGAGCCGCTGTTCGAACCCGCGGAACGCGAGCTGCTGGACATGCTGCAGCGCACCGTCAACGACGAATACCTGATCCTGGCCAAGGTTCGCGTCGCCGATGTCGTCGAGATCACGGCCATCCCGCGGCGGACGCCCTGGTACCATGCGACCAACCGGATCGCCAATGCGCGCTTCGACTTCCTCCTGTGCCGCAAGAGCGATCTGGCAGCCGTCTGCGCGATCAACCTGGACGATCCGGAAACGGCGGACGACTTCGTCGACCAGTTGTGCCGGACCATCGATCTGCCGCAGGTCCGCCTCTCGGCCGAGGCAGCCCGCTCTTACAGCGAAGTCCGCGAAGCGGTGGAACAGGCGCTGCTTCGGGAGTAGGTTGGGGCGGGGGGGCGTAGCGCCGAGGCCGATTCACGCCGCCGCGTTGCCTGACACCTCGCTCGTTGGGCTTCGTGGCTCAGCCCAACCTGTAGCCGTATCCGGAACGACACCGTCATGCACCTCAAGCCCCTGCTGTCACGCCTGTTCGACCTGGGCAGCCGCCTGGTTGGCCGCTACCCGGGAACCGTCGCGCTGTTCGGCTTCTGCTCCGGCGTGGCGAGCTTCCTGCTGGTCGAACGCCAGGCCGGCCTGGCCAAGGTGGTGGCGCTGGTCATGCTGGTCAGTTGGCTCTGGCTGGTGCTCGAATCCAGCCTGCACCGCAGCCTGCATCGCTGGTTCGGCTGGCAGGTGCCGCCACCGCTGCTGCGCTACGCGACGCAGATGGTGCACCAGGAAAGCCTGTTCTTCATCATCCCGTTCTTCGCCATCACCACGACCTGGAACAGCGGCCAGGCCCTGTTCACCGGCCTGCTCGGCGTGGCGGCGCTGGTCTCGCTGATCGACCCGCTGTATTACAAGTGGTTGGCACCGCGGCGCTGGATTTACCTGGGTTTCCATACCCTGACGCTGTTCGCGGTGCTGCTCACCGCCCTGCCGATCATTCTCCATCTTTCCACGCCGCAGAGTTACCAGCTGGCGCTGGCGGTCGCCGTGGTGCTGGCGCTGCCAAGCCTCAGCGGCCTGTTCCCGCGCTGGAGCTGGCGCAATGTGCCGGGCATCGTGCTGCTGGCCGTGGCGCTTGGCGGCGCGGGCTGGCTGGGACGCACCTGGGTGCCGCCGGCTACGCTCTGGCTGGCCGACGTCGCGGTGACCATGAACCTCGACAACCGCCAGCGCAGGCCGGGCCAGGGCCTGCGCCAGTTGAGCAGCGCCGAACTGAAGAGCAATGGGCTGTATGCCTATACCGCGATCAATGCGCCGCGTGGCCTCAAGGAGCGCATCTACCACGAGTGGCTGCACAACGGCCGGCGAGTCGACCGTATCGCGCTGGATATCAGCGGCGGCCGCGAGGCGGGCTATCGCGCCTGGACGCACAAGCGCAACTTTCCAGCCGACCCCGTCGGCCGCTGGCGCGTACGGGTGGTCACCGAGGCCGGGCAGATGATCGGCATGCTGCGTTTCCAGGTGACCGAATAGGTCTATCCCGTTTCAGCGCGAGCCGCGAATGAAACGGGCCTAGCGAACCCACTCCGTTCCTGCGACTCAATACAGTCAGAGCCTGGCGGACTGGAGAAGAACATGGAGTGGTGGTCGATCATCACCAGCACCATCGCTTCGGAATTTTCCGACATTCCCGACCTGGAGGAAGCGACGCGGGTCGGCTGTCGCCTGCTGATCGCCGCGACCCTGGGTGGCCTGCTCGGCTACGAGCGCGAGCGCAAACGCAAGGCCGCCGGGCTGCGCACCCACATGCTGGTGGCGCTGGGCGCCGCCCTGCTCGTACTGGTGCCGATTCAGGTCGGCATGGGTGGCGACGACATCTCGCGGGTGATCCAGGGCATCGTCACCGGCATCGGCTTCCTCGGTGCCGGGACCATCCTCAAGGGCGCCTCCATCGAGGACGTCAAAGGCCTGACCACCGCTGCGGGCATCTGGCTCACCGCGGCCATCGGCATCGCCGTCGGCATGGGCCATGAGGCCACGGCCGTGCTGAGCACGCTACTGGCGCTGGCGATATTCGTACTGATGCCGCGGCTGGAACGGCACGCCGCGCTACGCGCACGCAAGCGCCGGAAAGCAAACGAGTGAAGCAGATCGCGCAGGCCGAACGATCGACGGCCCGGCCACCACCGACTCGAGAACGTCCCCATGCACAATCCCCGCATCACCCTGCTGATCGCCACCGGTCTGCTGGCCCTCGCCGGTTGCAGCGAAATGGCCAAGGTGCCGGTCGAATCCGGTTATGGCCCCAACCCGACGCTGCCGGAACCGAACAAGACCCTGTTGCCGACGGTGAACATCGCGCCCGCCAAGGGCTGGCCGGACGGCGTCAAGCCCCAGGCCGCGGCGGGCCTGCGGGTCGATGCTTTCGCCGGCGACCTCGAGCATCCGCGCTGGGTCTACGTATTGCCCAATGGCGACGTGCTGGTGGCCGAAAGCGATGCGCCGCCCAAGGAAAACCGACAGGGCATCCGCGGCTGGATCATGAAGAAGCTCATGGCGCGCGCCGGCTCCGGCGGCCCCAGCGCCAACCGCATCACGTTGCTACGCGACGCCGATGGCGACGGTACGCCCGAGCAACGCACGACGTTCCTGGAAAACCTCGATTCGCCGTTCGGCATGGCGCTGGTGGGCAACGATTTCTACGTCGCCAACACCGATGCGCTGCTGCGCTTCCCCTATGAGCAGGGCATGACCCGCATCGACGCCGAGGGCGAGAAGGTGGTGGACCTGCCGGCCGGTCCGATCAACCACCACTGGACCAAGAACGTCATCGCCAGCCCGGACGGCAGATACCTGTACGTCACCAGCGGATCGAACAGCAACGTGGCCGAGAACGGCATGGAGGCCGAGCAGAATCGTGCCGCGATCCTCGAAGTCGATCCCCAGGCCAAGACCTTGCGGCTGTTCGCCTCGGGACTGCGCAATCCCAACGGGCTGGCCTGGCAGCCCGACAGCGGCGCGCTCTGGACCGCCGTCAACGAACGCGACGAGATCGGCAGCGACCTGGTCCCCGACTATATGACCTCGGTGCGTGATGGCGGCTTCTATGGCTGGCCCTACAGCTACTTCGGTCAGCACGTCGATGTGCGGGTCGAACCACAGCGGCCGGATCTGGTAGAACGCGCCATCGTCCCCGACTATGCCCTGGGGGCACATACATCCTCGCTCGGCCTGGCCTTCTACGAGGGCTCGCTGCTGCCGCAGCGCTACGCCAAAGGCGCCTTCGTCGGCCAGCACGGCTCCTGGAACCGCAAGCCGCGCAGCGGCTACAAGGTCGTATTCATCCCCTTCCGCGACGGCATGCCGGCCGGCGAGCCGGAGGCTGTGCTCAGCGGCTTCGTCAACGACAAGGACGAGGCCATGGGCCGCCCGGTCGGCGTCGCGGTGGACGCGACCGGTGCCCTGCTGGTGGCCGACGATGTCGGCAACGTCATCTGGCGTATCACGCCCAGCGGTCGCTGAACGAAGCTCACCGCAGACGCAAAGTGGCGCTGCGCTGAAACTCCCGGGCCGCTCGGAGGCCGAAAGAGAACCATCCCATGCGAGGACTTCCCATGTTCAAGCACGCCACCTTCCCCATCGCCGCCGTGATGCTGCTCGCCGGTTGCGCCAGCAACGTGCAGAACCCCGTCGACCGGATCACCTACCGTGATGAACCGCTGGTGCGGGACGTCGAGGACGGCATGACCCAGGAGCGGGTGCTGGCGATCGGCGGCAAGCCCTCCAACGCCAGCGCGCGCACTGTCGTCCCGGGGCTGTGCCACGACTACATTCTCAGTCATGAAGGCAAGCGACAGCCCTACTACGTCAGCTTCGATGCCTCCGGGCGCGTGGATGGTCAAGGCTTCCTGACCTGTCGGCAGTTGGAAGAGAACCAGCGCAATCGGCGGCCCTGAGCCGAACCAGGCGGCACCCACCGGCCTAGGGTCTGGCGCCATTTGGCGCAGCAACGCGGCTCGCGACGAAACGGCAACAGACCCCTAGCACCGCCGACCATACCCAGACTATGACCAAGGAGGCCCTCGATGCCCCGCGGAGACAAATCCAAATACACCGACAAGCAGCAGCGAAAAGCCGAGCACATCGAAGAAAGCTATGAAGAGCGTGGCGTTTCGGAGAAGGAGGCCGAAGCACGTGCCTGGGCGACGGTCAACAAGCAGTCCGGTGGCGGCGAGCGCAAAAGCGGCTCGGGCAGCAAGAAAAGCGAAACCGCCAAGCGCGCCGAACGCAAGGATTCCGCTCACCGGGCGGCGCAGACGCGCCAAGGCGACTCGCCGAACAAGGGCTCGGCCCGCCGATCGAAATCCGCCAGCACCGCGCTGGCCGACATGACCCGCGACGAGTTGATGGACAAGGCGCGCGAGCGCGATATCCGTGGCCGTTCGAAGATGCGCAAGGACGAATTGCTGCGGGCCTTGAGTTGAGCCGACGAGGTCCCGCGATGCAGCGTCCGGAGCCAGACGACCCACCGGTGCCGGAGCGCAACCCCAAGCGCGAGGAGCCGGGCGAGCCACTGCCGATCGGCGAGCCGGGCCAACCGCCGGGCGGGCCTGAGCCCGGACAGGAAGATGGCCGCGGCGCCTAAACTTTCCGCCCCGGCTCCGATCTCAATTGGCGAACCGTGAATTCGCCGCAGCATCGTCGTGGCGAAACAGAAGCCGAGGAGACCGTGATGAGTTACGTACAACTGAGCGACAAACAGAGTCTGCGCGAGCGTGCCCGCCAGCACGTGGAAAACGGCGCGGTGACCGAAAGCTACTCCGCCGATCGCGAAATGGTGCTCAACCTGCTCAACGATGCCCTGGCCACCGAACTGGTCTGCTACCTGCGCTACAAGCGCCACTACTACATGGCGACCGGGTTGAAATCCAGCGTCGCCGCCGACGAGTTCCTCGAACACGCCAACGAGGAGCAGGAGCACGCGGATCGCCTCGCCGAACGTATCGTGCAACTGGGTGGCGAACCGGACTACAACCCCGACAGCCTGACCGAGCGTGCGCACGCCCAGTATGCCGAGGGCAACGGGTTACGCGACATGGTCTTCGAGAATCTGGTGGCCGAGCGCATCGCCATCGACAGCTATCGCGAGATCGTCCAGTACCTGGGCGACAAGGACCCGACCACCCGGCGCATCTTCGAGGACATTCTCGCCCAGGAAGAGGAGCACGCCGATGATCTGGCGGGGCTGCTGGATGGCATGAATTGAAGCGGCAAGCGGCAAGCGGCAAGCGGCAAGCAAGCTTGAAGCTTGAAGCCCAAAAAGCATCGCCCCGAAGGTGGGCCTCCCATAAGAACCAGCCCACACCGCCCCCTGTGGGAGGCGCGACCCGCGGCGATCACAGGCCACAGACCTGCCCAAAGCGATCGCGAGGTTTCACCCGCCCTACGACCTGTATCTCGGTTCGGTACGATGTAGGGCGGGTTGCAACCCGCCGAACGAGGTTCGCAACCACGCCAAGCCATCCCCGAATCGATGAGACTGGAATAAAAAAAAGCCACCCGTAGGTGGCTCAATCAGGAAGAGAGGTACTGCTTAGCCGGCTGCCACCGGGCGCATGTAGGAGATCGGTGCGGTCTGCGGGTCATCGAAGGTCACCAGTTCCCACGCATCCTTCTGGGCCATCAGGGTGCGCAGCAAGCGATTGTTCAACGCGTGTCCGGATTTATAGCCGCGGAATTCGCCGATCAGGCTGGTTCCCAGCAAGTAGAGATCACCGATGGCATCGAGAATCTTGTGCTTGACGAACTCGTCCTCGTAACGCAGGCCGTCTTCGTTGAGTACACGGTTCTCGTCCACCACGATGGCGTTTTCGACGCTGCCGCCCAGTGCCAGGTTGTGCGAGCGCAGGAACTCGATGTCGCGCATGAAGCCGAAGGTTCGCGCACGGCTGACTTCCTTGACGAAGGAAGTGCTGGAGAAATCCACGCTGGCGGTCTGGGTGCGGCCCTTGAAAACCGGGTGGTCGAAATCGATCTCGAAGCTCACCTTGAAGCCGTCGAACGGCAGGAAGGTGGCGCGCTTGTCACCCTCCTCGACAGTCACTTCACGGGTGATGCGGATGAATTTCTTGTGGGCGTCCTGCTCCTGCAGGCCGGCGGATTGAATCAGGAATACGAAAGGCCCGGCGCTGCCATCCATGATCGGCACTTCCGACGCGGAAAGTTCGACGTAGGCGTTGTCGATTCCCAGGCCGGCCATGGCCGAAAGCAGATGCTCCACCGTGTCGACCTTGACGTCCCCGTTGACCAGCGTCGTGGACATGGTGGTTTCGCCCACGTTCTCGGCCCGCGCGGGAATCTCCACGGGCGGGTTGAGGTCGGTGCGACAGAACACGATTCCGGTGTCTACCGGTGCCGGTTTCAGGGTCAGGTAAACCTTCTCTCCCGAATGCAAGCCGACGCCGGTAGCGCGAATGATGTTCTTCAGGGTGCGTTGTCTGATCATGGCCTTTTGCTTCGCTATAGCACTAGTTGCGAATTGTTTTCAATAATTGGCGGCGATAATAGCAGATGCCAACTTTGCTGAATACCAATCACAACAATACTCCTGATAAGCTCAATCAATCGGCCTGACGACGCAGAAACGCGGGAATGTCCAGGTAATCCAGATCCTCTTGCGGGTTCAACTTGGCGGCTGTCGCGGCGGCATGCGCCTGGTTGCGCATCACGGTCGGACGCTCCAGGTCACGATAGTTGACCGCGGCCTGCTCCTGACGCGGAGCCTGTGCCGGCGCTGCGGCGACAGTGGTCTGCACGGTATTGTTCACGACCTTGACCGGCTTTTCATTGCGCGGTCCCAGACCGGTCGCCACGACGGTGACGTGCAGTTCGTCGGCCATCTCCGGATCGATCACGGCGCCGACCTTGACGGTGGCTTCGTCGGAGGCGAAGGCTTCGATGATCTCGCCCACCGCGGCGTATTCGCCGAGGGACAGGTCCAGGCCGGCGGTGATGTTCACCAGGATGCCGCGCGCGCCCTGCAGGTTGACGTCTTCCAGCAGCGGGTTGCGGATGGCCGCCTCGGTCGCTTCGCGCGCGCGGTTCGGGCCGGTGGAGCTGCCGGTGCCCATCATCGCCATGCCCATCTCGCCCATGACGGTCTTGACGTCGGCGAAGTCGACGTTCATCAGGCCCGGACGCTGCATGATGTCGGAAATGCCGCGCACCGCGCCGGTCAGCACGTCGTCGGCCTTGGCGAAGGCGGCCAGCAGGCTGGCGTCCTTGCCGAGGATGGTCAGCAGCTTCTCGTTGGGGATGGTGATCAGCGAGTCGACGCACTCGGACAGCGCACGGATGCCCTCGTCGGCGACCTGCATGCGGCGACGGCCCTCGAAGGGGAACGGACGGGTGACCACGGCGACGGTGAGGATGCCCATTTCCTTGGCCACCGAAGCGATGATCGGCGCGGCGCCGGTACCGGTGCCGCCGCCCATGCCGGTGGTGATGAAGACCATGTCGGCGCCTTCTAGCACTTCGGCGATGCGCTCACGGTCTTCCATTGCCGCCTGCCGGCCGATATCGGGATTGGTACCCGCGCCCAGTCCCTTGGTGATGGACGAGCCGAGTTGCAGCACGGTACGCGCTTCGATCTTCTTCAGCGCTTGCGCATCGGTGTTGGCACAGACGAATTCGACGCCCTCGACGTTGTTGCGGATCATGTGATTGACGGCATTGCCGCCACCACCGCCGACGCCGATGACCTTGATGACTGCACTTTGCGGGGTATGATCTACGAGTTCGAACATTTCCCTCTCTCCTTCCAGCTTTCTAGTTTTGGTGTCACGCACACTGCTCAGAAATTGCCCTGGATCCAGCCTTTGAGCCGGTCCAGAACAGATGTCTTGGTGTCTTCGGCGAAATTGCCGAGGCCGGACATGGGGATGCCGTCGGCTTGCTTGCGCAGTCCGTACAGCAACAGGCCCACGCCCGTCGAATAGATGGGGTTGCGTACCACGTCGGCCAGTCCCTTGACGCTGTGCGGCACGCCCAGGCGCACCGGCATGTGAAAGATTTCCTCGGCCAGGTCGACGGCTCCTTCCATCTTCGCTGTACCGCCTGTGAGGACGATCCCGGCGGGGACCAGATCCTCGTAGCCGCTGCGCCTCAGTTCGGCCTGGATCAGGGTGAAAAGCTCGTCGTAACGCGGCTCCACCACTTCGGCCAGGGCCTGCCGGGAGAGTTCCCGCGGCGGGCGGTCGCCGACGCTGGGGACCTTGATGGTCTCGCCGGCACCGGCCAGCTTGGCCAACGCGCAAGCATAGCGAATCTTGATCTCCTCGGCATACTGCGTTGGCGTGCGCAGGGCCATGGCGATGTCGTTGGTAACCTGGTCGCCGGCGATCGGGATGACCGCCGTGTGGCGAATCGCGCCTTCGGTGAAGATGCAGATATCGGTGGTGCCACCGCCGATGTCCACCAGGCATACGCCCAGTTCCTTCTCGTCGTCGGTGAGCACGGCATGGGCCGAGGCCAGTTGCTCGAGGATGATGTCGTCCACCTCGAGGCCGCAGCGGCGCACGCATTTCTCGACGTTCTGCGCCGCGTTCACCGCACAGGTGACCACGTGCACCTTGGCTTCCAGACGCACGCCGGACATGCCCAGCGGCTCGCGGACGCCTTCCTGGTTGTCGATCACGTAGTCCTGCGGCAGGGTATGCAGCACGCGCTGGTCCGCCGGAATCGCCACGGCCTGCGCGGCATCGAGCACGCGCTCGAGGTCCGCCGTGCTGACTTCGCGATCGCGGATCGCCACGATGCCATGGGAGTTCAGGCTGCGGATGTGGTTGCCGGCCAGGCCGACGAAAGCCGAATGGATGCGGCAGCCGGCCATCAACTGGGCTTCCTCGATGGCGCGCTGGATCGACTGCACGGTGGATTCGATATTGACCACCACGCCTTTCTTCAGCCCACGCGAGGGATGGGTCCCAATTCCGACGATTTCCAGCTCGCCATCGGCGGTTACCTCGCCCACCAGCGCCACCACCTTGGAGGTGCCGATGTCCAGGCCGACGATCATCTTGCCGCTTTGCACGCTCGACATGTGTTTCATTCCTCAATTCTTCACAGCGACGGTCGTATCCGTCGCGGTCGGGATCGGCTCATGCCAGGCGACGGCCAGGCCGTTCGCATAGCGCAGATCGATCCGTGCGATTTTCTCGCTTTCCTGCTCCAGTGCCTTTTGATAGATGGCAGTGAAACGACGCATTTTTTCCACGATCTGGTCCCGCCCCAGCAGTAGCTCGATGCCCTGGTTGGTGGTCAGGAACCAGCTTCCGCGTTCACGCAGCTCCAGGCGGGCGATGGAGAATCCCAGTGGGCGCAGCATCTGGCTGAGCATCTGGTATTGCTGCATGACCCGCTGTTGGGCCCGCTTCGGACCATGCAAGTGCGGCAAGTGTTCATAACGGCTCAGGTCATCCGGCGCAAAAGCCTGGCCTTTATTGTTAAGCAATGCTTCGCCCCCCCAGCGGGCAATCGGCAATTGCTCATCCAGGCGCACCAGCACCTGGTCCGGCCAGACGCGGCGGACTTCGACGTGGGCGATCCATGGCATCCGTTCGAGTTGGTGGCGCATGCCGCTCAGATCAACCTTGAAGAAGCTCTGCTCGACGAAAGGTGCGATGCGCTGCTGCACGGCCTCACGGCTGACATAGCCCAGTTCGCCCTGCACGCTGACCTTGGCGATCGGCCGGTCGGCATAGGGCAGCAGGCGCTGGCCGAGTTCGTAGAGGCCGACCACCAGGCCGACCAGCAATACCGGCCAGACGACGCGCTTCAGCCCGGCCAGGCTCGGTTTCGGCAGGCGCGCCGACAGCGGCTGCGGTTTCACCAGGCGACTCGCACCGCGCGGCACCGGCTTGCGCGAGGCGCGGCCGCTTCCGGGTTGCGAATGACGCAGCGTGGTGATCATGGCTCAGTTCCCCGCCTCGAGGCTGTCATCGAGAATGCTCAGCACCAGTTGCTGGAAATCCAGGCCGGCGGCGCGCGCGGCCATCGGCACCAGACTGTGGTCGGTCATGCCCGGCACAGTGTTCACCTCCAGCAGCCAGAAGTTGCCCGCGCTGTCCTGCATCACGTCGACCCGGCCCCAGCCACGGATGCCGACCGCCTCGCAGGCCCGCGCGGAAAGCGCCTTCAATTCCTGCTCCCTGGCCGCATCGAGGCCGCACGGGATGCGGTACTGGGTATCGGAAGCGAGGTACTTGGCGTCGTAGTCGTAGAAGCTGTGCGGCGTGCCCAGGCCGATCGGCGGCAGTACCTGGCCACGCAGCACCGCGACGGTGAACTCGGGGCCCTGGATCCATTGCTCGACCAGCACTTGCGAGTCGTAGGCGCTGGCCGCGCGCCAGGCGGCGATCAGCTCGGCGACGCCCTCGACCTTGGCCATGCCGATGCTCGAGCCTTCATGGGCCGGCTTGACGATCAGCGGAAAGCCCAGTGCCTCGGCCGCGGTCTTGCAGTCGTCTTCACTGGCCAGCACCGCATGCCGAGGCGTCGGCAGGCCGAGACTCTGCCAGACCTGTTTGGTGCGCAGCTTGTCCATGGCCAAGGCCGAGGCGAGGATGCCGCTGCCCGTGTAGGGAATGCCGGCACACTCCAGCAGGCCCTGCATGCTGCCATCCTCGCCACCGCGACCATGCAGGACGATGAACGCGCGATCGATCTTCTCGCTGCCCAGGCGCTGCAGCAGGTCGTCGCCGACATCGATGCCGAAGGCATCGACGCCCGCTGCCTGCAGCGCGCAAAGCACCGCCGCGCCCGATTTCAGGGATACCTCGCGCTCGGCGCTCTTGCCGCCGAAGAGCACGGCGACGCGACCGAAGGCCTTGGGATCACGGGTCGAATGCAGCGCCGTCATTTGCTTTTCCTCGCGGCGCTCGCAGCGCCGCCGAACAGGGGACTCTTGAGCAGTTGCGGGGCCAGCCCGCCGATATCGCCGGCGCCCTGGCAAAGCAGGATGTCACCGGCACGCAGCAGCGGCTTGACCAGCGGCGCGAGGTCCACGCCGCGCTCCACGTAAATCGGGTCCAGCTGGCCGCGCTGGCGAATGCTGTGGCACAGCTGACGGCTGTCGGCGCCGGGGATCGGTTCCTCGCCGGCCGGATAGACTTCCATCAACAGCAGCACGTTGGACTCGCCGAGCACCTGGACGAAATCGTCGTACAGGTCGCGGGTACGGCTGAAACGGTGCGGCTGATAGACCATCACCAGCCGGCGTTCCGGCCAGCCGCCGCGCACCGCCTTGATCACCGCCGCGACTTCGCGCGGATGGTGACCGTAGTCGTCGACCAGCATCACGCTGCCGTCCTCGACCGGCAGCTCGCCATAGACCTGGAAGCGCCGGCCGACGCCGGCGAATTCCGCCAGCCCCTGGACGATGGCCTGGTCGTCGATGCCCTCGTCGGTGGCGATGGCGATGGTTGCCAGCGCATTGAGCACGTTGTGGTTGCCGGGCATGTTCACCGACACGTCCAGCGGCTCGCAGCCATCGCGCAGTACGGTGAACCAGGTGCGCATGCCTTGCTGGCGGATGTTGATGGCGCGCACGTCGGCATCTTCGCTGACGCCATAGGTGGTCGTCGGCCGGCCGATCTGCGGGATGATCTCGCGCACCACCGGATCGTCGACGCAAAGCACCGCCAGGCCGTAGAACGGCAGGTTGTGCAGGAATTCGACGAAGGTCTTCTTCAGCTTGTTGAAGTCGCCGCCGTAGGTGCTCATGTGATCGGCGTCGATGTTGGTGACGACCGCGACCATCGGCTGCAGGTGCAGGAAGCTGGCGTCGCTCTCGTCGGCCTCGGCGATCAGGTAGCGACTGCTGCCCAGCTGCGCGTTGGTGCCGGCTGCGGTCAGCCGGCCACCGATGACGAAGGTCGGGTCCAGCCCACCGGCGGCGAACACCGAGGCCAGCAAACTGGTGGTGGTGGTCTTGCCGTGGGTCCCGGCGACGGCGATGCCATGGCGATAACGCATCAGCTCGGCGAGCATTTCCGCGCGCGGCACCACGGGAATCCGCTGTTCCAGCGCCAGCGCGACTTCCGGATTGGCCGAATTGATCGCGCTGGACACCACCAACACGTCGGCACCGGCGACGTTGCCGGCCTGATGACCAATGAAGATCTGCGCGCCGAAGCTCTGCAGGCGTTCGGTGCTGGCCGACTCCTTGAGATCGGAACCGGACACCTCGTAGCCGAGGTTGAGCAGCACCTCGGCGATGCCGCACATGCCGACCCCGCCGATCCCGACGAAGTGGATGCGACGGATCCGCCGCATGCGACGGACTTCGGCCTTGACGGCGGCGGGAGACTTAGCCATTGGCCACCTCCAGGCAGATATCGACCACGCTGCGGGTGGCGTCGGGCCGGGCCAGCCGGCGCGCGGTGGCCCCCATGGCCTTGAGTTTTTCCGGCTGCATCATTACCTCGGTCAGCTGCGCGGCGAGCGTGGCCGCGTCAGTCTTGGCTTGCGGCAGAAGGACGGCGGCGCCCTCCTTCGCCAGATAGTCGGCATTGCGGGTCTGGTGATCGTCGATCGCATGCGGCAGCGGCACCAGGAACGACGGCAGCCCGGCGGCGGCCAGTTCGCAGACGGTCAGCGCCCCGGCGCGGCAGATCACCAGATCGGCCCAGGCGTAGGCACGCGCCATGTCCTTGATGAACGGCGCCACCTCGGCGACCACGCCGGCCTCGGCGTAACGCTGCGTGGTGATCTCGGCGTGCTGCTTGCCAGCCTGGTGGAAGACCTCGGGGCGCAGTTCCGCCGGCACCTGCGCCAGCGCGGCAGGCAACAGCTTGTTCAGCGGCTCGGCGCCGAGGCTGCCGCCCAGCACCAGCAGGCGCGGCCGGCGATCGACCAGCGAGTCGCGCGGTGTTTCCAGGAACAGCTCCTCGCGCACCGGATTGCCGGTGGTGCGGCGCTTGTCGCTCGCCGCGAAGGTATTCGGGAAGGCCTCGCAGACACGACGCGACAGCGGCGCGAGGCTGCGATTGGCGGTCCCGGCCACGGCGTTCTGCTCGTGAATCACCAGCGGCACGCCGGCCAGCTTCGCCGCCAGCCCGCCGGGGCCGGTCACGTAGCCGCCCAGGCCGAGCACGCAGACCGGGCGCAGTTCGCGGATGATGCGGCGCGCCTGGAACAGCGAGCGGATCAGCTGCAGCGGCGCCTTGATCAGCGAGACCAGGCCCTTGCCACGCAGCCCGCTGACCTGGATCAGGTGCAGCGGCAGCCCGGCCGCGGGCACCAGTTCGTTCTCGATGCCGCGCGGCGTCCCGAGCCAGTGCACCGCATAGCCGCGCGCCTGGAACTCGCGGGCGCAGGCCAGCGCCGGGAATACGTGGCCGCCGGTGCCGCCGGCCATGATCAACACGTTAGGGCGGGTCATTGACTATTTCCCCGCTGCGTTGCCGCCAGAAATGCGGCCAGGCTAGGCGCCAGTCGCAGGCAATGGCGTCCCCTTGGCAAGACTGGCAACAACGCATGGCCGCATTTCTGGCGCAACCCGAAGGGCCGGGCCTGGTTTCGCCCGGCGCAGCGTTGCTCGTCGCTCATTTGGGCGACCAAACCACGCTCCTCGCGCCTTGCTCCGCGCGAAACCAGGCTCCGGCGCAGCTCGGGAAATAGCCAATGCCCCGCCCTAGACATGGGCACCCCCCTTGGCCGGCGGCGTTTCGGCGAAATCCGCCTCGTCGAACTCGGCATCCTCGCTGCCCAGCACGGTACGGCTTTCCCATTCGATGCGCAGCAGCAGGGCCATGCTCGCGCAGGTCACCACCAGCGAGCTGCCGCCATAGCTGAGGAACGGCAGGGTCAGGCCCTTGGTCGGCAGCAGGCCGACATTCACCCCGACGTTGATCAGGAACTGGCCGAGCCAGAGGAACGCCAGGCCCCAGGCGACGTAGGCAGCGAAGAACTGCCGGGCCTTCTCCGCCCAGAGGCCGATGTAGAGCGCGCGAATGCCGACGAAGGCGAACAGCGCGATGGTCGCCAGCGCGCCGACCATGCCCAGCTCTTCGGCGAGCACCGAGAAGACGAAGTCGGTGTGTGCCTCGGGCAGGTAGAACTGCTTCTGCACGCTGTTGCCCAGCCCGACGCCGAACCACTCGCCGCGGCCGAAGGCGATCAGCGCCTGGGTCAGCTGATAACCGGCGCCATACTGGTCCGCCCAGGGATCGGTGAAGGTGATCAGACGCTGCAGGCGGTATTCCTGGGTCTGCACCAGGATCACCACCGCGCCGACCGCGGCCGCCACCAGCAGGCTGAAGCGGATCATGCCCACGCCACCGAGGAACAGCATCGCCACGGCGGCGCCCATCATCACCACGGTGGCGCCGAAGTCGGGCTCCAGCAGCAGCAGGAAGGCCATCGGCAGCAGCACCAGGAACGGCTTGGCGAAGCCCCACAGGCTTTCGCGCACCTCCTCCTGGCGGCGCACCAGGTAGCCGGCCAGGTAGATCACTACGAACACCTTGGCCAGCTCGGACGGCTGGATGTTGAAGGCGCCGAAACCGATCCAGCGCATCGAGCCGTTGACCTCGCGGCCGATGCCCGGCAGCAGGACCAGGATCAACAGGCCGAAGGCCGCCAGCAGCAGCATCCAGTCCAGGCGTTGCCAGGCCGACAGCGGAATCAGCAACATCACCGCTGCGGCACCGAGGCCGAGCGCCACATAAACCAGGTGGCGGATCATGTGATACAGCGCATTGCCGGCGTTCACCGCGGCGACCTCGGAGGACGCCGAGGTGATCATCACCAGGCCCAGGCCGAGCAGCGCCAGGCAGCCGGCCAGCATCGGGAAATCCAGATCAAGACCGCGGCGGCCGAACAGCGGCGAAGGGGCATGGCGCAGGAAGGCGAGCATCAGTCGAGCGCCTCCACCGCGGCGGCGAACAGGCGTCCGCGCTCTTCGAAGTTCCTGAACATGTCCAGGCTGGCGCAGGCCGGCGACAGCAGCACCGCGTCGCCCGCCTCGGCGCAGGCGGCGGCGCGCTGCACCGCCTCGTCCAGGGTCGCTACGCGCAGCAGCGTCGTGGCGCCGGCGAGCGCCTGCTCCAAGCGTTCGGCATCGCGGCCGAGCAGCACCACGGCACGGCAGAAACGCGCAACGGGCGCGTGCAATGCCGAGAAGTCGGCACCCTTGCCGTCGCCGCCGGCGATCAGCACCAGCTTACCCTCGATATCGGCCCCCAGGCCCTCGATGGCCGCCAGCGCGGCGCCGACGTTGGTCGCCTTGGAGTCGTCGTAGTAGCTGACTTCGCCACGCTGGCCGACCCATTGGCAGCGATGCGGCAGGCCGGCGAAGCGGCGCAGGGTGTCCAGCATCGACGCGAACGGCAGGCCCACCGCATGCCCCAGCGCCAGCGCGGCCAGCGCGTTGGCCTGGTTGTGTGCGCCACGCAGCTTCAGTTCGCGCACCGGCATCAGCGCCTCGAACTGGAACGCCAAGTATTTCTCGCCGTTCTCCTCGAACAGGCCGAAGCCCTTGAAATCGGGCTTGCCCAGGCCGAAGGACCATGTCGGCACGTCCTCGCCGACCAGCGGCCGGCTGAGGCGGTCGTCACGGTTGATCACCACCTGGCGCGCGCCGCGGAAGATCCGGTGCTTGGCCTGGTGATACGCCGGTAGCCCGCTGTAGCGGTCCATGTGGTCTTCACTGACGTTCAGGCAGGTCGCCACTTCGGCATCGAGCCGCTCGGTGGTTTCCAGCTGGAAGCTGGACAGCTCCAGCACGTAAAGCTCGATGTCGTCGGCCAGCAGGTCCAGCGCCGGGGTGCCCAGGTTGCCGCCGACCGCGACCTTGCGGCCGGCCGCCTGGGCCATCTCGCCGACCAGCGTGGTGACGGTGCTTTTCGCATTGGAGCCGGTGATGGCGACGATCGGCGCCTTGGCCTCGCGCGCGAACAGCTCGACGTCGCCGGACAGCTTGACCCCGCGTGCCGCCGCCTGCTGCAGCGCCGGCAGGCTCAGCGGCAGGCCGGGGCTGACCAGCAGCTCGCTGGCGGAACAGAGGAACTCCACGTCCAGTTCGCCGCAACGCACCTGCACCTGGGGATACTCGGCCTCCAACGTGGCCAGCTCCGGCGGGTTCGCGCGGGTGTCGGCGACCGCGAACGGCAGGCCGCGGCGCGCCAGATGGCGAACCACGGACATGCCACTCTTGCCGAGGCCGACGACGATGCGGAACTGGTCGGAAGCGATGAGCACTCTGGTTTACCTCAGTTTCAGGGTAGCGAGGCCAACGAGCACGAGGATCACGGTAATGATCCAGAAGCGCACGATCACCCGGGGTTCGGGCCAGCCCTTGAGTTCGAAATGGTGATGGATCGGCGCCATGCGGAACACGCGCTTGCCGGTCAGCTTGAACGAGGCGACCTGGATCATCACCGACAGGGTTTCCATCACGAACACGCCGCCCATGATGAACAGCACCACTTCCTGGCGGACGATCACCGCGATGGTGCCCAGCGCCGCGCCCAGCGCCAGCGCCCCGACGTCGCCCATGAAGACCTGCGCCGGGTAGGTGTTGAACCAGAGAAAGCCGAGGCCGGCACCGATCAGCGCGCCGCAGAACACGATCAGCTCGCCTGCGCCCGGAACATAGGGTATGAGCAGGTATTCAGCGAAGTTCACGTTGCCGGAGAGGTAGCAGAAGATGCCGAGGCCGCCGCCGACCATCACCGTCGGCATGATCGCCAGGCCATCGAGACCGTCGGTGAGGTTGACCGCGTTGCTCGAACCGACGATGACGAAATAGGTCAGCACGACGAAACCGATCCCCAGCGGGATCTCGATGTTCTTCAGCAGCGGCAGGATCAGCGTGGTTTCCACCGGCGTCTGCGCAGTCATATAAAGGAAGATCGCCGCACCGAGGCCGAACACCGATTGCCAGAAATACTTCCAGCGACTCGGCAGGCCACGGGAGTTCTTCTCGATCACCTTGCGATAGTCGTCGACCCAGCCGATCGCGCCGAACAACAGCGTGACGGCCAGCACCACCCAGACATAGCGGTTGGACAGGTCGGCCCAGAGCAGCGTGCTGATGGCGATGGCGCTGAGAATCAGCGCGCCGCCCATGGTCGGCGTGCCGGATTTCGACAGGTGCGACTGCGGCCCGTCGGTACGCACCGCCTGGCCGATCTGGCGCAACTGCAGCGTGCGGATCAGCCAAGGGCCCATCCACAGCGAAAGTACCAGGGCGGTGAGCACGCCGAGAATTCCACGCAGGGACAGGTACTGGAAGACCGCAAAGCCCTTGTGGAACTGTTGCAGATACTCGGCGATCAGCAGCAGCATCAATGTTTCTCCATGGTTGGCCCGGCGAGCGCATCGACGATCTTGTCCATCGCCGCGCTGCGTGAGCCCTTGATCAGAATGGTGGTGGCGCTGCCCTGTTCGGCGCGCAGGGTTTCGATCAGGCTGTCCTGGTCGGCAAAATGCCGGGCGCCGGCGCCGAACGCCGTGACCGCATGCGCCATCAGCGGCCCGACCGCGTAGAGTGCATCGACCTTGCCGGCGGCATAGGCGCCCACCTCGCGGTGGCCCTGCTCCGCCCACTCGCCGAGTTCACCCATGTCGCCGAGCACGAGGACGGTGCGCCCGGCGAAACCGGCCAGCACGTCCACCGCCGCACATACCGAGGCCGGGTTGGCGTTGTAGCTGTCATCGATCAGCCGCACGCCATTGGCCAGCATCTGCGCCACGCCACGGCCCCTGACCGGCTGCAGGCTTTCCAGGCCCGCGACGATGGCCTCGCGCGACACACCCAGCGCATGCGCGGCCGCGGCCGCGGCCAGGGCATTGGCAACGCTGTGGCGACCGAGCAGATTCAGCTGCACACGCACCGTCCCACGCGGGCCGGTGAGCACGAAATTCGGGCAGCCACGCGGGTCGTAGGCGATCGAACCGGGATAGAAATCGGCCAGCGGGCTTTCCAGGCCGAAACTGACGATACGCTTGCCGGCCGCCCGCTCGGCCCAGATCGAATACGCCTTGTCGTCGCGATTGAGCACGGCGACGCCCGCCGCGTCCAGGCCATCGAGAATCTCGCCCTTGGCTTCGACGATCTTCTGCGGGCCGCCGAACTCCCCAACGTGGGCGGTGCCGGCATTGGTGATCAGGCTGACGTCCGGGCGCACCAGGCTCACGGTGTAGGCGATCTCGCCGGGGCGCGAGGCACCCAGTTCGATGACAGCGCTACGGTGCTGCGGGCCGAGCTCCAACAGGGTCAAGGGTGCGCCCAGGTCGTTGTTCAGGTTGCCACGGGTGGCCAGCACCGCGTCCTGGCCGTGAGCCGCGCGCAGGATGCTGGCCAGCAGTTCCTTGACGCTGGTCTTGCCGCTGGAGCCGGTAATGGCTGCCACCGGGCCGTTGAAACCTGCACGATTCAAGGCGCCCAGTCGGCCCAGCGCCAGCCGGGTATCGGCCACCACCAGCAGAGGCAGCGGCGCATTGTCGATTTCGCGCTCGACCAGTGCCGCGACGGCGCCTCGCGCGGCGACGTCCGCCAGATAGGCATGCCCGTCGAAGCGCGGACCGCTCAGGGCGATGAACAGCTGGCCCGGCTGGATCGTGCGGCTGTCGGTACTCACCGCGGCGAAGCCGGCGTCGGCACCGACCAGGCGGCCGGACAACGGCTCCTGCAGGCGACTCAGGCTCATGGTTTCAAGCATTGGGCGCCTCCCAGGTAGCCAGGGCCGTGCAGGCCTCTTCCAGATCGGAGAACGGTTGCCGTTCGCCACGAATTTCCTGATAGTCCTCGTGGCCCTTGCCTGCCAGCAGCACCACATCCTCCGCCCGGCTGGCAGCGATGATCGACGTGATCGCCTGGCTGCGACCGTGCTGGAAGGTGACGCAGCCGGGATTGACGAACCCCGTGCGGATGTCCGCGAGTATCTGCTCGGGCGCCTCGTAGCGTGGGTTGTCGTCGGTGACCAACACCACGTCGGCCAGCCGCTCGGCCACTTCGGCCATGAGCGGGCGCTTGCCACGATCACGATCGCCACCACAGCCGAACAGGCAGAGCAGCCTGCCCCGCGCATGCGGGCGCAAGGCGGTGAGCACCTTCTCCAGCGCATCGGGGGTATGCGCGTAATCGACCACCACCAGCGGCCGTTCGCCGCCGCCGAGGCGCTGCATGCGCCCGGCCGGCCCTTCGAGTTCGGGCAGAACCGCCAGGATTTCATCCAGCGGGTAGTCCATGCCGAGCAGCGCGCCAATCGCCGCCAGCACATTGCTGACGTTGAAGCGCCCCAGCAGCGGGCTGCGCAGCGAGCGCTCGCCCTGCGGCGTGATCAATCGGGCATGGATGCCATCGTCGTCCAGCCGGGCCTCGGCGCAGTAGAGATAAGCGGACGGATCTTCCAGGCTGTAGCCGATCAAGCGGGACTCGGCCGCTTCGCCGGCGAGCGCACGGCCGAAGCCGTCGTCGAGGTTGATCACCCGGCAACTCAGCCCCGGCACGTCGAACAGGCGCGCCTTGGCCGCGCCGTAGGCTTCCATGGTGCCGTGGTAGTCCAGATGATCGCGGGACAGGTTGGTGAACACCGCCACGTCGAATTCCAGCGCCGCGACGCGGCCCTGCTCCAGGCCGTGGGAGGAAACCTCCATCGCCACCGCGCGCGCGCCCTGCTGCTTCAGGCTGGCCAGGGTCGCCTGCACGCCGATCGCGTCCGGCGTGGTATGCCGGCCCAGCTCCAGTTGCCCATGGAAGCCGGTCCCCAGGGTGCCGATGATCCCGCAGGGCTCGCCGAGGCGATCCAGCGCCTGGGCGATGAGCTGGCTGACGCTGGTCTTGCCGTTGGTGCCGGTGACGCCGACCAGGCGCAGGCTGCGGCTGGGCTCACCATAGAAGCGCCCGGCAATGGCCGAGAGCTGCCCGGACAGCTGGCGCACCGGCAGCATCACCGCCTTGTCCGAATGCAGCTGGCCAGCGCCTTCGGCCTCGTAGATCACCGCCGCGGCGCCCCGGGCGATGGCATCGTCGATATGGTCGCGGCCGTCAAGCTGCAGGCCCGGCACGGCAAGGAACAGATCGCCGCCACGCACCTTGCGGCTGTCGAGGGTCAGTTCGCGAATCAGTACGTCGCTGCCGGCCTGCGGCAACAGATGGTTCAATGGCATCGGCATCAGCTGCGCCCTCCCTTGCCCTTCGCCGCTTCGGCCGTCTGCAGCTCCACCGGCGGCGGCAGGTTGTCCGGGGCGACATTCATCAGCCGCAGCGCGCGCGCCATGACCTTGCCGAATACCGGCGCGGCCACGAGGCCGCCGTAGTACTGGCCCTTGCTGGGTTCGTCCACCACCACCACGGCGGCGATCCGCGGGTTGGACAGCGGCGCGACACCGGCGAAGAAGGAGCGGTAGGCATCCTTGGTATAGCCACCGGTACCGGAAATCTTCTTCGCCGTGCCGCTCTTGCCGCCGACGTGATAGCCCGGCACCTTGGCGCGGGCACCGCCGCCGCCGTCTTCTTCGACGACGGCCCGCAGCATCTGCAGCACGGTGCCGGAAATCTGCTTGTCGATGACCTGCACACCGTCCTGGGTCCGATCCAGCCGCAGCAGCGACAGCGGTACGTTGACGCCCCCGTTGCCCAGCACCGCATAGGCATGCGCCAGTTGCACCGCCGTCACCGAGAGGCCGTAGCCGTAGGCCAGCGACGCGGTTTCGGCATCGCGCCACTTGCGATGATTGGGCAGGTTGCCGACCCGCTCGCCGGGGAAGCCGAGCCCGGTATCCTGGCCGAAGCCGGCCTGCTGCATCACCGCGTAGACCGGTTCGGCGCCGATATCCAGGGCGATCTTGCTGATGCCGACGTTACTCGATTTCATCAGGATGCCGGTCAGCGACAGCATGCCGCCGCGCGAGACGTCGCGGATGGTATAGCGGCCGATACGCATCCAGCCCGGCAGGGTATTGACCACCGAATCGGGCTGGTACTTGCCGGTGCCCAGCGCCGCGGCGATGCTGAACGGCTTGACCGTCGAGCCCGGTTCGAACACGTCGATCATGGCGCGGTTACGCATGGCGGCCGGCTGCAGGTTGCGGCGATTGTTGGGGTTGTAGGTCGGCTGGTTGGCCATGGCCAGGATCTCGCCGGTCTTGACATCGATCATCACCAGGCTCGCCGCCTTGGCGCCATATTCCTGCACCACGTTGCGCAACTCGCTGTGCGCGAGGTACTGCAGGCGCAGGTCGATCGACAGCGCCATGGCCTTGCCTGCCTTGGCGTTCTGCACCACCTGTACATCCTTGATCAGGCGGCCACGGCGATCCTTGAGGACCTGGCGCTTGCCGGGAATGCCGGCGAGCCACTCGTCATAGGCCAGTTCCATGCCCTCACGACCGCGATCATCGATGTCGGTGAAGCCCACCACGTGGGCGGCGACTTCACCCGCCGGATAGAAGCGGCGGAACTCTTCCTGGGCGTAGACACCGGGAATCTTCAGGTCGAGTACGCTCTGCCCTTGCTCCGGGGTCAGCCCGCGCACCAGATAGAGGAATTCGCGCGACGCCTGCTGCTGAAGGCGCTCGGACAGGGTGCCCGCATCCTGGCCCAGCGCCCTGGCCAGTTCCGGCCAGCGGCCCCGTGCGGCCTGCAGCTCCCTGGGATTGCCCCACAGCGTGGTGACCGGGGTGCTCACGGCGAGCGGCTCGCCGTTGCGATCGGTGATCAGACCGCGGTGCGCAGGAATCGGAATATGGCGAACGCTGCGTGCATCGCCCTGCCCCTTGAGGAACCCCTGGTCCATGACCTGCAGATCGACGATGCGCCAGACGATCGCAGCCACGAGCAATGCCAGCAGCGCCAGCACGATGCGAAAACGCCAGGGATAGAGCGCGCCCTGGAGCCTCATGGCTTCACCAACCGGACGTCGGCGGCCGCCGGGATATGCATGCGCAGTTGCTCGGCCGCTAGGGTCTCGATGCGACTGTGGGCCGTCCAGGTGCTCTGCTCGAGAATCAGCCGTCCCCATTCGGCCTGGGCCTTGTCGCGCACGCTCAGCTCGCCATAGAGCTCGTTGAGCAACTGGCGGTTCCAGTGTGCGCTGTAGGCCACGGCGATCGCCGACAGCAGGACGCTGATGAACAGCACGAGCATCAGCAGGCTGCCGCGGGGCATGGAACGCAGCACGCGGCTCACCGCAGCTTCTCCGCCACGCGCATGACCGCGCTGCGTGACCGTGGATTGGCTTTCACCTCGGCCTCGGACGCGTATTGCGGCTTGCCGAGCAACTTCAGACGGGGCTCGAAAGCCTTGGGAATGATCGGCAGGTCGCGCGGCAACTTGTCCGCTTCGCCCTTGGCGTGCCGACGCATGAATTGCTTGACGATACGGTCTTCCAGCGAATGGAAGCTGATGACCACCAGACGTCCACCGACTTCGAGCGCCTCCAGCGCCGCGTCGAGGCCCTTTTCCAGGTCGCCCAGTTCGTTGTTGACATGGATGCGCAGCCCCTGGAATGCACGGGTTGCGGGGTTCTTGCCCTTTTCCCAGGCCGGGTTGGCGTCGGTCAGCACCTTGGCCAGGTCCGCGGTGCGCTCGAAGGGTCGTTCCGCACGGCGCTGCACCACGGCGCGCGCCATGCGCTTGGCGAAGCGCTCCTCGCCGTACTCCTTGAATACCCGGGCGATCTCGTCCTCATCGGCCTGGGCGATCCAGTCGGCGGCACTGACGCCCCGGCTGGGGTCCATGCGCATGTCCAGCGGGCCGTCGTTGAGGAAGCTGAAGCCGCGCTCCGGGTCATCCAACTGCGGCGAGGAAACCCCCAGATCGAGCAGAACGCCGCTCAACGTACCGGTCCAGCCACGTTGCGCCACTTCCTCGCCGAGCTCGGCAAAGCTTCTCTGCACAACGACAAAGCGGCCGTCCTCGGCCGCCAGTGCTTGCCCCGTAGCGATGGCTAACGGGTCCTTGTCGAACCCCAGCAAATGGCCATCAGGCCCGAGCCGCTGCAGCAGCAACCGGCTGTGCCCACCGCGCCCGAAGGTGCCATCCAGATAGCGGCCGTCCGGGCGTACGGCCAGCGCCGCGACGGCTTCGTCGAGCAACACGGTGATATGTCGCAGGCTGCTGATCTGGTTCACAGGATAAGGTCACGTAGTTCTTCCGGCAGACCGCCGGGTTGCTTGATGGCCGCCAGGTCCGCGTCGGATATCGCGTTCCAGTCGTCCTCGTTCCACAGTTGAAACTTGTTGAGCTGCCCCACCAGCATCGCGCGCTTGTCGAGCCGGGCGTGCTCGCGCAGGCGTGGCGGCACCAGCACACGGCCGCTGCCATCCATCTCCAGATCCACTGCATTGCCGATCAGCAGGCGCTGCAGGCGGCGGGCCTCCTCACGTAGCGAAGGCAAGTCGCGCAGCTTCGCCTCGATCAATTCCCACTCGGGCAAGGGATAGATGCACAAGCAACGATCCACGGCATCGATCGTGATGATCAACTGGCCACCACCACGCGAATTCAGCTCGTCGCGATACCGGCTGGGCATGGCTAGCCGGCCTTTGGCGTCGAGACTGATGGCGTTGGCTCCGCGAAACACGGCTGCGCTTCCCCTGAAATTAGCTATCCATGCCCATATTTACCCACTTCATGCCACTTCTCACCACTTGCGCACTATAGAAACGCACCCGCCTCACCGTCAAGGCGAGCCCGTCGGGAAAAGCCTTACGGAGCGCCAATTTAGAGAGCCTGGGAGGAAGAGATGGCTAAAGAAGGTGAAGAACGGAAGGCGATACAGAGGAGATACAAATAGTTACCTAACAAAGCTAATGTAGTTTGTTAAGCATAAGAATCTTTCGGAATTAAAAACGGGCGAAACGGAAGGGAAGAAAAAGTCGGAGAGTCGATCTGTAAGCCGGGTTCTGTCGAGGACAGCCATTCCTCTACGACAGCCATCACTGACTGCCTCTAGCAACCTACCCGGATCCAGCGCGGGCCACGCCAATGGATCCCTATTTGGTCTTGCTCCAAGTGGGGTTTGCCTAGCCACGGACTGTTACCAGCCGTGCGGTGCGCTCTTACCGCACCTTTTCACCCTTACCGGCGCCGAAGCGCTTAGGCGGTTATTTTCTGTGGCACTTTCCGTAGGCTCACGCCTCCCAGGCGTTACCTGGCACTTTGCCCTATGGAGCCCGGACTTTCCTCCCTCCCTTCTTGCCGAAACAAAAAGAGACAGCGACTGTCCGATCGACTCTCCGGCGGCAAAGGGTAACAAAGCTGCAAGCGACAAGCCACAAGCGGCAAGAAAAAGCCGGTCCCCGGCCGGCGCCACTGCGGCCATGGCAAAGGGCCCGATGTAGCCCAACGAGCAAGCAGACAGACAACGACTCCATCCTGGCTTCGAAATGACGTTGGGCTTCGCTGCTTCGCAGCTCAACCCAACCTACGCGCTGGAAGCAGGAAGCTGGAAGCTGGAAGCTGGAAGCTGGAAGCTGGAAGTCAGCGTGCGAGCCAGCGGCTCACACCGGCCAAGCTTTTTTCTTCCAGCTTCAAGCTTATGGCTTCAAGCTGCTTTATCCCCGCCTCTCCAACGCCGCCTGGTACAGCAGGTTCTTGCGCACCCCGGTAATCTCGGCAGCCAGTGCGGCCGCGCGCTTGAGCGGCATCTCCGCCAGCAGCAGATCGAGCACCCGCAGCGCCTCGGCGCTCACCGCCTCTTCACCCTGCGGGGCCTGCCAACCACCGACCAGCAGCACGCACTCGCCGCGCTGCTGATTGGCGTCGGCCTCGACCCAGGCACGCAGCTCGGTCAGCGGCAGCCCTTGCAAGGTTTCGAAGGTCTTGGTCAGTTCGCGCCCCAGCACCGCCGCGCGATCGCCACCGAACACCGCCTCGAGATCGCCCAGACATTCCAGGATGCGGTGCGGCGCCTCGTAGAATATGAGGGTGCGCGGCTCGACCTTCAGTTGTTCGAGACGCGCACGACGCCCGGCGGCCCTGGCCGGCAGGAAACCCTCGAAGATGAAACGATCCGACGGCAGTCCCGCCGCCGACAGCGCCGCGATCAAGGCGCAAGCACCTGGCACCGGCACCACCCGGATACCTGCCGCCCGCGCCTGGCGAACCAAATGGTAGCCGGGGTCGGAAATCAGCGGTGTACCGGCATCGGAGATCAGCGCGACATCGTCACCGGCCTGCAAGCGCCCGAGGAAGCGTCCTCCCTCGTCGCGCTCATTGTGCTCATGACAGGCGGCCAAGGGCGTCTGGATACCGAAGTGCGCCAGCAGCCGGGAGGAATGACGGGTATCCTCCGCCGCGATCAGCGCCACCTCCCGCAATACCCGCAGGGCGCGGGCACTGATGTCCTCCAGATTGCCGATGGGTGTGGCGACCACATAAAGCGTACCCGCGCCGGAATTCGCAACACCACTGGCAGTCACAGGGCTTACCTCACTCACGGAAATGCGCATTGTAGCCCGATTCGCCGCCGCAACATCGCGGCGCCCCCGGGGCTTGGGTACAATCCGTGCACACTCGCCAGTGCTTTCAGGAACGATTACATGATGGCCCGCCTACGCCCGCTTCTCCTCATCTGCCTAGCCGCCATGCTCTCGGCTTGCGCCAGCTCGCCCTCCTCTACGCTGGGCGAACTGCCACGCACCCCGCAGGCGACCACGCAGCAACTGCTGCAGCAGGCCGATAGCAGCGACCCGGAACAGGCGGCGCAACTGCGCCTGGCCGCAGCCGACCAGAGCATGCGGCAGAGCAATCCGGCACAGGCCCGCAGCATTCTCGAACAGATTCAGCTCGACGCCCTGAAGCCGGCACAACAGATTTTTGCCCTCACCCTACAGGCCGAACTCGCACTCGCCGCCGAGCAACCGCGCAAGGCCGAACAGGCCCTGCAGCATCCCGCATTCGAGCGCCTCGGCGAGCTTCCGGTGGAGCAGCAGATTCGCACCCAACTGATCCGGGCGCAGGTATTCGAGGCCACCAACCAGCCGCTCGCCGCCGCGCGCGAACGGGTATTCACCGCACCGCTGCTGAGCGGCCAGCAGGCCAGGGATAATCACGAAGCCATCTGGAAGCTCATCTCCGCCCTCCCGGCGGAACAGTTGCACGGCGCCACCGAACCGGATCTGGCCGGCTGGCAGGCGCTCGCCGCCTCGCTCAAGCAGGCCGGCACCGTTGCCCAGCAGCAGCGCGCCATCGACGACTGGATCGCGCAGAACCCGCAGCATCCCGCCGCGCAACAACTCCCCGAGCCACTGCTGAAGCTTCGCGAGCTCGCCGACCAGCCGCTGACGCACATCGCCCTGCTGCTGCCAATGGAAGGCCCGCTGGCCAACGTCGCCCGCGCGCTGCGCGACGGCTTCCTCGCCGCCCACCTGCAAACCCGGCAGAGCGCCGGCCAGGAGCTGCGGATCGAACTCTATGACAGCGCCCGCCTGAGCTCCATCGACGATTTCTACCGCCAGGCCGAGGCCGCCGGCGTGCAACTGATCGTCGGCCCGCTGGAAAAGGATCTCGTGCGCCAGCTCGGCGAACGCGAGCAGTTGCCGATCACCACCCTGGCGCTGAATTACAGCGATGCCGGCCAGCAGACGCCCCCGCAACTCTTCCAGTTCGGCCTCGCCGCCGAGGACGAAGCCCGCGAAGTGGCCCGCCGCGCCTGGGCCGACGGTCATCGCCGGGCCATCGCACTGGCCCCACGCGGTGACTGGGGCGCGAGGATTCTCGAGGCGTTCCGCCAGAGCTGGCAGGAGACCGGCGGCACCCTCGTCGCCGCCGAACCGCTGGCCGAGCCGGTCGAGCTGGCCAACCAGATCGCCGACCTGCTGCAACTGCGCAACAGCGAAAGCCGAGCACAACAGCTGAGCAGCACCATCGACACCGCCACCGCCTCGCAACCCTCGCGCCGCCAGGATGTGGACTTCATATTCCTCGCCGCCACGCCGCAACAGGCACAGCAGGTCAGGCCCACGCTGATCTTCCAGTATGCCGGCGACCTGCCGGTGTATGCGACCTCGCACCTGCATGCGGCCAACCACGACCGGACGCAGTACCTGGATCTCGAAGGCATCCGCTTCGCCGAAACCCCGTGGCTGCTCGACAGCCAGTTACCGCTGCGCCAGGAGGTCGAGCGCAAGTGGCCGCAGGCTGGCGGCAGCCTGGGTCGGCTGTATGCCATGGGCGCCGATGCCTACCTGTTGGCCCCGCGCCTGAACCAGTTGCTGGCATTGCCGGGCACGCAGCTGGAGGGCCTCTCCGGGATCCTCAGCCTGAATCCCCAGCAACGCATCGAACGCCAGCTGCCATGGGCCGAATTCCGAGGTGGCGAGGTCGAGCGACTGTCGGACACCCCGATCCCATGAGCGATAGCCAGAGCAGCGGACGCTCTGCCGAAGCGCAGGCCCTGGACCATCTCGTGCGACAGGGTCTGCGGCTGCTCGAGCGCAACTGGTCCTGCCGCAGCGGCGAGCTTGATCTGGTCATGCTCGACGGCGATACAGTAGTATTCGTCGAGGTCCGCTACAGGCGCCACGCCGCCTGGGGTGGCGCACTGGAAAGCGTCGACGCGCGCAAGCGGCAGAAGCTGATCAGGGCTGCCCAGCTGTTCCTGCAGAAGGAAAGCCGCTGGGCCAGCAGTCCCTGCCGCTTCGATGTCGTCGCCATCGCCGCGACCGGACAGCCCCAGAACCTGAACTGGATCCGCAACGCCTTCGATAGCTGAGCGATCCCACCCCGGCAATCGCGGCACGATGCCCAGCCCTAGCGAGACGCACGCCCGCCACCTTGAAGGTCAATCACCGATGGACATGCAAACCCGTATCCGCCAGCTTTTCCAGGCCAGCATCGAGACCAAGCAGCAGGCCATGGAAGTCCTGGCCCCGAGCATCGAGCAAGCCGGACAGGCGATGGTCAACGCCCTGCTGAGCGAAGGCAAGATTCTCACCTGCGGCAACGGCGGCTCGGCCGGCGATGCCCAGCATTTCTCGTCCGAGCTGCTCAACCGCTTCGAACGCGAGCGTCCCAGCCTGCCGGCAATCGCCCTGACCACCGACAGCTCGACCCTCACCTCGATCGCCAACGACTACAGCTACAACGAAGTCTTCTCCAAGCAGATCCGTGCGCTGGGCCAGCCTGGCGACGTGCTGCTGGCCATCTCGACCAGCGGCAACTCCGCCAACGTCATCCAGGCCATCCAGGCTGCACATGACCGGGAGATGCTGGTCGTAGCCCTGACCGGGCGCGACGGTGGCGGCATGGCCTCGCTGCTGCTTCCCGAAGACATCGAGATCCGCGTGCCGGCCAAAGTCACGGCCCGCATCCAGGAAGTCCACCTGCTGGCCATACACTGCCTGTGCGACCTGATCGACAACCAACTGTTCGGGAGCGAGGAATGAAAGCGTTCCGCCTGTCCACGATCGCCCTCGGGCTCTGCCTGGCCGCCAGCGGCTGCAGCTCCGTGCTGACCGCAACCCGCGACGCGCCGATCGCCGACGACCGCGGCACCCGCACCATCGGCAGCAAGATCGACGACTCGCTGATCGAGACCAAGGCCTCGGTGAACATCGCCAAGGCCCACCCCGACCTCGACAAGGCCTCGCACGTTGTCGTGGCCAGCTACAACGGCGTCGTGCTGCTCGCCGGGCAGACGCCCCGCGCGGAACTCAAGGAACTGGCCGAACAGGCCGCGAGCTCGGTGCAGCGGGTCAAGCGCGTGCACAATGAACTGCAAATCCTGCAACCCTCTTCCGCCCTGGCGCGCAGCAATGACTCCTGGCTCACCACCAAGATCAAGACCCAGATGCTGACGGACGCCAGCGTGCCCGGCTCGCGCATCAAGGTCATCACCGAGAACGGCATCGTCTATCTTCTCGGCCTGGTGACCCGCCAGGAAGGCAACCGCGCCACCAGCCTGGTGCAGGGCGTTTCCGGCGTGCAGCGGATCGTCAAGCTGTTCGAATATATCGACTGACGGCAGCGGCAAGCTGCAAGCCGCAAGCAAGAACGGGCGCCATTGGCGCCCGTCGTCGTGACGGCTAGCCGCCGCCGTAGCTTGTAGCCTGTAGCCTGTAGCTAACCGCTACTTGACGACCTTCAGGCTCGGGCGACCGCCCGGGCGCGGAGCGCCATCCTCGCCGCCATCGGTCGGCGCATCGTCATCCGGCGGGGTCGGCTCGATCTCGAAGACCATGCCCTGGCCGTTTTCCCTGGCATAGATCGCCATGACCGCGGCCGAAGGCACGTTGAGCGAATGGGCGATGCCGCCGAAACGCCCCTCGAAGCTGATCGCCTCGTTATCCATGTGCAGATGGCGCACGGCGCTGGGTGCCACGTTAAGCACGATCTGGCCGTCGCTGGCGAATCCGGCCGGCACCTGAACCCCCGGATACTCGGCATTGACCAGCAGGTGCGGCGTGCAATCGTTATCGACGATCCACTCGTAGAGCGCTCTTACCAGATAAGGGCGGCTTGAATTCATGATGACGTCCTCGACTTAGCGCATGTTGCGCTCGACGGCGGAAAGACTGGCCTGGAAGGCCTCGCGGGCGAAGTTGCGCTCCATGTAATCGAGCAACGGCTTGGCCGCTCGCGGCAACTCGATACCGAGTCTGGGCAAACGCCAGAGGATAGGCAACAGGCAGCAGTCGACGAGACTTATCTCATCGCTCATGAAATAGGGCTTCTCCGCAAATATCGGCGACACACCGGTCAGGCTTTCCCGCAGCTCCTTGCGCGCCTGCGCGCGGTGCGGTTCGGCGGTGCGCTGATCGAGCATGCGATCGGCCAGCGAACACCAGTCACGCTGGATGCGGTGCACCAGCAGCCGCGTATTGGCACGCGCCACCGGGTAGACCGGCAACAGCGGGGGATGCGGGTAGCGCTCTTCCAGATACTCCAGAATCACGCTCGGCTCGTACAACGCAAGGTCGCGGTCCACCAGCGTTGGCACGCTGGCATATGGATTAACCTCAGCCAGCTTGACCGGGCACTGCCCGGCCTCGACATCGATGACCTCGACACTGACGCCCTTCTCCGCGAGCACGAGACGGACACGGTGGGAATAGTGATCGGCGGGATCGGAATAGCAGGCCAACCGGTTGGTTGCAGCCATAGGTCCTTCCTCACTCTTTATCCGGAGGCAGAAAAAACACGCGCGCCCATGGGGCGCGCGCAAGGTACAGCTTGAATGACGAAGCGCTTAGTGAACGTCTTTCCAATACTCGCGCTTGAGCAGGTAGGCGAACACGAAGAATACCGCCAGGAACAGCAACACGTAGGTGCCGATGCGCTGGCTTTCCAGCTTGACCGGGTTGGCCGAATAAGCCAGGAAGGTCACCAGATTCTTGATCTTCTCGTCGTACTCGGCTTCGCTCAGCTCACCGGTGCCGGGCTCGATGACCATCTGGTCACAGGCTTCCTGGGTAATCGGCGTGCCGGTCAGCGGATCGAACTGCTTGCGGCCATTCTCGACCACCTGCACCTGCTTGCAACCGACGACCCGACGACCCTGCAGCGGAGCCAGCACGTGCGGCATGCCCACGTTCGGGAATACCGTGTTGTTGACGCCATAGGGACGCGCCGGGTCCTCATAGAAGCTGCGCATGTACGAATACAGCCAATCGTTGCCACGCACGCGCGCGACCAGGGTCAGATCCGGCGGCGCTGCGCCGAACCAGGTCTTGGCGTCCTCGGGCTTCATGCCGCTCTTCATGTGATCGCCGTACTTGGCATCGGTGAAGACGATGTTGTCCATCATGACTTCTTCCGAAATGCCGAGGTCGGTAGCCACCCTTTCGTAACGCTGATACTGGGCGCTGTGACAACCCATGCAGTAGTTGGCGAAGGTCTTCAGACCGTCCTGCATGGCTACCTTGTCGGTCAGGTCGATGTCGACCTTGTCCAGATGAACCGCGGGGCCGGCCGCGAAGGAGAAGACCGGCACAATTGCAAGAATCAATGCAGCAAATTGCTTTTTCATCAGCCATCCACCCTTTGCGGAACCACTTTGGTCTTCTCGAGCTTGGTGTAGAACGGCATCAGGATGAAGTATCCGAAGTAGATAGCAGTACAGATCCGCGATACCAGAGTGCGCTCGGGCGTCGGAGAAAGTACGCCCAGCACGCCGAGAATGATGAAGGAGATGCAGAACGCCAGCAGCGCGATCTTGCTCATCCAGCCCTTGTACTTCATGGACTTGACCGGACTACGGTCGAGCCAGGGCAGAACGAACAGCACCGCGATGGCCGCGCCCATGGCGATCACGCCGAGCAACTTATCCGGCACCGCACGCAGGATTGCGTAGAAGGGGGTGAAGTACCACACCGGCGCAATGTGTTCCGGCGTCTTGAAGGCGTTCGCCACTTCGAAGTTCGGCTTCTCGAGGAAGTAACCGCCCATCTCGGGGAAGAAGAATACGATCGCGCAGAACACGAACAGGAACACCACCACGCCGACGATGTCTTTGACGGTGTAGTACGGGTGGAACGGGATGCCGTCGAGCGGCACACCGGCCTCGTCCTTGGTCTTCTTGATGTCGACGCCCAGCGGGTTGTTCGAACCGACTTCGTGCAGGGCCAGGATGTGCAGCACCACCAGACCGAGAATGACGATCGGCAGGGCGATGACATGCAGCGCGAAGAAGCGGTTGAGGGTGATGCCGGAAATCAGGTAGTCGCCACGAATCCACTGGGTCAGGTCGTCACCGATGACCGGAATGGCGCCGAACAGCGAAATGATCACCTGCGCACCCCAATAGGACATCTGGCCCCACGGCAGCAGGTAGCCCATGAAGGCTTCGGCCATCAGCGCCAGATAGATCATCATGCCGAAGATCCACACCAGCTCGCGAGGCTTCTGATAGGAGCCGTAGAGCAGACCGCGGAACATGTGCAGATAGACCACGACGAAGAACGCCGAAGCACCGGTGGAGTGCAGATAGCGGATGATCCAGCCGTACTCCACGTCGCGCATGATGTATTCGACGGACGCGAAGGCCCCTTCGGCGGAGGGCTCGAAGCTCATGGTCAGCCAGATACCGGTGAGGATCTGGTTGACCAGCACCAGCAGCGCCAGCGAGCCGAAGAAATAGAGAACGTTGAAGTTCTTAGGGGCGTAATACTTGGAAAGATGGTCTTCCCACATCTTGGTAGCGGGGAAGCGGGCGTCGACCCATTCCATGAACTTGCTCATCAGGCGTTCTCCTGGTCCACACCGATGATGATGACATTATCGGTCTCGTACGAGTGCGGGGGCACCGGCAGGTTCAAGGGAGCGGGCTGCGCCTTGAAGACGCGACCAGCCATATCGTATTTGGAACCGTGGCATGGGCAGAAATAGCCACCCATCCAATCGGCGCCGAGATCGGCCGCAGCCACTTCGGGACGGAAGGACGGGGCGCAACCCAGGTGAGTACAGAGACCGACGAGCACGAGGAGCTCGGGCTTGATCGACCGGTTCTTCGGGTCGACATACGCCGGCTGGTCCGAGGATTTGGACTCCGGATCAGCCACCTGCGCAGCGACCTTCTCCAGATTCGCGAGAATCTCCTCGGTACGACGCACGATAAACACCGGCTGACCGCGCCATTCGGCGACCATCTGCTGTCCCGGCTCGATCTTGCTGATATTTACCCTCACCGGTGCACCGGCAGCCTTGGCCTTGGCACTCGGGAACCACGATCCCACGAACGGGACCGCGGCACCCACCGCTCCTGCAGCACCCACCACCGAAGTGGCGGCTACAAGGAAGCGACGCCGGCCAGCATTCACGCCGTCATTGCTCATTCAAGTCGTCTCCCATCAGCTTCTTATGACCTGCTCTAGGGCAGGCATGTACTACGTAAAATTGGGCCGCGAAAAATTCGCCAAATGGTAAAGAAAAGACCCTCTTCTGACAAGGTAATAGCCTGTCACAAAACGCCTACAGCCCCGTAGAACCGGGACCTTCGGCACGCGACACGCTGTCGCACCAGAAATTCGGGCCATAAAAAAACGCCCAGCTCCGAACGAAGCTGGGCGTCTTCTTGTAAAGCGCGGATCAGCGCTTGGAGTACTGCGGACGCTTGCGCGCCTTGCGCAGACCGACCTTCTTGCGCTCCACTTCGCGAGCATCGCGAGTCACGAAGCCGGCCTTGCGCAGCGGGCTGCGCAGGGTCTCGTCATAGTCGATCAGAGCGCGAGTGATACCGTGGCGGATAGCACCGGCCTGACCACTGACACCACCACCCAGAACGGTAACGTAGATGTCGAACTTCTCGACGGTCTCGGTCAGCTCCAGCGGCTGACGAACCACCATGCGGGCGGTTTCGCGACCGAAGAAGTTGTCCAGCTCACGGTTGTTGATGGAAATCTTGCCAGTGCCCGGGCGCAGGAAAACGCGCGCGGTTGCGGTCTTGCGACGGCCAGTGCCGTAATTTTGAGTCGCCGACATAATGAACTATTCCGTTAAATCTTCAGTTCTTGGGGCTGCTGAGCGGTGTGCGGGTGGCTGGCACCCTTGTAGACCTTCAGCTTACGATACATGTCGCGACCCAGCGGGTTCTTCGGCAGCATGCCTTTGACCGCGGTCTCGATCACACGCTCGGGCGCCTTGGCGATCAGCTTCTCGAAGTTGATCGACTTGATGCCACCCGGGAAACCGGAGTGGGAGTAGTACATCTTGTCGGTGGTCTTGGCACCGGTAACACGCACTTGCTCGGCATTGATCACGACGATGTAATCGCCGGTATCGACGTGAGGGGTGTATTCCGGCTTGTGCTTGCCACGCAGGCGGCTAGCGATTTCGGTTGCCAGACGACCCAGGGTCTGGCCGGCAGCGTCGACGACGAACCAGTCGCGCTTGACGGTTTCCGGTTTAGCAGTAAATGTCTTCATTCGTTATAGCCTCAGGGGCCGCCCTGAAAATAAGACGGCGAATCTTACTGAATGGTGCTCGCCCTGGCAAGGCCAGGGCAGCCGGAAACAGACGCTATCGGGGGCTCGGGTCAGCGCGTCCGCCACGGCAGTGGTTCGGTAGGCTAGGCATCCCCTACCTTTGGCTTGCGTCGACAGGCTAGGCATCCCCGGCGACAGGCTGCGGAATTATCCTGATTGCCAGAAAAATAGCAACGACTTTTAGGGTCTATTGACGTTTCATACGCGGCCGCGCTGGAACCTCTCCGGCACTCATCGGGGACATCCGATACATCGACGCAAGACACCAGCCCCAATCGAACCGCCCTGCGCACCGATCGCCACCAAATGGCACTTCAACGCAGGCAGTCACTCTGATGACACGACCGGAGGCAACTTCGTTAAGCTTCCCTAGCGGTCTTTTCATTGCGCGAGGAATCTCCATGGAATTTCGTCGACTGGGTCGTAGCGACCTCGAGGTGAGCGCGATCGGCCTGGGCACCATGACCTGGGGCGAACAGAACAGCGAAGCCGAAGCCTTCGCCCAGATCGACAGGGCCAAGGCCGCCGGGATCAACTTCATCGATACCGCGGAGATGTATCCGGTACCGCCACGGCCGGAAACCTACGCGACCACCGAGCGTTACATAGGCAATTATTTCAAGGCGCGTGGCGATCGCGCCGACTGGGTCCTGGCGACCAAGATCGCCGGCCCCGGCAATGGCATCGGCCATATCCGCGACGGGCATCTCAGATTCAACCGACAGCACATTCGTACCGCCGTCGATGCCAGCCTCCAGCGCCTGCAGACCGACTGGATCGATCTTTACCAACTGCACTGGCCCGAGCGCAGCACCAACTTCTTCGGTCAACTGGGCTACTGCCATCGGGAGAGCGACTTCACACCCCTCGAAGAAACCCTGCAAGCCCTCGATGACGAAGTGAGGGCCGGCCGGATACGCCACATAGGGCTGTCCAACGAGACGCCCTGGGGCACCATGAAATACCTGCAACTGGCCGAAAGCCGCGGTTGGCCGCGCGCCGTTTCGATCCAGAATCCATACAACCTGCTCAACCGCAGCTTCGAGATAGGGCTGGCGGAAATCGCCATCCGCGAACAATGCGGGCTGCTCGCCTACTCGCCCCTGGCCTTCGGCATGCTCAGCGGCAAGTACGAGAACGGCGCGCGGCCGGCCAATGCCCGCATTACGCTCTTCCAACGCTTCTCGCGCTACACCAACCCGCAGGCACAAGCCGCCTGCTCACGATACGTCGCCCTCGCCCGCGAGCACGGCCTCGCCCCGGCCCAGATGGCGCTCGCCTACGTCACCGCACAACCCTTCGTCACCAGCAACATCATCGGCGCCACCTCTCTTGAGCAACTCGAAGCCAATCTCGCCAGCGCAGAGATGAAACTATCGGCCGAGGTCCTTGCCGGCATCGAAGCGATTCACACGCAGCAGCCGAATCCTGCGCCGTGAAGGCCCGGCGCTGCAGAAACTCATTTATCAGAAGCTCACTCAAAAAGAAGGCCACCAGCGCAAAGGAACCACCCGGATGATCTCCGCCCACCTGCTTGCCCCATCCAGCATCATCGCGGGCTGGCTGATCTACTCGATCGCCCTGCTCTGGGCGACGTGGCGCGCGCCGTGGGTCGAGTTGTTCAGCGATACGCGGCGCCAGCACCTGCTGTTCGGGGCGATGCTGGCCATCTTCCTGCTCTGGCTGGTGCGCCGCGACTTCGACTCGGGATTGTCCTTCCATTTCATCGGACTGACGGCCATAACCCTGCTGCTGGACTGGCCGCTGGCCATCATTGCCGCCCTCAGCGCACAACTCGGCCTGACCCTGACGGGGCACCAACATCTGGCGGCACTGGGCGTGAATGGCGTTCTGCTGGTGCTGATTCCGGTATTGGTCACCGTCATCTGCGCCCGCCTGGTCGAGCGCGCGCAGCCGCGAAACCTGTTCGTCTTCATCTTCTTCTCCGGATTCTTCCCGGCCGCACTGGCCGCACTGCTATGCGTACTGGCTTCGCTGGGCGTACTGCTGATCGACGGCCGCTTCCCGATGCCCCCGTGGCTCGAGGATTTCGCAGGCTACATCTGGCTGGTGATGTTCCCGGAAGCCTTCATCAACGGCACCGCGGTCACGGCACTGGTGGTCTTCTATCCGGACTGGCTGGAAAGCTTCAACCAGAGCCGCTATCTGCAGGCGCCCTGGAAGGATGAGGGGCGATAGGCGGGTTTCACCCGCCCTACAAGCCTGCATAGTGTTCCGCCTGGCATAGGCGCAGGGCGAGTTGCAACCCGCCGAACGGAGTTCGCCCCACAGCGGAACAAAGTCGGAACGGAGCACTCGATGCTTTCGCGGGGCCTGATTCGCGAGCATGGCTCGCCCCTACGGGAGGGCGCGAAGACAAAGATGACGCATGACCCTGACGGCATCGCAGGGTTGCCATGTCCACCAGCAGCAGCCACACTGCATCGCAAATGCAACGCAGGTTATCCTATGAAAACCGCAACCCTGCCCTCGATTCGCGTCCAGCCCGAACTCCGACAGGCGGCCGAAGCCGTACTCAAGCCTGGAGAAACCCTGTCCTCGCTCATGGAGCAAGCTCTGAGGCAGAGCATCGCCGCTCGGCAGGATCAGGAAGAGTTCATCGAGCGCGGACTCGCCTCCGCATCGCGCGCCAGATCGACTGGCCGTTATCTACCAGCAGGCGACGTACTCGCGTCCCTTGAGGAACGCCTGCAACAAGCCCGAACCAACAAGCACCGATGACATACCAGGTACGCTTCACGGAAGAAGCGCAGGCAGATCTGCTCAGGCTTTACGATTTTCTGCTCGAGCGCGACCTCGAACTGGCTGAGCGTGCACTCGCCACCATCCGCCAGGCTCTCGCCCTACTGGAAAGCTTCCCCTTCTCCTGCCGCAAGCCCCTGCCCGACACCCCGCGCTTTCGTGAACTACTGATACCGTTCGGCCGGGAAGGCTATGTGGCACTCTTCGAGATCGACAGCGCCACGACGGTCACTATTCTTGCGATCAGGCATCAGCGCGAAGACGATTATCAATGAGGATTCGCGGGTATTTTTTATCGCAGGAGCGGGCCATGCCCGCGATGTTCTGCGCGTGCCGGGTTCGCGAGCATGGCTCGCTCCCTACAGGCGTACGGGTTGCAACCCGCCGAACGGCGTTTGCCCCACACCGCCAAGCCTAATGCTGGCGAGGCGGCATATCGCCGGAGAACAGCTCATCCTCGAGCTCGTTGCCCGCAATGGCGTGCTCTTCCGAGGCCCACGCCCCCAGATCGATCAGCTTGCAGCGATCGGAACAGAACGGCCGATGCGGGCTCTGCGCGCCCCACTCCACCGGCGCCCCACAGGTGGGGCACTCAACGATGGTCACACTCATTACCGCCCCCTCGTAGCGTCAGATAAAAATGATGCAAACGCTCCACCTCGGATTTCAGCCAGGGCAGATCACGGTCATTCAACAACACATCGTCGGCATGCCGCAGGCGCTCCTCGCGAGCGGCCTGGACCTTGAGAATCGCCCGCACCTGCTCTTCGCTTGTGCGATCCCGGCCGATGGTGCGCTGCACCTGCAGCGCCTCGGGCACATCCACCACCAGCACACGATCGACCTGCCGGTACTGCCCCGACTCGACCAGCAGCGGCGAAACCATGATCGCGTAAGGCGATTCTGCCAGCGCAAGATGCCGAGCAATCTCCGCCCGGATCAATGGGTGCAACAGCTGCTCCAGCCACTTGCGCTCATCCGGACTTCGAAATACCCGTTCGCGCAGGGCTGCGCGGTCCAGCTCGCCGCTCGGCAGAAGAATGTCTTCACCGAAGTGCTCGGCGATCTGCAGTAGCGCAGGCCGGCCAGGCTCCACCACCCAGCGCGCCGCCTGGTCGGCATCCACGACATGCACCCCAAGGCTGGCGAAATGATCCGCCACGGCGGTCTTGCCGCTACCGATGCCGCCGGTCAATCCAAGAATCCAGGGTTTCATCAGGCAAACACGCCCCAGCTGCCAAATCAGGACGCGCAGTAGTAACCACTCGGCTCACGAAGCGCAAGTCAAAATCGGGCGATGCCTGACCGCGCGGATTGCACAACGCTCCACCCCGACGTAGGGCGAGCGCAACCCGCCAAGCACGATTCGCAACCACACCATGACCGAACCGCGCATGACCGCAAAGAGTTAAGAACCCGCCGACAAGGGCAGCGTTTTGCAGAGCCGACGCCTGTGCATGACCGCGCGGGTTTCACCCGCCCTACGGCTTGCACGGCGCTCCGCCCCGATGTAGGGCAGGTAAAACCCACTACACCTTAGAAACGCGCGAACTGCAGATAGCTTTGCGTGATCCTGTCGCCCCAGAGCAAAGCGATCCAACCGGCGATCGCCAGATACGGCCCGAAGGGGATTGGCGTATTGCCTTCGGCATTCCGCAGCCGCAGCAGGATACTCCCGAGCACGGCACCGACCACCGACGACAGCAGGATGGTAAGAGGCAGCACCTGCCACCCGCCCCACGCTCCCAGCATCGCCAGCAGCTTGAAATCGCCGTAGCCCATGCCGTCCTTGCCGGTCACCAGCTTGAACAGCCAGTAAACCGACCACAGGCTCAGGTAACCCGCCACCGCTCCCCATAGCGCACTTTCCAATGACACGAACAGGCCGAAATCATTGAGGATGAGCCCCAACCACAACAGCGGCAGCACCAGCGCATCGGGCAGCAACTGGTGATCGACGTCGATCATGCTCATCGCCAGCAATCCCCAGGTCAGCAACAGCATCGCGCCCGCCTGCCAAGAGAAGCCGAAATGCCACGCGACGTAGGCCGACAGCAGTCCGCACGCCAGTTCCACCAGCGGATAACGGCCACTGATCGACGCCCTGCAGGAAGAACACTTGCCCCGCAACGCCAACCAACTGACCAGAGGAATATTTTCCCACGACCGGATCCGATGGCCGCAGTGCGGGCAATGCGACGCCGGCAGCAAAAGATTGAAGCGCTCCCCAGCCGGCTCGGGCGGGCATTCCAGGTATTCGCGCGCCTGCATGCGCCAATCCCGCTGCATCATGATCGGCAGGCGGTGTATCACCACGTTGAGAAAGCTGCCAACCAGCAATCCCACCAGGGCAGCGGACAAAACAAAGGCCAGCGCATGGCTGGCCAGATAATCGATGAGGATCATGCTTAAACGACAGCACCCAGTTGGAAAATCGGCAAGTACATTGCAATGATCAGACCGCCCACCAGGACACCCAGCACCGCCATGATCATCGGCTCCATCAGGCTGGTCAGGCCGTCGACCATATTGTCGACCTCATCCTCATAGAACGTGGCGACTTTTCCCAGCATTTCATCCAGCGCGCCGGACTCTTCACCGATGGCAGTCATCTGGACGGCCATCGTCGGGAAGGTGCCGGTGGTGCGCATGGAGAAGTTCAGTTGCATACCGGTCGAGACATCATTCTTGACCTTCATCGTCGCATTGCGGAACACCACATTGCCCGTCGCACCCGCTACCGAATCCAGGGCGTCCACCAGGGGCACCCCCGCGGCGAAGGTGGTCGACAGGGTGCGAGCGAAACGGGCGACCGAGGACTTGTAGAGAATGTCCCCCACGATCGGCACCTTCAGCAGCAAACGGTCGAACCAGTTGCGGAATTTCTCGGAGCGCTTGTGCGCTTCCTTGAAAGCAAAAGCGGCCGCCAACAGCCCCGCCAGAACGATGAACCACCATTCCTGCAGCGCTTCCGACAAGCCAATCACCATCAGGGTGAACGCCGGCAATTCGGCTCCGAAATTGGCGAAGACCTCCTGAAACTGCGGCACCACCTTGATCAACAGAATGGCCGAAACGATGATTGCCACCAGCACCACCGCAATGGGGTAGTTCATCGCCTTCTTGATCTTGGCCTTCAGCGCCTCGGTCTTCTCCTTGTAGGTCGCCACGCGATCGAGCAGGGTTTCCAGCGCACCGGATTGCTCACCGGAATCCACCAGGTTGCAATAGAGGTCATCGAAATACTGCGGCTTCTTGCGCAACGCCGCCGCAAAGCTGTTACCTGCCGCCACCTCCTGCTTCAAGTCATCCACCAGCTTGCGCATGTTCGGATTGTCGAACCCTTCGCCGATGATGTCGAAGGACTGCAGCAGCGGCACGCCGGCCTTCATCATGGTCGCCATCTGCCGGGTGAACAGCGCGATATCCATCGGCTTGATCTTCTTGCCCGCGCCGAACAGCGAGACGGACTTCTTGCGCACCTTCTGCGGATTGATCCCCTGCTTGCGCAGCTGCGCCTTCACCAGCGCCGGGCTGACGCCGCTCAGCTCACCCTTGACCCTGCTGCCTTTGCGGTCGGTTCCCTCCCAGGTGAACACACTGGTTCTGATCGCTTTCTGCGCCATGCTTAATCCTTGGTGACCCGGTTGACTTCTTCGAGGCTGGTCACGCCCTGCATGGCCTTCAGCAATGCCGAGGTCCGCAAGTCGTTGTAGCCGTCTTTGCGCATCTGGGTGGAGATATCGATGGAATTTCCGTCTTCCATGATAATCCGCTGCAGAGAGGGCGTGTTTTTAACCACTTCATAAATACCGACACGCCCTTTGTAACCGCCTTTGCAATTATCGCAACCCACCGGCCCGTAAATCTTGAAGGTCCCGATTTTCTCTTCGGGAAAGCCTTCGCGCAGCAAGGCCTCCCGCGGCACATCGATTTCCTTCTTGCAACTGTTGCAGAGTTTGCGCGCCAGACGCTGAGCAATGATCAGGTTCACCGAGGTGGCGATATTGAATGCCGGCACCCCCATGTTGCGCAGACGGGTAAGGGTTTCGGCGGCGCTGTTGGTGTGCAGGGTCGACATCACCATATGCCCGGTCTGCGCCGCCTTGATGGCGATCTCGGCGGTTTCCAGGTCGCGGATCTCACCGACCATGATGATATCCGGGTCTTGCCGCAGGAAAGCACGAAGCGCCTGGGCGAAGTCCATGCCCTGGCGCGGATTGACGTTGACCTGGTTGATACCCTCGAGGTTGATTTCCACCGGGTCTTCCGCCGTGGAAATATTCACATCCACGGTATTGAGGATATTCAGGCCGGTGTACAACGAAACCGTCTTGCCCGAGCCGGTAGGCCCCGTCACCAGGATCATCCCCTGCGGCTGGCGCAGGGCATTCATATACAGGTCCTTCTGATCCGCTTCGTACCCCAGCGCATCGATGCCCATCTGCGCGCTGGACGGGTCGAGAATACGCATCACGATCTTCTCGCCCCACAGCGTGGGCAGCGTATTGACGCGAAAATCGATGGCCTTGTTCTTGGATAGCTTCATCTTGATCCGGCCATCCTGCGGCTTGCGCCGCTCGGAAATATCCAGGCCGGCCATCACCTTCAGGCGCGCGGAAATACGCGGGGCAAGCTGAATCGGCGGACGCGCCACCTCATGCAGGATGCCATCGGTACGCAGTCGCACCCGATACGCCTTTTCATAGGGCTCGAAATGCAGGTCGGACGAACCGCCGCGAATGGCGTCGAGCAGCATCTTGTTGACGAAGCGCACGACCGGCGCATCATCGGCCTCCCCGCCCGCTTCGTCACCTTTGGCGTCATCCGAAACGGTCTCGACGTCGACCCCATCCAGATCGACGTCACCCAACTCCTCCAGCCCCGTTGAACCGCTCTCGAAGAATTTGTCGATAGCGTCACCGAGCTTGTCATCCTCCACGAGGATGGCTTCCGTGTTCAGCCCCGTACTGAACTGGATATCGGAAATCGCCTGATGATTAGCCGGGTCCGAAACCGCCAAATAGAGCTTGTTGCCACGCTTCGCGAGCGGCAGTACGCGGTGCTGGCGGGCCAGCTTCTCGCTGACGATATCGCCGGGCATCGACTCCTTATCCAGCGCAGCCAGATCCAGCAAGGCGACGCCGAACTGCTCGGAGGCAAGCTCGGCCACGACGCGCCCTTTCGCCAGCTTGTTCTGCACGAGATAAGTAACAAGAGGCGACTTGTTACGCAGTGCCTGCACCTGCGCCTGTTGCGCCGTTCTTTCATCCAGCACCCCGGCCAGCACCATCTGCCGGGCCAGTCCGGAAAGGGAAATGTGTTCGCTCATGGCTGTCTTGCTCCAATCTGTGTCCGCCTTATAGCGCAGTTGTCGAGAGCTGCAAACCAGCCCCTTGCCGAGTGACGCTATTGGTCACATAACGCCCGTAAATAACCAACCCGCATTTCGCCCCAGTCATAAAAAACACCTAAGGATGCACACCCCGAGGCGGAAAACGCCTCACAAAACATATTCGCCCCTTCAGAAAGCAGCATTAAGTTGCAGTGCATCACATTATCGCTCGCCGCTCTCAGAACGAACGCAAACTGGCACACCAACTGCTTTATCCCCACCAGGCTCAACAGCCTTAACACTCAAAGGAGATTCAAATGAAAGCGCAGATGCAGAGGGGCTTTACCCTTATCGAGCTGATGATCGTGGTTGCGATCATTGGTATTTTGGCGGCCATCGCCATTCCGCAATACCAAAACTACATCGGTCGCTCCCAGTTTTCTGAAGCGCACGCACTTTTGTCCGGTGCAAAAGTTGCTGTTCAGGAAAAAATTGATCAAGGTGAAGCTATTACCGGTGCGGATTTGGAGTTGCAATTAGCAGGGACTTATGGGGATATCGGAACTCCTGCAAATGCCGCTGCCGGCGCCACTACTTACTCCCTCGTTTATACCTTTGATAAGGCAAATCCGAGCCTGAATGGTAGCGAGGTAACTTACGCTTACGACCAGGCTACTGGTAAGTGGACTTGCACTACAGATGCTGATGCAAAGTTCGTAACCAAGTGCAGTGCCTCCTAGTGTAGGTTAATCCTCTGGATTGCCCCCTATAGAGCGGGTGAAAACCGCGCGGTTACGCATCATCTGACAACACGAAACCCTGCCATCTCCGGCGGGGTTTCGTGTTTTATGAGTGCCCCGGACGATGGCGCTGGTCGGCGAATTGCTGGCGCGTTCGGCGATCGTTCCACCTAGCGCCAACCGATTATCGGCGAATTTCACCTGCCCTACGTCTGTTCTGCACCGTGTAACCGCGCGGTTATACGCATCGCCTAACCAAAACGAAACCATGCACTCTCCGGCGGGGTTTCCTTTTTTGTATGGCGTGCCGCATGGCGTCGCCACCATCGGCCCTAAGCCTGTTTGCCTGGCTCACTTATTGCCTAATGTGCGTTAAATTTTTGAAAAAAGCTTTACCACAAATGAAAAGCCCCTCTGCAATAACCTACACACTGCTTGCGTTGATCTTCACCTCCTTCTGCTTATCCGCCACAGAGACCTGGCACCTTGGGTATGGCTGGCATGATCAGCAACGCATCTACCAATTGGGTCTGCTTTGCGCTTGCGCCCCGCTGGCTGTGTTGTTACCTCAAACAGCCTTGCCGCGGCCTGTTCTGTTGCTTTTGGTTGGCCTGTTTCTTCTGGGACTGTGCTCGTCCGCGCTTGCCGTCTGGCCGGAATGGGCGCTGAAGGAATGGAGTCGCTATGGCGGGCTTCTGCTGCTGGCCTTGCTCGTAGGCGGCCTGGCAGAGCGACCCACCTGGCAAAACTTTATGCTCTGGGCAATGGCCGCTACCGGCTTTATTCATGCGCTCCAGTTTCTCGTTTACTACATGACGGCTTTTGTCTCCGGCGTGCGGATGCTCGATGCCGACCTTCTGTTTAACGGCTTTTCTAATCCTAGGTTTTTCGGCCAATTCCAAGTCATGCTCATGCCCGTGATGGCGCTGCTGGTGGAGCGCTGCCGTCAACAGCAGCGTTTGGCCCTCGCCGCATTGTTGGCGCTGGCACTCGTCACTCAATGGTGCATCGCCTTCACGCTTGGCGGGCGGGGCCTGTGGCTAGGGCTGCTGGTCAGCCATCTTGCGCTGCTGCTGATCAACCGAAAGCTATGGCGCATTTTGGCCTTGCAGGCAGCCGCCGCATTGTTGGGCTTTCTGCTATTTTTGCTGCTGTTCAAACTGATCCCACTCTGGCTGGGCCTTGATCCCGCGCTGCGTGACAACTGGCGCACCAGCCTTTCGGGCCGTGAACGTATCTGGCAATGGGCATGGGAAATGGCCCTAGCCAACCCTTGGCTGGGCGCCGGCCCCATGCACTATTCGGCAATCCATAACCCCATCGCGGCCCATCCTCATCAAGTAATCCTTCAATGGCTGGCTGAATGGGGCTTTGCCGCAACCCTTATCGCCCTCGCCCTGGGCGCCTGGGGGCTAATGCGCGGTGCCCGCCATCTGCACCAAGCGTCCGCCAACGAACTGGACGCCGGGCTATGGGTGGCAATCGTCGGCGCACTGGTACTGGCGCAGGTCGATGGCGTTTTCGTCATGCCCTATACGGAAACATGGCTGGCTCTGCTGATTGGCCTGGCCTTAGCTCGCTGGTCCAAATCCGCAACGCCCTCTCGTACCCAACGCCTCACCTGTGCCATCATCGCAATCCCTGTGCTGCTGGTGCTGGGGAGCGTCCTTATAAGCGAAGTCCCCACACTGCCCCAAAGCATAGATGCCTACATGATTGAACATCGCACCGGATGGACTCCGCGCTTTTGGTCACAAGGCTGGATACCCATGTAAGCCCAGTGGGCAGGTAAAACCCACGTGGTTGCGCATTGCCTAGCCCTGTAGGGCGGGTGAAACCCGCGCGGTTACACCTCTCGCCGGACCGGCTCACAACCTCACCCCACCGGTGGTGTTTGTTTTTTGCGGTATGAACGAATCAACCACGGCATGGCGGCGAACCGCGTTCGGCGGGTTGCAGCCCGCCCTTCATCGGATCGAACCGCGTGCAAACCGTAGGGCGGGTGAAACCCGCACGGTCATGCCATACCAATACACCCTTCAAAGTGTATAGTTGAGTCAGATTTCCCGTGACATAGGGCAAAACGATGACTGGCGATTCGAGAATCACTCTGGAGCCTGGCAAGCGTGGAGGCAGACCCTGCATTCGAGGGTTGCGTATAAGTGTGGACGATGTACTTGGCTGGCTGGCCGACGGCATGTCCCAAGAAGATATCCTGAACGATTACCCGGAACTGAACCGCGAGGACATCCTGGCATGCCTCGCGTTTGCAGCCGCTCGCCTGAAGCATGCGGCCTGGATCAAGGCTGCATGAAGCTGTGAAGCTCTTGCTCGACGAAAACCTGTCACGCAGGCTAGCCTTGTAGGGCGGGTGAAACCCGCGCGGTTTGCGTGGTGCCGACTTCCGACCCGATAACCTGGCATCGGTGCCATCGCCCAGCGCGCTCGGCGGGTTGCAACCCGCCCTACGGTTCACCGATCCAATCGCTGGGATAGGCGCCTTGGACGACATGGCGATGGAATGACGACCACGGCCAATCGCTTACACGGCGAACCAGTCCATGCTTGACCGGATTGACATGCAGGTAATCCAGATGGCGGCGGAAATCCTGCTCGTCTCGAATCAGGTGCTCCCAGAACCGATGCTGCCAAAGCGTTGCGCATTGCCTGGCCTTGCGCCGCGGGGTCAAGAGCGCATTTTGCAGATAGGCCGCACCGCACCGGCGAGTTACTCCCCGCTTGATCAGGCGCCAGCGTGTGGAGTAATCGGTATCGCCGTCAGGCAATGTCCAGATGGCGTGCAGGTGATCGGGCAACAATACCCAGCCATCGATGCGAAACGGCATGCGATCGCGCACCTCGACAATGGCCTCGCGTAAGGCCTGACGCATGTCGGGGCAGGTCAGGATCGGCTGACGCCGTTCGGTAACGACGGTGAAGAAGTAGCAGCCGCCCGGGACGCGGGCGCGGCGATAGCGCGACATTTGCGAACATCCCTGTTCGTTGGGGCCGTGTCATAGTCGGCTCAGGTAGTCAGGGCGTCCGTGATCAGGTCTGCAATTCGTGAAAACAGGTAGAGTTCGCGCACAGATCCCATTAGTCGATGTCGGCGTGACCACCATCCTTGGTCGGCGGGTTGCAACCCGTATATGGACTCCTCCCGGTTTGCCAGCAAAAAACAGTGCTTTTGAACCAAGGTACGACTGCTACCGTATATCCGGCTTCCCAATGAAGTGATTCGTCACTTCGAGCCTTGATGAAGTAGTCGCTCATGTGTGGCTAATCGCCCTAGCGGCCTTGAAGGTTCAGAGGGCCTTTGGGTTGCGAAGGCTTCACACATGCCGGTTCGACCGGTTCGTCATCACTGTCTGTCACTGTGCAATCGTGTGGATCTTGCTCTACTCCCTACGGTGTTGCGCTTGCTGCGGTGTTACGTATCGTATTGCTCGGCCACCGGGTTCAGCTCCTCATGGAGTGATAGCTCTCGCCCTTGCTGAGTAGCGCCCAGATGATCCGGGCATTCTTGTTCGCCAGGGCTACCGTGGCGATGTTCATGTTGCGCCTACACTTCAACTCATTGAGCCAGACGCTGCGTGGATCGGTCTTTTTCGCACTCGTTCTGAGGGCGGACCGGGCACCATGGATCAGCAAGGTTCGCAGATACCTATCGCCTCGCTTGCTGATGCGACCCAGGCGCTCCTTGCCGCCGCTGGAGTGTTGATTGGGCACCAGCCCCAGCCAGGCGGCGAGCTGGCGCCCCGACTTGAATTGACGGGCATCACCTACCGACGCCACCATGGCCGTGGCGCTGATCGGGCCAATACCCTCGATCTGCAGCAAGCGTTGCACTCGCTCATCCTGGCGTGCCTGTTGTTGAATCAGGCTATCCAAATGGGCGACCCGATTGTCCGTTTCCTGCAGTTCGTCGCGTAGCTCGCCCACCAATTCGCGCATGGCGGCCGGTAGGCTGCTGTCCGGTTCCAATGAGCGTGTCAGCAGGGCACGAGTGGCCGCAAAACCCTGCCGAGGCTCGATCAAGCCAAACTCGCTCAGCAAACCGCGAATCTCGTTGCTCAGGGCCGTTCTCGCCCTGATGACACGACTCCTGATCCGATGCACTGACAAGGCTGCCTGCTGCTCCTCAGTCTTCACCTCTACATAACGCATCGTCGGGCGGCTACCTGCCTCGCAAATCGCCTCGGCATCGTTGGCGTCGTTCTTGCCACCCTTGACATAGGGTTTGACGAACTGCGGGGCGATCAAGCGTACCTCGTGACCTTGCGCACGGAACTCTCGAGCCCAGTAGTGAGCACTGCCGCAGGCCTCCATGACGACCAGGCAAGGCTCCAGTTGCCTGAAGAAATCAAGCAGTCCTGCGCGCTTGATTTGCTTACGGCAGACAACCTGCTCATGGCTGTCTACACCATGAAGTTGGAAAACCTGCTTTGCCAGATCGACGCCAATTCGTTTAAGTTTCATCTCGACTCCTCCCTCTGGGACCGGTTGGTAACACCTCCAGTCTGGCGCTTGGACGCCGCAGGAGGGAGGAGTCCATTTCATTGCCCTACGCCGGACCGGACTGCGCACTGGGCCAGCGCTCAGGTGATCGGCGGTGATGCAGGCAGGCGAGCACGGAAATCTGTCCGTTATCCAGCAGTTCGAAATGCAGGGCATAGGGAAAACGGCGAAGCAGTATGCGTCTAAGGCGTTCCCGGCTGGGGCGCAGCTTTCTGGTGAGCGCTCCAGCTGTTCTGTCGCGGCAGCTATTGCGCGAAGGAATTCGCCACCCAGCCCATAGGAGCGCTGCTCATACCATTCGAATGCAGCAACGATTTCGGCTTGAGCGGGTGCCTCGAAGAGGACAGTCCACCTCACAGGCGAATCCCGAGCCTCTGGGCAATCTGACCAAGGGTTTTCCCTTGATGCGGGTTCTTGTCACGCCAGAGCGCCCGCTGTTCGAGTTCGTCCAGTATTTCCGAAGTCGTTTCTGGGATCGTTTCTGCCGCGAAGCGATCCCAGAGGTCTTCCGCCAATTGCAGCCGTTCGAACTTGCCCAGTTGCTCTATTTGTTCGCGTGTAATGCTCATGCCCGCCTCCTGCTTATCTATGGCTGGACGTTATCAGCCCGCCAAGGCTGGGGACAAGCATCGGGGGAGCGGCGGGCGCAACCTCGCCGAAAGGACCGCAGGGCGGGCGAAACCCGCCGATTTGCGTGGCGCCGATTTCCGGTTCGATAGCATCGCCAGGCATCCGTGCCGTTGCCTACCACGTTCGGCGGGTTGCAACCCGCCCTACACATGACGGAACGCCGTGCAGCCTGCTATGCGGTCAGATCGCCCCACGCTCACGCAGCAAGCCAATCACCTGCCTTACCCCCTCTTCCACCGTCGCTGTTTCGGTATCGATCACCAGATCCGCCTTCAGCGGCACGTCGTAGGGGAAGGACTCG
>NZ_JADDIX010000077.1:233746-386848 GCF_015070855.1 Pseudomonas lopnurensis
CGATCCTGCGGCAGGCCCTTGTTCAGGTCGTGGCGCAGGTTCTGGCCGATCCTGTCGGGCGGGTGAAACCGGCGGGGTTGCACCGGCCAAATTCCCAGGAAGGAACAAAAGGCGTTTGCGGCGCTGCTATGATGAGGTCATTTTTCATTAAACGAGTGCCTTGCAATGAATGACTCGGATGTTCGCTGGCTGCAAAGGCTGGCCAACTATGGACGCGCCCTCGGGCAACTGACCCGCGCCGTTGAGCTGGCGCAGGAACGGCCGCTTAGCGAGCTGGAGCGCCAAGGTCTGATCCAGGCTTTTGAGTTTGTCTTCGAGTTGGCCTGGAATCTGATGAAGGATTACTTCCTTTACCAAGGCAATCCGACCATCACCGGCTCCCGGGACGCCATTCGCACCGCGTTCAAACAGGGGTTGATCGCCGATGGCGAAGGCTGGATGGAGATGATCAAAAGCCGCAATCAAAGTTCGCATACCTATAACGAGTCCGTCGCCAATGAAATCGTCGAGGGCATTCTGGGGGGCTATCAGCAACTATTCGTACAATTTCACCAGCAAATGCAGGTGCTGGCGGAGCAAGCATGAAAAGCGAGGAGCGTTTCGGCCTGCCACAGCATGCGGTCGATAAGCTATCGGGCGTGTTTCGCTCCTGCCCGCAGGTCGAACGGGTCGTTCTGTATGGCTCACGTGCCAAGGGAACCTATCGTCCGGGGTCGGACATCGACTTGACCATGGAAGGACAGGAACTGACTTTTGCGCAATTGCTGGCGCTGGAAAACCAGATAGATGAGCTGCTGCTACCCTGGATGGTCGACCTGTCTTTACGAGCGAGTATCGACAATCCCGCTTTGCTTGATCATATCGAGCGCGTCGGCACTCCATTCTATGAACGCGATGCGCATTAGCCCTGCAGGACGGGTGAAACACGCGCGGTTTGCGTAGCGTAGATTTCCGATCCGATAAAATCGCCTGGTGTCTGTGCCGTTACCTACCGCGCAGGGCGAGTTGCACCCACCCTGCGCCGACACAACCGATGGTGCGATCAGATCGCCCCACGCTCACGCAGCAACTGAATCACCTGCTTGGCCCCCTCTTCCACCGTCGCCGTTTCGGTGTCGATCACCAGATCCGCCTTCAGCGGCACGTCGTAGGGGAAGGACTCGCCCGGGATGTTGTCTGCTCCGGCGGCGTACAGGCCTTGCGGGTCGCGCTGCTGGCAGGTTTGCGGAGAAGCCTGGACATAGACGGTGATCAGCCGATCGTCGCCGATCAGCGTCTTGGCCTGCTCGCGGCCCTCGGCGTCCGGGGCGACGAAGGCGGCCAGGGTCAGCAGGCCCGCCTCGTTGAACTGCCGTGCTACCTGGGCGGCGCGGCGCCAGTTCTCGGTGCGGCCGGCGCGATCCTGCGGCAGGCCCTTGTTCAGGTCGTGGCGCAGGTTCTGGCCGTCCAGTACGTAGACCGCGCGCCCCATGTCGAACAGCTTGCGCTCCACCGCATAGGCCAGGGTGCTCTTGCCGGCACCGGACAGGCCGGTGAACAGCACGGTCGCCGGCTGCTGGCCGAAGCGGGTAGCCCGCTCTTCGGTGGAGACGTGCGCCAGCGCGCCATGGTGCCCAGCGGAACCCTGCACGACAGGATCGGCGATGATCATGCCCGCACCGACGGTGCCGTTGGTGAGGCGGTCGATGACGATGAAGGCGCCGGTGGTGCGATTCTGTGCGTAGCCATCCAGGGCGATCGGCGCGTCCAGGCTGACCTTGACCTTGCCGATTTCGTTGAGCTGCAGGCTGCTCGCCGCACCCTGCTCCAGCGTATTCACGTCCACCTTGTGGGCGATGCTGGCGATGGAGCCCGGCACATAGCTGGTGGCGCGCTTGATGTCGTATTTCTTGCCCGGCAGCATCGGCTCCTCGCCCATCCATACCAGCATGGCATCGAAGCTGTCGGCGATACGCGGACGATTGTCGGCATGCACCAGCATGTCGCCGCGGGAAACGTCGATCTCGTCTTCCAGCGTCAGGGTGATGGCTTCGCCCGGCGTGGCCTGTTCCAGCTCGCCGTCGAAGGTGACGATGGATCTCACCCGGCTGGTCTTGCCGGACGGCAACACGGCGATCTCATCGCCCTTGCGCACGATACCGCTGGCCAGGGTGCCGGCGAAGCCACGGAAGTTGAGGTTGGGGCGATTGACGTACTGCACCGGGAAGCGCAGGTCGTCGAAGTTGCGATCGCCGGCGATCTCGACGCTTTCGAGGATTTCCATCAGCGACTGGCCGTCGTACCAGGGTGCGCGCTCACTCCGGTTGACCACGTTGTCGCCCTTGAGCGCGGACATCGGCACGAAGTGCAGCGAGGACGGTTTCAGTTCGATGCGCTCGGCGAAGGCGAGGTAGTCGGCCCTGATCTTCTCGAAGACATCCTGATCGAAGCCCATCAGGTCCATCTTGTTGATGGCGACGACGATGTGCTTGATGCCCAGCAGCGAGGTGATGAAGCTGTGGCGCTTGGTCTGGGTCTGCACGCCGTAGCGGGCGTCGACCAGGATGATCGCCAGGTCGCAGGTGGACGCACCGGTGGCCATGTTGCGGGTGTACTGCTCATGGCCGGGAGTATCGGCGATGATGAACTTGCGCCTGGCGGTGGAGAAATAGCGGTACGCCACGTCGATGGTGATGCCCTGCTCGCGCTCGGCCTGCAGACCGTCGACCAGCAGCGCCAGATCGACATCCTCACCAGTGGTGCCCACCTTCTTCGAATCGCGGGTGATGGCCTCGAGGTGATCCTCGTAGATCATCTTGGAGTCGTGCAGCAGACGACCGATGAGCGTGCTCTTGCCATCGTCGACGTTGCCACAGGTGAGGAACCGCAGCAGCTCCTTGCGCTCGTGTTGCGCCAGGTAGGCGAGGATGTCGGCGGAAATAAGATCGGATTGGTGACTCATTCTTCGTAGCTCCAAGCTTCAAGCGGCAAGTAAAAGCACTCGGCTAGCCTGAAATTCTGTTGATCAACCCACTGAGCATTCTGGACAGCTCGCGGGTTTCCTGTATCCACCGAGTTGCAAGCGGTTCAGGGATATAGCCAATATCGCTACCGATCAGCAATTGAGTACGCAGCTCTGCACAGGAGCCTTTGGCGGTGCGTAGGTAGTGGCACTTTTCCTTGCCACTGCCGCGCTCCATGCCTTCAGCGATATTGCTCGGGACAGAAAGCGCGGAACGGCCTATCTGATCCCTGAACCCGTAGTCTCGACACTCGCGCAAGCCTACGAATACCTGTACTGCCAACTGCCTGGCGCGCTGCCAGACCTCAAGCCTCTCAAAATCCATCTGTCCCAGCTCCAGTCCACTTGAAGCTTGTCGCTTGCAGCTTGTGGCTTAAAAATACCCCTGCCGCTTCTTCTCCTCCATCGACCCTGCGGCATCGTGGTCGATGACGCGGCCCTGGCGCTCGGAGGTGCGGGTCAGGAGCATTTCCTGGATGATCTCCGGCAGGCTGGTGGCGGTGGATTCCACCGCGCCGGTCAGCGGGTAGCAGCCGAGGGTGCGGAAGCGCACCATGCGCTTTTCGATACGGGACTTTTCCTCGTCGGACAGGTGCTCGAGGATCCGCTCGTCGTCGATCATGATCAGCGTGCCGTTCTTCTCGATGACCTCGCGCTCGGCGGCGAAGTACAGCGGCACGATCGGGATCTGTTCGAGATAGATGTACTGCCAGATGTCCAGTTCGGTCCAGTTGGACAGCGGGAAGACGCGGATCGACTCGCCCTTCTTGACCTTGCCGTTGTACAGGTTCCACAACTCGGGGCGCTGATTCTTCGGATCCCAGCGGTGCTTGCTGTCGCGGAAGGAATAGACGCGTTCCTTGGCCCGGGACTTTTCCTCATCGCGTCGCGCGCCGCCGAAGGCAGCGTCGAAGCCGTACTTGTCCAGCGCCTGCTTGAGCCCCTCGGTCTTCATCACGTCGGTGTGCTTGGCACTGCCGTAGGTGAAGGGGTTCATGTCCTGGGCCACGCCGTCCGGATTGACGTGAGTGATCAGGTCGAGCCCCATTTGCGCGACCATCTCGTCGCGGAAGCTGTACATTTCCTGGAATTTCCAGCGGGTGTCGACATGCATGACCGGGAACGGCAGCTTGCCCGGATAGAAGGCCTTGCGAGCCAGGTGCAACATCACGGCCGAATCCTTGCCGATGGAGTAGAGCATCACCGGGTTGTCGAACTCGGCGGCGACCTCGCGGATGATATGGATGCTTTCCGCCTCCAGCTGTTTCAGATGCGTCAGTTTATCGACCATGGCTACTCACGATGTTTTTGCGAATGGACGGCCGGCCGGCCGTTGAGGTGGGCGCAACTCTAGCACGGCTCTAGATTCTAATCAGGCTGCCACTTAGATCTAAAAGTTCTAGTTTTATGCCGATGCAGAATCCCGGGCTCACCTGTAGCGTAGCGAGGCGCTCGAGAACCCCGCACGCCGAAAACGAGGGGCTCAGGCAGGATTCGGGCAATCGATGAACAGATGCTCGACGGCAAACCGGCGTGCAAGATAGTCGCCCAGGGCGCGCACGCCGTAGCGTTCGGTGGCGTGATGCCCGGCAGCGAAGAAACTCAGGCCATTTTCCCGCGCGACGTGCACCGTGGGTTCCGAGATTTCTCCCGTGAGGTAGGCATCCACCCCTGCCGCGACCGCCTGGTCGATATAGCCCTGAGCGCCGCCGGTGCACCATGCGATACGCCGGATCAACCCTTTTCCCTCGATCATCAGCGGCTCGCGGCCGAGCGCCTGGTGCACCCGGTGCAGGAAGTCCATCGGCGCCAAGGGGATCTCCAGCGAGCCGACCAAACCCACCGAGCGTGGGTTGTCCGGCTCCAGCGGTCCCTCGACGGTAAGCCCGAGCAACTCGCCCAGCCGGACATTGTTGCCGACCTCGGGGTGGACATCGAGGGGCAGGTGATAGGCCAGCAGACTGATATCGTTGCTCAGCAACGTCTTCAGGCGACGCTGCTTCATGCCGACGATGCGTGCGTCCTCGTTCTTCCAGAAATAGCCGTGATGGACCAGCACCACATCGGCCTGAGCCTCGACGGCGGCATCCAGCAACGCCTGGCTGGCCGTCACGCCGCTGACGATCCGCCGTACCTGTGGCCGCCCCTCGACCTGCAAGCCGTTGGGACAGTAGTCGGCAATTCTGGCGACATTCAGGTAACGGTCCGCCTCTTCGACCAGGGTGGTCAGTGCAATCGCCATGGAAAACCTCTTGAGTGAATACAGCAGGGCCCGCAGCGGACACGCTGCCCTGTGACAATTCTGCATGGGCGAAGCTGCATTTCAGCTTCAGCTTCGTATAATGCCGCCACCTTAAGGGGCGCTCCCCGCGCTCGCAACTCTTGCCCGGATTTCCAAGCGATGTTCAATGCCCTGCGTTTCCTTGGCTGGCCGTTGCTGGTCGGCGTACTCGTAGCTCTACTGATCATCCAGCGTTACCCGCATCTGGTGGGTATCCAGGAGCAGAGCATCGGGCTGCAGCAGGCACCGGCCTCTACCGCCGCGCAGCAAGGGCCGTATTCCTATGCCAGCGCAGTGGCCGGCGCCGCTCCGGCGGTCGCCAACCTCTATACCACCAAGGTGATCGAGAAGTCCGAGCAGCAGCCCCTGGCCAGGGATCCGCTTTTCCAGCGCTTTTTCAACGACAGCCTGCCAAGACAGCGGCGTATGGAATCCAGCCTCGGCTCGGCAGTGATCATGAGTTCGGAAGGCTATTTGCTGACCAACAATCATGTGACCGCCAATGCCGAGCAGATCGTGGTGGCGCTCAAGGATGGCCGCGAGACGCTGGCTCGAGTCATCGGCAGCGATCCCGAAACCGATCTCGCGGTGCTGAAGATCGACCTCACCGACCTGCCGGTGATCACTCTCGGTCATTCGGACCGGATTCGCGTCGGCGACGTCACCCTCGCCATCGGCAACCCGTTCGGCGTCGGCCAGACGGTGACCATGGGCATCATCAGCGCAACCGGCCGCAATCAGCTGGGCCTCAATACCTACGAAGACTTCATCCAGACCGACGCGGCGATCAACCGGGGCAACTCCGGCGGCGCGCTGGTGGACACCGGCGGCAACCTGATCGGCATCAACACCGCGATCATCTCCGAGTCCGGCGGCTCTCAGGGCATCGGTTTCGCCATCCCGGTGAAGCTCGCCCTGGAGGTGATGAAATCGATCATCGAGCACGGCCAGGTGATCCGCGGCTGGTTGGGGGTCGAGGTGCAATCGCTGACCCAGGAACTGGCCGAATCCTTCGGTCAGGAAGGCCGCCCGGGCATCGTGGTCGCCGGTGTCTATCGAGACGGCCCGGCCGAACGCGCCGGCCTGCAGCCGGGGGATCTGATCATCAGCATCGACGGCGTGCAATCGGCCGACGGGCGCAGCTCGATGAATCAGGTCGCTCGTGCCCGCCCGGGCGACGAGATCGACATCGACATCCTGCGCAACGGCAAGCCGCTGACGCTGACCGCCGAAGTGGGCATACGCCCGCCGGTAAAGGCGGGACCGAAATAGGAAAAGCATCGCCCAGAGGGCGGGCCGGCAAAGCAGTAGGCGCCACACCAGGCCTGAGAAAGGCACGACCTCGCGGGACTGCTGGCCGAAGACCTGCCCGAAGCTCAAAAGCGACGCCGAGGGCAGCTCTACTCCAGAGACGCCCCGTCTCTAGCCGAGCGCGTCCAGCAGCGCCTGGTTCTGTTCCGGCGTGCCGATGCTGATGCGCAGGAACTGCTCGATGCGCGGGAGCTTGAAGTGGCGGACGATGACGCCCTGTTCGCGCAGATCGGCGGCGATCCCGGCGGCGTCGCGCTGCGGGTGGCGAGCGAAGATGAAGTTCGCGGCCGACGGCAGCACCTCGAACCCTTTCCCCTGCATGGCCGCTACCACCGCCTCGCGACTGGCGATGACCTGCTGGCAGGTCTGCTGGAAATAGGCTCGATCCTCGAACGCCGCGGCCGCGCCGGCAATGGCGACACGGTCCAGCGGATAGGAGTTGAAGCTGTTCTTGATCCGTTCCAGCGCCTCGATCAGATCCGGATGGCCGACCGCCAGGCCCACGCGAAGCCCGGCCAGCGAACGGGACTTGGACAGGGTCTGCGTCACCAGCAGGTTCGGATAGCGATCGACCAGCGCAATGGCGGACTCGCCACCGAAATCCACGTACGCCTCATCCACCAGCACCACGGATTCGGCATTGGCCTGCAGCAGCCGCTCGATGGCGTCCAGCGCCAACAGGCAACCGGTCGGCGCATTCGGATTGGGGAAGATGATGCCGCCATTCGGACGGTTGTAATCGGCCACCTCGATCTGGAACTGCGCGTTCAGCGCGACGGTTTCGTAGGCGATGCCGTAGAGCCCGCAATAGACCGGATAGAAGCTGTAGGTCACATCGGGGAACAGCAGCGGACGGCCATGCTGGAACAGGCCGTGGAAAGCGTGGGCAAGCACCTCGTCGGAGCCATTGCCGACGAATACCTGGGCGGGCTGCACGCCATAGTAGTCGGCCACCGCCTGCTTGAGGCGTTCGCCGGTGGGGTCCGGGTACAGGCGCAGGTTCTCGTTGAGCTCCGCCTGCATCGCCGCGATCGCCCTGGGCGACGGGCCATAGGGGTTCTCGTTGGTATTGAGCTTGACCAGCTTGCTCAGCTTCGGCTGCTCCCCCGGCACGTAGGGCACTAGGTCCTTGACGAAGGGGCTCCAGAATCTGCTCATCTGCCCTTCTCTCCTCGAATGTGGTCGGTTTGCCGTAGGGTGGAAAACCGCGAAGCGTTTTCCACCTGCCAAGTTGGCCAGAGGTGGACAAGCAAAGCGTTGTCCACCCTACGATCTGACTTATCGCTTGCAGCTTGAAGCTTGCCGCTAGCCTTTGATCCGGTATTCCGCGCTGCGGGCGTGGGCGGTCAGCGACTCGCCGCGCGCCAGCACCGAGGCCACCTTGCCCAGCGTCGAGGCACCCTCGGCCGAGCAGTTGATGATCGACGAACGCTTCTGGAAGTCATACACGCCCAGCGGCGACGAGAAGCGCGCGGTGCCCGAAGTCGGCAGCACGTGGTTGGGCCCGGCGCAGTAGTCGCCCAGCGCCTCGGCGGTGTAGCGCCCCATGAAGATCGCCCCGGCATGACGGATCTGTGGCAGCCACTGCTCCGGCTCGGCGACCGACAGTTCCAGGTGCTCCGGGGCGATACGGTTGGCCACTTCGATGGCCTGCTGCATATCGGCGACCTGGATCAGTGCGCCACGCCCTTCGATGGACGTGCGTGCAATATCGGCGCGCTCCAGCGTCGGCAGCAGGCGGGCGATGCTCTCGGCGACCCGGTCGAGGAAAGCGGCATCCGGACTCACCAGGATCGACTGCGCATCCTCGTCGTGCTCGGCCTGGGAGAACAGGTCCATGGCGATCCAGTCCGGATCGGTCTGGCCGTCGCAAACCACGAGGATCTCGGATGGCCCGGCGATCATGTCGATACCGACCTTGCCGAACACGTGGCGCTTGGCGGTGGCGACGTAGATGTTGCCCGGGCCGACGATCTTGTCCACCGGCGGTACGCTCTCGGTGCCGTAGGCCAGCGCGGCGACGGCCTGGGCGCCACCGATGGTGAACACCCGGTCGACACCGGCGATGCAGGCAGCGGCCAGCACCAGCTCGTTGATCTCGCCACGCGGCGTCGGCACCACCATGACCACTTCCGGCACGCCGGCGACCTTCGCCGGAATTGCGTTCATCAGCACCGAGGAGGGATAGGACGCCTTGCCGCCCGGCACGTAGAGCCCGGCGCGATCCAGCGGGGTGACCTTCTGCCCGAGCACGGTGCCGTCGGCCTCGGTGTAGGTCCAGGAATCCTGTTTCTGCTTCTCGTGATAGCGGCGTACCCGCTCGGCGGCGACTTCCAGCGCCCCGCGCTGCTCCGGGGTGATGCGCTCGAGGGCCTGTTCGAGGCGCGCACGCGGCAGGATCAGGTCGGCCATGCTGGCGACTTCCAGCCCGTCGAAGCGTTGGGTCAGCTCGACCAGCGCCGCATCGCCGCGCTCGCGCACGGCCTTGATGATGTCCAGCACCCGCTGATTGACCCCGTCGTCGGACACGCTTTCCCAGCTCAGCAGATGATCCAGATGCCGGGCGAAATCGGCATCGGCAGCATCGAGTCGGCGAATGGCGGTGGGAGCGGTCATGGCGGGCCTCATGGTTGGCTAAGCATCGGAAACGGCCGGCATCGCTGCATTGGCAAGGAAGCTCAGGCCAGGCTCTCAGGCGCCGCTAGAATAACAAGCCCACCGTGCGGGCACCCGAGAATTTCGGCTATGACACGGATAGGCAGGCGCGGTGACGACCGCGAAGCATATCAATGCCGGTGCTGCTCGACGGCGGCCTGCAGCGTGTCGATCAGCGCCTGGATCCGCGCGTGCTGCATCTTCATCGAGGCCTTGTTCACCACCAGCCGCGAGCTGATGGTGGCGATCAGTTCCTGCGGCTCCAGGCCATTGGCGCGCAGCGTGTTGCCGGTATCGACCACGTCGATGATCTTGTCGGCCAGGCCCACCAGCGGCGCCAGCTCCATCGAGCCGTAGAGCTTGATGATGTCGACCTGGCGGCCCTGCTCGGCGTAGTAGCGCTTGGCGACGTTGACGAACTTGGTCGCCACCCGCAGCCGCCCCTTGGGCTCCGGCGCACCGACCTTGCCGGCGGTCATCAGCTTGCAGTTGGCGATCTGCAGGTCCAGCGGTTCGTAGAGGCCCTGGCCGCCGTACTCCATCAGCACGTCCTTGCCGGCGACGCCGAGGTCGGCCGCGCCGTGCTCGACATAGGTGGGCACGTCGGTGGCTCTGACGATCAGCAGGCGCACGTCATCCTGGGTGGTCGGGATGATCAGCTTGCGGCTCTTGTCCGGATTCTCGGTCGGCACGATGCCGGCGGCCGCCAGCAATGGCAGGGTGTCATCGAGGATGCGGCCTTTCGACAGGGCGATGGTGAGCATTGCGTTAATCCTTGGGTTGCGCGCGTTCGGCGGTCAAAAGCTGGCTCTTATGGAAAAGGACATATTATCCGTAACCTTTTCCTGTAGGAGCAGGCCATGCCTGCGAACAATCCCGCACACAAGCGCGGCGGCCTTTCGCGGGCATGGCCCGCTCCTACGGAGACCGGTCATCACAGCGCAGCCCTGGGCCGGCTGATATCCATCGCTGCGCCTCAGCCCGGCACCCGGCGAATCTTCGCGCCCAGCAGCTGCAGTTTTTCCTCGATGCACTCGTAGCCACGGTCGATGTGGTAGATGCGGTCGATCAGCGTATCGCCCTCGGCCACCAGGCCGGCGATCACCAGGCTCGCGGATGCCCGCAGGTCGGTGGCCATGACCGGCGCGCCCTTGAGCCGCTCGACGCCGGTGACGACGGCGGTGTTGCCCTCGACCAGAATCTGCGCGCCCATGCGGTTCATTTCGTAGACGTGCATGAAGCGGTTCTCGAAGACCGTCTCGATCACCGTGCCGGTGCCTTCGGCGATGGCGTTCAGGGCGATGAACTGTGCCTGCATGTCGGTGGGGAATGCCGGGTACGGCGCGGTACGCACGTTGACCGCTTTCGGCCGCTTGCCCTGCATGTCCAGCTCGATCCAGTTGCTGCCGGTATCGATGTGCGCGCCCGCCTCGACCAGCTTGTGCAACACGGCTTCGAGCAGGGTCGCGTCGGTGTCCTTGAGGCGTACCCGCCCACCGGTCGCGGCGGCGGCCACCAGGTAGGTGCCGGTCTCGATGCGGTCGGGCATGACGCTGTAGCGGCCACCGCCGAGGCGCTTGACGCCGTCGATCACGATGGTGTCGGTGCCGGCGCCGGACACCTGGGCGCCCATGGCATTGAGGAAGTTGGCCAGGTCGACCACTTCCGGCTCGCGCGCGGCGTTTTCCAGCACACTGCGGCCGTTGGCCAGCGCGGCGGCCATCATGATGTTCTCGGTACCGGTCACGCTCACGGTATCGAAGAAGAAGTGCGCACCGCGCAGCCCGCCGGCCGGGGCCTTGGCCTTGATGTAGCCGCCCTCCACCTCGATCTGCGCGCCCATGGCCTCGAGGCCACGGATATGCAGGTCGACCGGTCGCGAACCGATGGCGCAACCGCCCGGCAGCGCCACTTCGGCCTCGCCGAAGCGCGCCACCATCGGACCGAGGACCAGGATCGAGGCGCGCATGGTCTTCACCAGCTCATAGGGCGCGACCAGGGTCTTGATGCTGCTGGCGTCGACTTCGACGCTGAGCTTCTCGTCGATGATCGGCTGCACGCCCATGCGGCCGAACAGCTCGATCATGGTGGTGATGTCGTGCAGGTGCGGCAGGTTGCAGACGGTGACCGGGGTGTCGGCCAGCAGGGTAGCGGCCAGGATCGGCAGGGCGGAGTTCTTCGCGCCGGAAATGCGAATCTCGCCATCGAGGCGAATACCGCCGGTAATGATCAGTTTGTCCATGGATGTTCCCGTAACCCGCAGGCTGGAAGGCCCTGTCGAAGGGGGCGGCGCAGTCGGCTGACGACGCGCTCTACCTGGTCTGTATGGATGTCGCCGGTGGGCGCCCGGTCAGGCGCGCCCGGCCCAGTCGGCACGACTGAAGAACTTCATGGTGACGGCATGAATGCTGCCATCGGCGATCCAGGGATTGAGATGGGCATAGATCTGCTGCTGGCGTTTGACCGGGCTCAGGCCGGCCAACTCGTCGCTGATCACGTTGAGCTGGAAGTTGCAGCCTTCGCCTTCCACTTCCACCTGGGCTCCCGGAAGCTTCTCTTCCAGGAAATTCTTCACTTCTAGGGCCTGCATGTTCAACCTCGATCGGCGCAGGACGCGCACGGGCCGGCCATCATACAAAAAAGCCCGAAGGCTGCGAACCCCGATCCGCGCCGAGACCTCTCAATCGAGTGTCTCGGCGGCCTGGTCGCGGCTACTTCCGCGGTGCGCCCGACCACTGTCGGCCTGTACGGCCGGGAAGCGCGAGGACGCGAAGCGCACCACCAGAATCGCCAGCGCCAGCAGCAGGATCGCACCGGACACGTAGACCACGCCCATGTCGGGACGGTGGTGGTGAGAGACGTCGGAAATCAGCAGGCGGGTCAGCGCGGTGATCGCCACATAGATCAGGAAACGCACCGGCATATGGTTGGTCTTGAAATAGATCCCGACCATGGCGCCCAGTTCGAGGTAGATGAACAGCAGCAGGATATCGTCGACCGTGATGTGGCCTTTCTCGACCATGCCGAGGAAGGCCATGACTGCCGCCCAGGCCGTCACGCCGCCGATGGCGAACAACGCCAGGTAATGGAAGGTCTCGACCAGCAGGTTGCCCAGCGACTCGGCCAGTTCGTGGACGCTGTCGCGCAGATTCTCGGCCCAACGCATCTTCATTCGGCAGCTCCTTCGACCGTTGCGCCGTCCAGCGGCAGGATATCCAGCAGACCCGACACGCCGGCGATCTTCGCCATGTCCTCGGGCAGGCCGCTGATGTGCAGCTCGATACCGGCGGCCCGGGCATCGCGCATGAAGGCCAGCAACAGCGACAGGCCGACGCTACTGGATTTCTCCACCGCCGAACAGTCCAGCGTCAGCGCATCGCGAGCGCCGCCGATCAGTGCCCCGCCGGCCTCGCGCAGCGCCGGCCCGCTGCGGTAGTCCAGCACGCCGGCCAGGCGCAGCACGCCGTCCGCGCCGCGCTCGATACTGCCGTCACTCATCGCCCGCAGCCTGCTGCCCGGCCTCGGTGTCCTTGGCCCGCGCCACCACCTCGGCCCAGCCGTCGATGGTCTTGTCCAGGTCGCCGCCGTTGCGCTGCATGGCGTCGGCGAACTGGTCGCGGAACAGCTTGCCGATGTTGATGCCATTGATGATCACGTTGCGCACGCGCCACTCGCCTTCGTTGACCATGGTGTAGGACACCGGATAGACCTCACCCTGGCGGCCGACCACTTCCATGCCGACACTGGTGCGCTTGTCGTCCTGCTTGCCGCTCGGCGGCAGCACGCGAATCTGCTGGTTGTTGTACTCCAGCAGGGCGTTGCCATAGAACTGCATCAGGCTGCGCTTGAAGTTCTCCTGGAAGCGCTGCATTTGTTCGGAGGAGGCGTTGCGCGAGTACTTCACCGTCATGATGCTGCGCGAAATCCCCTCGGCATCCACCACCGGACCGAGAATCTCGTTCAGCGAATCGTAGAAGGCCGCCGGATCGTTGCGGTATTGCTCCTTGTTGGTCTTGAGGTCGGCCAGCAGCTCATCGGTGGTCATCTGGATCACCTGATGGGCGCTCGGGGCGGCATGGGAGAGCAATGGCAGTGCCGCCAGCAATACCAGCAGGCCGCGACGCAGGGCAGTCATCATCAAAATCTCCTTTAGTCTCTGTTAACCGAGTTGAGCAGGAACTTGCCGATCAGGTCTTCGAGCACCAGCGAGGACTGGGTGTCCTGGATGGTGTCGCCGTCCTTGAGCAGCTCGTCGTCGCCGCCCACGCTGATGCCGATGTATTTCTCGCCCAGCAGGCCGGCGGTCAGGATCGACGCCGTGGAGTCGGACGGCAGGATGTCCACGTCCTGCTGGATTTCCAGAGTCACGCGGCCGGTGTAGCTGTCGCGATCCAGATCGATCGCCGTGACCTTGCCGATCGTCACGCCGGCCATGGTCACCTTGGATCGGACAGTCAAACCGGCGATATTGTCGAAATAGGCATACAGCTTGTAGGTATCGGCGTTGCCGACGCTCAGCCCGCTGACGCGCAGCGACAACAGCAACAGGGCCAGCAGGCCGGCAAGCAGGAACAGGCCGACACCCATTTCCAGTGTGCGGATACGCATCAGAAATCTCCAAACATCAACGCGGTCAAAATGAAATCGAGGCCGAGCACCGCCAGCGAGGCGTATACCACGGTGCGGGTCGTGGCCCGGCTGATACCTTCGGACGTCGGCTCGCAGTCATAGCCCTGGAACACGGCGATCCAGGTGACCACCAGCGCGAACACCACGCTCTTGATCACGCCGTTGAGCACGTCCGAACTGAAATCGACGCTGTTCTGCATATTGGCCCAGAACGAGCCCTCGTAGACGCCGAGCCAGTCCACGGCGACCATCGCGCCACCCCAGATGCCCACCACGTTGAAGATCAGCGTCAGCAGCGGCAGCGAGATGAATCCCGCCCACAGGCGCGGGGCGATGATGTACTTGAGCGGATCGACGCCGATCATCTCCAGGCTCGAGAGCTGCTCGGTGGACTTCATGTTGCCGATCTCGGCCGCCAGCGCGGAACCGGCGCGACCGGCGAACAGCAAGGCCGTCACCACCGGCCCGAGTTCGCGCAACAGGGTCAGCGCCACCATCTGCCCGACCGCCTGCTCCGAGCCGTAGCTGCTGAGTATGTTATAGCCCTGCAGCGCCAGCACCATGCCGATGAAGATGCCGGAAACGACGACGATCGCCAGGGACAGTACGCCGACCGAATAGAGCTGTTTGACCAGCAGTGCCAGGCCGTTGTGCAGCCCGCTGCGGCCGAACAGCGCATGCACGAGGAATATCGTCGAGCGCCCCAGCGCCGCCAGCACATCCAGGCCGGCACGCCCGAGCAGGGTAATCCGATCCAACAGGGAACGCTTACGCATCGGTGCCTCCCAGCAGATCCTCGGCATAGGCCGGTGCAGGAAAATGGAACGGCACCGGGCCGTCGGCCGAGCCCTTCATGAATTGCCGGATGCGCGGATTGTCCGACTCCATCAGCTCGGCCGGCGTACCCTGGCCGAGCACCTGGGCGTCGCCCACCACATAGATGTAGTCGGCGATGGAAGCGGTTTCGGCCAGATCGTGGGAGACCACGATGCTGGTGATCCCCAGCGCATCGTTGAGCAGACGGATCAGGCGCACCAGCACGCCCATGGCGATGGGGTCCTGGCCGGCGAACGGCTCGTCGTACATGAGTATCTGCGGATCCAGGGCGATCGCCCTGGCCAGCGCGACGCGGCGCTTCATACCGCCGGAGAGTTCGTCGGGCATCAGTTCGACGGCGCCGCGCAAGCCCACCGCCTGCAGCTTCATCAGCACGATGTCGCGGATCATCTCCTCGGGCAGCCGGGTATGCACGCGCAGCGGGAACGCGACGTTCTCGAACACATCGAGGTCGGTGAACAGCGCACCGCTCTGGAACAGCACGCCCATCTGCTTGCGCATGTCGAACAGTTCGCTACGCGAGAGCTTCGGCAGGTTGTGCCCGGCCACCCAGACCTCGCCCCGCGAGGGCATCAGCTGAGCGGCGACCAGGCGCAGCAGGGTCGTCTTGCCACAGCCGGACGGCCCCATGATGGCCGTGACCTTGCCCCGGGGGATGGCTATATCGACGTTCTCGAAGATACTCCGCTCCCCGCGCTTGAAGGTCACTCCCTTCAGCTCGACGGCGTAGTCGTTGCAGGCGCTCATCTGGTCTCCTTGCATGCGGTCTGCGAAACAGACGGCTCCCGGCCGCGTCAGGATACGTTCTGGCATGACCGTTTACGGCGGCGCACTATAGCACCGCGCCGATAGCCGCCCAACCGGCGACCATTTCAACAGATGACCGACAGCCTCCCCGTTCAGCCTCGGTTCAGCTTGCGCAGCGATGATCGAAGCGCCCGGACGACAGGCGACCCCGCCACTTTTTCGATGAGCCACGGTCCGATTCCCGCTATAATCGCCGCCTTTTAATCGGACGACCTCGCCAACGATGAGCCAGAGCAGCCAACTGATCGAGACCGCACAACGCACCATCCGACTGGAAATCGAAGCCGTGGAGCAGCTCAATGCACGCATCGACGCGCGCTTCGTCCGGGCCTGCGAGCTGATCCTGGGCTGCAAGGGGCGGGTCGTCGTGGTCGGCATGGGCAAGTCCGGGCACATCGGCCGCAAGATCGCCGCCACCCTGGCCAGCACCGGCACCGCCGCGTTCTTCGTGCACCCCGCCGAAGCCAGCCACGGCGACATGGGCATGATCACCCGGGACGACGTGGTACTGGCGCTGTCCAACTCCGGCACCACCAGCGAGATCGTCACCCTGCTGCCGCTGATCAAGCGCCTGGGCATCACCCTCGTCAGCATGACCGGCAACCCCGAGTCGGTGCTGGCCAAGGCCGCCGCGGTCAACCTGGACGCCAGCGTGGCCATCGAAGCCTGCCCGCTCAATCTCGCACCGACCTCGTCCACCACCGCCAGCCTGGTGCTCGGCGATGCCCTGGCCATCGCCCTGCTCGAGGCGCGCGGTTTCACCGCCGAAGATTTCGCCTTCTCCCACCCGGGCGGCGCGCTGGGCCGGCGCCTGCTGCTCAAGGTCGAGCACGTCATGCACAGCGGCGAGCGTTTGCCGAGAGTCCTGCGCGGCACCTCGCTGCGTGATGCGCTGCTGGAGATGACCCAGAAAGGCCTGGGCATGACCGTGATCGTCGAAGCCGACGGCCGGCTGGCCGGGATCTTCACCGACGGCGACCTGCGCCGCGCGCTGGACAAGGGCGTCGACGTGCGCCAGACCCGCATCGACGAGGTGATGACCGTCCACGGCAAGACCGCCAACGCCGAGATGCTCGCCGCCGAAGCGCTGAAGATCATGGAAGACCACAAGATCAGCTCGCTGGTGGTGATCGACGAGCAGGAACTGCCGATCGGCGCGCTGAACATGCACGACCTGCTGCGCGCGGGGGTCATGTAATGCACGAACAGCTCCTGCAGCGCGCCCGCGACATCCGCCTGGCGATCTTCGACGTCGACGGCGTGCTCACCGACGGCCGGCTGTACTTCCTCGCCGATGGCAGCGAATTCAAGACCTTCAACACCCTGGACGGCCACGGCATCAAGATGCTGATCAATTCCGGCGTACGCACCGCGATCATCAGCGGCCGCAAGACCCCCGTGGTCGAGCGCCGGGCGCAGAACCTCGGCATCCAGCACCTCTACCAGGGCCGCGAAGACAAGCTGGTCGTGCTCGACGAACTGCTGGCCGAGCTGAACCTGAGCTATTTTGAAGTGGCCTACCTCGGTGACGATCTGCCGGACCTGCCGGTGATTCGCCGGGTCGGCCTGGGCATGGCCGTGGCCAGCGCCGACGCGTTCGTCCGCGAACACGCGCATGGCGCGACCCAAGCGCGTGGCGGCGAAGGCGCGGCGCGCGAATTCTGCGAACTGATCATGCGCGCCCAGGGCACCCTGGCCGCCGCTCAAACCGCTTACCTGTAGGGGCCTCGATGTTTCGCAAACTGCGCTTCGCTGCCGTTCTCGCCCTGATCGCCGCCCTGCTGGTGGCGATCGGCTACTGGAACATCCGCCCGGAAAGCTTCATGCAGCAGCCAGCCACCGCCAGCGGCACCGAGCCGGAAGTCGACTTCTACGCGATCAATTCGCGCACCGTGCAGTACCAGCCCGACGGCAAACGCCACTACGAAATGACCGCGGACAAGGTCGAGCACCTCAGGACCAGCGAAATCAGCCTGCTCACCCGCCCCGATCTGCTGGCCTACCGCGGCACCGAACTGCCCTGGCATGCGCGCAGCGAGCGCGGCGAAGTATCCGCCGACGGCAGCGAAGTGGAGCTGATCGACCAGGTGCGCATCGAACGCACCGATGCCAAGGGGCGACCGACGATCCTCACCACCAGCCGGCTGACCGTGCTGCCGGAGAAGGATTATGCCGAGACGAGCCAAGCCGTTAGAATCGAGGCCGCCAATGGCGTGACCACGGCGACCGGCATGAAAGCGTATCTGGATGACGGCAGGATGCACCTGCTGTCCAACGTAAGAGGCCAGCATGAGCTGCGTTAAGACTTTCCCCCTCCTGCTCGGTTTGAGCGCATTCCTGCTTGGCGCCTCTGCCTGGGCGCTTCCCGAAGACCGCGACCAGCCGATTCGCGTGCAGGCCGACTCCGCCGAACTGGACGACCGCCAGGGTGTCGCGGTGTACCGCGGCGACGTGGTGATCACCCAGGGCACCATGAAGATCACCGGCGACACGGTGACCATCACCCAGAACGACAACGGCGATGTCGAGGTTTTCACCTCCATCGGCAAGCCCGCCTACTACGAGCAGAAGCCGGCGGTGGACAAGGAAATCGTCAAGGCCTACGGCCTGACCATCCAGTACTTCGCCGCCAACGAACGCATCGTCCTGATCGACCAGGCCAAGGTAGTCCAGGAAGGCAACACCTTCGAAGGCGAGAAGATCGTCTACGATACCCGCCGCCAGATCGTCAACGCCGGCCGGGCGACCAACACCGACGTGACCACGCCACGCCCGCGGGTCGACATGGTGATCCAGCCGCGCAAGAAGGAAGCGGCAGCGGAGCAACCCCAGTAATGGCCGTCCTCAAAGCCCAGCATCTGGCCAAGAGCTACAAGAGCCGCCAGGTCGTGCGCGACGTCAGCCTGTCCATCGAGAGCGGCCAGATCGTCGGCCTGCTCGGGCCGAACGGCGCCGGCAAGACCACCTGCTTCTACATGATCGTCGGCCTGGTCAACGCCGATCAGGGCCGCGTGCTGATCGACCAGCACGACGTCACCCACCTGCCGATGCACGGCCGCGCCCGCGCCGGCATCGGCTATCTGCCGCAGGAAGCCTCGATCTTCCGCAAACTGTCGGTCGCCGACAACATCATGGCGATCCTCGAGACCCGCAAGGATCTGGACCGCAGCGGCCGCCAGCAGGCGCTGGAAGGCCTGCTGCAGGAGTTCCACATCAACCACATCCGCGACAGCCTCGGCATGAGCCTTTCCGGCGGCGAACGGCGGCGGGTGGAAATCGCCCGCGCCCTGGCCACCGCACCCAAATTCATCCTGCTGGACGAACCCTTCGCCGGCGTCGACCCGATCTCGGTGGGCGACATCAAGCAGATCATCCACCACCTCAAGGCCAAGGGCATCGGCGTACTGATCACCGATCACAACGTGCGCGAAACCCTGGACATCTGCGAGACCGCCTACATCGTCAACGATGGCCAACTCATCGCCGAAGGCGACGCGCAGACCATTCTCGACAACCAGCTGGTCAAGGAAGTCTATCTGGGCCACGAATTCCGCCTGTAGATCGGTTTTCGTCCCGGCACATCGCCCCGAGAGACCGTTGAGATTCCGTCACAAGCTACGGCCGTGCGCTTCGCGCATTGCCAGACCGCGGGACAGGCGCACCCGTGCGGCCCTGCCGGGCATCGCAAGCGACGGTTGCCCAACAGCCACTACGACCCGCTGGGCTCGGCAGAATCTCGACAGACCCTATGCAAAGGTATCGTCGGCAGGCATATAATTTGCTTTCTGTCGCGCCCAGCGCGTCGCATGTCGGAACAGGCGCGGTTGCGCCGGCATAATAAGGTTCGAAGTCCTCTGCCATGAAACCATCGCTAGTCCTCAAGATGGGCCAGCAGCTGACGATGACACCGCAGCTGCAACAGGCCATACGCTTACTCCAGCTTTCGACGCTCGATCTGCAGCAGGAGATCCAGGAAGCGCTGGACTCCAATCCCATGCTCGAGCGTGAGGAAGAAGGTGACGATTTCGACGGCGGCGATCCGATGGCCGAATCCGCCGACACGCTCGGCGACGGCGGCGCGCAGACCAGCGCCAGCCAGGACAGCCAATACCAGGAATCCACGCATACCGCCGAGAACCTCGACGACACCGACTGGGGCGAGCGCATTCCCAACGAGCTGCCGGTGGATACGGCCTGGGAAGACATCTACCAGACCAGCGCCAGCAGCCTGCCCAGCAATGACGACGACGAGTGGGACTTCACCAGCCGCACCTCCAGCGGCGTGAGCCTGCAGAGCCACCTGCTGTGGCAGCTCAACCTGGCACCCATGAGCGACACCGACCGCCTCATCGCCACCACCCTGATCGACTGCATCAACGACCAGGGCTACCTCGAGGAGTCGCTCGAGGAGATCGTCGATTCCTTCGATCCCGAACTGGAGATCGAGCTCGACGAGGTCGAGGTCGTGCTGCGCCGCATCCAGCAATTCGAACCGGCCGGGATCGGTGCCCGCGACCTGCGCGAGTGCCTGCTGCTGCAACTGCGCCAGTTGCCCGAACGGACCCCGTGGCTGAGCGAGGCACAACACCTGGTCGGCAACTACCTCGACATCCTCGGCAGCCGCGACTACAGCCTGCTGATGCGACGGCTCAAGCTCAAGGAAGACGAGCTGCGCCAGGTCATCGAGCTGATCCAGAGCCTCAACCCGCGCCCGGGCTCGCAGATCGAGGCCAGCGAACCGGAATACGTGGTGCCCGACGTCATCGTGCGCAAGCACAACGACCGCTGGCTGGTCGAGCTCAACCAGGAAGCCATGCCGCGCCTGCGCGTCAACGCCCAGTACGCCGGCTTCGTCAAACGCGCCGATTCCAGCGCCGACAACACCTTCATGCGCAATCAGCTGCAGGAAGCCCGCTGGTTCATCAAGAGCCTGCTCAGCCGCAACGAAACGCTGATGAAGGTCGCCACGCAGATCGTCGAGCACCAGCGCGCCTTCCTCGAGCACGGCGACGAAGCGATGAAGCCGCTGGTGCTGCACGACATCGCCGAAGCCGTGGGCATGCACGAGTCGACCATATCCCGTGTCACCACGCAGAAATACATGCACACGCCGCGCGGCATCTACGAACTCAAATACTTCTTCTCCAGCCATGTCAGCACCGCCGAAGGCGGCGAGTGCTCGTCCACCGCGATCCGCGCGATCATCAAGAAGCTGGTCGCCGCGGAAAACCAGAAAAAGCCGTTGAGCGACAGCAAGATCGCTGGTTTACTGGAGGCGCAGGGCATCCAAGTGGCCCGCCGCACGGTAGCCAAATACCGCGAATCGCTCGGTATCGCACCGTCCAGCGAGCGCAAACGATTGCTGTGACCGGCACCGGCCGAAACCTTCCGGTAGCGGGTCCGCCAGCCTGCTCTTCGCACAAGGCAAAGGAGATAGCAGTATGCAAGTCAACATCAGCGGTGTTCATCTGGAAGTAACCGATGCCCTGCGTGACTACATCGAGGAGAAATTCGACCGACTCGCCCGTCATTTCGACCGTATCATCAGCGCCCAGGTGATCCTGCAGGTCGAGAAGCTCAAGCAGAAAGCCGAAGCGACCCTGCATGTCGCCGGCCGCGAAGTGGTGGCCAATGCCGAACACGAGGACATGTACGCTGCAATCGATCAACTGGTCGACAAGCTCGATCGTCAGGTGATCAAGCACAAGGAAAAGCAGCTCGACCATACCCAGGGAACCGTCACTCGCTGACCCTCCTATGATCCGACTCGAAAATATCCTGACCCCCGGACGTTCCCTGGTGAACGTCCCGGGCGGCAGCAAGAAACGCGTCCTGGAGCAGATCGCCAAGGTGATCGCCCAGGACCTGCCCGACATCGACGCCCAGACCATCTTCGAGAGCCTGATCGCTCGCGAGAAGCTGGGCTCCACCGGCTTCGGCAATGGCATCGCCATCCCGCACTGCCGCATGGCCGGCTGCAGCGCCCCGCTGAGCGCGGTGCTGCGGCTGGAAACCCCGGTGGACTTCGACGCCATCGACGGCGTGCCGGTGGACCTGCTGTTCGTCCTGCTGGTGCCCGAGGCGGCCACCGACGAACACCTCGAACTGCTGCGCCAGATCGCCAGCATGCTCGACCGCGAGGATGTGCGCCAACGCCTGCGCCAGGCGCCCACCAACCAGAGCCTCTACCAGGTAGTGGTCGACGTGCAGAATGGGGCCTAGCAGAATGGGAACCAGATGCGGCTGATCATCGTCAGCGGTCGCTCGGGCTCGGGCAAGAGCACCGCGCTGAACGTGCTCGAGGACAACGGCTTCTACTGCATCGACAACCTGCCGGCGGGCCTGCTGCCGGAGCTCGCCGAGCGCGCGCTGCTGCATACCGAACTGCTGCATCCGCAGGTTGCCGTGTCGATCGATGCGCGCAACCTGCCCAGCCAGCTCAAACGCTTTCCCGAACTGCTCGAAGAGGTCCGCGCACGGCACATCCAATGCGATATCATCTACCTGGATGCCGATGACGAAACGCTGCTCAAGCGCTTCTCGGAAACCCGCCGCCGCCACCCGCTGACCAACGAGAGCCGCTCGCTGGCGGAGGCCATTCACGACGAAGAACTGCTGCTGGCGACGATCATCGACCATGCCGATCTGAAGATCGACACCACGCACCTGAACCTCTATCAACTGCGCGACGTGCTCAAGCTGCGCCTGCTCAACAAACCTGAACCCGGCACCGCCTTTCTCATCGAGTCATTCGGCTTCAAGCGCGGCATGCCGGTCGATGCGGATCTGGTGTTCGACGTCCGCTGCCTGCCCAATCCCTACTGGAAGGCGGAACTGCGCGATTTCTCCGGCCTCGACCAGCCCGTTATCGATTACCTCGCAGCCCAGCCCGACGTCGACGAGATGTTCCAGGACATCCACGCCTACCTGAGCAAATGGCTGCCGCGCTTCGCCGCCAGCAACCGCGCCTACGTGACCATCGCCATCGGCTGCACGGGCGGCCACCATCGCTCGGTCTATCTGGCCGAGCGGCTGGGCGAGGCACTCAGAGAGCCGCTGAAGAACCTGCAAGTCCGCCATCGGGACCTCGCCTAGGAAATACCTGCCGTCATGCCCGCCCGCGAAATCACCATCATCAACAAACTCGGCCTGCATGCTCGCGCAGCGGCCAAATTCGTCGGCATCGCCAGCCGCTACCCCTGCGACATCCGCGTCGGCCGCTGCCCGGCCAGCCTGGTCGATGGCAAGAGCATCATGGCCGTCATGATGCTCGCCGCCAGCAAGGGCACCACCCTGCATCTGCAAACCGAAGGCGAGCAGGAAGAAGACGCGCTCCAGGCCCTGGTCGCCTTGATCGAGGACTATTTCGAGGAAGGCGAATAGGGATTGCTCGTTGGGCTTCGCTGCGCCCGACCCAACCTCCGCACCTACTTCCCGGCGACCGTCATCCGCTCGATCAGCACCGAGCCGGTGCGCACGTTGCTGCGCGTCTCGACATCGCAGCCGACCGCGACGATCTGGCGGAACATGTCGCGCAGATTGCCGGCGATGGTCACTTCCTGCACCGGGAACTGGATTTCGCCATTCTCCACCCAGTAGCCACCGGCGCCACGGGAATAATCGCCGGTAACCAGATTGAGCCCCTGCCCCATCAGCTCGGTCACCAGCAGGCCTCGCCCCATGCGGCGAATCAGGGCCGCCTGGTCTTCATCGCCATGACTGACGAACAGGTTGTGCACCCCGCCGGCGTTGGCCGTGCTCGGCAAGCCCAGCTTGCGTCCGGAGTAGGTCGACAGCACATAGGACAGCAGCCGGCCGTTCTCGACGAACGGCTTGGCATAAGTGGCCAGGCCGTCGCCGTCGTAGCTGGCGCTGCCCAGGGCCTGCGGAATGTGCGGGCGCTCGTCGAGGCTCAGCCATTCGGGGAACAGTGTCTGCCCGAGGGCATCCTCCAGATACGACGCCTTGCGGTAGAGATTGCCGCCGGAAATCGCCGCAACGAAGTGGCCGAACAGGCCGGTCGCCAGGTCGGAAGAGAACAGCACCGGCACTTCGCAGGTGGGTATCGGCCGCGCGCCCAGGCGGCGCACCGCACGCTCGGCGGCGCGCCGGCCGATGCTCAGGGGATCGGCCAGGGCTTCGCCCACGCGGCTGACGTCGTAGTGGTAGTCACGCTGCATCTGCCCGTCGCTTTCGGCGATCATCACGCAGCTCAGGCTGTGCCGCGTGCTGCAGTAGCCGCCGATGAAGCCATTGCTGTTGCCATAGGCGCGACAGCCCTGATGGGTATTGAGGCTGGTGCCGTCGGCATTGCGGATGCGCTGATCGAAGGCAAAGGCGGCGCCCTCGCAGCTCAGCGCGCGCTCGATCGCCTGCTCGGGCGAGATATCCCAGGGGTGGTACAGGTCCAGGTCGGGGAGCTCCCGGGCCATGAGCGTCGCGTCGGCCAATCCGGCGAACGCGTCCTCCGAGGCGTGCCGCGCAATGGCCAGGGCCGCGGCAACCGTTTCGCGAATGGCCTCCTCGCCACTGCCGGTGGTGCTCGCCGAGCCCTTGCTCTGCCCCACGTACAGGGTGATGCCGAACCCCTGATCGCGGTTGAACTCGACCGTCTCCACCTCGCCCTGGCGTACCGTGGTGGATAGCCCCTGCTCCATGGAAACCGACACTTCGCTGGCACTGGCGCCCTGCCGGCGCGCCTCCTCGATGATGCGCTCGACCTTCTCGCGCAAACCGGGCAGCGCGTGCGGACCGATGCCCTCTACTTCACTCATAAGCACTCCCAAACCACTGCATTCGAATCAAGTGCAACCCGCCGGCGCTCCCTCTGAAGCTTGCCGCCGGGGCTGCTGTTATCATGGCGGCATTTCCTACTGGACCATCCCCATGCCTGAATACTCCGACGTCGAAGACTTCGACGAAAAAAGCAAATCCCAGGTCAAGCGCGAGCTGCACGCCCTGCAGGAGCTCGGCGAGCGCCTGACCACGCTCAAGCCCGACCTGATCGCCCGCCTGCCGCTCAGCGACGCCCTGCAAAAGGCCTTGGCCGACGCGCCGAAACACAAGGCGCACATCGCCCGCAAACGCCACATCCAGTACATCGGCAAGCTGATGCGCGACCAGGACGTCGACGCCATCCTGGCGCTGGTCGACCAGCTCGACGCCTCGACCCGCCAGTACAACGAGCGCTTCCATGCCCTGGAGCGCTGGCGTGATCGCCTGGTTGCCGGCAACGACGAGACCCTGGAAGCCTTCGTCGCCGAATACCCCGAGACCGACCGCCAGCACCTGCGCGGACTGATCCGTCATGCCCAGCACGAAGCGGCGCATAACAAACCGCCAGCGGCGAGCCGCAAGATCTTCAAGTACATCCGCAACCTGGACGAAACCAAGCGCGGACTGCGGTAAAGCAGCTGCAAGCTGCAAGCTGCAAGCTGCAAGCAAAAGCAAAAGCAAAAGCAAAAGCAAAAGCAAAAGCAAAAGCAAAAGCAGCTTTTCTCTTGAGGCTTGCAGCTTGAAGCTTGCCGCTGCTTTCAGGCTCCCGTTCCCCCCACCGTGATCTCGTCGATCTTCAGCGTCGGCTGGCCGACGCCCACCGGGACCGACTGGCCATCCTTGCCGCAGGTGCCGACGCCGCTGTCCAGGGCCAGGTCGTTACCGACCATCGACACCCGGTTCATCACTTCCGGGCCATTGCCGATCAGGGTCGCGCCCTTCACCGGCGCGGTGATCCTGCCATCCTCGATCAGGTAGGCCTCGCTGGTGGAAAAGACGAACTTGCCGCTGGTGATGTCCACCTGGCCGCCACCGAGGCTGGCGCAATAGATGCCCTTTTTCACCGAACGGATGATCTCCTGCGGATCGCTCTCGCCGGCCAGCATGTAGGTGTTGGTCATGCGCGGCATCGGCAGGTGCGCATAGGACTCGCGGCGCCCGTTGCCGGTGGGCGCGACGCCCATCAGACGGGCATTCAGCTTGTCCTGGATATACCCCTTGAGCACACCGTTCTCGATCAGCGTGGTGCACTGGGTCGGCGTGCCCTCGTCATCGACGCTGAGCGAGCCGCGGCGGCCGGCCAGGGTGCCGTCATCGACGATGGTGCAGAGCTTCGAGGCGACCTGCTGGCCGATCCGGCCGCTATAGGCCGAACTGCCCTTGCGGTTGAAATCGCCCTCCAGACCATGCCCGACCGCCTCGTGCAGCAGCACGCCGGACCAACCCGGGCCGAGCACCACCGGCAGGCTGCCCGCGGGTGCCGGCACCGCCTCGAGATTGACCAGCGCCTGGCGCAGTGCCTCGCGGGCATAGCCCATGGCGCGGTCCTCGCTGAGGAAATACTGGTAGTCGGTGCGCCCGCCGCCCCCCTGTCCGCCGCGTTNCGGCCGTTGTGTTCGACGATCACGCTGACGTTGAAGCGCACCAGCGGGCGGATATCCGTCGCCATGCCGCCATCCATGCCGGCGACCAGGATATGCTCCCAGACGCCCGCGAGGCTCACCGTGACCTGCTTGATGCGCGGGTCCAGCGCCCGCGTGGCGACGTCGATACGCTTGAGCAGCTCGACCTTCTCGGCACGGCTCAGCCCGTCCATGGGATCGTCGCGAGCGTACAGCGGCGCGAAGGCCGCCTTCGACAGCACTTGCACCCGCCCCTGCCGGCCGCCACGGGCGATGGAGCGGGCAGCCTGCGCCGCCTGCCGCAAGGCATCGGCGGTGATCGCGTTGCTGTAGGCGAAGCCGGTTTTATCGAAGGACAATGCCCGCACGCCGACGCCCTGCTCGAGGTGGAAGCCGCCCTCCTTGACGATGCCGTCCTCGAGCACCCAGGACTCGGAGACCTGATCCTGGAAATACAGATCCGCCGCATCCACGCCCGGACCGGCGAGTTCGCCCAGCAGTCCCGGCAGATCGTCGATTCCCAGGCCGCCGGGGGTCAGCAGTCGCTCGGTGACGGGTAACAGCAGTTCACTCATATTCACTCCAAACTGGCCGTGCCCAGGCACGGTACGGAAAATCGGCGGTGGCGCTGCACCGGCATGCGCTGGCGAATCGCGGCCTGCTCGGCCACGTCCCGGCCGGCCGTCAACGCCGCCTCGCCAGCCGCCTGCTCGCGCAGCAACCGGCCCCATGGGTCAACGATAGACGAATGGCCATGGGTGGTGCGACCGCCGGGATGCTCACCGCCCTGCGCGGCCGCCAGCATATAGCATTGCGTCTCGATGGCACGGGCACGAATCAGGCTCGCCCAGTGCGCCTCGCCGGTTACCGTGGTGAAGGCCGAGGGCGCGCTGATCAGCTCGGCGCCCGCCGCACGCAACGCGGCATAGAGCTCGGCAAAGCGCAGGTCGTAGCACACGCTCATGCCCAGGCGCCCCACCGGGGTATCGGCCACCACCAGCCGCTGCCCCGCCGCATAGTCATCGGACTCGCGGTAGCGCCCGCGGCTGTCGGACACGTCCGCATCGAACAGGTGCAGCTTGTCGTAACGCGCCACCCGCTGCCCCTGGTCGTCGACCAGCAACGAGCAGGCGTTGGGCTTGCCGTGCGGACGGTCATCCGGCGGCAACGGCAGGGTACCGGCGACGATCCATAACCTGAGGTCGCGGGCGGCCCATTTCAACCAGGGCAGGATCGGCCCTTCGCCCGCCGCCTCGGCGCGGCCTAGCTGCGGCAGGTCGCTGCGGCCCATGGCGGCGAAGTTCTCCGGCAGTACCGCCAGGCGCGCACCCTCGGCGGCCGCCTGCTCCAGCAGGCGACGGGCGGTTGCCAGGTTGCCTGCCACATCGGCCTGACTGGCCATCTGGATCACGGCGAGGGACATGAGGACTCCTTCGTCGAGCGGCAAGCTACAAGCTGCAAGTTAAAGCAGGATCGTGCACCGTCGCTTTTCACGTGCAGCTTGCGGCTTGAAGCTGTCTATTGCGGTTTCTCGAATGGCTTGTCGTAGCTGATCTTCGGTGCCTGCCAGGGACCTTCGACGTCGTACTGCACGCTGGCGAAACGCGCGACCCGGTCGCCTAGCAACCTGTCGACCACGAACAGTGCACCACCGATCGCGGGCGCACCGACGATCAGCGCCGCCAGCGGCAGATTGTTGCTGATCGGCAGGGTCACCAGCAGCTTGGCGTCGATCCGATCCCGGACCATGTCCAGCGTACCGTTCAGCTCCAGGTCGCTGGATGGCCCACTGACGCTGATCGCTTCCCGCGTGTCGAAAACCCCGTCCTTCGCCACCAGCAGGCCGCCCACCCGGTCGTAACTCAGCCCTTTGCCGAACAGATCGGAAAAATCCAGGCGCAAGCGGCGACCGATGGAATTGAAATTCAGCAGGCCGAAGACGCGCAACGCCTGGGCGCTGCCCTCGACCTCGACGAACTGCCCCTTGCGCAGTCCCGGCTGCATGCTGCCGGAAAAACGCGCCAGGCCAAACCAGGCCGGCGATCCCGGCCAGCGCCCATCGACATCCATGCGAAAGGTTTCGCTGGTGACCGAGGGCGCGAAGCCCCAGGCCAGCAACACGTCGGCCAGGTTGGCGCCTTCCAGTCGCCCCTTGTACCACGTCTGCGCATCGCGCCAGCCGCCGCTGCCACCGATCTTCAGCCCCTTGAGATTCAGATCGATATCGCGGAATTCGACGCCGCCGCTGACCGGCCGCAGCTTCAATGCCCAGGCACCCAGCGGATCGTCGCCCAGCGCAACCTGGCCGATGGCGATGTCCATCGGCGGCAGGCTCTGCGGGTCCACCTCTGCCAGCGGATCAGGCCGTGGCTCCCGGCCCTGGCCGGCCTGCGCGGCCGGCAGGCGCAGGTGCTGGAGATTGGCGACGACGATGCCGTCCGCAGCATCCGGCAGGCGCACGGCACCGCTGACGATCCGGCTGCGCAAGTCCAGCGCCCAGGCGCCGGGAACACGCTGCAGCTCCACGCCGAGGCCATCGATACGGGTGCCGAAACCTTCGAAACGGCCGATGTCGACCTGCACCTGGCGCAACAGCGAACCGCCCGCCCGCTGCGGCTCGCCCTGGCCGTAACGCTCGAACACCGCCTGCCAGGCGTTCCAGTCCAGCTCCGCCAGCGCGCCGCGCACCCTCAGACCGGCGCGGGTCGGCAGATTCGCCGCCCCCGGACCCAGGCGCAGCTCGCCGCGGCCATCCGCCCAGTTGCCGGCAGGTGCGGCGAAGGCGAGCGCCGCCAGATCACCGTGCTTGACCCCGTAACGTCGCTGCGCGCCCTGCAGGGTCATGCGCAGCGAGGTGTCGCGGCGCTCCCCGGCGGCCTTGCCGAACGGGGCCGGTAGCTCGATGCGCAGTCCCTGCAGCGAGGAGTCGACCTGTAGCTGGCTGTCGCCGCTGGCGAGACTCAGCCTGAGCTGGTAGGGCAGCTCGCCGCTGGCCGGCAGCGGCTGCGTCATGCCAAGCCACTCGAACAGACGTGCCAGCGCCACGCTGCCCTGGGCCTCGATACGCGTGGCGGGCTTGCCGGGCGAACCGGTCGCCACGGCCTTGCCGCGCACCGTCCGCCCCAGCACCCGAGCACGGATGTCCTGCGCACTCAATCCCGCCTGCGTGTCGTAGCGGAAGCTCCCGGCAAGCTGTTCGAAGCCGAGCTCCGGCTCGTCGATCTGCAGTGTCGCGTCACGAGTGACGAGATCGACGGCGATCCGCGGGGTGCCCTCGCCCAACGGAATCAGCAGATCGAGCGCGCCCTCCAGCGGGCCGTCGCCCTGCCAGCCGGCGAACAGCTCACCGGTGCCGATGGGCGCCTCCTGCAACAGCTTCAGACCATCGACGAGGCTGCTGGTGACCTTCCCCTTCAGCGCCAGGCGCGGCACTTGGCCCTTGTCGGCATGAGGGATGTCCGCCGTCACATCATGTACCCGGCTGTCGAGAATCCGCCCCTCGGCGAGCCGCACGCGCACGCCGCTGTCTTCGATCAGCACCTCGCCACTGCCTTCGCGCAGGGCCGGCCAGCCCGGCTGGAAGGCCAGCTCGGCGTCGCGCACCTTGAAGTACAGGCTGAGGCTCCGCGCACTGTCCGCCGCGCCCTTATTCAAGGCACCCTGATATTGGAAATAGCCCTGCTCGATGGCGCCGCCGCGAATCGCCTCCTCGAGCCAGGTCGACAGTGCCGGGCTCAGTGCCGCAGACCGCGTCGGCAGATATTTCTCGGTGTAGCGGGCATCCCCCTGGCTGATCCCGACCCGCAGGTCCATGTAGTCTTCGGCCGCGGGATCGCGCAGCAGACGGATCAGGAAATCCCCGGCAATCCGCCCCTCCTCGCCTTCGAGGCGCAGATAAGGCGCCGCCAGGGTGAACGCCTGCTCATCCAGCCGCCAGGTCAGACGGCCGCCGCCCTGCCGGTAATCCCAGGGGGCGGGAAACAGCTGCGCCAGGTGCAGGCTGAAGTTCTCGCTGTCCAGGCGCAGCTCGCCGCTGGCGAGGTCACCCTGGATGCTGCCGCTCAGGTTGCCTACCGCCGGAATCCAGTTGTGCGCGCCGAAGCCGACGGCATCCAGGTTGGCGGCAAAGCGCAGGCGTTGCGCAGAATCCAGCTCGCTGTGGTAATCCAGTTGCAGGTTGCGCAGGGTTCCGTGGGGTTCGAGCGCCGCCAGCGTCTCGCTTGCCACCTCCGGCAGCGGTGCCAGCTCGCGGACCAGCCTGGCCAGTGGCGCGATACCCAGCCGGTCGGCCTGCAGCCGCCAGCGCTGCTGCGCCTGGTCCTGCTCCAGGACGATCCGCGCATCGCCCCAGCGGTCGCCGCCGAGGTTGAACGCCAGGCCGTCGAACAGCAGCCGATAGCCTTGTTCGCGGTGGTCGAGGTAGGCATCGAGCGTCAGGTCATCGAGCTGCAACGGCGAACGCTCGGCATGGGCCACGTTCAGTTGCGGCACGTTCAGGCGCAGCACGGCGCGGTTCAAGCGCTGCGCGCGCCAGCTGGCCCAGGCCTCGCCGCCCGCCTGCAGTTGCAACAGGCGCCAGTCGCCCGTCAACCGCCGGGGCAGCCAGGCCGCCCAGTCGCTCTGCGGCAGGCTCAGATAGATCTCCGCCTCGGCCTCCCGCCAGCGCTGCGGCTGCACCCGGGCCTGCAGGCGCAGCGCCAGCGGCTGACCGTCGGGCAGCACCGTGCGCCCATCCAGGCGCAGGCGCTCGCCGTCGACCCGCAGGCCGAGGTCGGTATAGGTCAGGGTAAGCGGAGACTCGCCCAGGGGCTCCAGGGTGATCTGGCTGTCGAGCAGCGCCAGGCCACCGATTTTCTGCAGCGCCGTCAGCAACTTCTGCGGATCGAACGGCTGCTCGTCGCGCTCCGGCAGTCCGTCGACGCGCCATTTGCCGTCGGCATCCTCGGCCAGTGCCAGATGCACGCCCTCGAATTCCAGCATGCTCAGGCGCAGCTCGCGTGCCCAGAGGCTGTTCGCCAGGTCGGGCACGATAGCCAGCCGGTCCAGGCGCATCGCGCCGTCGCCCTCGCCGAGCAGCACATCGTGCGCCAGCAGGCGTGGCGCGAAGCCGTCCCAGCGTCCTTCGAGCCGGCCGAGCGTCACCGGCATATCGAGCATCTGGCGCGCCTTTTCCTGCACCTCCAGGCGATACTCCGCCACCAGCGGCACCAGTTGCCGCCCCAGGCTGACGTACAACGCAGCCAGCACCAGCCCCGCCGCGCCGATCCAGAGCAGCTGGCGCGACAGGGTGATGAGGAAGGCGGCGAAGCGGTTCATGCGCAGACGCTCCGATCGTCCCGGTCCTGGCCGGCCTTGTTCAGAGCAGCACCACGTCGTACTGCTCTTGCGAATACATGCTTTCCACCTGGAACTTGATCGAGCGGCCGATGAACGCTTCGAGGTCGGCGACATTGCCGGACTCCTCGTCGAGCAGGCGATCGATCACCTTCTGGTTGGCCAGGACCCGATAGCCTTCGGCCTGATAGGCCCGCGCCTCGCGCAGGATTTCGCGGAAGATTTCATAACAGATGGTTTCCGGCGTTTTCAGCTTGCCGCGCCCCTGGCAGCACATGCACGGCTCGCAGAGCACCTGTTCGAGGCTTTCGCGGGTGCGCTTGCGGGTCATCTGCACCAGGCCGAGCTCGGTGATGCCGATGATGTTGGTCTTGGCGTGATCACGCTCGAGCTGCTTTTCCAGGGTACGCAGGACCTGGCGGCGGTGCTCCTCGTCCTCCATGTCGATGAAGTCGATGATGATGATGCCGCCGAGGTTGCGCAGGCGCAGTTGCCGCGCGATCGCGGTCGCCGACTCGAGGTTGGTCTTGAAGATGGTTTCCTCGAGCGTGCGATGGCCGACGAAGGCGCCGGTATTGACGTCGATGGTGGTCATCGCCTCGGCGGGGTCGATGATCAGGTAGCCGCCGGACTTGAGCATCACCTTGCGCTCCAGGGCCTTCTGAATCTCGTCCTCGACGCCGTAGAGGTCGAAGATCGGCCGCTCGCCCGGATAATGCTCGAGCCGGTCGCCCAGCTCCGGCATCAATTCGCCGACGAACTGCCTGACCTTCTGGAAATTTTCCCGCGAGTCGATGCGGATCTTCTCGATCCGCGGGTTGACCAGATCGCGCAACGTGCGCATGGCCAGCGACAGGTCCTCGTAGATCACCGTGGGCGCCCCGGCGGTCTTCATCTGCCCGGCGATCTGCTCCCACAGCCGGCGCAGGTAGCGGATGTCCATGAGAATCTCGTCGCGGCCGGCGCCCTCGGCGGCGGTACGCAGGATGAACCCCCCAACTTCCTGGATGCCTTCGGCGGAGACGCACTCGGCGACGATCTGCTTGAGCCGTTCGCGCTCGGCCTCGTCCTCGATACGCAGGGAGATACCGACATGGCTGGTGCGCGGCATATAGACCAGGTAGCGCGAGGGGATCGACAACTGCGTGGTGAGGCGCGCGCCCTTGGTACCGATGGGGTCCTTGGTGACCTGCACCACCAAGCTCTGCCCCTCGTGCACCAGCGCGTTGATCGGCTCGACGGCATTGCCCTCGCGGGCGGAAATCTCCGACGCATGGATGAATGCCGCGCGATCCAGGCCGATATCGACGAACGCCGCCTGCATGCCCGGCAGCACCCGTACCACCTTGCCCTTGTAGATATTGCCGACGATGCCGCGGCGCTGGGTACGCTCGACGTGCACCTCCTGCAGGACACCGTTCTCCACCACCGCCACCCGCGATTCCATGGGGGTGATGTTCATCAGGATTTCTTCACTCATTATTGTTCTCGGCCGGTGCGTGATACGGGCAGCGAAAGCTGGTGGTTGGCTTCGATTCTAACGGCATGCGCGGCTCAACCACAGGCATTAGTGGCCTGTTTGAGCATTACGTTACGACCCGGGTCGGCTCCAGCGAGGGAGACCGAAGGCATCGAGAAGCTGTGCGGTTTCGCACAATGGCAAGCCGACCACAGCCGAATAGCTGCCACGCAACTGGCTGACGAACACCGCGCCCCAGCCCTGGATCGCATAGCCACCGGCCTTGTCGTGCGGCTCGCCGCTGGCCCAATAGGCCTCGGCTTCGGCCTCGCCGATAGGGCGGAAACAGACTTCGCTGACAACCACCCGTACGTCGCAGGTCGTCCGACTGGCCAGCGCCACCGCCGTCATCACCCGATGCACGCGGCCAGACAGAGCGGCGAGCATCGCCAGGCCATCGGCGCGATCCACGGGCTTGCCCAGAATGCGCTGATCGAGCACCACACTGGTATCGGCCCCCAATACACAGCCCTTCCGGCTACCCAGGCGGACCAGGCCGGCCTGCGCCTTGGCCCGCGCGATGCGCTCGACATAGGCTTCAGGCGACTCGGCCGGCGACGGGGTTTCGTCGACCGAGACGTCGAGCAGCGAAAAGGGCGCGCCGATCTGCGTGAGCAGTTCGCGACGACGAGGGGATGCGGAGGCGAGAAACAGTGCGGCCATACTCAGCTCTTATCGAAAATAAGCAGCAGAGTCGCACATCCGGTTTTCTCGAGGAAGGCAAAGAAGCCCGGCATGCCATGCGCACACCGGGCTTCTGCGAATCAGAACTTGAAGTTGACCACCTGGTCGCCCTTGAGCGACAGGGTGCGCTTCTGGGTGATGCCGCCGGAGGTGACCTGGATATCGTAGACGCCGCTGTCGAGCATCAGCGAGACCGGTGTCGCGCCATGCTCCTGGTCATTGATGCGGACCTGGTCGCCGTACTTGTTGCTGCGCACGATCAGCGAATACGTCTTGCTGTCGCACTGCTCGTAGGGCACGTCGAGAATCGCGCAGGGCATCATCTTCTTCGCGGTGATGTTCGCTTCGATGCTCACCTGGGCATTGACGGTACCATCCAGGCTCATGCTCGCCTGGGAAAAGTCGGTACGGGTGCGATAGCGGTACCAGCCGGTATCCAGCGCCAGATCGGCGACCTGATCGCGGATGTCCTCGGCGAGCACCCGCTGGTAGTGCTCCAGTACCCATTGCGACATCTGGCCGTCATTGCGGTGCTCGGCCAGGCAGTCGGCCAGACTCTTGCTGGCCGAGCAGCGGAAGGAGACCGATCGTTCGAAGCGGATCGTCTTGTCCAGCTTGCGAGCCACGGCCTGGATCTTCTTGCTGTTGCGCTCACGGATTTCGGCCGCCAGTTGCGCCTTGAGGCGCTCGACATCCCGTGCGGCCAGGGAAAACTTCAGGTGCTGACTGCCGAGATCCTTCTCCAGCGCATCGACGCGCTCACTGACCGCGGCGGCCTCTTCGGCGTTGCGCTTGTGCTCGTCGAGCAATTCGTCGAGTCGCCTGCGATCGGCGCTCTGGCCAAGGAAGTCGTCGACCTCCATGCGGATGAGCTTCTTGGTGTTTGCCAGCTTCAACTGCACGGCAGCCTGCGCACTCTTCTCGATGCGCAGGTCGTCTTCGAGCTTCTGCTTGTCGAGAAGGATGGCGTCGAGCTCGGCGATCTTCGCCGCCAGTTGCTCGGCACGGGGCGAGTCGGCCATCGCTTCGGCGACCGCGGGAGCGGCTGCAGAGAGGGCATCGGAGGCGGAGAGCGTGGCCAGTTGCAGCCTCTGCGGCGCGTTGTCGGCCTGGGAATAGGCACTGCCCACGACGAACGTCAGCAGCAGGGTTGCGGCCACGCCGCCGCCGGTCATCAACAAACGGGCACGGCGCGAGCCTCCCGGCTTGGAACAAATCGAAATGTCAGCTTCCATACCCACTCGCCCGTACTGTTGTATTTGTCGCCTATCAGAAGGCAGGAACCGATAATAGCTCAACGCCATAGTGGCGGCATGATTCCAGAAATGCACCACAGCTTCAAGGCAAGGGCCTGCTGCAGTACACAAACCACACAGAAAAAGACGGTTCACAAAGCCGACTGGGCGGGCGGTTCATCACTCAATGGACGGCGAAACGCTGGCGCAGCCATTGCAGCGCCACGAACACCCAGGGCCAGAGCAACGCGCTGATGGGCACCGGCACCAGGAACAGCAACGTCGGCGGACGGTTGCCGGTCAGCGTGTTGAGCCAGAGCTGGACCAACTGGGCCAGGCCGAAAATGACCAGCAGCACCATGCTCTGCTGCCACAGCGGGAACATGCGCAGGCGTTGCTGCAGGCTCAGGACCAGGAAGGCGATCAGAATCAGCGGCAGCCCGCTCTGGCCGAACAGCGTACCGGCGAGCACATCCTGTGCCAGCCCGAAACAGAACGCGGCTCCCAGGCCACCCCGATGCGGCAGGACCAGCGACCAGTAGGCGATGACCAGCCCCAGCCACAACGGGCGCCCCAGCTCGGCGCTGCCGGGCATCGGTGCCACGCTGAGCAACAAGGCCACGGTCAGGCTGAACCAGATGACCCAACCGTTGTTCGGGCGCCCCTCGATCATTGCGCCACCCCCGCTTCCACGGCCGGCGGCTCACCTTGCTCGGCGGCATCCTCGGCAGGCGGCTCGCTGGCCTGGCCCGCTTGCTCGGCGGCCTGGCGGTCCGCGTCGGCCTGCGCCTCGGCGGCTGCAGCGGCGCGTTCTTCCGGACTGCGCGAATCACTGAAGACCAGCATCAGATAGCGGCTGCGATTGAGCATCGCCGTCGGCACCGCCCGCACGATGGCGAAGGGCTGGCCGGAGCCGCGCACCACCTCGGTCACCTGGGCCACCGGGTAGCCGCTGGGAAAACGCTGACCGAGTCCGGAACTGATCAGCAGGTCGCCGGCCTTGATGTCCGCGGTTTCGGCCACGTGGCGCAGTTCGAGATAATCCGGATTGCCGGTGCCCGCGGCGATGGCGCGCAGGCCATTGCGGTTGACCTGCACCGGAATGCTATGGGTCACGTCGGTGAGCAGCAGCACTCGCGCGGCGTAGGGCAGCACTTCGACCACCTGCCCCATCAGGCCGCTGGCGTCGAGCACCGGCTGACCGAGGAACACGCCGTCCTTCGCGCCCTTGTCGATCAGGATGCGATGGGTGAACGGATTCGGATCGAGACCGATCAATTCGGCGACGAGAACCCGGTCGTCGACCAGCGCCGACGAGTTGAGCAGTTCGCGCAGACGCACGTTCTGCTCGGTCAGCATGGCCAGCTTCTGCAGCCGCCGCTGCATCAGCAGCGCTTCGGCCTTGAGCTTCTCGTTCTCGGCCATCAGGCTGCTGCTGCTGGCGATCTGTTCGGTGGCGCCCTTCCAGATGCGCACCGGCATGTCCGCCAGCCAGTAGAACGGCGTCAGCACCAGCCCCATCTGGCTGCGCACCGTCTTCAGCGCGTCGAAGCGCGCATCCACCCCCATCAGCACGACACAAAGGACGACGAACACCAGCAGGCGCACACCGAGCAAAGGTCCCTTGGCAAATAGCGGCTTGATTGCGAATACCTCACGGCTGAAAGCTTCAAACTGAACGCGACAAGCCGAAAGCCGGTCTGACCGGGCTTTCGGCTTGTCCAGAGTCTATTGACGTTTAGGCACGAGCCGCGAGCGAAACGTCAACAGCCCCCAGGAGCTTACCGCCTGGGGCTCACTCCGTGGACAGCAGATCCATGGTGTGACGGTCCATCATCTCCAGGGCGCGACCGCCACCCCGCGCGACGCAGGTCAGCGGCTCCTCGGCGACGATCACCGGCAAGCCGGTTTCCTGCGACAGCAGTTTGTCCAGATCGCGCAGCAGCGCGCCCCCTCCGGTGAGCACCAGGCCACGCTCGGCGATGTCGGACGCCAGCTCCGGCGGCGACTGTTCGAGTGCGCTCTTGACCGCCTGGACGATGGTCGCCAGCGACTCCTGCAGCGCCTCGAGCACTTCATTGGAGTTCAGGGTGAAGCTGCGCGGTACGCCTTCGGCCAGGTTGCGGCCACGGACGTCGACTTCGCGCACTTCGCCACCCGGGAACGCGGTGCCGATTTCCTGCTTGATGCGCTCGGCGGTCGACTCGCCGATCAGGCTGCCGTAGTTGCGACGCACGTAGGTCACGATGGACTCGTCGAAACGATCGCCACCGACCCGCACGGATTCGGCATAGACCACGCCGTTGAGGGAGATCAGCGCGATCTCGGTGGTACCGCCACCGATGTCGACGACCATCGACCCCCGCGCCTCGTCCACCGGCAGGCCGGCGCCGATCGCAGCCGCCATCGGCTCCTCGATCAGGAACACTTCGCGGGCACCGGCGCCCAGCGCCGACTCGCGAATGGCGCGGCGCTCGACCTGGGTCGACTTGCACGGCACGCAGATCAGCACACGCGGGCTGGGCTGCAGGAAGCTGTTCTCGTGAACCTTGTTGATGAAGTACTGCAGCATCTTCTCGCAGACGCTGAAGTCGGCGATCACGCCATCCTTCATCGGGCGAATCGCATTGATGTTGCCCGGGGTACGGCCCAGCATGCGCTTGGCCTCGGTGCCCACGGCCACCACGCTCTTCTGATTGCCGTGGCTACGAATGGCGACCACCGACGGCTCGTCGAGAACGATACCGCGATCACGCACGTAAATAAGGGTATTGGCAGTGCCCAGGTCGATCGACAGATCACTGGAAAACATGCCACGCAGTTTCTTGAACATGGGAAAAGGGCCCTGGGGCAAACGCGTGGGGAAAAAAGTGCCGCAAACTCTAACAATGGTGCGAACTTAGGGCAAGGTGCGAGTCCGCCCTCATCACGCCAGACGTGAGCCACTACGCGATGCAGGGCAATGCCTGGGCAGCCGGCCCGAACCGCCATATCCCGGCCGGCGCTACCGGGAAACGCCCCGGACATGTAAGATTGACGGCTTTTCCGGGCTCGAAAGCCCGTTGCCGCGATTCGACCCATGATGTCCTCATGCGCCGTTCGACCGCCGCAAGGGCAGCCCCGACTCGCTTTCCGCTGGAGATACCCGATGGCGCTTGAACGCACCGAGGTGGAAAAGATCGCTCACCTGGCCCGCCTGGGCCTGGCTGAAGCCGACCTGCCCCGCACCACCGAGACCCTCAACAACATCCTTGGCCTGATCGATCGCATGCAGGCGGTCGACACCTGCGGCATCGAGCCGCTGGCCCACCCCCTGGAGACCACCCAGCGCCTGCGCGCCGATGTGGTCACCGAGCGCAACCAGCGTGACGCCTACCAGGCGATCGCTCCCGCCGTGGAAGACGGCCTGTACCTGGTCCCACGGGTGATCGAGTGATGAAGGACGCCGATATGCATCAACTGACGCTTGCCGAGATCGCCCGCAACCTCTCGCAGAAGCGTTTCTCCGCCGAAGAGCTGACCCGCACCCTGCTGGCGCGCATCGAGCAGCTCGACCCGCAACTCAACAGTTTCATCAGCGTCACCGAGGAACTGGCCCTCGAACAGGCCCGGGCCGCCGACGCCCGTCGCGCCGCGGGCGAGGACGGTGCGCTGCTCGGTGCGCCAATCGGTCACAAGGACCTGTTCTGCACCCAGGGCGTACGCACCAGTTGCGGCTCGCGGATTCTCGATGCATTCAAGGCGCCCTACGACGCCACCGTCGTGGAACGACTCGCCGCCGCCGGCACCGTCACCCTCGGCAAGCTGAACATGGATGAATTCGCCATGGGTTCGGCCAATGAGTCCAGCTACTACGGCCCGGTGAAGAACCCCTGGGACCCGACCCGCGTGCCCGGCGGCTCTTCCGGTGGCTCCGCCGCCGCCATCGCCGCCCGTCTGATCCCGGCCGCCACCGGCACCGACACCGGCGGTTCGATCCGCCAGCCGGCGGCACTGACCAACCTCACCGGCCTCAAGCCCACCTACGGCCGCGTGTCGCGCTGGGGCATGGTCGCCTATGCCTCCAGCCTCGACCAGGGCGGCCCCATGGCACGCACCGCCGAGGATTGCGCCCTGCTGCTGGCGGCCATGGCCGGCTTCGACCCCAAGGATTCCACCAGCGTCGAGCAGCCGCTGGACGACTACCTCGCCGCGCTGAGCCAGCCGCTCGCCGGCCTGCGCATCGGCCTGCCGAAGGAATACTTCGGTGCCGGTCTCGACCCGAAGATCGCCGACGCGGTGATGCGGGCGGTGGACGAGCTGAAGAAGCTCGGCGCCACGGTGAAGGACATCAGCCTGCCGAACATGCAGCATGCGATCCCTTCCTACTATGTGATCGCGCCGGCCGAGGCCTCCTCCAACCTCTCGCGCTTCGACGGCGTGCGCTTCGGCTACCGCTGCGAGAACCCCGCCGACCTCACCGATCTCTACAAGCGCTCGCGCGCCGAAGGCTTCGGTGACGAGGTCAAGCGCCGCATCATGGTCGGCACCTACGCCCTCTCGGCCGGCTATTACGACGCCTACTACCTGAAGGCACAGAAGATCCGCCGGCTGATCAAGAACGACTTCGTCGCCGCCTTCGAGGAGGTCGACGTGATTCTCGGCCCGACCACGCCGAACCTCGCCTGGAAGCTCGGCGAGAAGAACGCCGACCCGGTCTCGGCCTACCTGGAAGACATCTACACCATCACCGCCAACCTGGCCGGGATCCCGGGCATCTCCATGCCGGCCGGCTTCATCGACGGTTTGCCGGTGGGCGTGCAACTGCTGGCGCCGTACTTCCAGGAGGCGCGCCTGCTCAACGTGGCGCACCAGTACCAGCAAGTCACCGATTGGCACACGCGGGCACCGCAGGGCTTTTGAGGCATTGCCGCCCCCTCTCCCGCGAGAGGAGAGGGGCTTATAGAGTTCGAGGAACACGCACATGCAATGGGAAACCGTGATCGGGCTGGAGATCCACGCACAGCTCGCCACCCAATCGAAGATCTTTTCCGGCAGCGCCACCACCTTCGGCGCCGAGCCCAACACCCAGGCCAGCCTGGTCGACCTCGGCATGCCCGGCACCCTGCCGGTGCTCAATGCCGAAGCCGTGCGCATGGCCTGCAAGTTCGGCCTGGCGATCGACGCGGTGATCGCCGAAAAGAACGTCTTCGCGCGCAAGAACTACTTCTACCCGGACCTGCCCAAGGGCTACCAGACCAGCCAGATGGACCATCCCATCGTCGGCAAGGGGCACCTGGACATCACCCTGGAAGACGGCACCACGCGGCGCATCGGCATCACCCGCGCACACCTGGAAGAGGATGCCGGCAAGAGCCTGCACGAAGATTTCCACGGCATGAGTGGCATCGACCTCAACCGTGCCGGCACGCCGCTGCTGGAAATCGTCTCCGAGCCGGACATCCGCAGCGCCAAGGAAGCCGTGGCCTACGTCAAGGCGATCCACGCACTGGTCCGCTACCTGGGCATCTGCGACGGCAACATGGCCGAAGGCTCGCTGCGCTGCGACTGCAACGTCTCGGTGCGGCCCAAGGGCCAGGCCGAGTTCGGCACCCGTGCCGAGATCAAGAACGTCAACTCCTTCCGTTTCATCGAGAAGGCGATCAACCATGAAGTGCAGCGCCAGATCGAGCTGATCGAGGACGGCGGCAAGGTGGTGCAGGAAACCCGCCTGTACGACCCGAACAAGGACGAGACGCGCTCCATGCGCAGCAAGGAAGAAGCCAACGACTACCGCTACTTCCCCTGCCCCGACCTGCTGCCGGTGGTGATCGAGCAGCGCTTCCTCGACGAGGTGCGCGCCAGCCTGCCGGAGTTGCCGGTGCACAAGCGTGAGCGCTTCGAGCGCGAGTTCGGCCTGTCCGCCTACGACGCCACGGTGCTGGCGGCCAGCCGCGAGCTGGCCGACTACTTCGAGGCGGTGCAGAGCGCCTGCGGCGATGCCAAGCTGTCGGCCAACTGGGTCATGGGCGAGCTGTCCAGCCTGCTCAACAAGGACAACCTGGACATCCAGCAATCGCCGGTTTCCGCCGAGCAGCTGGGCGGGATGATCCAGCGCATCAAGGACAACACCATCAGCGGCAAGATCGCCAAGATGGTCTTCGAAGCGCTGGCCGCCGGCGAAGGCGCCACCGCGGATGAAATCATCGAGAAGAAAGGCCTCAAGCAGGTCACCGACACCAACGCCATCGAAGCGATGCTGGACGAGGTGCTCGCCGCCAACGCCGAGCAGGTCGAACAGTACCGCGCCAGCGACGAAGCCAAGCGCGGCAAGATGTTCGGCTTCTTCGTCGGCCAGGCGATGAAGGCCTCCAAAGGCAAGGCCAACCCCGGCCAGGTGAACCAACTGCTCAAGAAAAAACTCGAAGGCTAAGGCTGAAGGGTCCGCGCGCGCTCCGCCCGCGGGCCTGCCCGGCTTGCCGCCCCGCCTCGCTCCACATCCATGGCACATGATCGATCCCGGGGCGCCAGCCGCGGGCTTTCTGCGGTCTACCCAACGAAAGGATCGTCCATGCGCCAAACCCGGCTTCTCGTTCCGCTGCTGCTGGCCCTGCTGGTAGGCGGCTGTGCCGAGCGAGCGCCCGCGCCCTCGGCCGGAACACCGATCCCGGCACGCCAGGAAAGCTTCAGCCAGAGCGGCAAGGCCTCCTATTACGCCACGCTGCACCATGGCAAACGCACCGCCAACGGGGAAATCCATGACCAGAATGCCCTCGTCGCCGCGCACCGCAGCCTGCCGTTCGGCACCAGGGTGCGCGTCACCAACCTGCACAACGGTAAGCAGGTAGTGGTGCGCATCAACGATCGGGGGCCGTTCCGTCGCGGCCGTATCATCGACGTTTCGCGCGCCGCCGCCGTGCAGCTGGACATGCTCGGCGCCGGCGTGGCCCGCGTGCGCATCGAAACCCTGCCATGAGCCAGGCCATGACCTCAGTCGCCATCCTCCGCGCGCCCCTGATTGCGCCCGTTCCGCCCCAAAACCTGGAAACGGCCACATGTCGCTGATGACTTTCGCCTACCTGATCGGTGGCCTGGTGCTGCTGGTGGTCGGCGCCGAGGCGCTGGTGCGCGGCGCCGCCAGGCTGGCCGGGCGCTTCGGCATCCCTCCGCTGATCATCGGCCTGACCGTCGTCGCCTTCGGTACCAGCGCCCCGGAAACGGCGGTGAGCGTGCAGGCCTCGCTGAGCGGCAGCGGTGACATTGCCGTGGGCAATGTGATCGGCAGCAACATCGCCAACATCCTGCTGATTCTCGGGCTGTCCGCGGTGGTCGCACCACTGGTGGTGTCCCGTCAACTGATCCGCCTGGACGTCCCGGTGATGATAGGCGCCGGCCTACTCTGCTATGCCCTGGCCTGGGATGGCCGCATCAGTCGCCTCGATGGCGCCCTGCTGCTGATCTGCCTGGTCGGCTACACGCTGTTTCTGGTGATCGCCAGCCGACGCGAGCGAAACGCGCCGGCTGGCGACGAATTCGTCACCGAGTTCGGTCCGGACGAAACCGCCAGACCGCTGGCCTGGCTCCTGCACCTGCTGCTCATCGTGATCGGCCTGGGCCTGCTGGTGGGCGGCTCGAACCTGCTGATCGAAGGCGCCGTGGCGTTGGCGCGCGCGCTGGGTCTATCGGAACTGGTCATCGGCCTGACGGTGGTGGCTGTCGGCACCTCGATGCCGGAACTGGCCACGTCGCTGCTGGCAGCGCTCAGGGGCGAGCGCGATATCGCGGTGGGCAACGTGGTCGGTAGCTGCATCTTCAACCTGCTGCTGGTGCTCGGCGCAGGCGCGGCGGTAGCCAGCGAAGGTCTATCGATCTCGCCGAACGCGCAGTCGTTCGACTTCCCCATCATGCTCACGGTTTTCGTCGCGTGCCTGCCGATATTCTTCTCCGGCTATTGCATCCGCCGCTGGGAAGGCCTGCTGTTCTTCGCCTATTACGTAGCCTACACGCTGTATCTGGTGATGTTCGCCACCGGCCTCGGCGCGATCGATCTGCTGCGCGATGCCATGCTCTGGTTCGCCTTCCCCTTGACGGCCATCACGCTTTTGGTGATCTTCCTGCGCGCCTGGCAGCGCCAGCGCTGATTCCCCCCCTTTCGTTTTTCCCGGAGCAACCATCGTGACCCTGATGACTTTCGTCTACCTTTTTGCCGGCCTGGTGCTGCTCGTCGCCGGCGCCGAGGTCCTGGTACGCGGCGCCGCCAGACTCGCCGCCCAGTTCGGCATCTCGCCGCTGGTGATCGGCCTGACCGTGGTCGCCTTCGGCACCAGCGCCCCGGAAACGGCGGTCAGCGTCCAGGCCGCGCTCAACGGCAGCGGCGATATCGCCATCGGCAACGTGCTGGGCAGCAACATCGCCAACGTCCTGCTGATCCTCGGCATGACCGCACTGGTCGCACCGCTGGTGGTATCGCGCCAGTTGATCCGCCTCGACGTGCCGATCATGATCGGCGCCAGCCTGGTCACCTTCGCGCTGGCCTGGGACGGCGAACTCAGCCGCCTGGACGGCGCGCTGCTGTTCACCGCCGTGGTGGTCTACACGCTCTTTCTGGTCATCAGCAGCCGCCGCGAGAAAGCCGCCGCAGCGGACGATGAGTTCGCCAAGGAGTTCGGCCTGGATCAGCCGGCCAAGCCCCATGCCGGCCTGATCAATGCCGGCCTGGTGATCGCCGGCCTGGCGCTGCTGGTGCTCGGCTCCAACTTCCTGGTCGAGGGTGCCGTGGCGCTGGCCCGCGCGCTGGGCCTGTCGGAACTGGTCATCGGCCTGACCGTCATCGCCATCGGTACCTCGCTGCCGGAGCTGGCCACGTCGATGCTCGCCGCCTTCCGTGGCGAGCGGGATATCGCCGTCGGCAACATCGTCGGCAGCAACATCTTCAACCTGCTCTGCGTGCTCGGCCTGGCCTCGCTGGTTTCGCCGCTGGCGATCGCCGTGTCGCCCAATGCACTGGCCTTCGACTTTCCAGTGATGATCGCGGTCGCGCTGGCCTGCCTGCCGATCTTCTTCAGCGGCTACAGCATCAACCGCTGGGAAGGCCTGCTGTTCCTCGCCTATTACGTGGCCTATACGCTGTACCTGGTACTGGCCAGCACCGGTCGCCCGCTTGCCGAGACCTTTGGCGACGCCATGCTCGGCTACGCGTTGCCGCTGACCCTGATCACCCTGCTGGTGATCAGCGCTCGCGCCTGGAAACGGCAGCACTGAAAGCCGACCTGTACACGGGCCTGCCTCGACAGACAGGCCCTCGGCTCAGCCTTCGCGAACCTGCGGCCGCGGCAGTTCGAGGACTTGTGCGCCCTCGTCTTCGTCGCCCATCCGGTTGAGCGTGCCGTCGACCACCGCACCGTTCTCCATGCTCAGCTGGCGGTAGCGGATATTGCCGCGCACCCGTGCGTTGGAATGCAGCTCGAGCAGATGCTCCACCACGAGGTCGCCGACGATGGTGCCGTCGATCAGCGCATCGTAACTGCTGACGTTGCCCTCGATTCGCCCTTCGGCACCCAACGCCAGCAGACTGTGCGTTCCCGGCTGGTGACGGACGTCGCCCGTCACCGTGCCGAGAATTTTCAGCCCCTCCTCGAACTGCATGTCGCCGACCATGGACACATTGCCGGAAATCAGGCTGGAAAACTGGTCGACGGTGACTCGCGAAACCCGCTTTTTCTTGTTGAACATACTCACTCCTCCACCTGTCAACGAGCCTTCTTCTGTTGCCGGAAGAAGGCCAGGTCTGTCTGCAATCGTTCGATCTGCGCGGACAATTGAGCGATGCGCCTGAGCAACTGCTGTTCCGTCGCCTGGGCTTCCTGGCGCTGCAATCGCCCCTGCTCCAGCGCCGCCTGGAGCGCCTGGTTCTCGGCGGCCATCGCGGCGATCCGCCGCTGGTGGGCGGCGTTTTCCTCGCCGCGCAGCAACAGCAGCGCGACGACCAGGCACAGCATCGCGAACGTCGTCCAGAGCCATGGGCGCCCGGATGGGGCGGCCAACAGACGGTGCTCGGCGCGCACCAGCTCGCGCGTGTTGGGTTTTCTAGTCGCGAGGCTGAACATCGCTGTCCCGCTCCATATCGCCAAGGGCGAGGAAGCGCTGCGGGTCGACGAACCGTCCGTCGTGCAGCACCTCGAAATGCAGGTGTGGCCCGGTGGAGCGCCCGGTGGAGCCCACGGCCCCGATCCGTTGCTCGGGCGTGACCACCTCGCCCGCCCGTACATGCAGCCGCGACAGATGCGCGTAGCGCGTCACGAGCCGGTTGCCATGATCGATTTCCACTAGCTTGCCGTATGCGCCGCGATAACCGGCGAAGCGAACCCGGCCACCGGCGGCGGCGAACACGGCCGAACCGGAATTCGACGCGAAATCGACGCCGGAATGGAAGGCCAATCGCTTTCTGAATGGATCGATACGGTTGCCGTAGGCCGACCCCAGGCGCGCCTCCCCGACGGGACGGCGGGAAGGAATCGCCATGAGCGCCGCATTGCGCTCGGCCACGCGCTGCATCATCGCGTCCAGCACCGCACGCATACAACGCACTGACGTCTCGCTACGCTCCAGATCGTCCAGCGATACGGCATCGACCGCCAATTCCCCCGAACAGCCTCGCGGCGGCAACAGGATGCCCCCCTGCCCGGCACGGCCACGCGCCGGCCTCTCCGGCGCCAGCAAGGGCAACAGGCTCGGGTCGAGTGCCGAGAGCTGCTCGCCCAGGGCGCGCTGTTCACCCAGCATCTGCTGCAGCGCGAGCACATCGGATTCCAGCGATTTCAGCCGGCCGACCACTTCGCCGACCCGGGTAATGGCGAAATGATCCTCATCGACGAGCGCGGGTTCGTCCAGGCTCGCGGACAACGGCTCGCTGCCCAGGTCCCGCCCGATCCAGACGCCACCGGCGAACGACCCCAGATTCAGCGCCGCCAGTAAAGCCAGGCTCGGGCCGAGCAGGCGGCGCAGGTTGACGATGCGATTGAGATCGCGCGTCAGCGAACGGCTCGAAGGTTTGAAAAACGGCATCATGCAAATCCCCGGAAAGCAAGGCGGCCAGGCCCGGCATCGATCATCCGAGGCACTTTGACGGAAACGGGTATTTTTTTCTGAGGCCCATTGACGATTACGACCATTGCACAGCTTTCCTTAAGCTGAAACCGATATCGATCACGCTGGCGGCCCGGGTCTCCTCGTTCCGCTCGTGGCCGCGAGCGAAACGGCAACGACTAGATCCACCCCAGCCAGCCGAGCAGGAAGAGCCCGGCGTTGGTGCTGACCGCAGCCATCAGCGTGGTGATCACGATGATGGTGGCGGCCAACTGGTGATTGGAGTTCACCGCGCGCGCCATGACGAAGCTCGCCGCGGCCGTCGGGCTGGCGAAGTAGAGAAACAGGATAGCCAGATCCGCCTCGCGGAAACCACAGGCCCAGGCCCCCAGCGTGGCGATCGCCGGCAGCCAGACCATCTTCATCAGGCTCGAACTCAGAGCGCTTCCACTGCCCTCGCGCAGCACCGCCAGCGACAGCGTGGCGCCAATGCAGATCAGCGCCAGCGGCAAGGTCATCTGCGCGAAATACTCGGCGGAGGTCATCAGCCAGTCCGGCAGGGCGATCTGCCAATAGGCGAAGGGCATGGCCGTGACCACGCCGATGATCAGTGGGTTGCGCGCGATGCTCGCCAGGATTGCCGTCGCACTGGCCCGCCCGTTGGGGCTGTAGATCGCCAGGATCATCGCCGACAGGCTGTTGTAAACCAGGATCACCACTCCGGCCAGGACACTGCCGAGGGACAGCCCGTAGTCGCCATAGAGGCTGCCGGCCAATGCCAGGCCGACGATGCCGTTGTTGCCGCGAAAGGCCCCCTGCACGTAGACCCCACGATCCTCTACCGGGCAGCGCCACAACGCCCAGCCCCAGGCAAGCAGGAAGGTGCCGATGGTCGCCAGCACGAAGTAGCCGAGCAAGGCCGGCTGCAGAGCGGCGCTCAGATCGGCCTTGAGGATCGAGACGAACAGCAGGGCCGGCATGGTGCCCTTGAATACCAGCGCCGAGGCCATGTGGACAAAGGACGCATCGATCCAGCCGGCACGCTTGAGCACCACGCCGAGAAACAGCATGGCGAATACCGGAGCGGTGATACTCAAGGTCTGGATGACGATGGGAAGCATGGACGAACTCGGGAGCGAGGAGGCTGCCCTATGTTAACCGTAGACAATCCCTAAGCTGGAAACCGGAGCCAGCCCAAGGCGGCTTTTTTATCGCTCAGTCCCAATTGCGTGCTGCTCGAAGAGTCGAGGTGTTCCGAACATCCGTAGGAGCGGGCCATGCCCGCGAAGCTTTGCGCGCTGGAATATTCGCGGGCATGGCCCGCTCCTACAGGACAGCCGACTCAGACAGAGCCTTCTATCGCCTTACCGGCCGCTTCTGCAGCTTGCGCTGCAACGTCCGACGGTGCATGCCCAGCGCGCGCGCCGTGGCGGAAATATTGCCGTCATGCTCGCTGAGCACACGCTGGATGTGTTCCCACTGCAGGCGATCGACCGACATCGGGTTTTCCGGCACCAGGCTGTCCAGGTCGGCATGCTGCGACAGCAGCGCCGCCAGCACGTCGTCGGCATCGGCGGGCTTGCACAGGTAATTGCAGGCGCCACGCTTGATCGCCTCCACCGCGGTGGCGATGCTCGAGTAGCCGGTCAGGATCAGCACGCGCATCTCCGGGTCCAACTCGAGCAGCTTGGGCAGCAGCACCAGGCCGGAATCACCCTCCATCTTCAGATCGAGCACCGCGTAGTCGGGGATGTCCTGCTTGGCCAGCATCAGTCCCTCTTCGGCCGAACCGGCGATACTGACCTGCAGTCCACGGCGGCTCATGGCGCGCGCCATCACGCGGGTGAACGTCGGGTCGTCATCCACCAACAGCAGATGAGGTTGTTCTTCACCCTCTTGCTGCAATTCGTCGGTCATCTGTGCATTCCTCGCGTTGAGTCACGATCAGGGTCACGCGCGAACCGAACCGTGCGGCAAGCGCAGTTCGGTCAGTGTGCCACCTTCTTCATGATTGTAGAGCTTCACTGTGCCGCCAGCGCGCGTCACGCTGGCCTGACTGAGAAACAGGCCAAGGCCGAAACCCTTGCCCTTGGTGGTAATGAACGGCCTGCCGATCTGCTCGGCGATGGCCAAGGGTACACCGGCGCCATGGTCACGGATGGTCAACTTGACCCACTGGGCGTCCCAGTCGAGGCGGATGTCGAGATTTTCCGGGCTGGCGTCGGTGGCATTGTTCAACAGGTTGAGCAACGACTGGCTGAGATCCGCCGGCGGCATCAGGCGGGGCGAGGAGCCACGCCCGACGCACTGGAAGCGATAGGTCGCCTCGGGGCGCATCAGATGCCAGCGCTGCAGCACCGACTCGACCCACTCGCGAGCGGTTTGCTCGACGACCGCCTGGCGCCGATCGGCCTCGGCGGCGCGAACCAGTTGGCGCAGGCTTTCCTTGCACAGTTGCACCTGCGACTGCAGCAAGCCGAGGTCCTCGTTCAACTGCGGCTCCTTGTATTCCTGGCGCAACTCCTTGAGCAGCACGCTCATGGTCGCCAGCGGAGTGCCCAGTTCGTGGGCGGCGCCGGCCGCCTGCGTGGCCACGGCCAGCAACTGCTGATCGCGCATGCTTTCCTCGCGACGCTGCGCCTGCTGCTGCTCCTGACGCCGCAATTGCTCGGCCATACGGGCGACGAAAAAGGTGATCAGCGCCGCCGCCAGGGCGAAACTCAGCCACATGCCGTAGACCTGCAGCGTGGCGCGCTCGAACGGTGGCAGCGTCAGCGGGTCGTACCAGACCAGCATCAGGGTGTAACCCAGCAGCGCCAGCCCGGACAGCACGATGGAATACAGCCACGGCAGGGTCGCAGCGGCGATGGTCAGCGGCACCAGGTAGTAGGAAACGAAGGGATTGGTCGAGCCACCGGAGTAATACAGCAGTGCGCTATGGACCAGCAGATCGCAGCCCAGATGCACCGCGTATTCGAGTTCGGTGACCGGCCAGGGGCCGCGCAGGCGCAAGGCGGTACCGAGGCAGAGGATCGCCGACACCGCCAGGGTGATGCCCAGGGCCAGCCACGGCAGTGTCAGCAGTTGGGTGGCGTAGGCCATACCGACAGCGCCGGACTGCGCGGCCAGTACGAGGACGCGGATGAGCGTCAGCAGCCGGAGGTTCTGGCGACTGGCCGAAAGCAGCGGAACGGATGTGTACATGAAGTCTCCAACAATTCGCCGGAGTATAACCAAGCCACTCCCGGGCCTGCCCGCAATGCGGCAACGCGACGCATACAACGGCTGCGCGCCGTCATCGAGGAAGGTACAGTTTCTGCTTACGCGCCCTCAGCGGCGCTCATATCAAGGAGCCATCATGCCCCATGCTTTCTTTCGCAGCGCCGCCCTGCTGGCCTGCATCGCGGCCGTCACCAGCCTGCCCGCCGCAGCCGAACAGCCGCATTACAATCAGGTCGCCCTGCGCGCCGAAGTCAGCAGCGAAGTCGCCCATGACCGCATGCACGTCACGCTCTACAGCGAAGCACAGCACAGCGATCCGGCGCAGCTCGCCGCCGAAACCACCCGCACGCTCAACCAGGCGGTGCAGCGTGCGCGCCAGGAAAAGGCAGTGATCGTCAGCCAGGGCAGCCGCAGCAGCTATCCGGTCTACGAGGAAAAGGGTCAGCAGATCACCGGCTGGCGCGAGCGCGCCGAGCTACGCCTGGAAAGCAGCGATTTCGCCAGCCTGTCCAAGCTCACCGCCGAGCTGATGCAGAGCCTGAAGATGGGCAGCATGCATTTCAGCGTCTCCGACTCGATTCGCAAGCAGAACGAGGATGCCCTGCTCAAGGATGCGGTCACCGCCTTCCGCGCCCGCGCCCAGTTGGCCACCGAGGCCCTCGGCGGCTCCGGCTACAAGCTGGTCAGCCTCAACCTCAACAGCGCCGGCTACCAGCCGATGATGCGCAGCTCGGCGATGAAAATGAACATGATGGATGCCGCGCCGGTACCGGAAGTCGAAGCCGGCACCCGGCAGGTGACGGTCAACGCCGATGGCGTGATCGAAGTGCAGATGCCCTAGGGTCGGGGCGTAGCCTGAGCTGCGCAGCGGCGAAGCCCAGCACACGGAGAAGGCGGGTCTTGCGCGTGGCGCACGAATGTGTCGCCTGATTCCTCGCTCGTTGGGCTTCGCAGGCCCAACCTGGGCGGCTCCACCCAGCCTGCCTCAGCTTGGCGTAGAGTCTGTCGCTCCCGCTTTTCATCATCGCCGCGGGCGCGCTCGCCAACCTCTCAGCCACGAAAGAAACGGTAGAACTGCCGCAGCTCATCCTGGACCTGCAACAGCTCGACGGGCCGAAAGCGCAGCGGGCTATGCGCCGGGCATTGGGCCAGGCGCGCCATGTCCAGCGGGTGCAGCCAGCCCAGCAGCGGATAGCCGCCCATGGTCTGGCGATCGGCCATGAGTACGATCGGCTGGCCGTCCGGCGGCACCTGGATGCTGCCGCCGACCACACCCTGTGACCATTGCTGCGGAGTCGGCGACAGAGGCTCGCCGAGCAAACGCGCGCCCATGCGATCGGACTGTGGACTGAGCGTCCAGCGTCGCTCGAAGAACCGCTGCCGCTCACCGGCAGCAAGACCGTTCGGATCGGCCATCACCCGCAGGCACGGCTCGGCGCGATAATCCACCACGAAAGCCCCGGGCACGCTGGCCGCGCCAGGCAATCGTGCCGGCAGGCATGGCAGCAGGTCGCCCGCCCGCAGCGCGCCGCCGCGGCCGGCGAGCCCACCCAGCCCCTCGCGCATCTGGGTCGCCACGCTACCCAGCGTCGTTGCTACACGGAAACCACCGGCCACCGCCAGATAGGTCCGTTGCCCGCTGCGGGCGAAACCCAGGCGCAGGCGCTCGCCCACGCGCAGCGCAAAGCGCGACCAGTTCGGCCGCAGCTCATCATCGACCTTGATCGGCATATCCGCGCCACAGACCGCCAACCAGGTATCCACCAGCGCCTCGAGCTCGAAATCCCCCAGCGCGATCTCCAGCAGCGGCGCGCCCCAGCGATTGCCCAGTAACCGATTGGCCCAGGCCGCGGCCTGCACGTCCAGCGGGCCGCTCGGCGAAACGCCCAGATGCTGCCAGCCGAAACGGCCGGCGTCCTGCAGCAGGCTCAGCGGCCCGCCACGCAGCACGCGCAGGCCGCTCATCCGGCGGCCTCGGCGCGGAACTGCGCGGCATCGATGGGATGAAAGACCACCCGATCACCCGGTTGCAGTGGGCACGGCGGCTCCCGCTCGGCATCGAACAGGCGCCAGGGACAGCGGCCGAGCAGGTGCCAGCCACCGGGCGAGGCCTGCGGATAGATCGCCGTCTGCCGCTCGGCGATCGCCAGCGAGCCCGCGGGAACCCGCGTGCGAGGCGTGGCGCGGCGCGGCAGCACGAGCCGCGAATCGAGCTCGCCGAGGTAGGCGAACCCTGGCGCGAAACCGATCGCACCGACGCGATACTCCGTCGCGCAATGCACGGCGATGACTTCCTGCTGGCTCAGGCCACAGGCCCGGGCCACCTCGGCAAGATCCTTCCCGGCATACCAGATGGGAATCTCGTGTCGGCGCGGCGACCGCTCCCGGGCGGCCTCGCCGGGCCAGCGGGCCAACAGCGGCGCCAGGCGCTCGGCAAGTTGTGCGTGATCGGTCAGCAACAGGTCGTAGTGCAGCAGCAAGGTCGTCCAGCCCGGCACCAGATCGACGAGCCAGGGCCCGAGCTCCCGGCGAACGGCGGCGGCCAGCGCGGCGATATGCGAGGGCAAGTCCGGATAGGGTTGCTCGGCCAGCACCACCAGCAGCGCCTGCGCGCCGATCGGCTGCAGGCGAATCATGCGGCGTCGAGCAATGCCCGCAGGCGGCGCAGTATCGCCAGCGATTCGGGATTGTCACCGTGAACGCAGAGGCTGTCGGCGCATAGCCGCAGCGGCCTGCCATCCCTATCGGCGAACGGCTCGCCACGGGCGATCGCCAGCGCCTGGTCGAGAATGCGCTGCGGCTCCTGGTGCACGGCGTGGTCCAGGCGGCGCGGCACCAGCTGGCCGTCGGACTGGTAGGCCCGATCGGCGAAAGCCTCGAACAGCAACGGCACACCAGCCGCCTCGGCCAGGGTGGCTTCCCGCCGGTTGTCGGCCAGCGCCAGCACCATCAGCGGTAGTCCTGGCCGGTAGGCGGCACAGGCCGCAAGCACCGCGGTGAACAACCCATCGTCGCGCACCAGGTCGTTGTACAGCGCGCCGTGCGGTTTGACGTAGGCGACCTGGGTGCCGGCCGCACGGCAGAACGCATCCAGCGCGCCGATCTGGTAGAGCACCATCGCCTGCACTTCCTCTGCCGAACAGGCCAGATGGCGACGACCGAAGCCGGCGAGGTCCGGGTAGGCCGGGTGCGCGCCGAGGCTCACTCCATGGCGAACCGCCAGCGCGACGCTGCGCTGCATCGTCAGCGGGTCGCCGGCATGAAAGCCACAGGCCAGGTTGGCCTGGTCGATCAGCGCCATGGCGTGTTCGTCGTTGCCCATTTTCCAGGCACCGAAGCTCTCACCCATGTCGCAGTTGAGCAGTATGCGGGTCGTCATGCCGTAGAGCTTCGGCTTTTGTGGAGCCAGTCGCAACAGGCAAAGCCATATGCCGTTGCCAAGCGGTTCCGGAAGACTTCCAGCCTTGTGCGCTTCAACCCCACCACAGGTTCGGTGAAGTCCCTGGGACGGGTTCGGTTTCACATGCTGTTTTTTGCAGAGCCTGACCTGGGCGATGTTTTTGCGCCCTTGGCAGTCCAGGTAGGGTGGGCTTCAGCCCACCAATGGCAGTCAGCGTGGGCTAAAGCCCACCCTACAGACTATCGCAACAGGAAAAGCCCGGCGCCATAGCCGGAACCCCTCGCAACATATCGAAACAACACGGCAAAGCCAGGCCAGCCGCGGCCTGTAGGCCGATTTTTACTTTCCATCCTGACCACGCATGTAAAGGGAATGTCAATTTGCAATCGCGAATTACTATCATGCGCACTACTAAAAACTATCGACACTCAACACCAAGGAGTTCCACGGATGCATGTTCCCTACGCCCGCACCGTATTGGCCAGCGCCGTCGTGTTCAGCAGCCTGAGCGCCGTCGCCCAGAATGTTCCCGTCACCCTCGGCGACACGGTGGTCAGCGCCTCCGGCTTCGAGCAGAAAATTACCGAGGCACCGGCGAGCATCAGCGTGATCAGCCAGCAGGATCTGCAGCAGAAGCGCTACGGCAATCTGGCGCAGGCGCTGGAAGACGTCGAAGGCATCGATGTGCGCCAGGGCACCGGCAAGACCGGCGGCCTGAATATCAGCATTCGCGGCATGCCCAGTGAATACACTCTGATCCTGATCGACGGGCGTCGGCAGAACGCTGCGGGCAATGTCACGCCCAATGGTTTCAACGAGACCTCCACCAGCTTCATGCCGCCGATGTCAGCCATTGAGCGAATCGAAGTCATCCGCGGCCCGATGTCCACCCTGTACGGTTCCGATGCCATGGGCGGCGTAGTCAATATCATCACCAAGAAAGTCGCCCCCGAATGGGGCGGCTCGCTGAGTCTGGACCATACCTATCAAGACAACCGCGACTATGGCGATGCCAGCAAGGCCAGCCTGTATGCCAGTGGTCCACTGATTGACGGCCTGCTGGGCCTGGCCGTGCGCGGTAGCCTCTATGACCGTGGCGAGTCCGATTTGAGCTTCGATAACGACAACACCGTCAGCAAGCGTGGCGCGGCGCCGGTGGAAGGACGCAACACCAACTTCGGAGCCCGGCTGTCGCTCACACCGCATGAAAACCACGACCTATCCCTGGACTTCGAGCGTGGCCGTCAGGTTTACAACAACGACGATTGCCAGCTCGGCACTCTCGACGGGAAAGCAGGAGGCAACGCCATCGGTGGTTGTACCGTCGACGCTCCGACGAACATCAGTGGCTACAAGGATGAACTACGCTTCGAACGTGATCAGTTCGCTCTGTCCCATACCGGCCGTTTCGGCTTCGGCACCCTCGACAGCAGCCTGACCCACAACACCACCGAGACGCTGGGCCGTACGATTCCCGGCACTCTCGGCATCCCCTACACCGGCTATCCGAACATCGTTGGCGGCAATGATCGCAAACTGAAGTCTACCGATCTGGTATTTGATACCAAGCTGGTCGCCCCTGTAGGCGAGTCCCATATCGCCACGATTGGCGCACAATACTGGGATGCCGAAGTCGAGGACGGAATCGCGACCGAAAAATTCGAGCAGTCGTCCTGGGCGCTGTTCATCGAAGATGAATGGCGTCTGCGCGACGACCTGGCTCTGACGCTCGGCGGCCGCTACGAAGACCATGAGGCTTTCGGCGGTCATTTCAGCCCCCGTGCCTACCTCGTCTGGAGCGCGACCGATAGCTGGACTGTTAAAGGCGGGGTCAGCCGCGGCTACAAAGTCCCGACACTCAATCAATTGCACGACGGCATCAACGGTGTGAGCGGCCAAGGCTCGACCATCACCATTGGCAGCCCGGATCTCGATCCTGAAATCACCACCAATACCGAGGTTGGCGTTTACTACGATGACCTCGCCAACTTCAGCGCCAACGCCACCCTCTTCCATACCAAGTTCAAGGACAAGATCGACGACGGCACTCCGCTTCCCAACTGTAATTACCCCACGAATCCCAATCAGCCTGGATGCGTTGATCTGGGTAGTAGCTTCCTGCAGGAAAGCTTCGCCCAGAGCATCAATATCGGCGAGGCGGAGACCCAAGGTCTGGAGCTAGCAGGACGCTGGCAGTTCGCACCAGCCTGGTCGCTGTCGGGTAATTACACGTACACCGACAGTGAACAGAAAAGCGGACCCGACAAGGGCGCTCCCTTGACCAATACGCCGAAGCACATGGCTCATGCCAGCCTCAACTGGAGCGCCACCGACCGCCTGAGCCTGTGGTTTAAAGGCGAATACCGGGGCGAGCGCGCCCGCTTCAACCAGCGCTATGCGACTCTGAGTGACGCCAACCGGGCCCTCATGGACCAGGTCGGTGAATTGAAGTCATATGAAGTATTCCACCTGGGCGGCTCGTTCCGCGCTTCGGAAAACGTAACCCTCAACGCCACCATCTACAACCTGTTCGACAAGGACTTCCTGGACGGCGAAACTTACGTCACCGATACCGGCGCGACCGGCTGGGCGTCTCACTACATCCAGACCGCCCAATCGACTACCGGCACTCTGGAAGAAGGCCGCCGCCTCTGGCTGTCTGCCAACATCACGTTCTAAGAGAAAAGCGACGCAACGAGCCGGGACGTATCCCGGCTTCGTCGTTTGTGGGCCACACCCGGCATGCGCGCGACAAAACGCGAATGTATGCTGTTTGTAAATCTTTAGCATCCCAGCGGGCAAGCGCCCTAGAATCCGGCCATCGCTCCGTATGACAAGGACCACTATGCACCTCTGGCTCGGCACCCTGCGCCAATGGCACTGGATCAGCTCCGCGCTGTGCCTGGTCGGCATGCTGCTGTTCGCGATAACCGGCATCACGCTCAACCATGCCGGCCAGATCGAGAGCAGACCGCAGGTGCAAACCCACAGCACCCGATTGCCCGAGTCGCTGCTCGCCCCCCTGCGGGCCGGCGTCCCCGAGTCGGGTTTGCCCGTCGGCCTGCAGGAGTGGCTGGAACAGGCCCTGGATATCCGCCTGGCAGGCCGCGAAGCCGAGTGGAGCGATGGCGAGCTGTACGTCGCCCTGCCCCGTCCCGGCGGCGACGCCTGGTTGAGCCTGGACCTGGAAACCGGCGAGCTGGAATACGAATCCACCGATCGTGGCTGGATCGCCTACTTCAACGACCTGCACAAGGGCCGCCACAGCGGCGCGGCCTGGAGCTGGTTCATCGACCTCTTCGCCGCCGCCTGCGTGGTGTTCAGCCTCACCGGCCTACTGCTTCTGCAACGCCATGCCGGCAACCGCCCAAGCACCTGGCCGCTGGTAGGGCTGGGGCTGGTGATCCCGCTGTTGCTGGCGCTGCTCTTCATTCATTAAAGGACTGCTCATGCGTAAACGCCTGTTGTTGCCCCTCGCCCTGTTCAGCTCGCCGCTGTTCGCCGCGGACCTGCAGCTGGACGTGGAAATTCCCCGCCTGCACGTCGCCGAATACCATCGTCCGTATGTCGCCATCTGGGTGGAGCGGCCGGACCAGAGCCATGTCGCCAACCTCGCGGTGTGGTACGACACCAAGCTCAAGGACAAGGAAGGCGAGAAGTGGCTCAAGGACCTGCGCCAGTGGTGGCGCCGCAGTGGCCGCGCCCTGGAGATGCCGGTCGATGGCATCAGCGGCGCCACCCGCGCCGTGGGCAGCCATACGCTGCGGTTCTCGGACCAGCAGGCCCCCTTGAAGAAGCTCGAAGCCGGTGAGTACCGCCTGGTCGTCGAGGCCGCCCGCGAAGTGGGGGGCCGCGAACTGCTGCGCGTCCCCTTCAGCTGGCCGCCACAGCGGAACGAAAGCCACCAGGCCCAGGGCCAGAGCGAACTGGGCGCCATCACCCTCACGTTGACCCCTTGAACAGGAAGCTCGCCATGAAACCCGTCATCAAATGGACCGCCCTGGCCCTCGCTGTCTGCCTGCCTCTCTCGGCCCAGGCCCACCGCGCCTGGATGCTGCCCTCGGCCACCGTGCTTTCCGGTGATGAGCCGTGGATCACCGTCGATGCCGCCGTCTCCAACGATCTGTTCTACTTCGAGCACTTTCCCCTGCGTATCGCCGGCGTCGGCGCACTCGACCAGGCGCCGGCCGGCGGCCCGCCCGGCATGCGTCCGCGCCCGGCCGCGCAACTGTCGATCCAGGCCCCGGACGGCAGCCACCTGGAGCCGCTCAACGGCAGCATCGGTCGCTACCGCAGCACCTTCGATGTGCAGCTGAGCCAGAAAGGCACCTACAAGCTGGCCATCGCCAACAGCGGGCTGTTCGCCAGCTGGAAGGAAAACGGCCAGGTACGCCGCTGGATGGGCGCCCCGGAGCATTTCGCCAAGGACGTTCCGGCCAAGGCCGACGAACTGAAAGTGTCGCAGAACAGCAGCCGCATGGAAGTCTTCGTCACCTCCGGCGCACCGAGCGAAACCGTGCTCGCGCCGACAGGACAGGGGCTGGAGCTGGCACCGGTCACTCACCCCAACGACCTGTTCGCCGGCGAAGCGGCGCAGTTCGCCTTCCTGCTCGATGGCAAGCCGGCGGCCGGCGTGGAGATCAGCGTGATACCCGGCGGCAATCGCTACCGCGATGACCTGGGCGAGATCAAGGCCACCACCGACGCCGACGGCAAGGTCAGCATCACCTGGCCCGAAGCCGGCATGTACTGGCTGGAAGCCGAGCTGACCACCGACAAGGGTGTCAGCAAACCGGCCACCGAGCGCCGCGCCAGCTACAGCGCAACCCTGGAAGTGCTGGCGCCCTGAGCTGGCGCCACGTACCGGCAACGCCCGGGCCGTCACCGACGGCCCGGGCGATCTTGCTTCCGGCCTCCTGTTAACGAGCCTTTCACTTGCCCTCGCCTTTTTCATCGCTCCAACGTGCCTGGCCGCTGCTCTGCTGCATCGCGAGCGGCGCGTGTCTGCTGTGGTGGCAACCCGCACGGGAGGTCAGCGCGGCGCTGGTGGTCGCGGTCTACCTCGGGGTGTCGCTGTACTGCTGGCGTGGGCAGCTGCGCCCGCAAGCGGCGCCAGACGCCTCGGCGCACGTGCTGGTGGCCTATGCCAGCCAGAGCGGACAAGTACGGGCATTCGCCGAACGCAGCGCCAACCAGTTGCGCGAAGCCGGCCTGAATGCGCAGCTGTTGTCGTTGAATGCGCTGGAGCCGACCCGGCTGCCTGCGCAACGCATCCTGTTCGTCGTCAGCACCTATGGTGAAGGCGAGGCGCCGGACAACGCAGCCCGCTTCGAGCGGCGGCTCGCCACTGACGAGGTGCGAGCGCTAAACCTGGACTATGCCGTGCTGGCATTCGGTGATCGCCAGTACCGGGACTTCTGCGCATTCGGCCGCCGCCTCGACGAAAGACTGCGCCAGCTCGGCGCTACGCCATTGTTCGATCGTCTGGAGGCTGACCGTGCCGACCCCGGCGTGCTGCGTCACTGGCAACACCAGCTCGCTCACCTGAGCGGCAACGGCAACTTCAGCGATTGGCTGCCGCCCCCCTACCAACCCTGGCGGCTAACCGATCGTCGCTGCCTCAACCCCGGCAGTTCCGGGGCGCCGGTACACCACCTGACCCTCGCGCCGCCAAACGGCCAGGAAGATTGGCGCGCCGGCGACATCGTCGAAGTCGGACCACGGCACGACCTGGGTCGTATCGAGACGATGTTGCGGCAGGTGGGACTCGACCCACATGGCCTCGTCGAGAGCCAGAGCCTGGCCGTACAGCTTTCCAGGCGACGACTTCCCCGGAATGCGGAACTGCGTGGGTTGAACGCTCATGCCCTGCTGGCCCTTCCGCTGCTACCCCACCGCGAGTATTCGATCGCCTCGACACCTGCCGATGGTTCGCTGCAGTTGCTGGTGCGCGAGGTCCATCATGCCGACGGCACGCCGGGACTAGGCTCCGGATGGCTGTGCCGGTACGCCGAAACGGGCGAGGAAATCGATCTGCGCATTCGCAGCAACCCTTCGTTCCATGGCCCTGCCGCCGAAACCCCGTTGATCCTCATCGGCAACGGCACGGGCATCGCGGGGCTGCGCGCGCATCTGCGCGAGCGTGCCGTCCTGCACGGTTCTCGCAACTGGCTGCTGTACGGCGAGCGCAACGAGGCACATGATTTCTTCTTCGCCGACGAGCTGAAGCAATGGCTCGAAGACGGCCATCTGCAGCGGCTGGACCTGGCCTTCTCCCGCGACCAGGCGGAGAAACGCTACGTGCAGCACGCATTGCGTGATGCTGCCGACGAACTGCGTCGCTGGCTGGCCCAGGGCGCGGCGATCTACGTCTGTGGCAGCCTGGAGGGAATGGGACAGGAAGTGCAACAGATCCTGCTCGGCCTGCTGGGCCAGGAGCAGTTGGACAAGCTTGGCGAGCAAGGGCGTTATCGTCGCGACCTGTACTGACGAAGCGGCAACGCGGAAAGCAGAAGGCCGCTCCGGGGAGCGGCCTTCGTACCTCGGCTTGGCCTCAGAAGTGGAAGTTGGTACTCAGCAAGGCGGTACGACCTGCCGCGACGTGCGCGTAGTGGCTGCCGTAGACCTGGTCGAAGTAGCGCTTGTCGGTCAGGTTCTGCACGTTCAGCTGGAGGTCGAGATTCTTGCTGACGCGGTACGCCGCCATCGCGTCGTAGCGCCAGTAGTCCGGCACCTGGATGTTATTGGCCGTATCGCCATAACGAGAGTCGACGTAGGTGGCGCCACCACCGATGCTCAGGTCCTGGGTGAGGTTATAGGTGTTCCAGAAGCTGAAGCTATGCTTCGGCGTACTCGGCACCTCGTTGCCGTCGTACAGCCCCTCGACGTAGACCGGCGCGGTACGGGTGCCAACGTTGGCGGCGCCGGACTTCACCAGCTCGGCGTCCAGATAGGTATAGCTGGCGAACACCTTCCAATTGCGTGTGATCTGGCCGGTCGCGCCCAGTTCCAGGCCGTCGACCCGGGTTTCGCCGATGCTCTCCTGGAAACCGCTGGCATTGGTCACGCGCGCGTTGCTCTTCTCGGTGCGGAACAGCGCGGCGGTCAAACCCAGGCGCTCGTCGAGGAAGTCCCACTTGGTTCCGACCTCGTAGTTGCGGTTGCGCTCCGGATCGAGGACCTGGTTGGCCTCGCTGAGGGCGTCGGCACCTTCGCCACCGGTCTCCCCGGACGGGTTGCTGGACGTCGACCAGGCTGCATAGATGCTGCCATTGGGCAGCGGATTGAAGACCAGGCCCAACTGGTAGTTCCAGAAATGGCTCTTGTTCTCCGGCCGCGTCACGACGCCGGCGGTGGAGACGGCCTTCTGCTCCGTTTCGTAGTCGTCGTAGCGCAACCCCATGTTCAACGACCATTGCTCGTTGAACTTCAGCGTATCGAAGACGTAGGCCGCAAGCGTTTCCGTGCCGGTATCGGTCGTCGCGGCACTGCGCGCGATGCTGCCGGTCCAGGCGTCCTTGGGGCTCGGGTTGTACAGGCTGGTGCAGTCCCCGGAAGCCAGGTGCGCTGGCGTACAGGTGTTGCCACTGGTGCCCGGGGTGACCACGTAGGGGCGGTTGTGCACGTCGACATCGCTGATCTCCACGCCCGTCACCAGGGTGTGCTCGATGCTGCCGGTATCGAATCGTGTTGTCAGATCGGTCTGGTTGACCCAGCTCTGGGTATTGGAGTTGCGGCTCTTGGCCGAACGCGAAACCAGGCCGTTGGGCACGTTGCCGCGCGAGTCGTCCGGGTTGGTGACGATGTAGTCCAGCGTGGTGCGGGCGACACGCGTGGTATTGGAAATGGTCAGGTTCTCATTCAGGTCGTGCTCGAGCCGAATGGTGCCGGCATCCGTGGTGCTCTCGCGGAAGTCCCGGCCTTCCAGTCCGTAGAAGTTGTCGCGATCGACCTTGGCCGGCTCGCGGCCTGGATTGTCTGCCGTAGCCACCGTCAGCGGAATGCCGTAATCGGGCATGTCGTCGGTTTCCAGGTGGTAGTAGGACAGCGTTGCCCGGGTCGGTGTGTCGAAGCCGAAGGTGATGGTCGGCGCCACGCCCCAGCGGCTGACGTCCACGCCATCGCGGCCGGCGACGTTGGCCTCGTGTTTCATCAGGTTCAGGCGGCCGGCGACGTTGTCACCGAGCACGCGGTTGACGTCCAGGGTGTAGCGGCGCGTCTGGTCCGAGCCGAGGGTGACGCTGGCATCGCCGAAGTCACGCTGCTTGGCGGTCTTGCTGATCAGGTTGAGGCTGCCGCCGGTGGAGCCCGCCCCGGTGTAGGCCGAGCCCGGCCCCTTGCTCACCTCGATGCTCTCGACGTTGAAGATCTCGCGTGTCTGCGAACCGATGTCGCGCAGGCCGTCGATGAAGGTGTCGCTCTCGGCATTGAAACCGCGAATGATCGGCCGGTCCCCCGCCGGGTTGCCGCCCTCGCCGGCGCCGAAGGTAATGCCCGAGGTGGTGCGCAACGCATCCACCAGCGTGAGCGAGCCGGTATCGCGAATCACCTGGTCGGTGATCACCGTGACCGACTTCGGTGTCTCGCGCAGCGGAGCCGTGTACTTCTTCGAGGCGGACGTATCGGCCTTGTAGTCCTGCACGTCTTCCCCGACGACGGTCACTTCGTCGAGCGCAACCGGACTCTCGGGGCGCGGCGAGGTGGAACCGATGGGGGTTTGCGCAAGCGACGGAACGGAAAAAGCGGTAAGGGCAACACCAATGGCCGAAGCCAACACACGCGGTGGCTGGGACAGCTCGAGAGACTGACGCGACATGGATGGAAGTCCTTCAAATGAGCGCAAGTGATAATTGCTATTATTAGCACGAAGCATTCTGATACATTCTGTCGCATTCTGAAACATGTGAACGCAAATTAATCTCATTGGACATTCCGTCTGCCCGGTGCCCCATGCTGCTACACATTGCCAACCTGTTTTCCCTCGAAGAAACCGATCGTATCCGCGCCGCGCTGGAGCAGGCCGACTGGCTGGACGGCCAGGTCACGGCCGGTTACCAGTCGGCCAAGGTCAAGCACAACCTGCAACTGGCCGAGGGCGATCCGCTGGCGCAGGAGATAGCCGAGGCCATGCTGCAACGCCTCTGGCAGCATCCTCAGTTCATGTCCGCCGCATTGCCGAGCAAGGTGTTTCCGCCGCTGTTCAACTGCTATACGGCAGGTGGCCAGTTCGGCTACCACATCGACAATGCGGTGCGACAGGTGCGCAACAGCGCCGAACGCGTACGTACCGATCTCTCGGCAACCCTGTTCTTCAGCGACCCGGACGAATACGACGGTGGCGAACTGGTCATCCACGACACCTATGGCACGCAGCGGGTGAAATTCGCCGCTGGCGACATGGTGCTCTACCCCAGCACCAGCCTGCACAAGGTCGAGCCGGTAACCCGCGGCACACGGCTGGCCTCGTTCTTCTGGATTCAGAGCCTGGTCCGCGAGGACGCCCAGCGCACCCTGCTCTACGAGATGGATCAGGCGATTCAGCAACTGACCGCGGACGTGCCGGGCCACCCCTCGCTGGTCCAGCTGACCGGCACTTATCACAACCTGCTGCGGCGCTGGGTCGAGGTCTGATGCGACATCTTCTGCGCCGCGAGGAGACGCTCGACACGGCACAACTGGACGACCTCGCCGAGCAACCGCAACGGGCGGCACGGCTGGTGCTCAGCGCGGCCGCGGCCGGGGAAATCGAAGCGCAGGCGCTGCTTGGCCAGATCCTGCTGGACGGGCGCGGTATCGAGGCCGATCCGGCACTGGCACTGACCTGGTTCGGCATCGCCGCCGACCGCGGCCATGCCATGGCCTGCAACATGGCCGGCCGCTGTCACGAGCACGGCTGGGGTTGCAGCGCAGGCTCGACGCGCGCCGCCGAGTACTACCGTCGCGCAGCCGATCTGGGCCTGGACTGGGGCATGTACAACCTGGCCAACCTGCTGGCCACCGGGCGCGGCGTCGCGCAGGACGAGGCCGCGGCCTACCGGCTCTACCGCCAGGCCGCCGAGCTTGGCCATGCCAAGTCGATGAACCTGACCGGCCGTTGCCTCGAGGACGGCTGCGGCGTAGCGCAGGACGTGGCCGCGGCGCACGCCTGGTATGCACGCTCGGCCGAGGCCGGCGACTTCCGCGGGCAGTTCAGCCATGCCGCTGTCCTGCTGGCGCAGGGCCAATGGGAGCTGGCTCGACACTGGCTGGGCCGCGCCCTGGAGCTGGGTCACCTCAGGTTCATCGAAACCGCGCTGGCGAGCCTGCAGGCCGCCGCGTTGCCAGCGATCGCCGATATCGTCGAGGGGTACGCCCGGCGGCGCGACGCGCTACGTGCCGGGTTGCGGTGAACGCGAAAGGCGGAGACGAAAACACCCCGCATGGCGTAATGCTGTTTACTTAACGACTCAAGCTGGATCACATGTAGGAGCGGGCCACGCCCGCGATTCGCGCGCATGGCGCGCTCCTACAAAGTATTCTCCGCGCTTATCTGAACAGCATTACCCGCATGGCGGGGCGTTCGTGCAGCGGCTACGGCTTAGATGTAATAGGCCTTCAGCGGCGGGAAGCCGTTGAACTCCACCGCGCTGTAGCTGGTGGTGTAGGCGCCGGTGGACAACCAGTACAGGCGGTCGCCGATGGCCAGGTTCAGCGGCAGGCCGTACTTGTAGTCCTCGTACATGATGTCGGCGCTGTCGCAGGTCGGGCCGGCGATCACGACTTCTTCCATCTCGCCCTTCTTCTCGGTCCAGATGGGGAACTTGATGGCTTCATCCATGGTTTCGATCAGGCCGGAGAACTTGCCCACGTCGGTGTACACCCAGCGCTCGACCGCGGTGCGCGACTTGCGCGCGACCAGCACCACTTCGCTGACCAGGATGCCGGCGTTGGCGATCAGCGAGCGGCCCGGCTCGAGGATGATCTCCGGCAGGTCGTCGCCGAAGTCTTCCTTGAGGAAGCGGATGATTTCCTCGGCGTAGGTTTCCAGGCTGTTGGTGCGGGTGATGTAGTTGGCCGGGAAGCCGCCGCCCATGTTGATCATCTTCAGCTCGATGCCGTCCTCTTCCTTCAGGCGCTCGAAGATCACCTTGACCTTGGCGATCGCCGCATCCCACACGGAGATGTCGCGCTGCTGCGAGCCGACGTGGAAAGAGATGCCGTAGGGCACCAGGCCCAGCTGGCGGGCGAGGATCAGCAGATCCATGGCCATGTCGGTCTGGCAGCCGAACTTGCGCGACAGCGGCCAGTCGGCGGTGGTGGAACCCTCGGTGAGGATGCGCACGTAGATCTTCGAGCCCGGCGCGGCCTTGGCGATGTTGCGCAGGTCGGCTTCGGAGTCGGTGGCGAACATGCGCACGCCCTTCTCGTAGAAGTAGCGGATGTCCTTGGATTTCTTGATGGTGTTGCCGTAGCTGATGCGCTCCGCGCCGACACCGCGGGACATCACCTTGTCCAGCTCGTAGATCGAAGCGATGTCGAAGCTCGAACCCTTGTCCTTGAGCAGGTCGATGATCTCGACCGCCGGGTTGGCCTTGACCGCGTAGTACACCTTGGCGAATTCGAAACCGGCGCGCAGGTCGTCGTAGGCCTGGCTGATGGTCGCGGTGTCGATGACGACGAAGGGGGTTTCGTGCTGGTCGGCGAACGCCTTCATCTTCTGGAAGGTGGCGCGGGGGAAATAGTCTTCGATCTTGACCGTCATGCGGGGGCTCCAAAAACGGGAAACAAAAGTCGGATGAGGGATGCGGGCCGCTGGCCCGACAAGAACGCCTGATCAGTATCCCCACTTTGGTTCGCCTACTTCCCAAGGCATGTCGCCGAGCATCACCAGGTGATCTCTCGTCGTCAGTACTTGAGCCGGATGGATCGTTGCCAGCATGGACGTTCGGGCGCGAACTTTAGGACCAAGGGGGGCATAGATCAATCAAAAAAACGTCCCGGATGCGCATCCGTTTCGCGTTGTTGTCGATTCGAAACGAAGCGTCATGAAAACTGCACAAATCGGCCTTTTTCCGCCGCCGTGCGGGCCGCAGGAAATCCATTTACCGCTATAATCGCCGCCTTTTTTGACAGACCGACTACTCGTCGACGGGTTCCTTAATTCCGATGACCATCCAGGCCGCCGAAGTCGCGAAGCGCCGTACCTTCGCCATCATCTCGCACCCCGATGCGGGCAAGACCACCATCACCGAAAAGCTGCTGCTGATGGGCAAGGCGATCGCCGTCGCCGGCACGGTGAAATCGCGCAAATCCGACCGCCACGCCACCTCCGACTGGATGGAGATGGAAAAACAGCGCGGCATCTCCATCACCACCTCGGTGATGCAGTTCCCCTACCGCGAGCACATGATCAACCTGCTCGACACCCCCGGCCACGAGGATTTCTCGGAAGACACCTACCGCACCCTCACGGCCGTCGACAGTGCCCTGATGGTCCTCGACGGCGGCAAGGGCGTCGAGCCGCGCACCATCGCCCTGATGGACGTCTGCCGCCTGCGCGACACGCCCATCGTCAGCTTCATCAACAAGCTCGACCGCGACATCCGCGACCCCATCGAGCTGCTCGACGAGATCGAGGCGGTGCTGAAGATCAAGGCCGCCCCCATCACCTGGCCGATCGGCTGCTACCGCGACTTCAAGGGCGTCTATCACCTGACCGAGGACCGCATCATCGTCTTCGTCCCGGGCCACGGCCATGAGCGCATCGAGACGCGAGTGATCGACAAGCTGGACTCGGACGAGGCCCGCGCGCACCTGGGCGACATGTACGACGATTTCGTCGAGCAGCTGGAACTGGTCCAGGGCGCCTGCCACGAGTTCGACAAGGATGCCTTCCTCAAGGGCGAGATGACCCCGGTGTTCTTCGGCACGGCGCTGGGCAACTTCGGTGTCGACCATGTGCTCGACGCCGTCGTCGACTGGGCGCCCAAGCCGCTGGCGCGCGTCGCCAACGAGCGCACGGTGGAGCCGGTCGAGGAGAAATTCAGCGGCTTCGTGTTCAAGATCCAGGCGAACATGGACCCCAAGCACAGGGACAGGATCGCCTTCATGCGCATCTGCTCGGGCAAGTACGAGAAGGGCATGAAGATGCGCCACGTGCGGATCAAGAAGGACCTGAAGATCGCCGACGCCCTGACCTTCTTCTCCAGCGAACGCGAAATGCTGGAGGAGGCCTGGGCCGGCGACATCATCGGCCTGCACAACCACGGCACCATCCAGATCGGCGACACCTTCAGCGAAGGCGAAGCCCTGTCGTTCACCGGCATCCCGCACTTCGCCCCGGAGCTGTTCCGCCGCGTGCGCCTGAAGGACCCGCTCAAGTCCAAGCAGCTGCGCCAGGGCCTGCAGGAACTGGCCGAGGAAGGCGCCACCCAGGTGTTCTTCCCCGAGCGCAACAACGACATCATCCTCGGCGCAGTCGGCGTGCTGCAGTTCGACGTCGTCGCCAGCCGCCTGAAGGAGGAATACAAGGTGGAATGCGCCTACGAGGCGATCAACGTCTGGTCGGCGCGCTGGATCGAGTGCGACGACAAGAAGAAGCTCGAGGACTTCAAGAACAAGGCCTACGAGAACCTCGCCATCGACGGCGGCGGCCACCTCACCTACCTGGCGCCGACACGGGTGAACCTGTCGCTGATGGAAGAGCGCTGGCCCGAAGTGAAATTCCGCGCCACCCGCGAGCATCATTGACCGGCACAATCCTGTAGGAGCCGGCTTGCCGGCGATCGCTTTTTGGCCCGATCATCGGTGCAAGCCCCGGATCGCCCGCAAGCGGGCTCCTACAGTCACAGTCAATCTCGAGAGGCCTGGAATGGATGCCAGCCGCTTCGTCCATCATGGCGCTCTACGCGCCGGACGCGTTTCGGAACCGGGGCGTATCTATCTGCTGACGGCGGTCACTCATAACCGGCAAGCCCTCTTCCATGACTGGCACCTGGCTCGCCTGCTGATAGCCGAGATGCGGCGTCTGCACGAGAGCCAGGAAGTCCACTCCCTCGCCTGGGTCGTGATGCCGGACCACGTTCACTGGCTGGCGCAGCTGGAAGGCATGCCACTGCCCAGACTGATGCTCCAGCTCAAGTCCCGCAGCGCCATCGCCATCAACGAAGCCCGCAACGACAGTGGTCGCGTCTGGCAGAAAGGCTTTCACGACCATGCCTTGCGCCAGGAAGAAGACCTCGCCGCAACGGCCCGCTGTATCGTCGCCAATCCACTACGAGCGGGGCTGGTGAAGCGTATCGGCGATTATCCGCACTGGGACGCCATCTGGCTCTGAGGCCCGCTCTCCAGCAAAAGCCGCACGCCCCAGCTCCCAACTGCAGGAGCGAGCTTGCTCGCGAATGCCTCCACTACGGTATATGCCTCTACCACTGTCACCACAGCAGGCCTCGATTCGCCCGCAAGCGGGCTCCTACAAAAAGCGGCCCCNGCGGGCGATCAGGGCTTGCCCCCTTGCGAGAGGCGGCACGCTGAAGGAAGCTAGCCGCCTTCCCGCACGCCGCAGCCACCATGAATATCGAAACCATCCTCCAGCGCCTCCATGCCATCCGCGACCAGAACCACTGGCAGCGTTTCCACAGTCCGAAGAACCTGGCCATGGCCGCCAGCGTGGAGATGGCCGAGCTGGTGGAGATATTCCAGTGGCTGAACGAGGACGAGTCCCGCGCGCTACCCGCCGACAAGCGCGAACATGCCGGCCAGGAAGTCGGCGACATCCTCATGTACCTGTTGCTGATGTGCAGCGAGCTGGGTATCGACATGGAGCAGGCACTGCTGGCCAAGCTGGCCGACAACGAAAGGCGCTTCGCCCGATGAGCGACCGGCATTTCGACGAACTGGCGGCGCGTTTCGCCGAGAAGATCTACGGCGGCGCCAAGGGCGCGATCCGCCTCGCCGTACTGCAGGCCGATCTGGCAGAGGTCTTGCCGCAACGCTCGCTGCGGGTACTGGACATCGGCGCCGGCCTTGGCCACATGAGCCTGTGGCTGGCGCAACAGGGGCACCAGGTCACGCTGGCCGAGCCGGCCGCGCCGATGCTGGAGGGCGCGCGCGAGCGCTTCGCGGCGGCCGGCCAGCCGGCACGCTTCATCCAGGCGCCCTGGCAACAGGTGCAAGAGCACGTCGAGGGCCGTTTCGACCTGGTGCTCTGCCATGCCGTGCTGGAGTGGTTGGCCGAACCGGCGGCGATCCTGCCGGTACTGCAGCGCCTGACGATGCCCGACGGCTGGCTGTCGCTGGCCTTCTACAACCGCGACGCGCTGATCTACCGCAACCTGCTCAAGGGCCACTTCAAGAAGCTGCGCGCACAATCCTTCGCCGGCGAGCGCCAGAGCCTGACACCGCAGCAGCCGCTCGACCCTCGCGACCTGATGGCGCAACTCGACCCGCTGTGGAAGGTCGAACATACCAGTGGCGTGCGGGTATTCCACGACTACATGCCACCCGAATTCCAGGCGCGCACCGAGCCCGCCGAGCTGCTGGAAATGGAACTGGCCTACCGCCGTCATCCGACCTTTGCCGGGCTCGGGCGCTATCTGCACTGGTTGTGCCGGCCGCGCTGAACGGCCAGGAGGAACCGCATGCTGCCTCGCATCGCCATCTGCCTGCTGGCCCTGGGGCTCGCCGCCTGCCAGGGCCGCAACCCGTACACGGCCGAGTCGACGTCCCTGCCCGCTGCGCCGGCGGAGTCGACGGCAGGCGAGGTTCGCGGTGTGTATCCGGCCGCGGCGCTGGACTTTTCCAGCTACCGCAACTGGAGCTGGCGCGGCTTGCCGGCCGGCACCGCTGCGCTCGCGCCCGAAGAGCTGCAGGAAATCGTCGCCGATGCGCTGGAGCAACGCGGGCTGCGCGCCTCGACGGACCTGTCGCCGGCGACCTTGCAGGTCAGCGCCGCGGCGCGCACGGAAACCCGCGAACGCCAGGTCTACGATGACTACGGCAGCTACTATGGACGCGGCCGCTATGGCAGCGACTATGGCCTGTGGGGCAGCAGGCCGCTGGTACGCACCTATCGTGAAGACGTTGTGGTGGTACGCATCGAGCTGTTCGATGCCGCCAGTGGCAACGCGGTCTGGAGCAACCAGGCCGAGGCGCGCAGTACCGGCAGCCGGGCCGAACGCAAGGATGCGGTGCGAACGGCGGTACAGCGGGCACTGGGCGACTATCCGCCGCGCTGATCCAGAGCGTCGCCACAACCAAACGCCTATGCCAGGCGTAGACTGGTCATCTATATCCACACCGTGGAGAACGATCATGTTCCAACGACTGTTAGTGATCCCTTTCATTCTGCTGCTGACGGCCTGCCAGAGCACGCAGCTGCAGCGCGATTTCGACCCCAACCGGGATTTTTCCGCCTACCGCAACTGGAGCTGGAAAGAGCCGGCCCTGCAATACCGCCCGGACGATCCACGCATCCAGAGCGACCTCACCGAGCAGCGCATCCGCGGGGCGATCGCCGAGCAGCTCGACCAGCGCGGCCTGCGCCCGACGGCCAGTGGCGCGACGGCGGACGTCCAGGTCCAGGCCTGGTACATCGTCGATACGCGCACCCAGCAGTACACCACCACGTCCGGTGCCTGGGGCAGCCCCTGGTACGGCTACTGGGGCGGGCCGATGTATACCGACACCCGCACCGTCGACTACCAGGTGGGCACCCTGCAGATCGACCTCTACGACGCCAAGGACGGCAAGCTGGTCTGGCGCGGCAGCGCCGAGCAGGTTCTGCGCAGCCGCTCAGGCACGCCCGACGAGCGCGCCGGGGCTATCCGCGAAATCGTGACCCGGGTGCTTTCGCAGTATCCGCCAGGCTGAACCCCACGAGGCTGGCGGCCGGCATCGCGTCCCGCCATACTGTCGCGCCGTGATTTCGGAGCCCGTTATGCCTGCCGTCGCCTGGTGGTTGCTCACCCTGCCCTTCATCGCCGGGGCCATGCTGCCCTTGCAGGCCGGCATCAATGGCCAGGTGGCCCGTCATCTGGGCAACGCACTGAGCGCCGCGCTGCTGTCCTTCGCGGTCGGCACCCTGCTGCTGTTCTGCATCGTGCTGGCCCAGCGGGATCTACCGGTGCTGCAGACGCTCAAGGGGCTCAACTGGTGGCACTGGAGCGGTGGCCTGCTGGGCGCGTTCTTCATCGCCACGGCCACCTTCGCCGCGCCGCGCACCGGTGCGCTGCTGTTCATGGCGCTGGTGCTGGCCGGGCAGTTGTTCATGGCGTTGATGCTGGATCACTTCGGCTGGGCCGGCTTTCGCCCGTCGGCGATCGGCCTGGGCAAGGTCGCCGGCCTGCTGCTGATCTTCGCTGGCGTCTGGCTGATCCAGCGGGGCTGATGCCAGCCCCTTGCGCAAGATCAGGCCAGGCCTCGGTTCACTGGTGCTCGAAGGAATAGAACAGGTTGGGCTCGCTGACCAGATAGAGATTGCCCTGCCCATCGAAGGTCATGCCTTCGGCCTGCGGCACGCTGCGTTCGAGCCCGGCGAAACCACCCCATAGCGAACGGAAGCTGACCATCTCGCCCTGCCCGTCGAGCTCCAGCATCATCTTCGCCTCGTCGCTCAGCAGCACCAGGTGGCCGGTACGCTCATCGAAGTGCACCGAAGCCAGGTCGCTGGCCATGTCCTTGTTCTCGATCCAGGCTTCGCGATCGATGATGCTCAGGTTCAGTTTGCCTTCCAGCGTGCTCTTGATGCCCTGGATCTCGTACAGCTTGCGCGGCGAATGCTCCTTGACCACGAACAGACGATCACCCTCGCGATCGTAGCCGACGCCTTCGAAGCCCGCGTTCTCGGCCTCGTGCAAGTTGAGGGTCACCGACTGGTAATCGCCCCGGTTCAGCGGGCCGACGGTTTCGGGAATCCGCACGATCACCAGCGACTGATTGCGTTCCTCGGTCAGCACCAGCAGGTCGTCGCCGAGATAGGTCACCCCCTCGACATCCGCGAAGCCCTGCAGCGGATAGCGCGCGATGAAGCGGCCGTCCTTGCCCAGCGCCAGCAGTTCTTCCGGGTTGTTCACCACCGCCCAGAGCTGGTCGCGCTGGGCGTCGTAGGTCAGCCCGGACAGGTTGTTCTTCACCGACTCCACCGGCAGCGCATCGACCGCGACCCGGTACTCGGGCAGCCAGAGGCTGCGCTTCTCCCAGTTGGCCTCATGCCAGGCGGTCTTCAGGCTGTAGAACACACGCTCGCCGAGGTGCATCGAGAAGGCGGCATACACCAGGCTTGCCAGCAAAGCGGCAAGCAGCCAGAAGCGGCGGCTCGAGGTCAGGGCCGCCACGGCCGTTTTCGAAGGGGACATAGGTGGGTTCCTTGGGGCAGTTGGCGCCATCATGGCGCGCTCCATTTCTGCCGGACCACAACTTATAACAGGAATCATTAACGGAACATGAATGAAGTACCCGCCCCCTTGACAGGGTTGAACTCTGAGCGGCCTGAAACGGCCCAAGCACATGGCGGCACACGCCGCATCACAGGCGTCTGGAGAATGGCATGCGGGTTGAAGGCTTTTTCGAATGGCTGGGCCAGGCGCTCGGCACCGTGATTCGCTATATCGTCGAAGGCCTCAGCGACTTCTTCGGCATGTTCGCCCGTGCCGGGCACAACTTCCTCGAAGGCCTCTCACGCACCCTGGGCATGGACCGCTCGCTGCTCAGCCTCGCGGCCCTGGTGGTCGGCCTGCTGTTGCTGGTCGCGGCGCTGCGGGCATTCTTCCGCGGCTCGATCATCGGCGGCCTGATCTGGCTGTTTTTCGGACTATGGCTGCTGAGCTGGCTGATTCATTGAGCTGCACGCCGCGCAGGCGCGCCTGGTGGGCTGAGTACCGTCATCCGCAACGGCCATTCGATAGGAGGTCGGAAGGTCGGACTAAGAACGCCGGCTTCCGCCCGGGTCCATGCCGCCTGTCGTTCAGCGCTGTTTTCGGCTCTCTGAACGCCGGATCGTTGGGTTGAGCAGCACAGCGACGAAGCCCAACATGGCCCCCGGGTTCAAGGCCGTATACGACGGCGAGCATGCAATGGCGCGGCGGACGTATCGCCTGGCGCCCCGCCTGTTGGGCTTCGTTGCGCTCAACCCAACCGGTGCCTTCGAGCGCATAGCGCGATAGCCCTGGAGTACCGATGCGGTGGCTTTTCCCGCCCCCCTACGCCACGTATAGTGCCGGGCTGTCCCGGAGGCCCGTACATGTCCCGCCTGCTCGCCGCCTGGCGTCATGCGCCAACCCACCGCAGGGTCTGGGCGCTGGCTGCGCCGATGATCCTGTCGAATCTGTCCGTCCCGCTGGTGGCACTGGTCGACAGCGCCGTGATCGGGCACTTGCCGCATGCACACCAGTTGGGCGCCGTCGCCGTGGGCGGCAGCCTCTATACCTTGCTGGTGTGGGTCATGGGCTTTCTGCGCATGGGCACCACCGGTTTCGCCGCGCAGGCCGCCGGGCGTGGCGACGGCGGTGCACTGCGCCAGACGCTGCTGCAGGGGCTGGCCCTGGCCCTGGGTTTCGCCCTGTTGCTGGGCGGGCTGGGCATCCCATTGAAAGACGCGGCGCTGCAGCTGATGCAACCATCGGCCGAGCTCGACGGACTCACGCGCGATTACTTCCACACCCGCCTGCTCGGCCTGCCGGCCGCGCTGGCCAGCTACGTGCTGATCGGCTGGTTTCTCGGCACCCAGAATGCCCGTGCACCGCTGGCCATCCTGCTCACCACCAACCTGACCAATGTCGTGCTGGACCTCTGGTTCGTGCTCGGCCTCGACTGGGGCGTCGCGGGTGCGGCGCGGGCATCGGTGATCGCCGAATGGAGCGGCGCGCTGCTCGGCCTGGCGCTGACACGCAAGGCCCTGGTCCGCTACCCGGGACGGCTCGACCCCGGCGCGCTGCGCCGCTGGATCAATTGGCGCCCGCTGATGGCGGTCAACCGCGACATTTTCCTGCGCTCGCTGGCTTTGCAACTGGTGTTCTTCCTGGTCACGGTACAGGGCACGCGCCTGGGCGACACGACCGTTGCCGCCAATGCCCTGCTGCTCAACGGCCTGTTGCTGACCGCGCATGCGCTGGACGGCCTGGCGCATGCCGTGGAGGCGCTGAGCGGGCATGCCATCGGCGCGGGCGATCGCCTGGCACTGCGGCGGGTGATGGTCGTTGCCGGCGGCTGGTCGCTGCTGGCCAGCCTGCTGTTCGGACTGTTCTTCCTCTATGGCGGCCAGCTGTTCATCCACATGCAGACGGACATCCCCGAAGTGCGCCAGATGGCCCTGACCTACCTGCCCTACCTCGCGGCACTGCCACTGGTCGCGGTGTGGAGCTACCTGCTCGACGGCCTGTTCATCGGTGCCACCCGCGCACGGGAAATGCGCGACAGCATGCTGCTGGCGGTGGCCATGGCGCTGCCGCTGGGCTGGCTGCTGCAAGGGCTGGGCAATCACGGCCTGTGGCTGGCCTTCCTGAGCTTCATGCTGCTGCGCGGAATCTGCCTGGGTACCCTCGCCCATGCCCTGCAGCGCCGCGGGGCGTGGTTTATCCTTGCCCAACGGACAACCGGACATTCCGTCAAAGGAACCTGAAACATGGCCTATGCCATCGCCGCCTACTTGCACTTCATGGCGATCTTCCTGCTCTTCGCCCTGCTGTTGCTGGAGCACCAGCTGTTCCGCCAGCCCTTGACGCTGGAGCGGGCACGCAGCCTGTTCCGCACCGACATCGCCTTCGGCATCGCTGCGGCCCTGGTGCTGGCCACCGGCATCGCGCGCGCTATGCTGTACGGCAAGGGCCTGGACTACTACCTGAGAAACAGCCTGTTCCATGCCAAGGTCGGCCTGTTCGTGGTGCTGGCCATCCTGTCCATCTATCCGACCCTGACGTTTCTGCGCTGGCGCCCCGCTCTGAATTCGAACCAGGCACCGCAAATATCCTGCGGCACCGCCAGATGGGTTACGCTGGCGATCCGCCTGGAACTCGTGCTGCTTCTGCTGATCCCATTGCTGGCGGTGCTCATGGCGCGTGGCTTCGGGGTAATGACCGGCTGATCGCGCCGTTTCGCCACAGGCGCAGGCGTTCAGCTCCGACATAACCGAACCGCACCCGACCGAGATACCCATGTCCGACAATCCCGCGTTCCAGCTCTCCAGCGAGAACTACGAAGTTCTGGTGAATGCCGTCGTCGACTATGCCATCTACATGCTCGACCTGAACGGCCATGTGATCAGTTGGAACGTCGGCGCCGAACGCATCAAGGGATACAGCCGCGAGGAAATCCTCGGCCAGCATTTTGCCTGTTTCTTCACCGAGGAGGATCGCCTCGGCGGCAAGCCCGACGATGCGCTGAACATAGCGAAAAATGGCGGACGCTTTCAGGACGAAGGCTGGCGCTTGCGCAAGGACGGCACGCGATTCTGGGCGCTCACCGTGCTCGAAGCGATATATGACAAGCAGGGCACGCTGATCGGCCTGGCCAAGATCACCCGCGACATCACCGAACGCCACGAGGCACAGCAGCGCCTGACCGAAGCGCGCGAGCAACTGTTGCAGTCGCAGAAACTCGAGGCCCTCGGCCAGCTTACCGGCGGCCTCGCCCATGACTTCAACAACCTGCTGACCATCATCCGCGGCGCCGCCGACCTGGGATCGCGCCAGACCGCCGACGAAAACCTGCTGCGCCAGTTCGAGGCCATCAGGAACGCCGCGGACCACGGCGGCAGCATCACCCGCCAGTTGCTGGCCTTCGCCCGCCGCGAACCGTTGCGAACCCAGATCATCGACCCCAGCGAGACGCTGCGCAGCACGCTGCAACTGCTCAAGCAATCGCTGCGCAGCGACTTGCAACTGACCAGCGACATCCCGTCGGACCTGCCCAGCATCGAAGTGGACCCGAGCCAGCTGGAGTTGAGCCTGCTCAATCTCGCGGTCAACGCGCGCGATGCCATTGCCGGCGCCGGCACCATCCACCTGAGCGCCGTCAGTTGCGAATTGCAGGAAGAGTTCGACGGCCTGCGGGGGCGCTTCGTCGCCATCGGTCTGAGCGACAGCGGTTGCGGCATATCGCCGGAGGTCGCCCAGCGGGTTTTCGAGCCTTTCTTCACCACCAAGCAGTTCGGCCAGGGCACGGGCCTGGGCCTGAGCCAGGTGTATGGCTTCGCCAAGCAGTCCGGCGGCGGCGTGCGGCTACAGTCCGAGCCCGGCAGGGGCACGACCGTCACGCTGTATCTTCCGGCCCGCACGCAGTACGGCGGCGAAAATACTGCCCGCCCGGCTGCCAAGCACGTACTGCTGGTGGAAGACGACGTCAACCTGGCCCAGGTATGCAAGGACATGCTGGAGATGATGGGCTTCCAGGTGACTCTCGCCCACAATGCCACGGCAGCCATGCAGTCGCTCAACCAGCTGACCCATGTGGACCTGCTGTTCAGCGACATCCGCATGCCCGGCGGCACCAATGGCCTGGAACTGGCCAACCGGATACGCCAGCGGTTGCCGGAACTGCCGGTACTGCTCACCACCGGCTTCAGCGAAGCGCAGCGCCGCGAGGCGCTGATCTATCCGCTGCTGAACAAGCCATATACCTACGAGAGCCTTTCCCGCGCCTTGCAGGAATTGCTGTAAAGGGGCTGGTGACTGGAGGCGTTCGGGCACCGTGAATGCCTGTCCAGTTTTTTGGAGCCCGATGCCGCAACGGCGGGTTGCAACCCGCCGAACCGGGCCAGAGGCCAACGCCCTATCGGCGGGTTGCGCCCGCCCTACGATGCTCTTTCACCGTCAAGGCGTCAGGTACGAGGAGCGTGTCAGCCCCAGGCGCAACGCATCGATGTACTGGGTCCGCTCCTTGGCGCTCAGCCTGGCGCTGGCCACCTTGTCGCGGTAGTAGGTCATCAGTTCCTCGGGCGACAAGTGCACATAGCGCAGCATGTCCTCGATGGTGTCGTGGGTCTCGATGCCGGCGTGGTAGTAGCTGCCATCCTCGCGCTGATAGACGTTCACCGAATCGGTATCGCCGAACAGGTTGTGCATGTCGCCGAGGATTTCCTGATAGGCGCCCACCAGGAACACGCCGAGGAAATATTCCTCGCCGGGCGCGACCTCATGCACCGGCATGCTGCTCTCGATGCTCTGCTCGTCGACGTAGTGCTTGATCTTGCCATCCGAGTCGCAGGTCAGGTCCTGCAGCACCGCGCGGCGCACCGGTTCCTCGCCCAGCCGCTGCAGCGGGACGATGGGCAGGATCTGGTCGATCGCCCAGGTATCGGGCAGGCTCTGGAACACCGAGAAATTGCAGATGTACTTGTCCGCCAGCTTGTCGTTGAGCTCGTCGAGCACCGCCCGGTGCGAACGCTGGCGCGCCTTGAGCTGGTTGTACAGGCGGCGGCAGATGGCGAAATAGCTCTGCTCGGCCAACGCCTTCTGCGCCAGGCTCAGCTTGCCGGAGGCGTATTGCGCACCCGATTCGCTCATGTAGTGGGTGGCGCGCCAGTAGGTCTCGGTGACCATTTCCGGGTCGGTCGGCCCGAGCAGGTCGGCCAGCGACTGGACGATGTCCGGCAGCTCGTCGTAGTTGTCGATCTGCGGCACCTCGTCGTTGTGCCGCTCGATGTCGGTGACCTGCATCACCAGCACCGCGTGGTGCGCCGTCATCGCCCGGCCGCTCTCGGAGAAGATGTGCGGGTGCGGCAGCTCCTGGCGATCGCAGAATTCCTTGAGCATGCCGACCACGGTACCGGCGTACTCGTCCATGTCGTAGTTGATCGAGCTGGCATTGCGCGAATGGGTGCCGTCGTAGTCGACCCCCAGCCCGCCGCCGACGTCGATGTAATCCACCGGCAAGCCCAGCGCGCGCAGCTCGGCGTAATAGCGGATCGCCTCGCGAAAGCCCTGGCGATAGTCGGCCAGGTTGGCGATCTGCGAGCCCATGTGAAAGTGCAGCAGGCGAATCCCCTGGTCGACCCCGGCCGCCCGGAAGCGCTCGATCACCGACAGCAGCTGCGCCGCCGACAGGCCGAACTTGGAGCGCTCGCCACCGGTATCCGCCCATTTCGACGAGGCCAGCGAGGACAGCCGCACGCGCAAGCCCACCTGCGGCGTCAGCTTGAGCTCGGTCGCCTCCTCGATCACCAGCCCGACCTCGGATTCCTTCTCGATGACGATGAAGACGTTATGGCCGAGCTTCTGTCCCATCAACGCCAGGCGGATGAACTCGCGGTCCTTGTAGCCGTTGCAGACGATGGTGCCGCCCTTCGGCGCCAGCGCCAGCACGGCCATCAGCTCCGGCTTGGAGCCCGCCTCCAACCCGATGGACACGTTCTGCGTGGCGATGATGTTCTCCACCACCGCTTCCTGCTGGTTGACCTTGATCGGATACAGCGCGGTGTACTTGCCAGCGTACTCCATGCGCTCGATATTGGCGTCGAAGGCACCGGTCAGGCGCCGCACGCGATCCTGCAGGATGCCAGGGAAGCGCACCAGCAACGGCAACGACAAGCCAGCCTCGCGCAACTGCTCGATCAGGCCGCTGAACTCGATCGGCGCGCCGTCCGGTCCCTGCGGGCGGACTTCGACCTTGCCCTGATCGTTGATCGCGAAATAACCCGCCCCCCAATGGCGGATGCCATAGATGCTGCGGCTGTCGGCTGCAGTCCATTGGCTGCCGTCGTCTTTACGTGTGCGTCGTACAGGCATCGAGGCCTCCGGAAGAAATGACTGTTTCGCAGCGGGCATGAATTGCCGCGCGAAGGCTATGCGGCTTCGACAGCCGATATGCAAGAAATAGCGGAAAAGACGGAGTACGGGCGTGAAGGCAGTCAGCCACCGGACTTCTTCGCCTTGAACCCACGTTTGCTCAGCTCGTCGATGAGCAACTGGACATGATCGCCCTGGATCTCGATCACCCCATCCTTGAGCGCGCCGCCGGTACCGCAACGGCGCTTCAACGCGCTGGCCAGCTCCTTGAGCTCGGCCTCCGGCAACGGCACGCCCGTGACGGTGGTGACGGTCTTGCCACCACGCCCCTTGCTTTCACGGCGCACCCGGGCGATGCCATCGCCTTCGGCAATGGCCGTCTGCCTGCAGACACACGCATCGACCGGCTTGCCGCAATCGGGGCAATGACGCCCCGATTCGGTGGAATAGACCAGCCCGCCCAGGCTGGCGAGTGAGGTGGTTTTCTTCGCCACCGGACACCTCTCGATCAAACGGATGGAAGCCGCGCCAGCAGGCGGCGGAAAAGCGCGCAATTTAACAGACCGAGGCGAACGAATCCGCCACTGCTCGACAAAACTTTCCGCCACCTCCCGGCGCTTCGGCTTGCCGAGGGTCAACCATCGACTATTCGAGAAAGGAGGCCATGTGCCCGCTACGTGTTGCGCGGAGGCGTCTGTAGGAGCGGGCCATGCCCGCGAACAACGCGCGCAAAAGCTTCACGGTATGACCTCGACGTCCCCGCCCGCGATTCGCGCGCATGGCGCGCTCCTACAATGATTCTCCGTGACTGCCTGAACGCCATCAGCCCATAGAGCGAATGAAACCCGCCCTACACGATCCGCCCGGTCGGTGCATAGGGCGCCGGATCGACCACCGGCTCGCGTCCGAGCATCAGGTCGGTCAGCAACTGGCAGGAGGCGGGCGCCAGTACCAGGCCGTTGCGGAAATGCCCGCAATTGAGCCAGAGCCCGTCGAAGCCACTCACCGCTCCGATATAGGGAACCCCGTCCGGCGAACCGGGACGCAGCCCCGCCCAATGCCTGACCACCTGTGCACCGGCCAGCGCCGGCAGCAGCTCGATCGCGGTCGCCTTGAGGCTTTGCAGCGCCTCTTCGGTGGGCACCTTGTCGAAGCCGACATCCTCCAGCGTACTGCCGACCAGGATATGACCATCGCGACGGGGAATCGCATAGCGCCGCTCGGCCAGCACCATGCTGGGCAGGAAGTCTTCGGCGCACTTGAAGAGAATCATCTGCCCTTTCATCGGTTTCACCGGCACCTCCAGCCCCAGCGTGGCCAGCAGCTCGCCGCTCCAGGCGCCTGCCGCCACGACCACCTGGTCAGCGCGCCGCTCGCCCTGCGCCGTCTGCACACCGACGATCCGCCCGCCGTCGCGCACGAACCCCGTCACCGGGCATTGCTCGACCACGCGCACGTTCGGCAACCGCTGCAGCGCCTCGCGCAGCGCCCGCAACAACCGCGGGTTACGCACATTCGCCACGCCGGGCATGTACACCGCACGAGAATAACCGCCGCCCAGCGACGGCACCGCCTCGTGCACCTCGCTCATCGGTACCGAACGCAAGGGCCGCCCATGGCGCTCGGCCCACGCCAGCGCTTGGGCTTCGTCATCCAGATCCAGCCAGTACAGACCGGTCACATGCACCTCGGGATCGACCCCGGTCTCCGCCAGCAGCCGCTGGCCCAACTGCGGATAGAAATCCTGCGACCAATGCGCCAGTGCGGTGACCGCCGGACTGTAGCGCCACGGATACAGCGGCGAAACGATACCGCCCCCGGCCCAGGAGGCTTCGCTGCCAACGGCGGCGGACTCCAGCAACAAAACAGACTTGCCGGCCTGCGCCAGCCGATAGGCAGACAGCAGGCCGATTACCCCGGCGCCGACAACGATCACATCTTGGTCCACTTTCCTCTCCACCATCTGGTTCACATTTCTGCCCACCCCGACTTGACTGGCGGGCAGGCTGCTTTAAAAGAACTCCTGCGAAGGCCATGCAGCGCCACCACGCGCCACAGCAGCCAGGACGGCTGAACATCATACGTGCAAAGGAACCGCACTATGGCGAACCGAAATCAAGGCTTCACCCTGATCGAACTGATTAGCACGCTAGCGATACTGGCCATCGTCGCCTCGATAGCCGTGCCGGCACTCACCGAACTGATCGAGAGGAATCGTCAGCAAGCGCTCATGCACAAGATCCAGAATGTCCTGCACAACGCCCGCGCCCAGGCGGTCATGCAGCGCCGCACCATCGAGGTTTGCGGCAGCCGTGACGGCCAGGACTGCTCGACGAGCTGGGCCGACGGCTGGCTCGTGCGCACCGCAAGTGGCCAGCTACTGCAGCTCACCCAGCTTCCCACGCGTGATGCACTGCGCTGGAACGGTTTCGGCCAGAGCATTCGTTTTCACGACAACGGCACAAGCCCCACCGGCAATGGGCGATTCTACCAATGCCACAAGGGCCAGCTAGCCTGGCAGCTCGTCCTCAGCCGCCAAGGACGCCTGCGCCCGGGAACGCCGACGGAGAACGTAAGCAAAGCCAGCCTATGCGATTGATGTCCTCGCACCGAAGCGCCGCACAAAGCTTGACGCAGCTCACACCGCATGGAGCGGGCAAATCGATGACCGACCGCCCGTCCACGTAAACGCGCCAACCATCTTTCCCGCGGGGACAAGACAACGGCGCATTTGCATCATCCGCTCACGATTGTCCTGGAGCACACCATGTCACGCCGAACCGACATGCACGGATTCACCTTGGTCGAGCTGATGATCACCGTTGCTCTGCTGGCGATATTCGCGGTCATCGCCATCCCCAGCTTCGGCACCCTGATCCGCAACAATCAGTTGCAGAGCAAGGCTGAGGAACTGGTTGCCTTCCTACAACACGCCCGCGGACAAGCGGTCGTCAACCGCACGCCCTACGAGATATGGATCAAGGCCAATGGGCCGTGGGAAATCCGCAAGGCCGGCAGCGGCGAAGTCGAGCGCATTCTGGCGCACGATCCCGAGCAGGTGCTCATCCTCGCTTCCTCTCTCAGCGACGACAAACTGCTCTACCGCGCCAACGGCACCGCCACGGCCGCCAGGTTCACCCTCTGCCGCGATGCCGACCCCAGCACGGGCTACCTGCTCGAAGTCCAGCCCAGCGGCAGCACTCTTCTCTATCCGCGCGGCAGGCAAGACGCCACTGGTGCCGCCTTGGACAGCTGCGCCCCATGAGGAATGCGATGACGACCAACAAAGGCTTCAGCCTGATCGAAGTGCTCGTGGCACTGCTGCTGACCACCATCGGAATACTCGGCATGGTGGCCTTGCAGGGACGCAGCATCCAATACACCCAGGATTCGGTGCAACGCAACACCGCCATCGTATTGGCTGGCGACCTGATCGAAATCATGCGGGCCCACCCGAAGGCGCTCTTCGACATGGCACCGCCGCAGTTCCCCATGAACAGCGGGATAAAGAGCGCCTCCCTGCTCTACAAGAAGAAAGGCGACGACTTCGCCAATCGCGCCGCCTGCGTGACGAGCCCGACCCGCATCGCCAAGACCGCGCAAGAATTTCGCGACTGCTGGGCCGACAGGGTCGAGGCCCTGCTGCCCGGCGGTGCGGAGCTGTTCGAGGACCACACCTACATCTGCCGCAGCTCCACACCTGGCGACTGCGACGACAAGGGTTCGATGATCGAGATTCGCCTGGCCTGGCAAGTTCGCGAGGGAGCCTGCCTCGATGCCAGCAATCCCGATGACACCGTTTGCACCTACACCGTGCGGGTAGAGCCATGAACAAGATGAACGAGCAAGCCGGCCTGTCGATGATCGAACTGCTGATCGCGCTCGCCATCAGCAGCTTTCTTATCCTCGGCATTACCCAGGTCTATATCGACAACAAGCGCAACTACGTCTTCCAGCAGAACCAGGCCGGCAACCTGGAAAGCAGCCGCTTCGCCGCGTTGACCATCAGCGACTACCTGGGCAAGGCCGGCTATCGTCGGACGCCGTCGGCGCTGCTGGATATCGTCTTCCCCTCGCGCCCGGCCGCGAACGGCTGTCTCGCCTTCAGCGCAGGGCATGCCGTCACCGGGCTCGATCCCAGCGAGGGCACCGGCTTCTGCATCCGCTACCAACCGCAGACCAGTGGCGAACTGGACTGCCAGGGCGCGGCCAGCCCCGTCGCCTATGACGAAGCCTTCCCCTCGGGCCCGACCAGCGAAAGCGACCTCACCGTACTGGCATTCAAGTACGAACCCAGCGTGGACGGCGAGTTGCAGGAGGGCCGCCTGCTGTGCAAAAGCCTGAATGCAACCAGCCCACAGTACGGCGAACTGCTGCGCGGCATCGCCGACCTGCGCCTGGATTTCGGTGTGGGCAACACGGACATGCTGGAAAAGGAAGTCACCACCTTCGTCCCGCAAGCGGACTGGTCTCCGTCCAGCGGCGCAATCCGCAGCGTGCGCTATGCCCTGCTGCTGGCCAGCCGTGCAGGACAGCGCGATGGCGATGACTCGAAGATTCTCGCCGACTGGCTGCGCGAGGCGCCGGCAGACGCCCAGGCCAGGCTGCAGGAGGCGGACAACAAGCGCATCTACCAGATCGCAGGCAGCACCCAGACCATCAGGAATCTCATGCCATGACCCCTCTCTTTCGCAAGTCCCAAGGCGGCGCGGTATTGCTCGTTTCCCTCGTCATGCTGCTGGTACTGACCCTGCTGGCCGTCAGCAGCATGCGCGGTGTCACCCTCGAGTCGCGTATTACCGCCAACCGCGCTCATGACATGCAATTCCAGAATGTTGCCGATGCGGCCCTGCGCGAAGCCGAGTTCCGCTTCTATGGTCCAGGCAACCTGGTCGACAAGCTGGAAGCAAACGCCCAGAACTGCTCCTCGTCGAACACACTGAAAACCAACGGGCTCAACAAGCCCTGCCTGCTCGAAATCAAGACCGATCGCTTGCTGACCTTCGTCGAGACCCCCAAGCTAATTGTCGCGAACTTCCTCGAAGTGCCCTCGAACATCTGGATGCCCTATCGCGGCACCGACCCGGCAGCCGAGACCAAAGGCGATGCCTATTACCACAGCATCGTGGCGGATGAAACCGGCAATGCCGTCGTCAACGCTGAATACGGCGGGCGCGGCGAGGGAAGCGGCACCTACTTCTACCTCAACAACGGCAAAACCGGCGATGCCCTGTATCTGCAGTCGACGCACGCCAACATCTACCTTGGCCTTAACAATTGAGAGCCGACACCATGCTCCGTTCCCGTCCCCACTCTCGCACCAAGACGCTCTCGTACGCGGTCTTCGGCGTGCTCCTGCTCAGTGCTGCCGATGCCTTTGCGACCGTCTCCCAGAGCCCGTTGAGCCTGACCGTAGGCGTTCCGCCGAACATGCTGCTGACCCTCGACGACTCGGGCAGTATGCGCTGGGCCTTCGCTCCGGATAACAAAAGCGGCTATTCCACTACACGCCGCGCCAAGTCGAGCACCTTCAACCCGATCTACTACAACCAGGAGGCGAGCTACCAGGCGCCGATCGTCTTCGACGCATCAGGCAACGAGAACCAGCTTTCCACCAGTTTCACCTCGGCTCTGGTCAACGGTTACAACAGCGATCGCGGTAATCTGAATCTCTCTGACGGCTACAAGGTGTCTTGGACCTATGTGCTGGAAGAGGGTTTGCCCACCAGCTACGGCTATAGCAGCACCAGCAACCGGTTGGCGGAAAACCCCTCTGCAGACTTTTCCTGTTATGTGGAGTCTCTGAATAGCAACGGCTCATACAAAACTTGCAATCTCAGCACAGGGAAAACGATTAAGATCACTCGCGGTGCTGATACCGGTGGCTGGAACTCAACTCGGACTTGCACTGCCGCTACTGATAACTGGGTTGCTGGAGACTGCACCTACAATAGCAGTAATGGCCGCTATACAGGCAGTTGGGCACGCAAGGGAGTCCCAGCGTACTACTACATTTACGACTCGAGCAAAGCGGCGAACTGCACGTTCGACAACGATGACTGTTACACCCTTCAATTCGTCGGCAGCGATGAACAGCAGAACTTCGCCAACTGGTATTCCTTCTACCGCAACCGTGGCCTGGCAACCATTTCCGCCGCGGCGCTGGCCTTTTACGACCTGTCTCCGGCCGTACGCCTGACCTGGCAAGGGCTGGGTCGCTGCACCACCTTCAACGGCAACGACAGCAACTGCCGAAACAACGCCTTCAAGGCCTACTCACCCGAGCACAAGGGCCAGCTGTATACCTGGCTGCAAAATATCAATTTCAACCAGAGTACCTACCTGCCGGCCGCCATGAAGCGTGCAGGTGAGTTCTTCAAGACCGCAACGCCCTGGCAGAAGAACCCCAACGGTACCGGCAACACGACGCAGAATACCTACGCCTGCCGCGCCAGCTACCACATCATGATGACCGATGGTTTGTGGAACGAATCGGTCAGCGCGCCCGGCAGTTTCCGTCACGACGCCACCACCTTCGACCTGCCCGACGGCCAGCGCAGTTACAGCGGCCAGGCCCCTTACCATGACAGTCAGAACAACACGCTTGCCGACCTGGCCATGCACTATTGGGCAACCGATCTGAACCCGACCCTCGACAACGAACTACCGCCTTACCTTCCCTTCAAGAGCGGCGATTCCACAACCGACTATTGGGATCCGCGCAACGACCCGGCCACCTGGCAACACATGACCAACTTCATGATGGGCCTGGGCCTGACCGAAGCCATGGATCGTTCGGATATTCCATGGGAGGGCGGCACCCACAAAGGCGTCGGCTACCAAGCACTGTTGGCCGGTAACGCAACCTGGCCACCCGCCAGCGCTTCGGGCAACAACAATAACGTCTATGACCTGTGGCACGCCGCAATCAACTCACGGGGCGAATTCTTCAGCGTCGACAGTCCGGAAACCATGGTCCAGGCGTTCGACGACATTCTGTCGCGCATTGCCGATCGCAAATCCACCGCCGCCCGGCCGGCCATCAATTCCGGCCAGGTCAGTGCCGACGAAAACGACAATGGCACGGTCAAGACCGTCTCCTACCAGACTTCTTACGCCAGCGACGACAACTGGTCCGGCGATGTCAAACGCTTCGAGAAGGCCTGGAACGCCCAGAGCAACACCTTCGAAACCGCCGAAATATGGAGCGCCAAGAACAAGGTACCCGGCTGGCAAAGCCGCACGATCAAGATTGCCGGCAACACCAATAGCGGGCTGGTGGATTTCAGCTGGGCCAATGCCGGCTCCGCCACCGCCAACGGCACGCTGGCCAATCTGCTCAGCCGCAACCCGGAAAACAGCAACGTAACCGATGGCTTGGGCGCGCAGCGGCTAGAGTATCTGCGCGGCAACCGTAGCGGTGAAGGCACCACCTTCCGCCAGCGCAGTGGTGTACTGGGCGACTTCTACTCGTCCAGCCCAGCGGTGGTGTCCGGGCCGCGCTACCTGGTCAATTTCAGCAACAGGCTCGAAGGCAACACCGCCTACACCACTTTCGCCACCGCCATCGCCCAGCGCACCCCGCGTCTCTATGTCGGCGGCAACGACGGCATGCTGCATGGTTTCAATGCCCAAACCGGGGTCGAGGAGTTCGCCTTTATTCCAAGTGCGGTGTTCCACAAGCTGAACAAGCTAACCGGTGCTAACTACAGCCATGAGTTCTATGTCGACGGCAGTCCCGTCGTGGCCGACGTATTCGACGGTACTGAATGGCGCACCATCCTGGTCGGCACCCTGAAAGCAGGCGGCAAATCGATATTCGCCCTGGACATCACCACCCCAGGCAGCGAGAAGCTGCTTTGGGAGTTCGACGACAGCAGCCTGCCTGACGACGCCGCGGTGAAAATGGGCTACAGCTTCTCCCAACCAACCATTGCGCGCCTGCATACCGGAACATGGACCGTGGTGTTCGGCAATGGCTATGAAAGCGCCAACAACACCAACGGCAAGGCCGCGCTGTTCATCGTCGATGCCATGGAAGGGACTCTGCTCAACAGCCTGGAAGTCGAGGGTGTGGATGGTATCGCCAATGGTCTGTCCACTCCAAAGCTTGCCGACTACAACGCCGACGGTGTAGCGGACTATGCCTACGCGGGAGACCTGCAGGGCAACGTCTGGCGCTTCGACCTGCTGCGTAACGGCCGTAGCGACACCGCGCCCTTCACCACCGAAGACGATAGCGAAAACGCTGTCTCGAATTTCGAAGTGGCCTATGGTGGGAGGCCACTGTTCAGCGCGGTGGCAGACAACGGCAGCACTCGTCAACCCATCACGTCCGCTCCCAGCCTGGTACTGCACCCCACCGGATCTGGCTATCTGGTCGTTTTCGGTACCGGCAAATTCTTCGAGACCGGCGACAAGGAAGGCGACAAGAGCATCGCGCAGACCGTCTACGGCATCTGGGACAAGCAGACCCTGGGCGAGGAAGCCAGCAATCCGAATATCAGCCGCACCAGCCTGCAAGAGCAGGAGATCGTGACCCAGACCACCGTCGAGGCCGATGGCTCGACCCGCCAGGGCCTGGTCATCAGCAACAACAATGTCAGTTGGCAGGCAAGCGAAAACCAGTCGGCACAGAATGGCTGGTACCTGAACCTGCGGCAGAGCGAGGGCGAAATGGTGGTGGAGAACATGTCGCAACTGGGTCGTACGGTATTCTTCCAGACGCTGATCCCCAACGACGACCCCTGCGGTGATGGCGCCACCAACTGGACCTATGCCATCAACCCCTTCACTGGCGGCAGAACGTCCCACAACGCCTTCGACTACAGGCCCACCACAGACATCGAGACGAGCAACATTTCCGCAATCCGCCAGGACGGCGAAGGGGGCGGCACCCTTTCGCAGGATTCCGACGGAACCTACCAGTACTGCACTGGCCAGGAGTGCGTGAACATCTACCCGGACCCAGCCAGTCTGGGCCGCCAGAGCTGGCGCCGAATCGAAGGGGAGTAGAGATGAAACCAGCAGTATCAACGGAGCAGTCCATGAAACGGGTCCAGACCGGTTTCACCCTGATCGAACTCATGATCGTGGTCGCCATCATCGGCATTCTGGCAGCCATTGCGTACCCGAGCTACGACGAATACGTCAAGCGTGGCAACCGTACCGAAGGCCAGGCCCTGCTGAGCGACGCCTCCGCCCGGCAGGAGCGCTACTTCGCGCAGAACAATGCCTACGTCACCTCCGACGCGGATATCGCCAAGTTGGGACTGAAGAATGGCAACAAGTCAGAAACCGGGAAATACACCCTAGCCGTTGATGAAGCCAACAACAACGGTTACATCCTAACGGCGAAACAAGAGTTCAACGATGCCAAGTGTGGCGATCTGACCTTGGATGATCTCGGCAGAAAAGGACGCAGCGGCAGCAAAGCCATCGAAGATTGCTGGCGTTGACCCTCTGCCCTGTAGGGCGGGTGCAACCCGCCCTACCCGCCATTGAGGAATGGTCTTGCCGTGTCGGCGGATGTCACCCGTCCGGCACGAAACACCAAAGAGAGGCTGCGCCTTACGGCAAAGGCTGTTCACTCAAGACCATAAGCCGGTTGCAGCATCACAGGCTCTTATCAGCATAAAATAACGCTTTGTTTTTATTGGATAAATCTTAGAGCTTCCGCCCGTCCGCAAGGATGGACAACGGCGAAGCCTTGCCCACGCGTCTGTCGGGCACGTACATGGATTAGCCTTTCGCCCCCCCTGTGGAGCCCGCTTGCGGGCGATCGGCCGCAACGCCGATGATCGACGGCTAGGACTCGGCGTCCCCCGGGCTCCTACGGGCGCGATGTGCACATGCAGCTTTCTCGGGCAGTATTATGCGCCTTACAGCGCCTTCACCCGCAACTCCTTCGGCATCGAAAACGTCACGTTTTCCGGCCGCCCCTGCAGTTCATCCGTGCCGCTGGCGCCCCACTCTTTCAGCTTTTCGATCACCCCACGCACCAGCACTTCCGGCGCCGAGGCGCCGGCGGTGATGCCGATGCGCTGGATGTTCTCGAACCACTCGGGCTCGAGGTCCTCGGCGCCGTCGATCAGGTAGGCCGGGGTGTCCATGCGTTCGGCGAGTTCACGCAGGCGGTTGGAGTTGGAGCTGTTGGGGCTGCCGACCACCAGTACCACGTCGCACTCGTCGGCCAGTTGCTTCACTGCATCCTGGCGATTCTGTGTGGCGTAGCAGATATCGTCCTTGCGCGGCCCGCCGATGCTGGGGAATTTGCTGCGCAGGGCATCGATGACGCGACTGGTGTCATCCATGGACAGCGTGGTCTGGGTGACGAAGGCCAGCGCCTCGGGGTTGCGCACCTGCAGCCTGGCGACGTCTTCCTCGTCTTCGACCAGATAGATGGCACCACCGTTGCGGTCATCGTACTGCCCCATGGTGCCTTCGACTTCCGGATGCCCCTGGTGACCGATGAGGATGCATTCGCGCCCTTCACGACTGTATTTGGTGACCTCGAGGTGCACCTTGGTCACCAGCGGGCAGGTGGCGTCGAACACTTTCAGGCCGCGCTTTTCCGCCTCCTGCCGTACGGCCTGGGACACACCGTGGGCGCTGAAGATGACGATGACGTCATCCGGCACCTGGTCCAGTTCCTCGACGAAGACCGCGCCACGCGCACGCAGGTCCTCCACTACGAACTTGTTGTGCACGACTTCGTGACGCACGTAGATCGGCGGGCCGAAGACTTCCAGGGCGCGGTTGACGATCTCGATGGCGCGGTCGACGCCCGCGCAGAAGCCGCGGGGATTGGCGAGTTTGATTTGCATGGTGGTCTCGGCACGCGGAGCTTGAAAATGGGGGAAGTGTAGCGCGATACGCTGCAGGGCGTTCTTCGACGCCCTTGCGCTATGCTGTCGGGCCTGATCGCCAGCAAGGACTCGGCGTCCCCAGGCTCCTACCTCTTCGGCCCTGGCCCGGCGGGCTCTAGACCGGCTTGACCTCGATGATCTCGACTTCGAAGGACAGCGTCTTGCCGGCCAGCGGATGATTGAAATCGATGGTGACCTGGTTGTCATCGAAGGCCTTCACCACGCCCGGCAGTTCGGCGCGAGAGGCATCCTGGAAGCTCACCATCAGCCCTTCGGAGAGCTCCATGCCCTCGAACTGGCTGCGCGGCATGACCTGCACGTTCTGCGGATTGGGCTGACCGAAGCCCTGCTCGGGCGCAATCTGCAGGGTGCGCCGGTCGCCGGCCTGGAGGCCGTAGAGCTGTTGCTCGAAGCCCGGCAGAAGATTGCCGTCACCGACTGTGAAGGTCGCGGGTTTCTTGTCGAACGTGCTGTCGACCAGCTCGCCCGTTTCCAGGCCAAGCGCGAAATGCAGGGTAACTTCCTTGTCCGGCCCAATGCGCTGTTCAGTCATGTGCGGATTCTCCGGTCTTGTTGCTCTTGAACATATCCAGCGCCAGCATCACGGCGCCTACGGTAATGGCACTGTCGGCGATGTTGAACGCCGGGAAATACCAGCGGTTCTGCCAATGCACCAGGATGAAATCGACCACGTGGCCCAACACCACCCGGTCGTAGAGGTTGCCCAGCGCGCCACCCAGAACCAGGGCCAACGCCACCGCCAGCCAGGTTTCATTGGCCTTCAGCCGCTTGAGCCAGACCACCAGCACGACGCTCACACCGATCGCGATCACCGCGAACAGCCAGCGCTGCCAGCCGCTGTGATCGGCGAGAAAGCTGAAAGCGGCGCCGGTGTTGTAGGCCAGCGTCCAGGCGAAGTAGTCGGGAATGACCTCGACCCTCTGGTACAGGCTGAAATTGGCCTCGAACCAGTGCTTGGCCGCCTGATCGAAGGCGACGACCAGCACGCTGAGCCATAGCCAGGCGAGCTTGCCGAAACGTGCGCTCATGCAGTTGCCTCCGCTAGAACACCGCGCGGTAGGGTGGGCTTTAGCCCACCGAGACTGAAGGCAACATCGTAATGGTGGGCTGAAGCCCACCCTACGGTAGTACGCACGGGGTCACGCATAGTGACGAACCTCGCCAGCGCCCTCGATATTCTCCACGCAGCGTCCGCAGATTTCAGGATGCTCGGCGTGACTGCCGACATCCGGCAGATGGTGCCAGCAGCGGCCGCACTTGGCGTGCTCGGTCTTCTTCACCAGCAGCTTGAGCCCGGTCAGCTCGCTCGCCACCGCCTCGGCGGGAGCTTGCGCCAGCGGGGCGACCGCGACGGCCGAGGTGATCAGCACGAAGCGCAGCTCGTTGCCCAGCTTGGCCAGTTCGGCAACCAGCGCCTCCTCGGCATACAGCGTGACTTCCGCCTGCAGGTTGCCGCCGAGGGTCTTGGCCGCGCGCTGGTTTTCCAGCTCCTTGTTCACCGCGGCCTTGACCGCCATCACCTGGTCCCAGAAGGTGCGATCCAGCTCGGCATCCTGCGGCAGCTCGGCCAGACCTTCGTACCAGGTGTTGAGCATCACCGACTCGTTGCGCTCGCCCGGCAGGTATTGCCAGATCTCCTCGGCGGTGAACGCCAGGATCGGCGCGATCCAGCGCACCAGCGCCTCGGCGATGTGGTACAGCGCGGTCTGGCAGGAACGGCGCGGCAGGCTGTCGGCGCCGGTGGTGTACTGGCGGTCCTTGATGATGTCGAGGTAGAAGCCGCCCAGCTCTTGCACGCAGAAGTTGTGCACCTTCTGGTAGACGTTCCAGAACTTGTAGGTGCCGTAGGCTTCCTCGATCTCGCGCTGCAGCAGCAGGGCACGGTCGATGGCCCAGCGGTCGAGGGCGATCAGTTGCTCGTTGGGCACCATGTGCTGCGCCGGATCGAAGCCATCCAGGTTGGAGAGCAGGAAACGCGCGGTGTTGCGGATACGCCGGTAGGCATCGGCGCTGCGCTGCAGGATCTGCTTGGACACGGCCATCTCACCGGAGTAGTCGGTGGCCGAGACCCACAGACGCAGGATGTCGGCGCCCATGCTGTCGGTGATTTCCTGTGGCGCGATGACGTTGCCGAGGGACTTGGACATCTTGCGGCCGTTCTCGTCCACGGTGAAACCATGGGTGAGCAGGCCCTTGTAGGGCGCGTGGCCGTCGATGGCCGCGCCGGTCAGCAAGGAGGAATGGAACCAGCCACGATGCTGGTCGGAGCCCTCCAGATAGAGATCGGCGCGCGGCCCCTGTTCGTGGCCCATGGGGTGCGAGCCGCGCATCACGTGCCAGTGGGTGGTGCCGGAATCGAACCAGACGTCCAGGGTGTCGCTGATCTTCTCGTACTGCGCCGCTTCGTCGCCCAGCAGCTCGGCCGCATCCAGCTTCGACCAGGCCTCGATGCCGCCCTGCTCGACGCGCTGCGCCACCGCCTCCATCAGCTCGACGGTACGCGGATGCAGCTCGCCGCTTTCCTTGTGCAGGAAGAACGGGATCGGCACGCCCCAGGTACGCTGGCGCGAGATGCACCAGTCCGGGCGCCCGGCGATCATGCCGTGCAGGCGCGCCTGGCCCCAGGCCGGGACGAACTCGGTCTGCTCGATGGCATCCAGTGCGCGGCGGCGCAGCGAACTGCCATCGTGGGCGACCTTGTCCATGCCGACGAACCACTGCGCGGTGGCGCGGTAGATCAGCGGCGTCTTGTGCCGCCAGCAGTGCATGTAGCTGTGCTGGATCGACTCGTGCTTGAGCAGCGCGCCGACTTCGGCGAGCTTGGCAACGATGTTCGGGTTGGCCTTCCAGATGAACTGGCCGCCGAAGAACGGCAGGTCCGGCACGTAGACGCCATTGCTCTGCACCGGGCCGAGGATGTCGTCGTTCTCCATGCCGTAGTGCTTGCAGGAACGGAAGTCGTCCTCGCCGTAGGCCGGCGCCGAGTGGACGATGCCGGTACCGGCGCCGGTTTCCACGTACTCGGCCAGGTAGACCGGGGCGAAACGCTCGTAGAACGGATGACGGAAGCGGATCAGCTCCAGCGCCTGGCCTTCGCAGCGGGCGACGATCTCGCCCTGCAGGCCGTAGCGCGCCAGACAGGATTCAACCAGCTCTTCGGCCAGCACCAGCAGGCGATCGCCGGTGTCGACCAGTGCGTAGACGAACTCCGGATGCACGTTGAGCGCCTGGTTGGCCGGGATGGTCCAGGGCGTGGTGGTCCAGATGACGATGCTGGTCGGCTTGGCCAGATTCGCCACGCCGAAGGCGGCGGCCAGCTTGTCGGCGTCCTCGACGGCGAAGGCCACGTCGATGGCATCGGACTTCTTGTCCTGGTATTCGACTTCCGCCTCGGCCAGCGCCGAGCCGCAGTCGAAGCACCAGTTCACCGGCTTCAGGCCCTTGAAGACGAAACCGCCCTCGACCATCTTCGCCAGCGCGCGGATCTCGCCGGCTTCGTTGGCGAAATCCATGGTCTTGTAGGGATTGTCCCAGTCGCCGAGCACGCCGAGGCGGATGAAGTCGGCCTTCTGCCCTTCGATCTGTTCGGCGGCGTAGGCGCGGCAGCGCTCGCGGGTCAGATCGGCCGGCTGGTTCTTGCCGAAGGTGGTCTCGACCTTGTGCTCGATCGGCAGGCCGTGGCAGTCCCAGCCCGGCACGTAGGGCGCGTCGAAACCGGCCAGGGTGCGCGAACGGACGATCATGTCCTTGATCACCTTGTTCACCGCATGGCCGATGTGGATGTTGCCGTTGGCGTACGGTGGGCCATCGTGCAGGACGAATTTCGGGCGACCTTCGCCGATCTGCCGCAGCTTCCGGTACAGGTCGATGCTGTTCCAGCGCTGCAGAATCTCCGGCTCGCGCTGTGGCAGACCGGCCTTCATCGGAAATGCCGTGGACGGCAGATTGAGGGTCGCTTTGTAATCGGTCATTTCAGTCCTGACTCGTGGTGAAGGGGTGAAGCCCGCCAGTAATCGCGGGCAGCGGCGATGTCCGCGTCGATCGCCGTCTTGAGTGCCTCCAGCGAGGCGAAACGCTGCTCGTCGCGCAGCTTGCGCAGGAAGGTCACCTGCACCAGGCGACCGTAAAGATCGCCCTGATAGTCGAGCAGGTGCACTTCCAGGTGCGGCTTGCCGTCGCTTTCGACCGAAGGTCGCATGCCGATGTTGGCCACGCCGGCCAGCGGCTGGCCATCCAGTTCGAGGCTGACCACGAACACCCCGCTGAGCGGCGTATTGCGGCGCTTGAGCTGGACGTTGGCGGTCGGCGCGCCCAACTGGCGACCGAGTTTCTGCCCGTGCATGACCCGGCCGGTGATGCCGAACGGCCGACCGAGCAGCGCTTCGGCCAGCGGTAGATCGCCATCGGCCAGCACCTGGCGCAACCGTGTGCTGCTGACCCGCTCGCCAGCCACCTCGATGGTGGTGGCGGCCTCGACGGTGAAGCCTTCGGCGGCACCGGCCTCGAGCAGGAAGTTGAAGTCGCCGGCACGATCACAGCCGAAACGGAAATCGTCGCCGACTTCCAGATGCTGCACCCCCAGCCCTTCCACCAGCGTGGCGTGAACGAATTCCGCGGCACTCAGTTCACGCAGCCGCCGATTGAAGGCCAGGCACAGCACCCGATCGACACCCTGCTCGCTCAGCAGTTGCAACTTTTCACGCAGCCGGGTCAGGCGCGCAGGCGCCCTGTCCGGGGAGAAGAATTCACGCGGCTGCGGCTCGAAGATCACCACGCAGCTGGGCAGCACCAGCTCGGCCGCACGTTCGCGCAGGCGCGCCAGGATGGCCTGATGCCCCCGGTGCACGCCGTCGAAGTTGCCGATGGTGGCGACGCAACCCCGATGCCGGGGTCGCAGATTGTGAAGGCCTCGAACCAGCTGCATACCGCACTTCTTGCTTGAAAAGTGGCCGATTATACGCATGTGGCGAGCATCCCGGACAGGTTTGCATCGGCCTGGCAGCATCGATCAGTGTCGCAAATGTCGGGGCCGCAGGCCTGCCAGCAGAAGTCCGCCGGCAAATGCTGCCAGACCGGCACAGACCAGCAATCCCAGGCGCAGCGCGCGCTGCTGCCAGCCCCAGGCGAACCACTCCTGCGCCGGCACGTTGAGCCACCAGACCACCGCCACCATTGCCGCACAGGCAGCCGCCAGGCGCAGCCCGAACGACCACCACCCCGGCGCCGGGCGGTACACGCCGATCTTGTACAGCCCCCAGAACAGGAGAACGGCGTTGAGCATGGACGACAGCGACGTCGCCAGCGCCAGCCCGACATGCTTGAGCGGCCAGATCAGGATGAGGTTCATCACCATGTTCGCCACCATGCAGATGACCGCCACGCGCACCGGCGTCTTCAGGTCCTGGCGCGCAAAGAAGCCAGGCGCAAGCACCTTGATCAGCATGAACGCCAGCACGCCCAGCGAATACGCCTGCAGCGCCCTGGCCGACTGCACCACCGCTTCCTCGCTCATGGCGCCGTAATAGAAGAGGCTGGCGATCATCGGCTCGGCGAGAATGCCCAGCGCCAGCGCAGCGGGAACGCCGACCAGCAACACCATGCGCAACGCCCAGTCGAGCGTCGAGGAAAACGCCTTCGGGTCCTCACCAGCATGCTGGCGCGACAGGCTCGGCAGGATCACCGTACCGATGGCGATGCCGAACGCCCCCAGCGGCAGCTCGGACAGGCGATCGGCGTAATACAGCCAGGACACGCTGCCGGTCTGCAGAAAGGACGCCAGTACGGTATCGAGCAGCAGGTTGATCTGGCTGACCGAGACCCCGAACAGTGCCGGCACCATCAACAGCATGATGCGCCGCACGCCCTCGTCGCCAAGCTTGACCCGCGGCCTCGGCAACAGGCCCAGCCGGGCGACGTAGGGCAGCTGGAAGGCCAACTGGGCGAAGCCGGCGATGAACACGCCCCAGGCCAGCGCCATGATCGGCTGATCGAAGTACGGCGTGAGGAAAACCGCCGAAACGATCATGCAGACGTTGAGCAGCACCGGGGTGAAGCCCGGCACGGCGAAGTAGCCGTAGCTGTTGAGCACGCCCGAGGTGAAGGCCGTCAGCGAAATCAGCATCAGGTAGGGGAAGGTGATGCGCAGCAGTTCGCCGGCAAGCTGCATCTTCGCCGGATCGTCATGGAAGCCCGGCGCGAAAACCATTACCACATAGGGCGCGAACAGCACGCCCAACGCGGTCAACCCCGCGAGAATCAGGCCCAGCATCCCGGCGGTACGGTCCACCAGCAGCTTGACGTCGGCGAGCGTGCGCTTGGTGCGGTATTCCGACAGCACCGGTACGAACGCCTGGGCGAAGGCGCCCTCGGCGAACAGCCGGCGCAGGAAGTTGGGAATCTTGAAGGCGATGAAGAAGGCGTCCGCCGCCGCCCCGGAGCCGAAGTAGCTGGCGACCACCATATCGCGTACCATGCCCAGCACGCGCGACAACAGGGTCATCACACTGACCACCGCGCTGGAACGCAACAATCCGCCCTTGCCGGTTTTTTCGGACATTTGTCTTCCTAGAATTGCAGCGAGATTGATCGACCGAGCGCGCAGCGTCGACCGGATCGATGGCCAGTTACGACACGAAACGAGCCGGCGAGTTTAGCCCCAGCCCATCTGTCCGACCAGCATCTCGAGCCATTCGACCGGGCTTGACAAGCGCCCGCCGCGTCGGCATGATTCGCGGCCTTATTTGCTTTGCAATCCCCCACGTTTTCGAGGAGTTCGACGGTGGCCAACAGCCCTTCCGCCAAAAAACGCGCAATTCAGGCTGAGAAGCGTCGCAGCCACAACGCCAGCTTGCGCTCCATGGTTCGCACCTACATCAAGAATGTGGTCAAGGCCATCGACGCCAAGGACCTGGACAAGGCCCGCGCAGCCTACACCGCCGCCGTGCCGGTCATCGACCGCATGGCCGACAAAGGCATCATCCACAAGAACAAAGCCGCTCGTCACAAGAGCCGCCTGAACGGCCACATCAAGGCCCTCGGCGAAGCTGCTGCAGCCTGAACTGCAGGTTCTTGAAAAAACCGGCCTGGCGCCGGTTTTTTTATGTCTGCAGCTCCTGGCAGCTTCGTAGGTTGGGTTGAGGAGCGCAGCGACGAAGCCCAACACGCTCAAGCACCGCCCGACATCCTGCCCGTTGGGCTTCGCTGCGCTCAACCCAACCTACGGCCAGGGCAGGATCGGAATCGCCGTCACCGCATTCTGCGGACTGCCCTCGATGAGCCGATCGCTGTAGACGAGATAGACCAGCGCATTGCGCGCCTCATCGAAGAAGCGCACCACCTGCATGCTCTTGAACACCAGCGACGTGCGCTCCTTGAACACCACTTCGCCATCCTTCAGTTGGCCATCGAAGCGAATGGGCCCGACCTGGCGGCAGGCGATCGACGCCTCGGCCCGATCCTCCGCGAGTCCCAGCCCACCCTTGATGCCGCCGGTCTTGGCTCGCGAAAGGTAACAGGTCACGCCTTCGACCCTGGGGTCGTCGAACGCCTCGACGACGATCTTGTGGTTCGGCCCGAGCCACTTGAACGCCGTATCGACCTCGCCGACCTGCTCGGCGACTGCCAACTGGGGTACCAACCCCAGCATCAATGCCACGATCGCCAGACGCATAAGCACCTCAGACCAGAATCATGTTGTCGCGATGAATCAGCTCCGGCTCGTCGACGTAGCCGAGCAGCTTCTCGATCTCGTCGGATGGCCGCCCGAGAATCCGCTGCGCCTCGGCCGCGCTGTAGTTCACCAGCCCCCGCGCGACCTCCGCCCCCTGAGGGCCGACGCAGACCACCATCTCGCCACGGCGAAACGCACCCTGAACCGCCTTCACACCGACCGGCAACAGGCTGCGATGCCCCTGGCGCAGCGCATGCACGGCACCGTCATCCAGCGTCAGCGTGCCACGGGTCTGCAAATGCCCGGCCAGCCATTGCTTGCGTGCCGCATGCCGACTGCACTCGGGCGCCAGCAGCGTACCCAGGCGCTCGCCAGCCTTGAGTCGCGCCAGCACCTGCTCGATGCGCCCACCGACGATCACCGTGTGCGCACCGGAACGCGCAGCCAGGCGCGCCGCGCGCAGCTTGGTCTGCATGCCGCCGCGCCCCAGCGCACCACCGGTACCGCCGGCCACGGCATCCAGCGCCGGATCGTCGGCGCGCGCCTCGCTGATGAGATTGGCCTGGAGATTGAAACGAGGATCGGCATCGAACATGCCGTCCCGATCGGTGAGGATGACCAGCAGATCGGCCTCGACCAGGTTGGCCACCAGCGCGCCGAGGGTATCGTTGTCACCGAAGCGGATCTCGTCGGTGACGACGGTGTCGTTCTCGTTGATGACCGGTACCACGCCGAGATCGATGAGCGTACGCAGGGTGCTGCGCGCATTGAGATAGCGCTTGCGGTCGGAAAGGTCGTCATGGGTGACCAGGATCTGCGCGGTCTGCTGGTCGCGCCGGGCGAAGCTCGATTCCCAGGCACGGATCAGCCCCATCTGGCCCACCGCGGCGGCCGCCTGCAGCTCATGCACCGCCTTGGGCCTGCCTGCCCAGCCCAGACGACTCATTCCGGCGGCAACCGCGCCGGACGACACCAGCACCAACTCCACGCCAGCCTCGCGCAGGGCCACCATCTGGTCCACCCACACCGCCATCGCCGCCTGATCCAGACCACGCCCATCGGCGGTCAACAACGCACTGCCGATCTTCACCACCCAGCGCCGCGCGCCGCTCACCTTGTCCCGCATCGTTCCCGCCTTCTATCCGGCCAAAACACTTCTGGATCGGGCTGCGCACGAGCCAGCCCGCCGACCACTCGCATGAACCGGGCCGCCGCGCGACCCGGATTCCGGCTCAGCGGACGTAGATGATTTCGGCACCACCTTCGTCATCGTCATCGTCGTCGAAGTCGTCATCATCGACCTCGTCCGCCGCCTTGACCCCGGCGCGCCGCAGCGCGCGCTGATCATCGAGCTCCTGCAGCCGCGCGCGCGCCTCGTCCTCGATCTGCCGATCCAGCTCGGCCAGCGCCTCGGCATAGTCCGGCTCCTCGGCGATGCGCAGCGTGCGCTCGTCGAGATAGCGCATGATCGCCTGGGTCAACGCCTCGGTGCCCTCGCCCTCCAGCGCGGAAATCACGAATACCGGCCCATCCCACTCCAGGCGCTCGACCACCTGCCGCATGCGCTCCTCGCGCTCTTCGTCGAGCAGCTGATCGGCCTTGTTCAGCACCAGCCAGCGGTCGCGCTGCATCAAGGCCGGGCTGAATTTCTCCAGCTCGCGCAGGATGACCTCGGCCGCATCGGCCGGATCGCTGTCGTCCAGCGGCGCCATGTCGACCAGATGCAGCAACAGGCGCGTGCGCGCCAGATGCTTGAGGAAGCGAATCCCCAGTCCGGCGCCTTCCGCCGCCCCCTCGATGAGCCCGGGGATATCGGCGATCACGAAGCTCTTGTAGCGACCCACGCTGACCACGCCGAGATTCGGCACCAGCGTCGTGAAGGGATAATCGGCCACCTTAGGCTTGGCTGCGGAAACCGAGCGGATGAAAGTGCTCTTGCCGGCATTCGGCAACCCCAGCAGGCCGACGTCGGCCAGCACTTTCAGCTCCAGCTTGAGATCGCGCGCATCGCCCGGCTTGCCCGGCGTGGTCTGCCGCGGCGCACGGTTGGTACTGGACTTGAAACGCGTGTTGCCCAGCCCGTGCCAGCCACCCTGGGCCACCAGCAGGCGCTGGCCGGCCTTGGTCAGGTCACCCATGATTTCCTGGGTCGCGGCGTCGATCACGGTGGTACCGACCGGCACCGGCAGGATCAGATCGTCACCCTTGGCGCCAGTGCAGTCGGTGCTTCCACCCTTCTGCCCGTTCTGCGCATTGAAGCGACGGGTATAGCGGTAGTCCACCAGGGTGTTGAGGTTCTCGTCGGCCTCCAGATACACCGAGCCGCCGTCACCGCCATCGCCACCGTTGGGGCCACCTTTCTCGATGAACTTCTCCCGACGGAAGCTCATCATGCCGTTGCCACCGTCACCGGCCTTTACAAAAATCGATACTTCATCGACGAATTTCATGGGAACGCCTCCCGTCGCAGGACGGGCTTAAGAAACAAGAACGTAAGGGTCTTGCAAAAAACCCAGCGAAAACTGAATGAGTACCGAGCAGTTCTTTGCAAGAGCCTCACAAGGATACAGAAACAAAAAAGCCCCGTCGCATGACAGGGCTTTTCCAGCAACGCCGCGGTTAGGCTGCGACGACGCTCACGTAGCGACGGCCGAAAGCGCCCTTCACTTCGAACTTGACCACACCTTCGACCTTGGCGAAGAGCGTGTGATCCTTGCCCATGCCCACACCGTAACCGGCATGGAACTGGGTGCCGCGCTGACGCACGATGATGTTGCCGGCCTTGATGACCTGGCCGCCGTACATCTTCACGCCAAGGCGTTTGGCTTCTGAGTCGCGACCGTTGCGGGTAGAACCGCCAGCTTTTTTGTGTGCCATGAGTTCAATACTCCTATAAGGGGATCCAGGCCCGATTAGCCCTGAATACCGGTGATTTTGACCTCAGTGAACCACTGACGGTGGCCCTGACGCTTCATGTGGTGCTTACGACGGCGGAACTTGATGATGGTCACTTTGTCGTGGCGGCCCTGGGCGACCACTTCAGCGGTGACTTTGGCACCATCGACCACCGGAGCGCCGATCTTCACATCGTCGCCGTTGCCGATCAGCAGAACGCGGTCGAAAGTGACAGCTTCGCCAGTCGGAACTTCGAGTTTTTCAATCTTGAGGTATTCGCCTTCGGCAACCTTGTACTGCTTGCCGCCGGTAACGATAACTGCGTACATCTGTGTATCTCCGTTGATCCTGCTCACCCAGCGCTTTGTAAGAATGGTTGGTGGCTGGCATGGCTGCATGGGGCCGGAAGTGACGCCCGTGCAATTGCGTAAGGCAGGGAAATGCCCAGGGGGGAAGTTCAGGGTCCGCGATTGTACGCATGCGCCACCCCCCGCGCAATAGCCAACCGGTGTCGCCTTGACAGTGCCAGACCCGCCCCCTAGCATGCCGCGCAACCTGCGAGGAGTCCCCGATGCAACCCCAGCCTTTCTACCAAGTTGTGGCGGACGATTTTGCCGCTGTCGACGGCATCATCCGCAAGCAACTGACTTCTCGCGTTCCGCTGGTGGAAAAGATCGGGGATTACATCACCTCGGCCGGCGGCAAGCGCCTGCGTCCGCTGCTGGTGCTACTCAGCGGCAGTGCGCTCGGTCATCAGGGCGACCAGTTGCGCCTGTTGGCCGCGATCATCGAATTCCTGCATACCTCCACGCTGCTGCACGACGACGTCGTCGACATGTCCGGCATGCGTCGCGGCCGCTCCACCGCCAACGCCCTGTGGGGCAATGCGCCCAGCGTGCTGGTCGGCGACTTTCTATATGCACGCTCGTTCGAAATGATGGTGGAACTGGATTCCATGCCGGTCATGCGCATCATTTCCCAGGCGACCCGGGTCATCGCCGAGGGCGAAGTGCTGCAGCTGTCCAAGGTCCGCGACGCCAGCACCACCGAAGAAATCTACATGGAAGTCATCCGCGGCAAGACCGCCATGCTCTTCGAGGCCTCCACCCATAGCGCGGCCACCCTGGCCGGCGCCAGCGAGGCGCAACGCGAAGCCCTGCGCGCCTTCGGCGACTACCTCGGCATCGCCTTCCAGCTGGTCGACGACCTGCTCGACTATCAGGGCGACACGGAAACCCTCGGCAAGAACGTCGGCGACGATCTCGCCGAAGGCAAGCCGACCCTGCCGCTGATCTACACCATGCGCGAAGGCGACGCCGAGCAGGCCGCGCTGGTACGCAAGGCGATCCAGAAAGGCGGCCTCGAGGACCTGGAAAGCATTCGCGCTGCCGTGGAGGCCTGCGGTGCCCTGGACTACACCGCCAGGCTGGCCCGCGATCATGTCGAGCGCGCCATTGCCTGCCTCGAAGTCATTCCCGCCAATCGGTATCGCGACGCCCTGGCGGAGCTTTGCCGTTTCGCCGTGGCCCGCACGCACTGATCACCTCCTCCCGATGCTGCGCCGCATGGCGCAGCTGCCAGCCCCCTCCTCTCTCCCCATCGATGCCCCAGCAGTCGGCACAGGCCCAGCGATCATTTGCGCTTGCAGTTTTGCAAATAACAATTATTCTCATCAAGAGAATTCACTGGAGGTGCCGCATGACTTATCTGATAGATGCCTGGCTGGATCGCCCACAGCCTTACCTGCGGATACTCGATCGCAACACTGGCGCAGTATGCGTTTCGCTCGAAGGGGAAGCGCTCGAGGAGCTGCGGGAACAGGGCGACCTGGACCTGCAGGAGTTGAGCACGACCGAGCCCTGCGTGCTCAAGGAACAGGTCCGCAACCTGTTCCTGTTCAGCTATGCCCGGGCGTTGCGCCCTTGAAGCGGCGCAAGCGGCAGAGAGCTTGCGTTGGCGTAGGAGCGAGCCATGCTCGCGAATCCAGGCCCCGCAAGTTTCGCGGGCATGGACTCGGCGTCCCCACCCGCCCCTACACGCCGGCCTGAAGAGGCCTGCCGCCTTTAAAGCACGTCCAGCAGTTCGACGTCGAACACCAGCGCGCTGTGCGGCGGAATGCTGCCGACGCCCTGGGCACCGTAGGCCAGCTCGCTCGGTACGTAGAGGCGCCATTTGCTGCCCGCGTTCATCAGTTGCAGGGCCTCGGTCCAGCCGGCGATCACACCGCTCACCGGGAACTCGGCAGGCTGGCCACGCTGATAGGAGCTGTCGAACACGCTGCCATTGATCAGGGTCCCGTGATAATGGGTGCGCACGCTGTCCTCGCGGCTCGGGCGAGGACCTTCGCCGGTGCTCAACACTTCGTACTGCAGGCCCGACTCCAGCACGATCACGCCTTCGCGCCTGGCATTCTCGGCGAGGAAGTCGCGACCTTCGGCCGCCGCAGCCTCGGCCTTCTTCTGCGCTTCGGCCTGCATGCGCTCGCGGATCACGGCGAAGCTGGCATTCAGCGCCTCCGGGCTGACCTGGCTGGTCACGCCGGCGAAGGCGTCGCGGATGCCGGCGATCACTGCATCCAGGCTGACGCCCGGCGGCGGGTTGTCGCGCAGCTGGTCGCCCAGTTGGCGGCCGATGCCGTAGCTCACGCGGGTTTCGTCGGTGGAGAGGTTGAGATCGGTCATGCCCGGGCTCCGATAGGAAAAAAGGTCGGCCAGCCTAGCACATCTCGCAGTCCGGCTTTGCCCCTGCCGTCCTCACGCTCATGGTGATTGCTGAACGCAGGGCCGATTGCTCCCCCCGAACGGACCAGACGCCAGCTCCATATCGGCCGGTTCCACAAAAAAGCGGCCAGATCAGTGCTTGGTGATCTTGTCCATGTAGCCCATGGCGAATGCCGACAGCACGAACGTCAGGTGGATGATCACGTACCACATCAGCTTCTCGCTCTCGATTTGCTGCACGTTCATGAACATGCGCAGCAGGTGGATCGAGGAGATCGCCACGATCGAGGCGGCGACCTTCAGTTTCAGCGAGCCGGAGTCCATCTTGCCGAGCCAGTCGAGCTTTTCCTTTCCCTCGTCCACGTCCAGCTGGGAGACGAAGTTCTCGTAGCCGGAGATCATCACCATCACCAGCAGCCCGCCGACCAGGGCCATGTCGATCAGCGACAGCAGCGTCAGCACCAGATCGGCCTCGCTGATCGCCAGGATCATCGGCAGGATGTGGAAGATTTCCTGGAAGAACTTGATCGCCAGCGCCAGCAGCGCGAACGCCAGACCGAAATAGATGGGTGCCAGCAGCCAGCGCGCGGCGTACATGGCGTTCTCGAGGATGCGCTCCATGGGGTCTCACAACGAAAATTACGAAGGGGCGAGTATACGCAGCAGGACCGAGCGCACAAGGCACGCCCAGACGCTGAATTCACGTGTGGATAAAAAACGCAACGGAAGGCTGGCCGCCTACCAGAATTCGCCAGCGCCCGCTGGTGAACTCGGACTCAGGCCTCCGGACGCGACTCCCAGCCGCCGAGAAATCGCGCCTGATTGGCGTTCACCCGGCGCAGCTCGGCCTGCATGTGCAACTGCCAGATGGCCGGGTCGTCGGATTCACGGTAGCCCTGGTCCAGCAGATTGCTCGCGATCGCCGAGAGCACCGACTCGGCCATCGCCGGCCCGTGGAATGGGCCCTGCACCTTGATCGCGGTGGGTTGGCTGCCGGCCAGCCCGGCGGCGCAGAGCAACGTCCACAGGCCGTTGCCGCCCGCCAGCGGGCGAATGATGCATTCGATTCGGGTAACCAGGCCCAGGCACTGGCGATTGAGGCAAAGGCTATGCGGCATGGCGGCGGTCCTCGCGTCGGGCTGACGCGGGAACATCCTAGGCGGACGAGCGCGAAAGCCAGTTTATCCCCTGAAGCTGTGGATAACCTTGTGGATGGAGGGTGGATGCCCTCCTCCTTTGCAGACCCGCCGTGCGCGCTATCGTTCCGTTCAAAATTCGCTCAGTGTTTGTCCCCCTCCGGCAGCGCCGGCGACTGCGGCGATTCGCCCTTGCCTTCGTCTTCCAGCTCGATCTCGGCGATGTCGCGCAAGCGCTCCACCACGCGCGCATTGACGCTGCCCTTGGGGAAGTGCCCCTGCTCGTTGGCCGCGCCGACGTCCTCGCCCACCAGCAGCGACAGCGCCTCGTCCACCTGCCTCACCGCGTAGACGTGGAAACGCTGCTGACGCACGGCCTCCAGCACACGCTCGTCGAGCATCAGCGTGGTGACGTTGGCGAACGGGATGATCACGCCCTGCTCGCCGGTCAGCCCGCGCGCCTCGCAGAGGCGGAAGAAACCTTCGATCTTCTCGTTGACGCCACCGACCGCCTGCACCTCGCCGAACTGGTTGATCGAACCGGTGATGGCGAAGCACTGCTTGAGCGGCGTGCGCGACAGCGCCGAGATCAGCGCGCAGCACTCGCCCAGCGAAGCGCTGTCGCCGTCGACGTAGCCGTAGGACTGCTCCAGCGCGATGCTCGCCGAAATCTCCAGCGGAAACTCCTGGGCGTAGCGGCTGCCGAGGTAGCCGGTGAGGATCATCACGCCCTTGGAGTGGATCGGCTGGCCGAGGTTTACTTCGCGCTCGATATCGACGATTCCCGAGCCCCCCGGATAGACCGTGGCGGAAATCCGCGCCGGCATGCCGAACGCCGAGTCGCCGACCTCCAGCACCGTCAACCCGTTGCACTTGCCGATCGCCGCGCCTTCGCTGTCGATCAGGATCACGCCGGCGAGGATGTCCTCGAGAATCCGCGCCGACACGCGGCCGGTGCGGGTCGCCTTGGCCTTCAGGGCGCGCTCGATATGGCCGACGTCGGTCACCTCGTCCTTGGCCAACTGGCGGATGAAATCGGCCTCGCTGACCAGCTGGAACAGGTCGCCGATGCGCGCCGACAGGCGGCCCTGGTGCTCGGCCAGCCGCGCGCTGTAGGTCGCCAGGCGCGCCACCGCCGCCGCCGTGAGCGGCGCCATGCCTTCCTCCGAGGTGCGGGTCTTCATCAACTGGGCGAACTGCTCGAGGCTGTCTTCGGCCAGCGGGATGTCCTCGTCGAAATCCACCAGCACCCGGAACATCTCCTGGAAGTCCGGATCCAGGTCCTGCAGCGTGTAGTAGAGCTGCCGCGAGCCGATGATGATCACTTTCACGTTCAACGGGATGACCTGCGGCGTCAGCGTCACCGTCGCCAGGCGGCCCAGTTCGGCGAGCGGCGATTCCATCTTCAGCTTGCGCGACTGCAGGGCGCGCTTGAGTGCTTCCCAGACGAAGGGCTCGCTCAGCAGTTTCTCCGCTTCCAGCATGAGGAAGCCGCCATTGGCGCGGTGCAGCGCACCCGGGCGCAACTGGCGATAGCTGGTGTAGAGGGCGCCCTGATCGGTGTTGTATTCGATGCGACCGAACAGGTTGTCGTAGGTCGGATGCGGCTCGAACACCACCGGCGCACCGCCGTCGATCGGATGGCCGACCACCAGGCTCGGGCTGTACTGCTCTTCGAGCAGCAGGCGGTTCTGCGCCTCCGGGCGGTTCTCGTCCACCAGCTGCTCGACCACGGTCTTCAGCAAATTGACCTGCACGGCCTGCAGATAGGCCTCGATACCGGCGTTCTCCGCATATTTCTCGGACAAGGGCGCCAGCAGCGGCTGCAGCGCCTGGCTGATGGTCTCGTCATTGAGCTGGCGCAGCTGGTTGGTCGATTCGCGCTTCCACTGCGGCAGGCTCGCCAACTCCTCGTTCAGGCGCACTTCCAGCGCGGAAATGTCCTCGTGATAGCGCTCGCGTTCGGCCTCCGGCAACTGGGCGAACTCGGCCTCGTCCATCGCCTTGCCATCCTTCATCGGCGTGAAGGCAATATTGCTGCTGTCGCGGTAGAGCGCGATTTCCTTCTCCAGCGCCAGCTTCTCGATCACGTCCAGCGCCTTGTCGTAGCGCTGGTTGAAGGCACGATCGATGGCGCTCTTCTTCTGCTGGAAGCTGGGGTGCTCGAACACCGCCGGGAAGGTCGCCAACAGGTTGTCGATCAGTTGCGTGATGTCGGCGATGAACGCCGCGGCACCGCCGTGCGGCAACTCCAGCACCCGGGGCTCGCGCGGCTCGTCGAAGTTGTTCACGTAAACCCAGTCGGACGGCGTATCCAGCCGCTTGCCTTCGGCCTTCAGGTAGCGACGCACGAAGGAGAAACGCCCGGTACCCGGCTCGCCCATGACGTATACGTTATAGCCGGGACGCGGCATCGCCACGCCGAACTGCAGCGCCTCGACCGCCCGTTCCTGGCCGAGCACACCGAGAAACGGCTCGAGCTCGGCGGTGGTATTGAAATTGAATTGGCTGGGCTCGAAGGGACGGGTCAGCGCATCGGGTGCCAGGCGCAGGCCGGCAGCGACAGTTTCAGACATCGGGAATCCTTGCTGGGGTGGCGCATGCGGCCACGATGGATGCCGCCATTCTGGCGCTGCCTCCGCCGCGCCGCAAGGCTGGCACCCATAGTTCCCGGCCGCTGCTGGCCGATCGATCCGGGTTCCGGTAGACAGGCCCGGGACGCGCCGGGATGGCCAGATAATGGCAAGTCAGCGCTCGATCGGCTCGGGGCAAACCGTGCACTCACAACCAGACACAATTAACCGCACCCGCTTTACTCACCCGCCTTGATGCAGATCAAGCGGTCGCTCGCGCAAAAAGTGCCTCCTAGCGTCAGCCAACACCAAAGGAGCTTCCGTGATGCGCCCCTCCCTTCCTCTATTGCTTAGCAGCCTATTGTTCGCCAGCGTAGCGAACGCCGATGATCTGCGTGAGCGTGCCAGCGCAATCTTCAAGCCGATCCCGGACAAGGTCACCGAGGTCCGCGGCCACGCCGTCAGCGAAGACCAGGCAGTACTCGGACACAAGCTGTGGTTCGATCCGCGCCTGTCCAGCAGCCATGTGATCAGTTGCAACACCTGTCACAACCTGAGCATCGGCGGCAGCGACAACGTGCCGACCTCCATCGGCCACGGCTGGCAGAAGGGCCCGCGCAACTCGCCGACCGTATTGAACGCCGTATTCAACGCCGCGCAGTTCTGGGATGGCCGCGCCAAGGACCTGCAGGAACAGGCCAAGGGCCCGGTACAGGCCAGCGTCGAAATGAACAGCACGCCCGAGCGGGTCGTCGCGACGCTCAAGAGCATTCCGGAGTACGCCGCCGAGTTCAAGAAGGCCTTCCCCAACGACAAGGACCCGGTCAGCTTCGACAACATGGCCTACGCCCTGGAAGCCTTCGAAGTCAGCCTGACCACGCCGAACTCGCCGTTCGACCGCTTCCTCAAGGGAGAGGACAAGGCGCTGGACGACAAGCAGAAGAAAGGCCTCGCCCTGTTCATGGACGTCGGCTGCATCGCCTGCCACAACGGCGTCAACGTCGGCGGCCAGAGCTACTTCCCGTTCGGCGTGATCAAGAAGCCGGGCGCCGACATCCTGCCGGCTGGCGACAAGGGCCGCTTCACGGTCACCAACACCGCCGACGACGAGTACGTGTTCCGCGCCGCTCCGCTGCGCAACATCGCCCTGACTCCGCCGTACTTCCACAGCGGTGAGGTCTGGGAACTGGAACAGGCCGTGGCGATCATGGGCGACAGCCAGCTCGGCCGTCAGCTCAACGACGACGAAGTCGGCGCCATCACCGCCTTCCTGCGCAGCCTCACCGGTGAGCAGCCGAAGGTGGTCTACCCGATCCTGCCGGCCAGCACGGCGACTACGCCGAAGCCGGAGTGACGCGCCCCACCCTTTCCGGCACCAGGCGCCGGAAAGGGTGGGATGCCCGATCCGTTCCAACGAAGAACGCCCCGCACGACGGGGCGTTCTTCATCGCCTCGACATCCGGTCAGGCACGGTTCCGCTCCTTGAGCAGGTCGCGGATCTCGGTCAGCAGCAATTCTTCCTGGCTCGGCGCTGGCGGCTCCGATGGAGCCTCAGCCTCCTTGCGCTTGAGATGATTGAGCGCCTTGATCGCCATGAAGATGGCGAAGGCGATAATGGTGAAGTCGACGACCGTCTGGATGAAGGCCCCGTAGGCCAGCACCACGGCAGGCGCATCGCCGGTGGCGGCCTTGAGCACGATGGCCAGGTCGGAAAAATCCACCCCGCCGATCAGCAGGCCCAACGGCGGCATGATCACGCCGTCGACGAAGGACGAGACGATCCTGCCGAACGCCGCGCCGACGACGATCCCCACGGCCATGTCGACCACATTGCCCCTGACGGCAAACGCCTTGAATTCGCTGATCAGACTCATAATCTAAAGATCCTGTGTCGCTAATGGGCATGCCCCTGCGCAGACCACCGCCACGGTGGTGCCAGCCGCTGTAGAGCATAGGCGCCCTCCAGACGCGAGGCCAGAGCAGGTCTCATCGTTGACCGAGCCGGGCGGATGGCGTTCGCTTGATCGCCGTCAACCGGATAAAACAGGCGTCAGACTATGGTATGGCCTTCCCGATAACCCGGAGCCATCTCCATGCATGTCGAACACCACCCGTTGACCAACGATTTCCCCGAGAAGCACGAGCAGCTGCACAAGCTGCGCCAGGAAGATCCGGCCTTCGCCCGCAAGGCCGAAGAATACGAAGCCCTGGACAAGCGCATCTGCCGAGTGGAAGACGGCATAGAGCCCCTGGACGACGCTGCGCTGAACGCACTCAAGCTGGAGCGCGTGAACCTGAAGGACGATATCGCCCGCGACCTCAAGCGCGCCTCCGGCAGTTGCTGCGGCGCTTGCTGCGGCTAAGCCGGTAAACGACGAACGAAGCCTGCCGCCACGGCGGGCTTTTTCGTTGGCCATGTCCCCATAGCGTGCTGCATGGGCGATAAGTCGTCGGGGCATGCTTCATCGACCCGCGAGCGGAGTACGGTGGATGTAAAAAGCGACATCCACCCTACGGCAGCTTGCAGCCCGTAGATACAGGGTTGGATCGGGGCGCGCAGTCTGATAAGCGCAGCGACGAAGCCCAACGCCTCATACCAATGCCTGTTGGGCTTCGCGGCGCTCAGCGCCAACCTACCCGCGTCTGCCCGATCGACGAAAGCCCGGGCCGCGTATTGCCTACGTGAGCGGGCTCGCCCGCCAACGGCATGTGCCGGTGATCGTTCCCTAGAACATCCCACCGAACCTGAACCCCGCCCCGACCCAGACGAACGCCACCGCCGTCAGGGTGATCAGCAGGATATGCAGCCCCAGCTGCGGCAGGCGCTGGGCATCGAGCCTGGGAATCAAGGCCAGCCGCGCATGCACGCCGAGCAGAGCGGTGAACCCCAGCAGCACCAGCTTGGCCTGCACCAGACGCGCCACCGGTGTCGCCTCGAACCACTGCACATGGGGCAACCACAGGCTCGCGAGCCATACGCCGGTGACGATCTGCAGCAGCAACGCGGGGATACCGATGCGCTCGTAGATCTGTTCGAAGTCGCGTACCGGCTGGGGGTCGTGGCGGCGCATGGCCCTGGGCAGTACGCCGAAAAGCAGCACCAGGTGGCCACCGGCCCAGACGCAAGCGCCCAGCAGGTGAAGAAACAGCAGATGGCGCATGGCTCTCGCTCCGGTTCCGTTTGTTTCACGAGTCTGACGACTCGCGCACCGCTTGTAGCTGATGGCAATCAAGTCAGCCGTTATCATGCGACTCCACAACCCCCACCCGGAGCTTCCCATGGCCAAGGCCAAGCGCATGTATGGCTGCACCGAATGCGGCTCGACCTTTCCCAAGTGGGCCGGCCAATGTGGCGACTGCGGCGCCTGGAACACGCTGGTGGAAACCATCGTCGACGCTGCCGCGCCGCCGTCCGGCCGTGCCGGCTGGGCCGGCGACCAGGCCAACATCAAGACCCTCGCCGAAGTCAGCGTGGAGGAAGTGCCGCGCTTCTCCACCGCTTCCGGCGAACTCGACCGCGTGCTCGGCGGCGGCCTGGTGGACGGCTCCGTGGTGCTGATCGGCGGCGACCCGGGCATCGGCAAGTCCACCATCCTGCTGCAGACGCTGTGCAACATCGCCCAGCGCTTCCCGGCGCTCTATGTCACCGGCGAGGAATCGCAACAGCAGGTCGCGATGCGCGCGCGGCGCCTGGACCTGCCGCAGGACCGGCTCAAGGTGATGACCGAGACCTGCATCGAATCGATCATCGCCACCGCGCGGCTGGAAAAGCCCAAGGTGATGGTGATCGACTCGATCCAGACCATCTTCACCGAGCAGTTGCAATCGGCCCCCGGCGGCGTCGCCCAGGTCCGCGAGAGCGCGGCGCTGCTGGTGCGCTATGCCAAGCAGAGCGGCACGGCGATCTTCCTGGTCGGCCACGTCACCAAGGAAGGCGCGCTGGCTGGCCCGCGGGTGCTCGAGCACATGGTCGACACGGTGCTGTATTTCGAAGGCGAGTCCGATGGCCGCCTGCGCCTCTTGCGCGCGGTGAAGAACCGCTTCGGCGCGATCAACGAGCTGGGTGTGTTCGGCATGACCGACAAGGGCCTGAAGGAAGTCACCAACCCCTCGGCGATCTTCCTTACCCGCGCCCAGGAGGCGGTGCCCGGCAGCGTGGTCATGGCGACCTGGGAAGGCACCCGGCCGATGCTGGTCGAGGTGCAGGCACTGGTCGACACCAGCCACCTGGCCAATCCGCGGCGCGTCACCCTGGGCCTGGACCAGAACCGCCTGGCCATGCTGCTCGCCGTGCTGCATCGCCACGGCAGCATCCCCACCTACGACCAGGACGTGTTCATCAACGTCGTCGGCGGCGTGAAAGTGCTGGAAACCGCGGCGGACCTGGCGCTGATGGCGGCGGTGATTTCCAGCCTGCGCAACAAGCCGCTGGATACCGATCTGCTGGTGTTCGGCGAGGTCGGCCTGTCCGGCGAGATCCGCCCGGTGCCGAGCGGCCAGGAACGCCTGAAGGAGGCCGCCAAGCATGGCTTCAAGCGCGCCATCGTGCCCAGGGGCAACGCACCGAAGGAAGCCCCGGCCGGCTTGCGCATCGTTGCCGTGACGCGCCTGGAGCAGGCGCTGGATGCGCTGTTCGAATAAGGGTCTATTCGGGCCGGCGCCCGCCGCAGCGGCAGGGCGGGCTGTAACCCGCCGAGCGGGCTGGATGCCGCTCCGTAGCGGCGGGTTGCACCCGCCCTATGTTCTGATCCGCAATGCCTGCGTCATGGGCTCAGTTGCCACCCAGCGCCGCCAGCTCACGGTCCAGCAGTTGCTCGTCACCCAGGTTGAGTTCGACCAGGCGCCGCAGATGAGCGATCGAATCGAGATCGATATGCCGGCAGACGAAGCCGATCAGCTCACCCGCCTCATGGGCCATCGCCACCGCCATGCGCACTTCGGCATCGTCCGCCAGACGCACCCGCGCTTCGAACGGCTGCGTCGCATCGGCATCCCACTGCGCCGGCCGGCGAACCAGCAGCCCCTTGAGCGACAGATCGTTCAGTTCGACCGGCCAGCGACGTTCGCCCTGGAACAGCTCGGTGGCGGCGTCGAACTCGATGCGCTGGAAGCGCCGACGTTCGCTGGGGGTATTGCTCATCAGAAATCACTCCGCAAGGTCTTGTTTCACTATAGGACAACGGCGCCCGACCGCGCGCCATCACAACCAGCGGCGTACGCGCCGGCAGTAGCCGCGGTAGTCGTCGCCGAACAACTGTGCGAGTAGACGCTCTTCATGCACGATCACGCCACGTTGCATGCTGTAGATCACGGCAGGCAGCAGCAGCCACGGCCAGAGACTGCCCCACAGCAGCGCGATGCCGCAGTAGATCAGGCTGTCGGCCAGATAGATCGGATTGCGCGAGAAGCGGAACGGCCCCTCCTCCAGCAGCCGGGCAGGCTCGCCATAGGGATTGACCGTGGTCTTGCGCCAGAGCATCAGCAGCCCGGCCCAGAGCATCAGCAGCACCCCGGCATCGATCAGCCCCCAGCCGAAGTAGCGGGTCCAGAGGCTCTGTGGCAGCCCGATCGGCAGCAGCGCGTCGAACGCCCAGGCCGCGGCGAGGAACAGCAGATAGATGATCGGTGGCGGCAGGATCACGCCAGTGGCGCGCTTGAACATGGGACGACTCCGAATCAGGCCAGCGGTGAAGTCTAACGCGCGACGCCGCCGATGCGACGACCGCGATCAAGACGACGTTTTGCCGGGACCAGACAGCAGAAAGCCCGCCGAAGCGAGCTTTCTGTCGAAGCGGCGAACTACTTAGGGTCTAGTTGCCGTAGACCGGGAACCTGGCGCAGACGGCCTGGACCTTGGCGCGTACCGCATCGACCACGGACTCGTCGCCCATCTTGTCGAGGATGTCGCAGATCCAACCAGCCAGTTCGCGACACTCGGCTTCCTGGAAGCCACGGGTGGTGACCGCCGGAGTACCGATGCGCAGGCCCGAGGTCACGAACGGCGAACGCGGATCGTTCGGCACGCTGTTCTTGTTGACGGTGATGAAGGCGCGGCCCAGGGCGGCGTCGGCGTCCTTGCCGGTGATGTCCTGCTTGATCAGGCTGAGCAGGAACAGGTGGTTCTGGGTGCCACCGGAAACCACGTCGAAGCCGCGCTGGATGAACACCTCGGCCATCGCCTGGGCGTTCTTCACCACCTGCTGCTGGTAGGCCTTGAACTCGGGCTGCAACGCTTCCTTGAAGCACACCGCCTTGGCCGCGATGACGTGCTCCAGCGGGCCGCCCTGGGCGCCCGGGAAGACGGCGGAGTTGAGCTTCTTCTCGATTTCCTCGTTCTTCTTCGCCAGGATCAGGCCGCCACGCGGACCGCGCAGGGTCTTGTGGGTGGTGGTGGTGACCACGTCGGCGAACGGCACCGGGTTCGGATAGACGCCCGCGGCGACCAGACCGGCGACGTGGGCCATGTCGACGAACAGGTAGGCACCGACCTTGTCGGCGATGGCGCGGAAGCGGGCGAAGTCCAGCACCTGCGAATAGGCGGAGAAGCCGGCGACGATCATCTTCGGCTTGTGCTCCACCGCCAGGCGCTCGACTTCGTCGTAGTCGATCAGGCCCTGGTCGTTGATGCCGTACTGCACGGCGTTGTACAGCTTGCCGGAGGAGGACACGCTGGCGCCGTGGGTCAGGTGGCCGCCGTGGGCCAGGCTCATGCCGAGGATGGTGTCGCCGGCGCTGAGCAGCGCCAGGTAGACCGCGCTGTTGGCCTGCGAACCGGCGTGCGGCTGGACGTTGGCGTAGTCGGCGCCGAACAGCTCCTTGGCGCGGTCGATGGCCAACTGCTCGACCACGTCGACGTACTCGCAGCCGCCGTAGTAGCGCTTGCCCGGATAGCCTTCGGCGTACTTGTTGGTGAGCACGCTGCCCTGGGCTTCCATCACCGCCGGGCTGGTGTAGTTCTCCGAGGCGATCAGCTCGATGTGGTCTTCCTGACGCTTGGCTTCCTGCTGCATGGCAGCGAAGAGATCGGCGTCGAAACGGGCGAGGGTCAAATCACGGCTGAACATGGCAGTCCTCTGAGATCAGCTGGCGGTAAAAAGAGAGGCGCGGATTCTACCCCATCCGGCCGGCCGCGGGTATGAGCGATGGTCATGCACAAGATGAACGACCGCCTCTCGCCCAGCCCACGCGGGACGCCGCCGCGGTTTGCCCTGACCGGAGCATTCGGGTAGCTTTGCGCCCTTTACATGCCTCCCGTTTTTTCCCGGCCGTCACGGCCTCGGGGCGGCATCCATCACCACCGTCACGGGCATTCGTTTCCATGGCTCAATACGTCTACACCATGCACCGGCTGAGCAAGGTCGTTCCGCCGAAACGCGAGATTCTCAAGAACATTTCCCTGTCGTTCTTCCCCGGCGCCAAGATCGGCGTGCTCGGCCTGAACGGCGCCGGCAAGTCCACCCTGCTGCGCATCATGGCCGGCGTCGACACCGAGTTCGACGGCGAAGCCCGCGCCATGCCGGGAATCAATGTCGGCTACCTGCCGCAGGAGCCGCAGCTCGATCCCGAGAAGACCGTGCGTGAAATCGTCGAGGAAGCGGTCAGCGTGATCAAGGACGCCCAGGCCCGCCTGGATGCCGTCTACGCCGCCTATGCCGAACCCGACGCCGACTTCGACGCCCTGGCCGCCGAGCAGGCCAAGCTCGAAGCGATCCTGCAGGCCTCCGACGGCCACAACCTGGAGCGCCAGCTGGAAGTCGCCGCCGACGCCCTGCGCCTGCCGGCCTGGGACGCCAAGGTCGGCCATCTCTCCGGCGGCGAGAAGCGCCGCGTGGCGCTGTGCCGCCTGCTGCTGTCGGCGCCGGACATGCTGCTGCTGGACGAACCGACCAACCACCTGGACGCCGACTCGGTGGCCTGGCTGGAGCACTTCCTCCACGACTTCCCCGGCACCGTGGTGGCGATCACCCACGACCGCTACTTCCTCGACAACGTCGCCGGCTGGATTCTCGAACTCGACCGCGGCCAGGGCATCCCCTTCGAGGGCAACTACTCGCAGTGGCTGGAAGCCAAGGCCGCGCGCCTGGAACAGGAAGCCAAGCAGGAGTCGGCGCACAAGAAGGCCATGAAGGCGGAACTGGAGTGGGTCCGCCAGGGTGCCAAGGCGCGCCAGTCCAAATCCAAGGCGCGCCTTGCGCGCTTCGAGGAAATGCAGTCGCAGGAATTCCAGAAGCGCAGCGAGACCAACGAGATCTACATCCCGGCCGGCCAGCGCCTGGGCGACAAGGTCATCGAACTGAAGAACGTGCGCAAGGGCTACGGCGACCGCGTGCTGATCGACGACCTGTCCTTCAGCGTGCCGAAAGGCGCCATCGTCGGCGTGATCGGCGGCAACGGCGCGGGCAAGTCGACCCTGTTCCGCATGCTGATGGGCAAGGAACAGCCGGACGCCGGCAGCATCGAGATCGGCGAGACCGTGCAACTGGCCTGCGTCGACCAGAGCCGCGACGACCTGGAAGGCAACAAGAGTGTGTGGGAGATGGTGTCCGACGGGCTCGACCAGATCCGCATCGGCAACTACGAGGTACCGTCGCGCAGCTACGTCGGCCGCTTCAACTTCAAGGGCGCCGACCAGCAGAAGTTCGTCAAGGACCTCTCCGGCGGTGAGCGCGGGCGCCTGCACCTGGCGCTGACGCTCAAGCAGGGCGCCAACGTGCTGCTGCTCGACGAACCGTCCAACGACCTCGACGTGGAAACCCTGCGTTCGTTGGAAGAAGCGCTGCTGGACTTCCCCGGCTCGGCCATCGTGATCTCCCACGACCGCTGGTTCCTCGACCGCGTGGCCACCCACATCCTGTCCTACGAGGACGATGGCGGCGTGGTGTTCTTCGAGGGCAACTACAGCGAATACGAGGCCGATCGCAAGAAGCGCCTCGGTGAGGCCGCCGCCCAGCCGCATCGGGTCAAGTACAAGAAACTTGCCCAGTAAACCCAGCAGATGACGGAGCCGAAAGGCTCCGTCATGCGCTTGCTGGAACCTTTTGTCGCTGGTGGCATAGCGCCTTATGCCGGATAATCGCCCGCCCCGATGATTCGAACACCCTGACGCCCCGGGCCGGCGACGATGAATAGAGAGCGGAACTCGACATGGCTGCACTAGGATTGCGCGGCAAATCCTTGCTGGCACTGCTGCTGACCAGCCTGCTGGCGTTCGCGCTGGCCTGGGTGGTCGGCCGGGCAGTTCTTCAGGACATGCAGGATCGCTACGGCGAAGCCTTTGCGCAGAACCTCGTGCAACTCAATCGCGAACGCCTGGTCGCGCCGGTCAGCCGCGAACTGGCACTGACCCAGCGCCTGGCCGAATCGCAGATCACCCGCGCCTGGCTGAGCGACGAGAGCAACCCGAAAAAACGCGCGACCTTCTTCCGCGAAGCCGCCGGCTATCAGCGCGCCTTCGGCGGCGACCTCTATTTCGTCGCCGCGGCGCAGAGCAACGGCTACTACGCCAACCGCAGCGGCGAGGCGTACAGCGACACGCCGCGGTACCTCCTCGATCCTCAGGCAAGCCGCGATCAGTGGTTCTTCCAGACTCTCGCCAGCGATGCGCCCTACCACCTCAACATTGACCGCTCCGTCCTCACCCAGGATCTGAAGCTCTGGGTCAACATGCTGGTGCGCGACGCCGATCAGCGGCCGCTGGGCATCGTCGGCACCGGCATCGGTCTCAATGCCTTTCTCGAACAATTCATCGGCACCGACAAGGCCGGCGTCGAATCCATGGTGCTCGACGTCTACGGCTCGATCCTGGTGCACCCGAACCAGAGCCTGGTGACGCTCAACGCCGACTCGCCCCAGGGCCGCTCGCTGGCCACCAATATCCTCGGCCAGCTCGACGACCGCGACACCGCCACCGCGCTGCGCCAGACCCTGGAGGCCAGCCGTGACGATCCTTCCAGCGTCCATACCCTGAAGGTCCGACTCGACGGCGAACCCCGCCTGCTGGCCCTGGCCTGGATTCCCGAACTGCAGTGGTTCGTCGCCAGCACGGTCGACCTGAGTACCGCGCAGGTGCTTGAGATCAAGCCATTGCTACCGGCACTGGGCCTGTTCCTGGTGCTGTTCCTGGCCCTGATCGCGGCAGGTGCCTGGCTGGTGGAGAAGCGTCTGCTCAAGCCATTGCGCCAGCTGCGCAAGAGCGCGCAGGCGATGGCCGCCGGGCAGTACGACGCGCCGCTGCAGCTCAACCGTGACGACGAGATCGGCGAGCTCAGCGCCGCCTTCGGCGCCATGGCGCAAAAGGTGCGCAACCACACCAGCGAGCTGGAAAGCCACGTGCGCGAACGCACCCACGAGCTGGAACAGGCCAACCGCGAGATGGCTGCCGCGCACAAGAAGATCGACGACTCCATCGACTACGCCAGCCTGATCCAGCGGGCGATTCTGCCGCATCGGCAACTGGTCAGCGCCATGGGCGAGCGCCACGCCGTGCTCTGGCGCCCGCGCGACGTGGTCGGCGGGGACTTCTATATCTACCGCGCCGGCGAGCACGGCTGCCTGTTCGGCGTGGTGGATTGCGCCGGCCACGGCGTGCCCGGCGCCCTGATGACCATGCTCGCGCACGCCGCGCTCGACCAGGCGATCGCCGACGTCGGCCTGAACGACCCGGCCGGCATCCTCGCGCGCAGCGACCGCTTCGTGCGCAGCACGCTGTGCGACGAAACCGCGCAGTTGGCGACCAACATGGACGTCGGCCTGGCCTATGTGGACTTCGAGCAGCGCCAAGTGACCTTCGCCGGGGCCAAGATCGCGCTGTACTACTGTGATGGCGAAACGGTCGAGGAACTGCCCGCGGCGCGGCGCGCCATCGGCGACAAGCGCATCGGCGAATACCACAACGCCCGGCTGGAACTGCGCCCCGGGCGCACCTTCTACCTGACCACCGACGGCTTCCTCGACCAGGCCGGCGGCGAACTGGGATACGGCTTCGGCAACAGCCGCTTTGCCGATATGATCAGGCGCCACGCACGCCTGCCGCTGGCCGCCCAGGGCGAGGCCTTCAGCGAGGCCCTGGCGCGGTACCAGGGCGATTATCCCCAGCGCGACGATATCACGATGTTATGTTTCCGCTTCGATTGAACGAGGTCCAACCCGGAGTTGCCCATGGAATCACTTGACCTGTTTGCCATGCGCGAGAACTACAACCGTCAGCAGATCATGCTCTGCTTCAACGGTCCGATCTCGCGCAGCCTGATCGAGGAAATCGGCAATGCCCTACGCAACTATCTGGCCGCCGAGCATGCCCATCCCTCGGCTGCAATGGACGTGTTCGCCGTCTACATCGAGATGACGCAGAACATCCGCCACTATACCCGGCAAAAGAACTGGTCCGATCAGGAGGCCGGCGCGACGGTGGTCGTGGCCCGCGACGAACACGGCCGCTACGTGGTTTCCGCCGGCAACCTGATCGAAGACGCCGACGGCGACACGCTGCTCGCCGCCATCCATGAACTGGCCGACCTGGACAAGGCGCAGCTCAAGGCGATGTACAAGGAACAACTGCGCAAACCGCGTGACGGGCAGACGGCATCCGGCGCCGGCCTGGGGCTGATCGACATCGCCAGAAAATCCAGCGAGCCGCTGCACGCCTCTCTGCAGCCGGTCGCCAACGGTTTGTCCTTCATCAGCCTGAGCGCCGTCATCTGACTTTCGAGAGCAATGCACATGAACGACTTTACCATTCCCGGCAGCCAGTCCTCGCCCACCATCCAGTCCCACTGGGAGGATGGCGTGCTGTCCATGCAGGGCGACTCCTACCCCGAAAACTCCTACGAGCTGTTCCACCAGGTCTTCGAATGGATCGAGCGCTTCCTCGACGAGACCGCGCGCCCGCTCAGGCTGGAACTGCGCCTGCTCTACCTCAACACCAGCAGCATCAAGGCGATGATGGACATTTTCGACCTGCTCGAAGCCGCCTACCGCGACGGCAAGGACGTCGCCGTGAACTGGTACTACGACCGGCGTAACGAGCGTGTGGTCGAGCTGGCCGAGGAGTTCAAGGAAGACTGTACCTTCCCCTTTTCCATTCTCAGTCACGACTAGAAGGTCGCTATGCGTGGGCCCACTCCGCTCGAACAACAGGTCATCGCCCTTCTCGACGATCCGCTGTACCAAGGCCATCCCTTGCGGAAATCGCTTGGCCAACTGTGGGACGCGCACAACGAGCTGGTCGGGCGTATCGAGCGGATCGCGCGGGTCTCGGACGGCTACCAGAGTCTCGCGCGGGCGCGCGAACTGAGCCTGTCCGCGCGCCTGGACAAGCAACTGCGCCAGCTGGAGAAGATCGCGCGCATTTCCGACCGCTACCAGACGATGCTGCGCGACCTGAACATCTCGCTGCACGAAGCCTCCAACCTGGACTCGCTGACCGGCATCGCCAACCGCCGCCTGCTCACCGAGCGGCTGCGCGAAGAGAGCGAGCGCGCCAAGCGTTATAGCCGCCCGATGAGCGTGGTGATGCTGGACATCGACCGCTTCAAGCTGATCAACGACGAGTACGGCCACGAAGTGGGCGACCGCGTACTGATCGAAGTGGTGCGGGTGATGGAAGCGGAGACCCGCGAACAGGACCTGTGCGGCCGCTGGGGTGGCGAGGAGTTCCTGATCCTCATGCCGGAGAGCACCGCCGAAGAGGCCGAGGTGGTCATGCAGCGCCTGCGCGACAGCATCGCCAACCTGGCCGTGCGGGTGAACAATGATCTGCTGGGTGTGACCGCCAGCATGGGCGTAGCCGAGCTACGTACCGACGAAACCTACTCCAGCACCATCAACCGCGCCGACGTCGCCCTGCTGCGCGCCAAGCGCAGCGGACGCAATCGCTGCGAGCGGGCCGATTAGAACGCGGGACAATCCGAGCGGGAGTGTGCCTGCCGGTCATACGGCACCCAGTTACTTTTCACGAATATGCACGGCTCGGCCATGATGTGGCGACGCCGCACGCCCGGCGGGTTACAACCCGCCCTACGCCGGTCGCAACGCCGTGCAAACGTAGGGCGGGTGCAACCCGCGCGGTCGTGCATGGGCTGATCGTCCCCGCAAAACCTGCCCTCGGCGACAGAGCCTTCAGCCCCCCGCCAGCGCCCGCACCAGTTGCTCGACGATTGCCTCCGGCGTCTGGCGGATATCGACGATCAGCGCCTCCTCCGCGCTCGGCGGCTCGAGCGTATCGAGCTGGTCCTGCAGCAGTTGCGGCGCAAAGAAGTGCCCGCGGCGTCCACCCACCCGTTCGGCCAGCAGTTCGGGTGAGCCGTGCAGATAGACCAGCCGCAGGTCCGCGACGTTTTCATGCAGCAGGTCGCGGTAGCCACGCTTGAGCGCCGAACAGGCGAACACGTGGTCCTCGCCTCGCCGCTGCCGCGCGAGGATGGCCTCGTGCATGGCGCGCAACCACGGCGCCCGATCCGCATCGGTCAGGGCGATACCGCTTGCCATCTTGGCCTTGTTCTGCGCCCCATGGAATTCGTCGGCGTCAGAGAAGCCGCAGCCCAGGCGACTGGCAAGCAGCTCGCCAATGGTGGTCTTGCCACTGCCGGAAACCCCCATGACAAGCACGATCATCGCGCCCTCCGTGCACTACAACAGCGAAACTTGCTCGGCATCGTCCCCCCCATTTTTCCGCCCGATCGGTATGGCTCGCGCTCGACGCCAGCGCACTAAAAACGATCATATACAGCAAAATCGCACTTTCATGGTGCAAATCAGGTTTGCTAAAGTCGCCGCCCAAAAATTATTCATGACTGCCACAACGCGGTCGCCGAGGGCCTTTAGATGATCGAAACCGTTGATGCCTTTCTCGCCCGACTGAAGCAGCGCGACCCCCATCAGCCCGAATTCCACCAGGCCGTGGAGGAAGTGGTTCGCAGCCTCTGGCCATTCCTCGAAGCCCATCCGCGCTACATGCAGGCCGGTATCATCGAACGCATGGTCGAACCGGAACGCGCCATCCTGTTCCGCGTACCCTGGGTCGACGACCAGGGCCGGGTCCAGGTCAACCGCGGTTTCCGCGTGCAGATGAACAGCGCCATCGGCCCCTACAAGGGCGGCCTGCGCTTTCATCCTTCGGTCAACATCGGCGTGCTCAAGTTCCTCGCCTTCGAGCAGGTGTTCAAGAATTCCCTGACCTCGCTGCCGATGGGCGGCGGCAAGGGCGGCTCGGACTTCAACCCCAAGGGCAAGAGCGACAACGAGGTGATGCGCTTCTGCCAGTCATTCATGACCGAGCTGTATCGCCACATCGGCGCCGACCTCGACGTGCCGGCGGGCGACATCGGCGTCGGTGGGCGCGAGATCGGCTTCCTCTTCGGTCAGTACAAGCGCCTGTCCAACCAGTTCACCTCGGTGCTCACCGGCAAGGGCCTGGCCTACGGCGGCAGCCTGATCCGTCCGGAAGCCACCGGCTACGGCTGCGTGTACTTCGCCGAGGAAATGCTCAAGAGCAGCCACAGCAGCTTCGAAGGCAAGCGCGTGGCGATCTCCGGTTCCGGCAACGTCGCGCAGTACGCGGCGCAGAAGGTCATGGAACTGGGTGGCCGGGTCATCTCGCTGTCCGACTCCGGCGGCACCCTGCACGTCCCCGACGGCCTGAGCGAGGAACAGTGGGACTACCTGATGGACCTGAAGAACGTCCGCCGCGGTCGCCTCGAGGAAATGGGCGCGCACTTCGGCGCGACCTACATGGCCGACCAGCGCCCCTGGCGCCTGCCCTGCCACATCGCCCTGCCCTGCGCCACGCAGAACGAACTGGACGGCGAAGACGCCCGCACCCTGCTCAGCAACGGCTGCATCTGCGTGGCCGAAGGCGCCAACATGCCGTCGACGCTGGAAGCCGTGGACCTGTTCCTCGAGGCCGGCATTCTCTACGCACCGGGCAAGGCCTCCAACGCCGGCGGCGTGGCCTGCAGCGGCCTGGAAATGAGCCAGAACGCCATGCGCCTGCACTGGACCGCCGGCGAGGTGGACACCAAGCTGCACGGCATCATGCAATCGATCCACCACGCCTGCGTCGCCCACGGCGAGGAGAACGGCCGGATCAACTACGTCAAGGGCGCCAACATCGCCGGCTTCGTCAAGGTCGCCGACGCCATGCTGGCACAGGGCGTGGTCTAGGTCAGCCGCAAGCTTCAAGCGACAAGCCGCAAGAAAAAGCCCCTGCCGGACGTTCGGTGGGGGCTTTTCGTTTGAGGCCCACTCGATGACCGTCTTTCAACGCCGTAGGTTGGGTTGAGAAGCGAAGCGACGAAGCCCAACGCGTCAGCACCTGTTGGGCTTCGCTGCGCTCAGCGCCAACCTACCCGTGTGCGTCCGATCGCCCAGGGGGGACAGAGCCAAGCCCAACAAGTCATTGATCGTTCCCACGCCCCGCGTGAGAATGCAGCCCGAGACGCTCCGCGTCCCCAACCCGGTTCCCACGCCGGAGCATGGGGAGCATCGGGAGGAAGCTCTTGCTTTCCACTTGCAGCTTGCGGCTTGAAGCTTGCAACTGCCCTTACCAGTAGTTCTCCACCGCCACCTGCCCCGGCCTGCGGGTCAGGCTGAGGTTGAGGTCGCGGGCCTTGAGGATGGCGCGGGTGTCCTCGATCATCTGTGGGTTGCCACAGAGCATGATCCGCGAGTGCTGCGGCTCGAAGCGCAGGTCGGCGGCGCGTTCCAGTTCGCCGCTGTCGATCAGCGTGGTGATACGCCCGTGCAGCATCCCGGGCACCTGCTCGCGGGTCACCACCGGCAGGTAGGTCAGCTTCGAGCCCAGGCCTTCCAGATAGTTGCGCTGCGGCAGCTCGCGAATCAGCTGCTGGTAGGCCAGTTCGCGGGCCTCGCGCACGCTGTAGACGAGGATGATCCGCTCGAAGCGCTGCCAGGCCTCGAAGTCCTGCAGGATCGAGAGGAACGGCGCGATGCCGGTGCCGGTGGCCAGCAACCAGAGGTCGCGGCCGTCCGGGAAGCGGTCGAGGGTCAGGTAACCGAAGGCCTGCTTGTCCACCAAAAGCTCGTCGCCGGGCTGCAGGCGGCTCAGCTCGCTGGTGAACTCGCCATCCGGCACCACGATGGAGAAGAAATCGAGAAACTCGTCGTGTGGCGCCGAGACCATCGAATAGGCGCGCCAGACGACGCAACCGCTGGGTTTGCGTACGCCGAGGCGGGCGAACTGGCCGGCGGTGAAACGAAAGCCCGGATCGCGGCTGGTACGCAGGGTGAACAGGTTCGGGGTCAGCGTCCGCACCTCGAGCAGGCGCTGGCGGGTGAACTTCTCTTCGCTGGCGGTCATACTTCGCTCCCTCCGAGCATCTTCCGGGCTCACCGTGCGCAGTTGCCCGCATGAGTTCTTGATACTCCTTTCCGACGTCGACAAACACCGCCAGTTCTCATGCCTATTCTCGAAACCCCGTTCGCCCGCCTCGACCTGATCCGCCAGCCGGAGCAGGCCAACGAACCGCTGCAGGCCTTCGATGCCGCCGACGAATACCTGCTCACGCACCTGCATGAACAGGGGTTGCCGGCCATGGCGCGGGTATTGATCCTCAACGACGGCTTCGGCGCGCTGGCCTGCTCCCTGGTCGGGCAGGCGCAGGTGGTCTGCAGCGGCGATTCGCATCTGGCGCACCTGGCCTTGCGGAAGAACCTCGCGCGCAACGGCTTGCCCGCCGACGACGTGACCTTCGTCCCGGCCAGCGAAGTGGCGCAAGGGCCGTTCGATCGCGTGCTGATCCGCGTGCCGAAGACCCTGGCGCTGCTGGAAGAGCAGCTGATCCGCCTGCACGGCCAGCTCGCCCCCGGCGCCCGGGTGATCGCCGCGGCGATGGTCAAGCACCTGCCACGCGCCGCTGGCGACCTGCTGGAGCAGTACATCGGCCCGCTGCAGGCGTCCTTGGCGGTGAAGAAGGCGCGGCTGCTGTTCGCCACACCGACGGACAAGCCCAAGCCGGTGTCGCCCTACCCGACCCGCTATCGCCTGGACGCGCCGCCGCTCGAACTGCTCAACCACGCCAACCTGTTCTGCCGCGAAGGTCTGGATATCGGCACCCGCGCCTTCCTGCCGCACCTGCCCAAGGCGCTCGGCGAGCTGCGGGTGGCCGACCTCGGCTGCGGCAACGGCGTGCTCGGCATCGTCTACGCGCAGGGCAACCCCCAGGCGCGGCTGACCCTGGTGGACGAGAGCCATATGGCGGTGCAGTCGGCCCGCGAGAACTGGCAGGCGATCCTCGGCGAACGGCCGGCGGACATCCGCGCCGGCGACGGCCTGGCCGAACAACCGCCGGCCTCGCTGGACCTGGTGCTGTGCAACCCGCCGTTCCACCAGCAGCAGGTGGTCGGCGATTTCCTCGCCTGGCGCATGTTCAGCCAGGCCAAGGCGGCCCTGGCCAAGGGCGGCGAGCTGTGGATCGTCGGCAACCGCCACCTGGGCTATCACCTCAAGCTCAAGCGGCTGTTCGGCAATGCCGAGCAGGTCGCCGCCACGCCGAAGTTCGTGATTCTCAAGGCCACCCGAACATAGCCCGGCCTCCAGAGCACCGCCTTTTCGGGTAGGAGCCGGCTTGCCGGCGATCCGTGCCGCAACAGGCGCGTAGGGCGGGTTGCAACCCGCCGAACGGAGCCGGCGCCCCGCACATCGGCCGACAGCTTGCGGGACCGGGTTCGCGAGCATGGCTCGCGCCTACAAGGGCGTCTCGCAACAAAACGTCAATCGGCCTCCGCTCGGCGCGCAGACGCCAGAGCCCGGCGGTGCGCGGAGCGCACCCTACGAAAGCGCCCACCCAAGCGAATACGCGTGACTTCGAGCTGTGCTGTACACCCTAGCGATCGGCGCGCAACAACGCCCTGGTGATTGCCTGCCCGACCTGCTCGAACAGCCGCCCGGCTTCCCGGCTCTCGTCGAGCCCTTCGGCGCAGGCCACCACGACGATCGCCCGGGTTTCGTCCTGCGGCTCGATGACGCCGGCGTGGCAGGCGCGCTCCAGCTGGGTTCCGGTCTTGTGAATGAAGGGTACGTCTTCGGGCAGGCCGGCTTCGAGGCGGTAGTTGTCGTAGGAATCGATCTTCATGTCGGCATACAGCACGTCGCGGCTGGCGTCGGACAGCAACTCGCCGCGCACCAGCTTTTCCAGCAGGGCGCCATAGGCCTCCAGGGTGCTGGAATTCAGCTTGCGCGCGTAGTAGCGCGCATAGGCCTCCTCCATACTGGCCGCCTTCAGTTCGCTGCGCTCGACGTTCAGCACCTTCACCAGCGCCTCGTAACGCGGCGTGCTGAATCGCGCGGCGGCGAGCTCCACCAGCTGGATATTTTCCAGTTTGGCGGCATCCGGATGCACTTCGCCGTAGACGTCGCGGCGCACCTGGGTGAAGGTGGTGATGCGCTCGAAGCCGTCGCCGCCCATGTTCTTGCGGGTGCGCGCGTTCAGCTCGTCTTCGCCGAGCAGGCGGATCAGCATGTTGGCCGCCGTGTTGTCGCTTTCGATCAGCATGTCCTCGAGCAGGTTGCGCAGCGAATAGTCGACCCCCTCGTCCTGCCACACCAGGTCGCCGGAGCCGTCCACCTTGTCGCCCGCCTGCAACGACAGCTGCTCGTCCAGGCGGTGCTCGCCGTCGTCGATGCTCTGCAGCAGCGCGACCGCGATGGGCACCTTCACCGCGGAGCCGAGGTACCAGAAGCGCTCGGCGTTGTAGAGCACCTGAGCGTCGTCGCCCAGGTGCTTGATATACACGCCGAGATCGCCGGGACCCTCGGCGTCGATGCGCCGCAATTCCTCCTCGAGGCCGTTCTTCCAGGTTGCCGAAGCCTCGTCGGTACAGGCCGACAGGCCGCATGTCAGGACCAGCAGCGCCGGTAGCGCGACCAGCCTGTTCATCGGCGTATCAACCCGGCCGCCGCCACGGCCTCGCCGGTCCCGCGCAGGGCCCGCTCCGCCCTGGCGGTGGACGCGACTTCGCGCACGCAGGCGACCACCACCAGGCGCGTGGAGGTATCGGCGGGGTTGGTCGAGGGCTGGTCGACCAGCCCCACATCGCAGATGCGTGCCCGCTGGGTGCCGGTCTTGTGCGCGAAACCGACCGTCGGCGGCAGCCCCGCCTTGATCCGCAGCGCGCCGGTTTCCGCGCGGCGCATGATGCCCAGCAGGTACTGGGTGCTGTCCGGGCTCAGTGCCGTTCCCGCGTCCAGGGCAGACAGCAGGTCGCCGTAGGCCTTCAGGGTGGCCGAGTTGTACGGCGTGGCGTAGTAGCGCTCGTAGGCCTCGCCCAGGCTGATCGGGGCCAGCGCCCGCCGCTCCACGCCGAGCAGCCGGGCCAGCAGCGCCAGCCGTCCCGCCTCGCTCGGCTGCCGCTTAAGGGCCAGGAAATCGTTCCCGGACAGCCCCAGGGCGGCCGGGTGCAGTTCGCTGTAGACCCGCCGCCGGACGTCGGCCAGGGTGGTGATCGGGCCGAACCCCTCGGGCACCAGCTCGCGGGTGACCGCGTTGACCCGCTCCAGGCCGACCAGGCGGATGAGCATGTCGCTGGCGGTGTTGTCGCTGTGGACCAGCATCTGCTCCATCAGGAAGCTCACGCTGAGCGCCGTGCCCGGCGCGAAGCCATTGGTCGGCCCGGCGCCGTCGACATAATCGGACGCCAGCAGCGGCACCGTCGTATCCAGGCTCAGCACGCCCTGCTCGACCTGCCGCATGACGGTGATGGCGATCGGCACCTTGACGGCGGAAGCCAGGTACCAGGGTTCCTCGCCGTGATAGGAGGTGGAAATGCCGGTCTGCATGTCCTTGACGTAGACCCCGAGCCGCCCGGGCGTCTGGCTGTCCACCTGGGCGAGACGCGCGAGAAAGGGCCCGCTCCACTCGATGCCGTCCTGCGCGACCGCGCTCGAGGAAAGCATGCCGAGCAGCAGCGCCGCCAGCACGGCCCTCGTCGGGATTGCCTGTAAACGAAGCGGGCGTCGAAAAAACATGGGACTCCGGGCTCATCGGTTGTCGAACACTCAATATCGGACCATCGACACGGGCGGCAGTGCGGCAGATCCCGACCGACTGGCTTGAGCGCAACGGTGACCGTCCGTGCGAGTCAGATGCAGCAGAGCCGCGCGGACACGCCCACCCACCGACGAGGGAGAGCTGTAGTGGAACGCAAGGAACATTTCATCGGGCTGGAGTGGCTGCGCTTTCTGCTCGCCATCTACGTGGTGCTGTTCCACACCGTGCACGCCTATGTGAACGACGGAGCGTCCTGGCTGGCGGACCTGACCGGTGTGGGCTTCTTCGCCACCAGCAGCTTCTTCGTGCTCTCCGGCTTTCTGCTGGCGCATGTCTACTGCCGGGACGGCGCCATGCGCGAGCCGGCGCGCAGCTTCCTCGGCAAGCGCCTGGCCAACCTCTATCCGCTGCATCTCGTTTCGCTGCTGCTGACCGCCCTGGTGCTGGCCATCATCGCCAAGCTCGGCATCCCGCCGGACGACGCCAAGGCCAGCCTGCGCTTCGTGGTGTACGACACCAACGAGGAGCTCGCCGGCGCCTCGCGGGATGCCCTCGAACACTTCATGGACGACCGCGAACTGGCGCTCAACTTCGTCCTGCAACTGTTCATGCTGCAGGCCTGGAATCCGCTCTACCTGACCTTCAACCCACCGCTGTGGTCCATTTCCACCCTGTTCTTCTTCTACCTGACTTTTCCCCTGCTGGCGCCACGCCTGATGCGGCTGCGCCACAAGGGCTGGTGGCTGCTGGCGATCGGGTTGCTCTACCTGGTGCCGCCGCTCTGGGTCATCCACAGCCAGGCCTACGGCATCCCCTACACCGGCCTGCTGCACCGCATGCCGCTGCTGCGGCTGCCGGAGTTCCTCGCCGGCATCCTGCTGTACGGGCTGTTTCGCCGGATGCGCGACGGCGGTCAGGCGCCCCGGGGCGGAACCCGCCTGCTGCTGGCGGGCTTCGTCCTGGCCTGCTTCGCCGCGACGGTCTGGCTGCTGAAAGGCGAACGCTTCTGGTACTTCCTGCTGCACAACGGCCTGCTGCTGCCGGCGCAGCTCGCCCTGGTCTGGCTCTGCGCCCTGCTCGCCACGCCGCGCAACGGCGCGCTGGTGCGCTGGTCGCAACGGCTGGGCACCGCGGCACTGCCGCTGTTCGTGCTGCACGTGCCGATCTTCATCCTCTTCTCGCGCTCGGAGAAACTGCTGGGCGTGCTGTCCGCGGGCTGCCTGGAGAATTGGGCACAGTGCGCGCAGCGGGCGGGCGAGCAGCCACTGGCGCTGGGGCTCTATCCGCTGTATCTGGGTCTGACAATCGTGCTATGCGTGGTGGCGCAGGAACGGGCGATCGTGCCAGTGCGGACGTTTCTGCTCAGGCGGGTGGTTTTGCGGGGGGAGGTGTGAGGGCTGGAGCGCCGCAGAAATGAAAGTTTTGTTTTCATTGAGCGATTAGCGAGTCGCCTGCCAATAGATATCGGCGCGCCTGCAGGTCCTGGCCTTGTTGTTCGTGAAAACGGACAGATAGCCCTCAGCCGAAGAGGCGGTGCACGGTGCGGCTGAACCAGCCGCCTTCCTCGTGTTCGCGCACGAACTTGTTGAAGTGGTGCTTCACCGTTTCCACGTAGGCCTTGTCGTCGTTGCGGATGTGGTTGAACAGCCAGCGTGAGAGCAGGCTCTTCAATTCATCCGCTACGTCCTCGCCGGCGCGGAAGCGCAACCGGTATTCGTCCACGCGCCGGGTGAAGATCTGGTGCACGCGTTTGTGCGCGCCGGTGAAAGGGTAGCCGGCTTCCTCCATCAGTTCCTCTTCGAAGGCGAAGTGCGAAAGCGTGTAATCCACCAGCTCTTCCAGCACCTCGCCCAGTTCCGCGCTGTGCTGGCTCATTTGCGCACTGTGCAAATGGTTGATCATCTCGACGATGCGCCTGTGTTGCGCGTCGATGACATCGATGCCCGTGTTCAGGTCGCTCTGCCATACCAGCAAACTCATGGTCTTCACCCTTGTCGTGAACTACCGCTCCCACGGTGTGGGGGCAGTGTCACGCAAGTCCATGCGCGGGCGTATTGATTCCGATCAACACCATGAAAGCAAAACTTTCAAACAGGCAGTTTCATTACACTCCAGCCGAGTGCACTCGCCACTCAGGCGTCCCCTCACAACAACTTATCCAAGGTAATCGGCAAATCCCTCACCCGCTTCCCGGTCGCATTGTAGATCGCATTGGCCACGGCCGCCGCCACCCCGACGATACCGATCTCCCCTACCCCCTTCGACCCGAGCTCGTTGACCACGCTGTCGTGCTCTTCGACGAAGATCACCTCGATCCCGGGAATGTCGGCATTCACCGGGATGTGGTATTCGGCGAGGTTGTGGTTCATGTAGCGCCCCAGCCGGTGGTCGATCAGCGTCTCCTCCTGCAGGGCCTGGCCGATGCCCCAGACCACGCCGCCGACGATCTGGTTGCCGGCGGTCTTCGGGTTGACGATGCGCCCGGCGGCGATGGCGCTGACCACCCGGCTGACGTTCACCGTGCCCAGGTCTTCGTCCACCCGCACCTCGACGAACACCGCCGAGTGCGTCGCGGTCGCCCATTGCTGGCGCTGCTCGCCGGGTTCGACGTGCGCCTCGGACTCCAGCGCGCCGCTGACCTCGACGATCCGCTTCAGCTCCACCGCATGCTGCGTGGCCTTCAGGCACATCCGCCCGCCGATGAATTCCACCGCGTCCGGACTGGCGCCGGTGAACGGCGAGGCCGGCGACTGCTGCGCAGCGTCCAGCAGCTTCTGCCGCAGCCCTGCACAAGCCCGCTGCACCGCACTGCCGACGGATGACACCGTCGCCGAGCCGCCCTCCAGCGGCGCCTGCGGCAGGCTCGAATCGCCGAGGCGGAACTCCACATCCGCCATCGGCAGGCCCATCGCATCGGCCGCGATCTGGGTCATGGCGGTGTAGGTGCCGGTGCCAATGTCGGCGGTGGCGCTGGTCACCAGCAGCTTGCCGTCGGCATCGATACAGGCCCTGGCGCTGGCCGGCATCTGCATCGCTTCCCAGACGCCGGTGGCCATGCCCATGCCGATCAGCTCGTGGCCCTCGCGCAGGCTGCGCGGCTGTGCCGGGCGGCGTGACCAGCCGAAGCGCTCGGCGCCCTGCCGGTAGCAGGCGCGCAGTTCCTTGCTGGAATAGCGCTTGCCCTGGTTGCCGTTGATCTCGCTGTAGTTGCGCAGGCGCAGCTCCAGCGGATCGATGCCGACTTCATGGGCCAGCTCGTCCATCGCGCATTCCAGCGCATAGACGCCGATGGTCGCGCCCGGCGCGCGCATATCCAGCGGCGTGTAGACGTCCAGCGGCGCCAGCCGGTAGCCGAGGCGCACGTGGTCGCACGCATAGAGCATGCCCGACCACTCCACCTCGTGCTCGGTGAAATCCTCGAAGCGCGAGGTCTGGCCGATGGCCTGGTGTTCGACGGCCTGCAGCCGCCCTTCGCCATCGGCGGCCAGCTTCAGCTGCTGGATGCTGCGCGGGCGATAGCCGAAGGTGAACATCTGCTGGCGGGTCAGTTCGACGCGCACCGAGGCCTTGAGCGCGAGCGCGGCCATCACCGCCAGTGGCAGTTGATACTGCGGACGCAGGCCGGAGCCGAAGGCGCCGCCGACGAAGGGCGAGAGCACGCGGATCCTGTCCTGCAGACCGAACACCTGCTCCAGGTAGCGCTGGCAGTTCTGCACGCCCTGGGTCTTGTCGTGGATCAGCAGCTCGCCGCCCGGCTGGTACTGGACGATGGACGCGTGCGGCTCCATGGGATTGTGATGTTCCACCGGCGTGCCGTATTCGCCCTCGACCCGGTGCGCCGCCGCATTGAATGCCACCTCGAAATCGCCGCGCGGCGGCGGCACTTCGGCCGGCGCCGGGTGGGCCTGTTCGCGCACCGCCTGCAGATCGGTCTGGTGCGATTCGGCCGCGTACTCGACGTGCACCAGGCTCGCGGCATGCCGCGCCAGCGCCTGGGTCTCGGCGACGACCAATGCCAGCGGCTGGCCGCTGTAGAGCACACGGTCGTTGTACAACGGGCGGAACGGCGAGCCTTCGGCGGCGTCGGCGTCCTCGTAAGGCTCGTCGTAGCTGGCGATGGGCGGCCGGTTCAGGTGGCTCAGCACCAGATGCACGCCGGGCAGCGCCTCGGTGGCGGCACTGTCGATCCGCAGCACCCGGCCACGGGCGATGGCGCTGGACACCACCGCGCCGTAGAGCAGCCCCGGCACGTCGAACTCGGCGGCATAGCGTGCCTGGCCGCGGACCTTGAGCGGGCCGTCGACACGGTCCAGCGGCTGGCCGAGAGGCGATTGAGCCCTGTTCATCGGACGGTCCCTCCGGCGGCTTCGCTCAGCGCCCGCACGATCGCACGGCGGGCCAGTTCGATCTTGAAGGCATTGTCCGCCAGCGGCTGCGCGCCCTGCAGCAGGCGCTCGGCGGCGGTCGCGAAGCACTGCTGCTCGGCGCGCTTGCCGCACAGCAGCTCTTCGGCGGCCTCGATGCGCCAGGGTTTGTGCGCCACGCCCCCAAGGGCGATGCGCGCGCGGCGGATCGTCTTGCCGTCCAGCTCCAGCGCGGCGGCCACCGAGACCAGGGCGAAGGCATAGGAGGCGCGGTCGCGCAGCTTGAGGTAGGCGCAGTGGCTGGCGTAGCCCTCGCCCGGCAGTTCGATGCCGACGATCAGTTCGCCCGCGCCGAGGGTGTTGTCCCGCTCGGGATGCTCGCCGGGCAGGCGATGGAAATCCTCGATGGCGATGCGCCGCTGGCCGTGCGGGCCGTCGACGTGCACCTGCGCCTCCAGCGCGGCGAGCGCGACGCACATGTCCGACGGGTGCACGGCCACGCAGGCCGCGCTGGCGCCGAGAATCGCATGGATGCGGTTGCGCCCGTCGCGCGCCGGGCAGCCGGAGCCCGGCTCGCGCTTGTTGCACGGCGTGGCGGTGTCGTAGAAGTAGTAGCAACGGGTGCGCTGCAGCAGGTTGCCGCCGGTGCTGGCCATGTTGCGCAACTGCGGCGAGGCGCCGGCGAGAATCGCCTTGGCCAGCAGCGGGTAGCGCTGTTCGATCTGCGGGTGCCAGGCCAGGTCGGCGTTGCTCACCAGCGCGCCGATCATCAGCCCGCCACCGGCGGTTTCCTCGATGTCGTGCAGCGGCAGGCCGTTGATGTCGATCAGTCGGCGTGGCTGCAGTACGTTTTCCTTCATCAGGTCGAGCAGGTTGGTGCCGCCGGCGATGTAGCGGCTGTCCGCTCCGGCGAGGGCGATGGCCTGGTCGATGCTGTCCGGGCGCTGGTAGCTGAACGGCGTCATCGCGCGTCCTCCTGCTTCTGCCCGCGAACCGCTGGCAGTGCTTCCTCGATGGCGGCGAGGATGTTCGGGTAGGCGCCGCAGCGGCACAGGTTGCCGCTCATGTATTCGCGGATTTCCTCGCGGCTGTACCCGCATCGCTCGCTGGCCAGGCCGACGGCCGAGCAGATCTGCCCCGGCGTGCAGTAGCCGCACTGGAACGCATCATGCCTGACGAAGGCGGCCTGCATGGGGTGCAGCTCCGCGCCACGGGCCAGGCCTTCGATGGTGGTCAGCTCTGCACCGTCGTGCATCACCGCCAGGGTCAGGCAGCTGTTGATCCGCCTGCCGTTCAGCAGCACCGTGCAGGCGCCGCACTGGCCGTGGTCGCAGCCCTTCTTGGTGCCGCTCAGGCCGAGCGGGTCGCGCAGCAGATCGAGCAGGGTGGTCCAGGGTTGCACCTCGAGCCGACGGTGCTCGCCGTTCAGCACGAGGGTGATGGTGCAGGTGCCGATGGCACCCGCCGCGGAGGGGTTTTCGCTCATGGCAGCCTCACGGTTGGGCGTAGGGATGCGCTGTCCGTGCGTCTCTGGGTACGACTGACACGATCTTGAAAACGTTCAGCCTATGGCGAGGGATGGATGGGGGTAGCGCACCCACACCAGGCGATGGCGGATGGGCATGAATGCGGATGCCCCTTTGTACGCCACCGTAGGGAGCCCGCTTGCGGACGTTCGGCCGCAACGCCGATGATCGCCGGCAAGGACTCGGCGTCCCCCGGCTCCTACGGGCGCGGTGTGCACATGCGGCTTTCTCGGGGCCGCACCCCTGCCGCCTCCCACGAAAGCAGCACGCATCCGCCGGAGCCGTGGGAGGCGCGCCCTCGCGGCGATGCTTTTAGCTTCAGGCTTCAGGCTTCAGGCTTCAGGCTTCAGACGATCGTCCGGGTGATCGATATCCTGCAGCACGCCGGGGTCGTCCACCGCGAGCTCCAGCAGCGGCCGTTCGGCGAACAGCGCCTGCGCGCCCCGGTCGCCGTCGAGCTGCAGCAGCGCGTCGCGATACGCGCAGCCAATGCCGCGCGGATGGCCAGGGCGGCCCTGATGGACCGGCACGACCAGGCTGTCCGCGGCGATGGCGGCCGCGATGCGCCGTAGCGTGCTCGGTTGCACATAAGGCATGTCGCCCAGCGCCACCAACCAGCCGCGCGCGGCGGGGAAACACTCGACGGCCTGGGCGAGGCTATGGCCGAGGCCGTGGGTCCGCACCACCAACAGCTCGAAGGTTCCGGCATGCACACGCAGCCAGTCGCGCAGCGGATGATTGTCCTCGCGCACCACGATCACCCCCCGCTCGGCCACGCCCTGCAAGGCATCCAGCGTGGCCTGCAGCACCACCGGCGAAGGCGCCGCGGCGAGGCTGGGCGCGAGCAGCTTGTCGGCATCGTCGGTCTGGCGATAGCGGCTGCCCTGCCCCGCCGCCAGGACGATGGCGCAGATGCCCGCCGCCGCCACGGACTCAGGCACAGCACTGCCCCGGCAGGGCCTGGCGAGCCCGCGCGCCGTTCTTCAGCGCCACCACCTCGGCCATCAGCGAGAGAGCGATTTCCGCCGGGATGCGGCTACCGATGGGCAGGCCGATGGGGCCGTGCAGGCGCTGCACCTGGCTGTCGCTCAGCCCCAGCGCGAGCAGCCGCGCCTTGCGCTTGTCGCTGTTGGCCCGCGACCCCAGCGCGCCGACGTAGAAGGCCTGCGACTGCAAGGCGGTGAGCAGCGCCATGTCGTCCAGACGCGGGTCGTGGGTGAGCGCGACGATGGCGGTGTGCGCATCCGGCTCGATGGCCAGCACCGCATCGTCCGGCATGCCGGGAACGAAGCGCACGGCCGCCGCATCCCAGTCATGCCCATAGCCTTCGCGGGGGTCGCAGATCAGCACCTCGAACCCCAGGCCGTGAGCCAGCTCGGCGGTATAGCGCGACAGCTGGCCGGCACCGATCATCAGCAGGCGCCAGGCCGGGCCGAACGGCGCATGCAGGACCTGGCCATCGAAACACAGGCGCTCGTCGCGCCCCGCGGGCTGCAGCGTGACCTGCCCCGTGGCGAGCTCCAGGCGGCGCAGCAACCGTTCGTGGGCGGCGCAGCGGGTCAGCAGTTCGTCGAGCCAGTCGCCCGCGCGCAGCGGCTCTTGCAGCAGGCGCAGGGTACCGCCGCAGGGCAGGCCGAAGCGCGCGGATTCCTCCTGGGTCACGCCGTAGGTGATCAGCTCGCAACCGAGCGCCCGCGGCGCGGGCGCGGCGGCCCGGGCGAGCAGATCGTCCTCGACGCAGCCGCCGGAGACCGAGCCCTCGACCCGGCCGTCGCCACGCAGCGCCAAAAGCGAACCCACCGGGCGCGGCGCGCTGCCCCAAGTCTCCACCACCGTGTAGAGCAACACCGCATGCCCGTCACGCAGCCACTCGCGGGCGCGGCGCAGCACTGCCAGATCGACACTGTCCATCGTTCTCCTCGGGTACGCCCCTTGCGGCCGGGTTGGCCGGCATGCATCCAGTGACCGGCTCGGCGCCGCGTTAGTTCGACGCCGGCACCAGCATGGCACTGGCCACCTCGCGCCGCCTGCCCTTACCGGCGAGCCGTTCGACCAGGGTCAGGGCGAATTCCAGCGCAGTGGCCGGGCCCTGGCTGGTGATGCAATTGCCATCCACCACCACCGGCTGGTCGACGAAGGTGGCGCTGCTCAGGTGCTCGCTCATGCTCGGATAGCAGGTGACGCGGCGGCCCCTGAGCACGCCATAGGCGTGCAGGGCCATCGCCGGTGCCGCGCAGATCGCGGCGAATTCACGACCGGCGGCAGCCTGCTGGCGCACCCGCTCGGCCAGCGGTTCCAGCTCGCCCAGGGTTTTCGCCCCCGGCATGCCGCCGGGCAGCACGATCAGGTCGAAATCCTGCGCCAGCACGTCGAGCAGCATGGCGTCGGCGGTGATCCGCGTGCCACGCGCGCCGGTCAGCATGCGCCGCTCCTCGGCGCTGGCGACCACGACGTCGAATTCGGCGCGGCGCAACACATCGACCAGGGTCACCGTCTCCAGGTCTTCGGAACCGTCGGCCACCGGAATCAGGACACGTTTGCTCATGGGGCTTCTCCTGCTCAATGGAAATTCAACCGGACCGCCGGCCAGTGTAAGATGCGCGGCTTTTGCTACCGCCAACCTTATGGGCTTTGCTGTAGCGAGTCGCCCGACGCTGGCGGCCAGCCCCCACACTCATGACCGGCACGAGAGGATTGACCATGCTGGAAAAGCTGTTCCAACTCAAGGCGCACAACACCACGCTGCGCACCGAGATCCTGGCCGGTATCACCACCTTCCTGACGATGGCCTACATCCTCTTCGTCAACCCGAGCATCCTCGCCGAGACCGGCATGGATCACGGCGCGGTGTTCGTCGCCACCTGCCTGGCCGCGGCCATCGGCTCGGCGATCATGGGCCTGGTCGCCAACTACCCGATCGCCCTCGCCCCCGGCATGGGCCTCAACGCCTTCTTCACCTACACCGTGGTGCTGACCATGGGCTACACCTGGCAGACCGCGCTGGGTGCGGTATTCCTCTCCGGGGCGATCTTCTTCCTGCTGTCGATCTTCAAGATCCGCGAGTGGATCATCCACAGCATCCCGCTGGCCCTGCGCGCCGGGATTGCCGCGGGCATCGGCCTGTTCCTGGCGATCATCGCGCTGAAGAACGCCGGCATCGTGGTCGACAACCCGGCGACCCTGGTCGGCCTCGGCGACCTCAGCGCCGGCGGCCCGCTGCTGGCCTGCCTGGGCTTCTTCCTGATCGCCGCGCTGGCCTACCGCAAGGTCACCGGCGCGGTGATGATCGGCATCCTGGTGGTCACCGGGCTGTCGATTCTGCTCGGCCTGTCGCAGCTCGACGACGTGGTCTCGATGCCGCCGTCGCTGGCGCCGACCTTCCTGCAACTGGACATCATGGGCGCGCTGGACATCGGCCTGATCAGCGTGATCTTCGCCTTCCTCTTCGTCGACCTGTTCGACACCTCCGGCACGCTGATCGGCGTCGCGCAGAAGGCCGAACTGCTGGACAAGGACGGCAAGCTGCCGCGCCTGGGCCGCGCCCTGCTGGCCGACAGCACCGCGACCATGGCCGGCGCCGCCCTGGGCACCTCGACCACCACCAGCTACATCGAATCCGCCGCCGGTACCGCGGCCGGTGGCCGCACCGGCCTGACGGCCTGCGTGGTCGCGCTGCTGTTCCTGCTCAGCCTGTTCTTCGCGCCGCTGGCCGGTGCCGTGCCGGCCTATGCCACCGCGCCGGCGCTGCTGTTCGTCGCCGTGCTGATGATGAGCAGCCTGGCCGGCATCGACTGGGACGACCTCACCGTCGCCGCGCCGGTAGTCGTCGCCGCGCTGGCCATGCCGCTGACCTTCTCCATCGCCAACGGCATCGCCTTCGGCTTCATCGCCTGGACCGCGATCAAGCTGCTGGCCGGCCGCTGGCGCGAGCTGAGCCCGGCGATGTGGGTGCTCTCGGCGCTGTTCGTGGTCAAGCTGGGCTGGTTCGCCGGCTGAAGGCAGCTGCAAGCTGCAAGCTGCAAGCTGCAAGAAAAAGCGTGGCGCACTCCGCGCCATCTGTCGTCATCTTCCGAGCCGTAGGGTGGATGACGTTTTTTTCATCCACCTTCTCGTGCAAACCGGTGGATGGATGAAGCGTCAGCTGCGCGCCCCGATCCACCCTACGATTCATCACCATTCCAAGAGTCTTCATGAGCCGCCCGCAATTCGACCCCTCCACCTACGACGCCCAACTCGCCGAGAAAGCCGCCCGGCTGGTGGAACTGCTGGCGCCGTTCGACGCCCCTGCGCCGGAAGTCTTCGACTCGCCGCGTGAGCACTACCGCCTGCGCACCGAGTTCCGCCTGTGGCGCGAAGATGGCCAGCGGCATTACGCGATGTTCGAGCAGGGCGACAAGCACAAGGCGATCCTGATCGACGACTTCCCCATCGCCAGCCGCCGGATCAACCAGCTCATGCCGCAGCTCAAAGCCGCCTGGCAGGCGTCCGAGGCGCTGAGCTTCAAGCTGTTCCAGGTGGAATTCCTTACCACCCTGGCCGGCGACGCGTTGATCACCCTGGCCTACCACCGTCCGCTGGATGGCGCCTGGCAGGCCGAAGCCGAACGCCTGGCGGCGAGCCTGGGCGTCAGCCTGGTCGGCCGTTCCAAGGGCAAGCGCATCGTCATCGGCCGCGATTACGTGGAGGAACAACTGATCGTCGCCGGCCGGACTTTCCGCTATCGCCAGCCGGAAGGCGCCTTCACCCAGCCCAACGGCGAGGTCTGCCAGAAGATGCTGAACTGGGCCTTCGACGCGCTCGGTGNCGACGACCTGCTCGAACTCTACTGCGGCAACGGCAATTTCACCCTGCCGCTGGCCACCCGCGTGCGCCGCGTGCTCGCCACCGAGATCAGCAAGACCTCGGTGAACGCCGCGCTGGCCAACATCGAAGGCAACGGCATCGACAACATCGAGCTGGTGCGCCTGTCCGCCGAGGAGCTGACCCAGGCGTTGAACGAGGTGCGGCCGTTCCGCCGCCTGGCCGGCATCGACCTGAAGCGCTACGACTTCGGCAGCGTCTTCGTCGACCCGCCGCGCGCCGGCATGGACCCGGACACCTGCGAACTGACCCGTCGCTTCGAGCGCATCCTGTACATCTCCTGCAATCCGGAAACCCTGGCGCAGAACATCGCCCAGCTCGCCGACAGCCATCGCATCGAGCGCTGCGCGCTGTTCGACCAGTTCCCCTACACCCACCACATGGAAGCCGGGGTGCTGCTGGTTCGCCGCTGAGGCAGCAGCGCACTCGCCAGCCTCGGCACGTCACTTGCTGCTCGGCGCTTCGCGGGCACGACCTGGCCGCGCGGGCGAGCGCGGCAACTTCAGATGACCGCATGGGGCGCCAGGCCGAGCCAGGCCTGTGCGGCCAGCGCTCGGCGCACTTGAGCCCTCAGCCCTCGCGGGGGCCGCGCTGGCCCTGCGGCGCAACGGGCGGTTCACCGTCGGCGGCAGCGCGCGCCAGCGTTCCTCCGGTTGCCGGCTCCTCCCGCTCACGATCCCCCGCGGTGTTGGCCAACAGGCTGCCGGTGGCCACCTGCAGATAGGCCTGCAGCTGGCGCAGCATCGACGCCGCGTTGTCGGCCTCCTCGATCCGCTGGGCGCTGGCATCGGCGCCGAGGCGATAGCGGTACAGCCGCGGCTCGAGGTCCTTGGGCTGTACCAGGATCTGCTCGCCGCGGATCATCGCCACGGTCTGGTCGCTGCCCGAGGGCTTGATGATGCCGAAGCCCGGGTCGCGTTCGTCCAGTGCCAGCAGGTCGCGTCCCCAGCACTGATGGCGCACCTCGCCACCGAGGCGGCCCATGATGGTCGGCACCACGTCGACCTGGGTACCCACCACATCGCGCCGGCTGCCGAACTGTTCGGTGATGCCCGGGGCGATCAGCAACAGCGGCACGTGGAAGCGGAACAGGTCCATCTCGGTGAGCTGCTCCGGCGCGCCGAAGCCATGGTCGCCGACCACCACGAACAGGGTGTCCTTGTACCAGGGCTGGCGCTTGGCCTGTTCGAAGAAGCGGCCCAGCGCCCAGTCGGAATAACGCATGGCGGTCAGGTGCGCATCCTGCGAGCCGTGGCCACTGACCGGCTGCACCGGCAGCGGGTCCGGCAGCGCATAGGGCGTGTGGTTGGACAACGTCTGCAGCAATGCATAGAAGGGTTCGTCCGGTGCCAGCGTGCCGAGTTCCTGCACGGCGCGGTCGAACATGTCCTGATCGGAGACGCCCCAGGTCGGGTCGGCCACCACCGGGTCGACGTAGTCGTTACGACCGACGAAACGGGTCATGCCCTGATTGCCGAAGAAGCCGGCCTGGTTGTCCCAGGCGAAATCGCCGTTGTAGACGTAGACGTCGTTGAACGCCCGGGCGCTGAGCAGCTGCGGCAGCCCGGAGAAGCGGTTGCCGCCCTCCGGTGACTGCATCAGGTACTCGAAGCCCGGCAGGTTAGGAAAACAGGCCATGCTGGCGAACATGCCCTGGTGGGTGTGGGTGCCGTTGGCGAAGAAGCGCTCGAACAGCAGGCCCTCGCCGGCCAGGCGGTCGAAGTTGGGCGTGATGCCGTCGCGGCTGCCCAGCGCACCGACATAGCGCCCGGCGAAGCTCTCCATCAGGATGACCACCACGTTGCGCACCGGCAGGCGACCGACCTCCGGCGACCGGTAGTCGCGGCGCACGGCGGCCAGCTCCGGGTCGGCCAGCTGGTCGTTGCCGGTCAGCAGCAACTCGCGGGTGACCGCCAGTGCCTCGTCCTCGGGCAGCACCGCCTTCCAGGCGTTGTCGCGATGATCGGAATAGCGGTTCTTCGCCGCCTCGTAGAGCGTCAACGCGGGGTTGAGACCGAGCTGGTTGATGAACACCGAATCGGTGGTGAAGGCATCGCCCCAGCGCAGCGGCGGGCCCTGACGCAGGGTGCCGCGAGCGGCGACCACGCTGATCAGTACCAGCACCAGCAACGTGGCGCCACGCCAGTGCCAGGCCAGCGGCGGACGAGTTGGCGAGCGGTGTGCCTGGCTGACGCCGCGTGGCCGGCAGCGACCGTCGAGCCAGCGGAGCAGCAGCGCCCAGACCAGCGTCAGCCCGCCCCAGACGCTCAACAGCGTGGCCACCGGAAAGCCGTGCCAGAGCATGCTCAACACGGTGGCCGGGTCCTCGCCGAGGTATTGGAAGACCAGCGCATTCAGCCGCTGATGAAATTCCTGATAGAAGTTCAGCTCGATCACGCCGAGCAGGATCGCCAGACTGGCGCAGGCGGTGAGCCAGATTCGCTGCAGCCTGCGCGCTGCCATTGCACGTGGGCTCAGCACCGCCAACGACAGCGGCACGAGGATGTAGACCAGCACGCGCAGGTCGAAGCGCAGGCCGTTGCCGAAGCCTTCGAGCAGGGTGGCCAGCGAGGCGTCACCGAGCAGCTCGCGGTTGAACAGCAGCAGCGCCAGGCGCAGCAGGGCCAACAGCGTCAGCAGTGCGAGCGCGCTGCCAGCCATGAACAGCAGGTGGTGGCGTAGTCCGGGCTGAACAGCCTGCGCGCGGGCAGTTGCGTCGGTCATGGGAAATTCCTGGGCAAATGGAAGGGATTCAGAGCAGGATCACCGCCCAGACCAGCGCAATCAGCGTCATGGTCAGCAGCTGCGCCGCGCTGCCCATGTCCTTGGCGCGCTTGGACAGCGGGTGCAGCTCCAGCGAAATGCGGTCGACGGTGGCCTCGATGGCCGAATTGAGCAGCTCGACGATGGGCGCCAGCAGCACCACGGCGATCAGCACGGCGCGCTCGACCCGGCTGACCTCGAGCAGAAATGCCAGCGGTATCAGCAGCAGGCAGAGCAGCAGCACCTGGCGGAACGCCGCTTCGCCGCGGTAGGCGGCCCGAAGGCCGGCCAGCGAATAGCCCCCGGCGAGCCACAGCCGCATCAAGCCGCTGCGACCCTTGAGCGCCGCGCCATCGGCCACTGCGCTGCCGCGTTCGGATGAGCATTCAGGCGACATCGCAGCGCACCTCGCGATAGCCGGCATGGGCGGTCAGCAGCCGTTGCCAGTCCGGCTCGCTCATGACCGCGCAATGACGCCTGAGCTGGCGCAGGTCATGCCGGGCCGCGGCGTGGCGGCGCAGCCGACGCCGGCTCTTTTCCAGATCGAGCAGGGCCACCTCGACCCGCGCCGCAACGTCTTGGCCATGAACCCTGAGGAAGATGTGCTTGGGGTAGCAGCAACCATGCTGCCAGCGCGCGTGGTGGATACGCCCGAGGGTGCGGCCGACCGCATCCAGCATGCGCGCCTGCACGGCGCTGCCGTAGTAGCCGGGCATGCCCTCACCGTACCAGTCCTCCAGGCTGACGAAGCCCTGCAGTTCCGTCGTCACCAGCAGCGCCTGCCACTGCCCGGCCTGCTGCCGGGTGCCGCAATAGACGATTTCGGGCACCCGCACGCCGAGATCACTCATGGCCTGCAGCGCATGCCGCTCACGCAGCACCGTAGGGCGACCGAACGGGTGCAGCAGCGAGCGATACAGGTGGCCGATCTGGCGTTTGCAGTACAGCAATGGCTGCTGGGGGTCGCACAGCCGTATCCGTTGCACGCCGCTTTCACCGGCACGTCGCCGGTTGGGCTGCTCGACCCATTCGCCCTGGGTGTTCCACCAGCGCTGGAAGGTGCTGGTACGCGCTTCGCGGGCCGGCAGTACGAGGGATCGGCTCATGCTCAGCCCCGCTTGCGCAGCACGTAGACCCGCCACATGGCGTAGCCCGGGAGGAAGTCGCCGCGGTCGAGGATGTCGAAGCCGGCGGCGGTGAACTCCGCCTCGATCACCGAGCGGGCGACGACGAAGCGGTTCTGGTTGTCCCGGGCCGGGCGGCGGCGCTCCAGGCGCTTGCGCTTCCAGGCCTTGTAGTTGCCGTCGACCCACAGCGAGACGATCAGGGTGTCGCGGGTGACCCGGTGGAATTCGCGCAGCATCGCCAGGCGGTGCGCCGGGTCGGCGACGTGGTGCAGCAGGCGCATGCAGAAGATGCTGTCCACCGCGTTGTCACCCATGTCGATGGCGAACGCCGAGGTCTGGAAGGTTTCCACCCGCCTGACCACCTCCTGCGGCTGCGCCGCCTCGGCGATCGCCAGCATGTCGGCGGAATTGTCCGCGGCGAAGATCATCCGGCTCGGGTGCTCGGCCAGCAGCGGCCAGAAGCGTCCGGCGCCACAGGGCAGGTCGAGCACCAGGTCGGGGTCGCCGGCGATCTTCAGCGCGCGCCGTGCCAGTTGCTCGTCACGCCAGTGCGACAGCCGCCGGGCCAGGCCATGCTGGTGCTTGTGCAGGTATTCGTAGGCGTGCTCGCGGTCGTACTTGCGCGAGAACTCCAGTTCGATAGGGCTCGATGTCGTCATGGCGGGCGTTCCGGTTAGAAGCAGAACGCCAAACTAGCGAGGCGAAGATCAAGGCGCCGTCAAAAGGATGTGAAAAAAACGTCAAGAGGCGCCATCGCGCAGCCGCACCTGGAAACAGCTGCCCTGCGGTTGGCGCGCGGTCACGCCGACCTCCCAGCCCTGGTGCGCGCAGACCCGCTTGACCAGCGACAGCCCCAGTCCCAGCCCCTCGCCGCGCTGCTCGGCGCCGCGCACGAACGGCTGGAACATGCGTTCCTGCTCGGCCAGCGGGATGCCCACGCCGCTGTCCTCGACGCGGAAGCCGCCGCGGCTGAGGATCAGTCGCACCGTGCCGCTGTCGGTGTAGTGCAACGCGTTGCGCAACAGGTTGGACATCACCGTGCCGAGCAGCGTGTGGTTGTAGGCACCCTCGTCCTCGCCCTCCTGCAGCACCTCGAAGGTCAGGCCCTTTTCTGCCAGCAACGGCCCCCAGCGCTCGCTCTGCTCGGCCGCCACGCTTTTCAGACTGGCATCGCCGACGAACGACGCCTGCTCGGGCCGCGCCCGCGCCAGCAGCAGGAAGGTTTCCACCAGCTCGTGCATTTCCTGCGCGGCGCGCTGGATACGCGCCGTCTGCCGTTGTGCGCGCGGCGGCAGCTCGCCCTGTTCGAGCAGTTCGCAGGCGCCGAGCATCACCATCAGCGGCGTACGCAGCTCGTGACTGACGTCGGCGGTGAACAGCCGCTCGCGCTCCAGGGTCTGGCGCAGTTGGCCGAGGGTGCTGTCGAAGGCGGCAGCCAGGTGGCCCACCTCGTCATCGGGATACTGCAGTGCCAGCGGCGGCGCCAGCGGATGCAACTGGTCGCGATGGCGCACCTGGTTGGCCAGGCGGCTCACCGGCGCCATCACCCGGTTGGCCATCAGCCGCCCCAGCACCCAGGCACCGAGCACGCTGAGCAGAAAGCCGGCCAGCACCACGTTGAACAGCGCATTCTCGCGCGCTTCGAACTCGTGCTGGTCCTCCATCAGCACATAGCGCTCGCCGGCCACGTCGCGGACGAACACGTAGTAGGCCTCCTCGTCGCGCACCAGCTCGGTGAAGCCTGGCGCAAGCGCGGCGAAAACATCCGGCATGGCGTACTGCGGCAGGCCCGAGGCGAAGAAGCGCGTACTCGCATCCAGCCGTGGCGGCAGGCCGTGGGCGAGATCCTCGTCGAGCACCGAATCCATCTCGCGGCTCATCTCCTCGGTCACCAGCTGTGCTTCGATGAAGTACACCACCGCGACGATGCCGAGCGAGAACACGCCGCTGACCAGCAGCGTCATCAGGGTGAAGGCGATGACGATCCGTCGGGCGAAGGGCTGTTTAGCGAGCATCGCTTTCCTCCGCCAGGCGGAAGCCGACGCCGTGCACGGTTTGCAGCAGCGGCTTGGCGAAAGGTTTGTCCAGTGCCTGACGCAACTGATGGATATGGCTGCGCAGGGCATCGCTGTCCGGCAGGTGATCGCCCCAGAGCGCTTCTTCGAGCTGCTCGCGCCGTACCACCGCCGGGCTCCGCTGCATCAGCAGCGCCAGCAGCTTGTGGCCGATGGGATTGAGGCGGATCGGCTGGCCGGCGCGGGTGACTTCCAGGGTATCGAGGTCGTAGCGGAGGTCGGCGACCTGCAGCTGGCGTTTGCGCGAACCCTGGCAGCGCCGCAGGATCGCTTCGATACGCGCCACCAGCTCGGACAGGGCAAAGGGTTTGATCAGGTAATCGTCGGCACCGGCGCCCAGCCCCTGCAGGCGATCGGCCAGCGCATCGCGGGCGGTGAGCATGATGATCGGCGTGTCGCGCCGGGCATCTTCGCGCAGGCGTTTGCAGACCTGATAGCCGTCGATGCCCGGCAGCATGATGTCCAGCACGATCAGGTCGTATTCGTGGGTGGCGGCCAGATGCAGGCCGCTCAGGCCGTCCTGCGCGCAGTCGACCACGTAGCCCTTGAGTTCGAGGTAATCGAGCACGTTGGCCAGGATGTCACGGTTGTCTTCGATGACCAGGATGCGCATCGCACGGGTACTCACGACAGGTTTCGGAACGGCTGCGACAGACAGTACTGCGCCTGCGCGCGGGGCGGAACATAGCCGAAGCGATGTGAAAAAAACGTCGCCCTTGCCGCGCATCATTGCAGCCCCGCGGGCTTAAGACTGCCTTAAGTTTGTCGCCCAACAATCCGCCCCAGGCTCTTAACCGAGGTTCCCCGAATGGAACTCCCCTGGGTGGATCAAACTGACGTACTGGCACGCATCGGCCGCGAGCGACCGATGACCCTGCAACTGGCCCAAGCCGATCAAGGCGAGCGTCGTGCTGCGCTGGAAGCCTTCATCCATCAGCGTTTCGCCGAATACTACGGGGCGCGCGTGAAGCATTTCATGCCCTGCCTGCTCGGGCTGCACGCCGAAGACGGCACCGTACAGGGCGCCGTCGGCCTGCGCAGCGCCCAGCGCCGACCGCTGTTCCTCGAACGCTATCTCGACCAGCCGATCGAGCAGGCCGTCAGCCAGCGCCATGGGCGTACGGTGCCGCGCGAGGAGATCGTCGAGGTCGGCAACCTCGCCGCCTTTGGCAATGCCTCGGCGCGCCTGCTGATCGTCGCGCTGACCGATCTGCTGGTCGCCCAGGGCTTTCGCTGGGTGGTGTTCACCGGCACGCCGGCGCTGCTCAACAGCTTCCAGCGCCTGGCGCTGACGCCGCTGCCGCTGGGCCTGGCCGATCCGGCCCGGATGGGCGACGAGCTGGCCGACTGGGGCAGCTACTACGCCAGCCGCCCTCAGGTCATGGCCGGGGAGATCCTGCCGGGGCATCAGCACCTGCTGCAGCTTGGCGTCTACCCGCGGCTGGGCTACCAGGCGCTGTTCGATGCCGCGGAGGTGCCGCATGCAGCCTGCAGCTGAACGCTTCTGGGCGGCGCTCGAGCAGCACAGCGGCATCGCCCTGGCCGAAGGTGCGCGTCAGCTCAGCTACGCCGAGCTGCGCCGCGAAGTCGCCGCCCGCGCCAGCCTGCTGGAGACGCTCGGCGTGCAGCGCGTCGCCCTGGCGCTGGACAACGGTCTGGAATGGGCGCTGTGGGACCTGGCGCTGCTGCGCGCCGAACGGGTCTGCGTACCGCTGCCGGGCTTCTTTTCGCCGGCCCAGCAGGAGCACGTGCTGCAGCACGCCGGCATCGACTGCCTGATCGGCGCGACCAGCGCACTCAGCGAGCGCTGCGGCTTTCGCCAGACCGCTCGCGGACTGCTGCAACGCCAGCCGGGCGTCGTCACGCCGGTGCCAGCGGACACGCGCAAGATCACCTACACCTCCGGCACCACCGGCCAGCCCAAGGGCGTCTGCCTGGACGCCCGCGCGCAGCTGGCGGTGGCCGAGAGCCTGTGGCAGGCCAGCCTGTCCTGCGCCGTGCAGCAGCACCTGTGCGTGCTGCCGCTGGCGACCCTGCTGGAGAACATCGCCGGGCTCTACGCACCGCTGCTGGCCGGCGCCCGGATCGAACTGCGGCCGCTGGCCGAGATCGGCTTCAGCGGCGCCGCGGGCTTCGAGCTACCGCGCCTGCTCGCCACGCTGAACGAGAGCCGTCCGCACAGCCTGATCCTGCTGCCGCAACTGCTGCTGGCGCTGGTCAGCGCCGCCGAACAGGGCCTGCCGTTGCCCTCGTCGCTGCGCTTCGTCGCCGTCGGCGGTGGCCGGGTCGCGCCGCAGCTGCTGCAGCGCGCCGAACGCCTCGGCCTGCCGGTATTCGAGGGTTATGGCCTGTCCGAATGTGCCTCGGTGGTCTGCCTGAACACGCCCGAAGCGCGGCGCATCGGCACGGTCGGTCGGCCGCTGGCGCATGCCGAGCTGCGCCTGGCAGAGGATGGCGAGGTGCTGGTCAAAGGCCCGCACATGCTCGGTTATCTCGGCGAGCGAGCGCTGGCGGGCGACTGGCTGGCGAGCGGCGACCTGGGGCATTTCGAGGACGGTTTCCTGGTCCTGCACGGGCGCAAGAAGCACCAGTTCGTCACCGCCTACGGGCGCAACGTCAATCCCGAGTGGGTGGAAGCCGAGCTGGTCCAGCAGGCAGCCATCGCCCAGGCCTGGCTGCACGGCGAAGCCCTGCCGCAGAACGTTGCGGTGCTGGTGCCGCGGCGCGCCGACTGCAGCGATGCCGAACTGCAGGCCGCGGTGAGCCAGGTCAACGCCGGCCTGCCCGACTACGCCCGCGTGCACCACTGGTTGCGCGCCGGCCAACCGTTCCGACCCGACAACGGCCTGGCCACGGCCAACGGCCGCCTGCGCCGCAACGCCCTGCTCGGCCATTACCAGACCGCCATCAACGCCCTTCAGCCCTGACTTCGAGGCAACCCCATGGAATTCTTCGACCAGTTGCAACACCAGACCAGCAGCGAGCGCGAATATCTGCTGGCCGCACCGATCATTCATTCAGCGCTCGCCGGCAGCGCCACCCGCGCGCAGTACATCGCCTTCCTCACCCAGGCCTATCACCACGTCAAGCACACGGTGCCGCTGCTGATGGCCTGCGGCGCACGCCTGCCGGAGCGGCTGGAATGGCTGCGCGAGGCGATCGCCGAATACATCGAAGAGGAGATCGGCCACCAGGAGTGGATTCTCAACGACATCCGCGCCTGTGGCGGCGATGCCGAAGCGGTGCGCGACGGCCAGCCGGCGCTGCCCACCGAACTGATGGTCGCCTACGTCTACGACCGCATCGCGCGGCACAACCCGACGAGCTTCTTCGGCATGGTCAACGTGCTGGAAGGCACCAGCACCGCCCTGGCGACCCAGGCCGCCGGCGTGTTGCAGGACAGGCTCCAGCTGCCGGCCAGAGCCTTCAGCTACCTGACCTCCCATGGCAGCCTCGATCTCGAGCACATCGCGTTCTTCAAGACGCTGATGAACCGTCTCGACGACGACAGCGACAAGGCCGCCGTGGTGCACACCGCGCGGGTGGTCTATCGCCTCTACGGCGACATCTTCCGCAGCCTGACGGCCTGAGGGCACGACCATGCAACTCAATCGATGCCGAGCCCTGCTCACCGGCGCCAGTGGCGGAATCGGCCAGGTGCTGGTGGAGCGGCTCTGCCGGGACGGCGCACGACTGCTGCTGGTGGGACGCGACAGCCTCGCCCTGGACGACCTCGCCCAGCGCCATCCCGGCCAGGTCAGCCTGATCTGCGCCGACCTCACCCAGCGCAGCGGCCGGCAGACGGTGCTCGATGCCGCGCGCCGCTTCGGCGGGCTCAACTGCCTGATCAACGCCGCCGGGATCAACCAGTTCCGCCTGCTCGAACAGCAGGACGAAGACGCCATCGCCCGGCTGATCGACGTCAACGTCACCGCCACCCTGCAACTGACCCACCTGCTGCTGCCGCTGCTGCGCCAGCAACCGCAGGCCCTGCTGGTCAACCTCGGCTCGACCTTCGGCTCGATCGGCTATCCGGGTTTTGCCGCCTACTGCGCCAGCAAGTTCGCCTTGCGCGGCTTTTCCGAAGCGCTCCGCCGCGAACTGGCCGACAGCCACGTCAAGGTGCTCTACATCGCACCGCGAGCGACCCGCACGGCGATGAACAGCGCCCAGGTGGTGGCAATGAACGACGAATTGAAGGTGGACATGGACGACCCGCAGCAGGTCGCCGACGAGATCCTGCGGGCCATCGTCCGCGAGCGCGAAGAGCTCTATCTGGGCTGGCCGGAAAAGCTCTTCGTGCGCCTCAACGGCCTGCTGCCGCGGCTGGTCGACCAGGCGCTGCGCAGGCAGCTGCCGGTGATCAAGCGCTTCGCCGGTGCCGAATCGCCACCACCTGCCTCATCCACCCCCATGCCTGGAGAACACCCATGAAGCGCCTGTCCATTCTATGCTCCCTGCTGCTGGCCCTGGCCTGCCAGCCTTCCTTCGCCCTCAGCCCGGCTGGCGACGCCACGCTGCGCCAGATCCAGACGCGCTGGGCCGAGATCAACTACCAGTTGCCGACGGGACAGCGTGAAGCCGCCTTCGCCGGGCTCGCCGGCGAGGCGGAAAAGGCCGTGGCTAGCGAGCCGGACGCCGCCGAACTGCATACCTGGCATGGCATCGTGCTCAGCACCTGGGCCGGCGCCAAGGGCGGGCTCGGCGCGCTCGGCCTGGTCAAGCAGGCCAAGGCGGAACTGGAAAAAGCCATCGAACTCGACCCGCAGGCACTGGACGGCTCGGCCTACACCAGCCTCGCCAGCCTCTACTACCAGGTACCCGGCTGGCCGATCGGCTTCGGTGATGAGGACCAGGCCGAGGCGCTGTTCAAGCAGGCGCTGGCGCTGAACCCGGACGGCATCGATCCCAACTACTTTCACGGCGATTTCCTGCTGCGCCAGAAGCGCTACGGCGAGGCCCGCGCGGCGCTGGAGCGGGCCCTGGCCGCGCCCGCCCGACGCGGTCGCGAAATCGCCGATGCCGGGCGCCGCGACGAGGCCCGCGCGCTGCTCGCGCAGGTCAAGGAAAAGCTGGAATAACCGCAAGCGGCGGCGTTGAATGCACAGCAATGCCGCGAACCCTTCAGGACGACAGGAACAATATGCGCATTCTGCTGGTGGAAGACGATCGCGCCCTCGGCGAGGGCATCCGCACCGCGCTCAAGCCCGAGGGCTATACGGTCGACTGGCTGCAGGACGGCGCCAGCGCGCTGCACGCGCTGAGCCACGAGCGCTTCGAGCTGGCCATCCTCGACCTCGGCCTGCCGCGCCTGGACGGCCTGGACGTGCTCAAGCGCCTGCGTGCCGCGGCCAACCCGGTGCCGGTGCTGGTACTGACCGCCCGCGATGCGACCTCCGACCGCATCGCCGGGCTCGACGCCGGTGCCGACGACTACCTGGTCAAGCCGTTCGATGTCGCCGAACTCAAGGCCCGCCTGCGCGCCCTGCTGCGGCGCAGCTTCAATCGCCCGGAGCCGACCCTGGAATATCGCGGCATCCTGCTCGATCCGGCCAATCAGCAGGTCAGCTACCAGGGCACGCCGATCAACCTGCCGCGCAAGGAATTCGTCCTGCTCCACGAACTGCTCGCCCAGCCCGGCCGCGTGCTAACCCGCGATCGCCTGCAGCAGGTGCTCTACGGCTGGGACGAGGACGTCGAGAGCAATGCGCTGGAGGTGCACATCCACCACCTGCGCAAGAAGTTCTTTCCCGAGCTGATCCGCACCGTGCGGGGCGTCGGCTATCTGGTGGACAAATGCTGAAGCGCTCGATCCGCCAGCGCACCCTGGCGCTGCTGCTCGGCACCCTGCTGGTCTCGCTGAGCCTGATTTCCTGGCGCAGTTACCGCGATGCCCGCCACGAGATCGAGGAGCTGTTCGACGCGCAGCTGGCACACAGCGCGCGGCTGGTGCAGGGCCTGGTGATGCGAGAAATGGACCCGCAGGCGCGCGAGGCGCTGCAGCAGGCGCTGGACGCCGCGGTGAATGCGCGGCGCGACCAGGGCGTGCCGGGGCATGACTACGAAACCAAGCTGGGCTTTCAGGTGTACGCCGCAGACGGCAGTAGCGTGCTGCAATCGGCCGGCGCGCCGAATGGCGCGCTGCAGCAGTTGGCCGCGGGCTCGGCGTCGCCGTTCAGCCGCCTCGCCGGCGGCTATCACGAGGTGCTGCTCGACGGCCATGCCTGGCGCCTGTTCCTGCTGCACGACCGCGAGGACGCGCTGTGGATTCTGGTCAGCGAGCGCGGCGATGTGCGGGGCGAGCTGGTCGGCAAGATCGCCCGCCGCAGTCTGTTGCCCGACCTCATCGGCCTGCCACTGCTGGCGTTGCTGATCTGGCTGGCGGTGGGCTGGGGCCTGCGCCCGCTGGCGCGCATGGCGCAGCTGCTCAAGCGCCGCGACCCGGACAACCTCGCACCGCTGCTGCTGGCGCCCCTGCCGCAGGAACTGGAGCCGGTGGCGGCTTCGCTGAACCGCCTGCTGCAGCAGGTCAACCAGTTGGTCGAGCGCGAAAAGCGCTTCATCGCCGACGCCGCCCACGAGTTGCGCACACCTTTGGCGGTGCTGCGCATCCATGCGCAGAACGCCCAGCAGGCCGGCAGCGAGACCGACCGTGACGAAGCCCTCCGCCAACTGCTCGCCGGCGTCGACCGCACGACCCGGGTGGTCATCCAGCTGCTGACCCTGGCGCGCCTGGAGCCGAGCGCCCGGCGCCTGAGCCTGGCCGAGCTGGACCTGCTGCCGCTGTGCCGTGAAACCCTGGCCGAGCTGACCCCGCTGGCGCTGGCCCGCGGCCAGGAGCTGACACTGGATGCCGACGAGCAGGGCGATTTCCACCTCAGCGGCGATGCGGCAAGCCTGGCCACGCTGCTGCAGAACCTGGTCGGCAATGCCCTGCAGTACACGCCGGACGGCGGCCAGGTGCAGGTCAGCCTGCACGGCCTCGACGATGCGCTGCTGTTGCGGGTGGACGACAGCGGCCCGGGCGTGCCGACGGCGCAACGGGACAAGCTGTTCGAGCGCTTCTACCGTCAGGGCGACGGCCAGGGCGCCGGCCTGGGCCTGGCCATCGTCGCACGCATCGCCGAGCTGCATGGCGCCAGCATCGAACTGGCCGACTCGCCACTCGGTGGCCTGCAGGCCAGGGTGCGCCTGCCCCGCCAGCCGCAGTCGGTGCCCGGATAGGCAACGCCGCGTCGCGGCGGCGATCCGCAGAATCTGCTGACCGTAGGGTGGATGGCCGAAGCCATCCATCGACCAGCGCAAACGCCCCCGCCCCCCGCGACAGCCCGCCGCAGCCATGGCGGCCACTCGCTAAGGTTCGCTTAAGCCTGGCGCCCCAGACTGCCGACATTCCCCTACTCGGAGTGCGTGAAATGACTGCATCGAACCCGCTGATGCGCTATGGCCGCCTGAGCATCGCCCTGCACTGGCTGATGGTCCTGCTGATCGCCGGCGTCTACGCCACCATCGAACTGAAGGGCAATTTCGCCAAGGGCAGCGAGCCACGCGAATTGCTCAAGCAGTGGCACTTCATGCTCGGCCTGACGGTGTTCGCGCTGGTCTGGCTGCGCCTGCTCGCGCGCTGGCTACGGCCGGCGCCAAAGCCGGTCGCGGGCGCGACTTGGGAACATGTGCTGGCCAGCCTGATGCATCTGGCCCTGTACGCGCTGATGATCGGCCTGCCGCTGCTGGGTTGGCTGACCCTGAGCGCGGCGGGCAAGCCGATTCCCTTCTTCGGACTCGAGCTGCCGGCGCTGATCGGCGCCAACAAGGAGCTGGCCGGCCAGTTCAAGGAACTGCATGAAACGCTGGCGGTGGCCGGTTACTGGCTGATCGGCCTGCACGCGGCAGCAGCGCTGTTCCACCAGTACGTGCGCCGCGACGGCAGCTTGCTGCGGATGCTGCCGCACCGCCATCAGGCCTGACGCGCAGACACGGAAACGCCCGGCCGACTCAGCATCGACCGGGCGTTTTCGTGTCTCACGCGAGCAATTCGCTGAACGGCAGGTAATCCACCGGCTCCCCCTCGTCGAGGGTACGGTTGCTGTCGATGATGGCCAGGCCGTCGGCCCAGCTCGCCGAGGTCAGCATGGCCGAGCCCTGGCGCGGATGCAGGCACACGCGCATCTCGCCATCGGCCCGCTCCAGCCGTGCGCGCAGGTACTGGCGGCGGTTGTTGGTCTTGCGCCAGGCGAAGCCGGCCGGCAGGCGCAAGGGCCTGGGCAGGATCTCGCTGCAGCCCTGGGCACGCAGCAGGAACGGCCGCGCCACCACCAGCGAGGTGATCAGCGCCGCCGCCGGATTGCCCGGCAGACCGATCCACGGCTTGCCCGCCACCTCGCCGAACGCCAGCGGCTTGCCCGGCTGGATCGCCAGGCGCCAAAGGTGCAGTTCGCCGAGCTCGCGGATCGCCTGCTTGAGGTGGTCCTCCTCGCCCACCGACACGCCGCCGGAGGTGATCAGCAGGTCCCACTCGGAGGCGGCCAGGGCCAGGGCGTCGCGGCTGGCAGCCAGTTCGTCGACGAGGATTTCGTAGTCGTGCACCTCCAGGCCGAGGCTGCGCAGCACGCCGAGCAGGCAGTAGCGGTTGGAATTGTAGATCTGCCCCGGCGCCAGCGGCTGGCCCGGTTCGCGCAATTCATTGCCGCTGGAGAGCAGGCCGACGCGCAGGCGGCGGTAGACCGCGACGCGGGCGACGCCGAAGCTCGCCAGCAGGCCGATTTCCTGCGGCCGCAGGCGCTTGCCGGCCTGCAGCACCGGCGCACCGGCCTGCAGCTCCTCGCCCTGACGGCGCACATGGGCGCCGCGGGTGACCGCCGGCAGTTGCACGCGATCGCCGTCGAGCTGGCAGTCTTCCTGCGCCACCACGGTGTCGGCCCCCGGTGGCAGCGGCGCGCCGGTGAAGATGCGCACCGCATGACCGGCCGGCAGTTGCTGGTCGGCCGCATCACCGGCGGCGATCCGCCCGGCCAGCGGCAGCCAGCCGCCTTCGACCGGCAGGTCGGCGGCGCGCAGGGCGTAGCCGTCCATCGCGCTGTTGTCCCAGGCCGGCACCGGGAAGGGTGCGCTCAAGGGTTCTGCCAGCACGCGACCGAGCGCATCCGACAGCGCCACCTGTTCCACGGGCGGTAATGGCGGGACGCGGGCGAGCAGTTCGTCGATCGCCTCGTCCACTGGCCGCAGGCCCTTGCTGTCGCAACCACAGGCGCTCATGAGCGGCTCCCGCAGCAGACGCGCGGCTGCTCGCGCAGAGAGGCTTGCGGCTGTTCACGCAGAGAAGCTTGCGACCGTTCGCCGAGCGAGGCTTTCAGGTGGGCGACGAAGTTGCACGGGCCGGTACGGCTGTCGAGCTGCTCGCCGAGAATCTTCCGCCAGCCGGTGCGGCAGGCATTGGGCGAACCCGGCAGGCAGCACACCAGGGTGCCGTTGCTGATGCCGGCCAGGGCGCGCGACTGCAGCGCCGAAGTACCGATCTCGGCCAGCGAGACATGGCGGAACAGTTCGCCGAAGCCGTCGACCGGCTTGTCCAGCAGCGGCTGTACCGCCTGCGGGGTGTTGTCGCGGGCGGTGAAGCCGGTGCCGCCGGTGACCAACACCACCTGCACCGCCTCGTCGGCGATCCAGGCGCTGATCCGGGCGCGGATCTGCCAGATGTCGTCGACGACGATGGCACGATCGGCGAGCCGGTGGCCGGCTTCTTCGAGGTTGTCTACCAGCACTTGGCCCGAGGTATCGTTGGCCAGGGTGCGAGTATCGCTGACGGTCAGCACCGCGATATCGAGTGGCTGAAATTCACGCGTGGACAGATGAGCCATGGCTCGTAACTCCGTGGAAAATTCGTTGCAGGCTGAGCCTGCGGTGGACCAGGGAACAGACCCCTAATGTATTTCCTCACCCTAGCCGCTCCCTGCCGGGCTCGCCGCCGGCTGCGGCTACGGGTCGCAAACGTCATGACGCAGGCTGCCTCAACCGCCACTGGCATTCATGAAACGCAGTACCTGGACCTCGCCGCCGCTGGAGAATTCATGGCGCAGCGGTTTGCGCTGCAGCGCGGCGTGGATGGCGTCGATCACCGGCTGGTCGCTGGTCGGATGGCGGCGCAGCAGCGCACGCAGGTCGATGGAATGCTCGTGACCCAGGCACAGCAGCAGGCGCCCTTCCACCGTCAGCCGCAGGCGGTTGCAGGTGGCGCAGAAGTTGTGTGAATGCGGCGAGATGAAGCCGATGCGCGTCTGCGGATGCTCCGGCAGGCGCACGTAACGTGCCGGGCCGCCGCTCTGCTCGGCCGAATCGATCAGCGCATGGCGTTCGGCGATCAGCGCGCGCACCTCGTCGCTGGAGCAGAAACTCTCGCCGCGCGAACGACCGACGTCGCCCAGCGGCATTTCCTCGATGAAGCTCAGATCCAGCCCACCGGCGATGGCGAAGTCTACCAGGTCGGCGACCTCCTCGGCGTTGCGCCCTTTCATCACCACGGCATTGAGCTTGATCCGCTCGAAGCCGGCAGCGCGCGCCGCATCGATGCCGTCGAGCACCTGCTGCAGCTGGCCGGTGCGGGTGATGGCGTGGAATTTGGCGGCGTCCAGGCTATCCAGGCTGATGTTCAGCCGCTTGACCCCGGCGCGTGCCAGCGGCGCGGCAAGCTTGACCAGTTGCGAGCCGTTGGTGGTCATCACCAGCTCGCGCAGCCCCGGCAATGCGGCAATCCGTTCGCAGAGGCCGACGATGCCCTGGCGCACCAGCGGTTCGCCGCCGGTGAGACGGATCTTCTTCACGCCCAGGCCGACGAAGATCCGCGCGATGCGCTCCAGCTCCTCCAGGCCGAGCACCTGCTGGCGCGGCAGGAAGGTCATGTCCTCGGCCATGCAGTAGACGCAGCGAAAATCGCAGCGGTCGGTCACCGACATGCGCAGATAATCGATCTGGCGGTCGTGGGCATCGCGTAATTGAGTCATCGGTAAAACCTCTGAAGCTTCGTAGGGTGGATGACGTTTTTTTCATCCACCATGGCCCCGCTCGGTGGCGCGACCCGATGGGGGTGGCGCAAGTGCCGCTGCGTCCATCCACCTCCAACCCGCNNTGGTGGATGGGTGAAGCGTCATCCACCCTACGTAGAGCCAAGCCGCCGTCATTGCATCAGCCCGTAGGGTGGATGACGTTTTTTTCATCCACCAGGACCCCGTTCGGTGGCGCGACCCGATGGGGTGGCGCAAGTGCCGCTGCGCCCAGCCATTTCCAACCCGCAATGGTGGATGGGTGAAGCGTCATCCACCCTACGTAGAGCCAAGCCGCCGTCATTGCATCAGCCCGTAGGGTGGATGACGCTTTTTTCATCCACCAGGGCCCCGCTCGGTGGCGCGACCCGATGGGGGTGGCGCAAGTGCCGCTG